>CAXTVT010000007.1:0-72483 GCA_964247745.1 uncultured Beijerinckiaceae bacterium
GTGTCCTGCATCTACGGCATCGGCTCGGTCGAGACCTACACGGCGATGACCTTCACCGTGACGCGCGGCGAGACCATCAGCCAGCGCCAGCTCATCGCCGACCTCGTGGCGCTGCAATACAAGCGCTCCGCTGGCGATTTTTCCCGCGGCGTGTTCCGCGTGAAAGGCGACACCGTCGACGTCTTCCCCGCCCATTACGAGGACCGCGCCTGGCGCCTGTCGTTCTTCGGCGACGAGGTCGAGAGCATCACCGAGTTCGACCCGCTCACCGGCAAGAACAGCCAGGACCTCGAGTTCGTCAAGCTTTACGCCAACTCGCATTACGTCACGCCGCGCCCGACCCTGCTGCAATCGATCAAGGGCATCAAGGGCGAGCTGAAGCAGCGGCTCGACGCGCTCTACAATGCCGGCCGCCTGCTGGAGGCGCAGCGCCTGGAGCAGCGCACGATGTTCGATCTGGAGATGCTGGAGGCCACCGGGTCCTGCGCCGGCATCGAGAACTATTCGCGCTACCTCACCGGGCGCAAGCCGGGCGAACCGCCGCCGACGCTGTTCGAGTACCTGCCCGACAATTCGCTGGTCTTCGCCGACGAATCCCACGTCACCGTGCCGCAGATCGGCGGCATGTATCGCGGCGACTTCCGGCGCAAGGCGACGCTGGCGGAATACGGTTTCCGCCTGCCGTCCTGCCTCGACAACCGCCCGCTGCGCTTCGAGGAATGGGAGGCCATGCGCCCGCAGACGGTGCACGTCTCCGCCACGCCCGGCTCGTGGGAGATGGACAAGACCGGCGGCGTGTTCGTCGAGCAGGTCATCCGCCCCACCGGCCTCATCGACCCGCCGGTCGAGGTGCGCCCGGCGCGCAGCCAGGTCGACGACCTGCTCGACGAGGTCCGCGCCACCAGCCTCGCCGGCTACCGCAGCCTCGTCACCGTGCTCACCAAGCGCATGGCCGAGGATCTCACCGAATATCTCCACGAGGCCGGCGTGCGCGTGCGCTACATGCACAGCGACATCGACACGATCGAGCGCATCGAGATCATCCGCGACCTGCGCCTCGGCGCCTTCGACGCGCTGATCGGCATCAACCTGCTGCGCGAGGGCTTGGACATTCCCGAATGCGGGCTCGTCGCCATCCTCGACGCCGACAAGGAAGGCTTTTTGCGCAGCGAGACCTCGCTGGTCCAGACCATCGGCCGCGCCGCCCGCAACGTCGACGGCAAGGTCATCCTCTACGCCGACCACGAGACCGGCTCGATGCAGCGCGCCATGGCCGAGACGGCGCGGCGCCGCGAGAAGCAGGAAGCCTACAATCTCGAACACGGCATCACGCCGATGACCATCAAGCGCGGCATCCAGGACATTTTGGGCAGCGTCTACGAGCAGGACCACGTCACGGTCGACGCCGGCCTGATCCAAAATGGACTAGGCTTGGGCGCGCCCGGCATCGGCCACAACTTCAAGGCCACCCTCGCCGACCTCGAGAAGCGCATGCGCGAGGCGGCGGCGAACCTGGAGTTCGAGGAAGCCGCGCGTCTCCGCGACGAGGTCAAGCGCCTGCAGGCCGTGGAGCTGGCGATCGGCAACGACCCGATGGCCTCGCAGCGCGACGTGGCGGCGGAAGGCGGAACCTATGCCGGGCCGAAGAAATACGGGGCGGCGGCGAACGTGCCGGCGAACCGGCCGCACAAGCCGACGGATTCGGAGATGGGTCCGCACAATTTCGGGGGCGGCGAGGCCGGGCCGCGGGCGGGGCGGAGTGTGGCGGGGAAGGGTGGGAGCCGGGCGTTTAGGGGGAAGAAGGGGCGGTGAATTTTGAATTTCAACTATATCACTGCTTGATCTTCGCAACACGAGAGATTTTTGATAGGAAATGAAGATCATCATTTCCTGGGCGCGACAAGTCTGCTTCAAGCGAGTCCAAGAAGCGATCCAATGACGGTGATCTCCGGGCCGCATGAATCATAGCTTTCAGCATTGTCCAGCCGGCAGTGAATGGAAACAAGGCGGTGCTTGCAGCGTAATCCGCTAACGTCAAGCTTGCGTCCAAAAAGCTCGTGGACATCTCCCTGCGCTCGTTCTTAACGCCAAGCTCATACAGCTTCTTCTGCAAACGTGACATCTCCGAAGCGCGCTCTTCTTCTGGAAGTTCTGAGACGCGGGCTACCAGAGAGCGACCTTTTCTGCGAATGGAAGGTCTGGATGTAAACAAGAGTATATCGTCGATCGGCGCCGAACGATCGAAGTCAAAGAGCGGGATGGGAGGCAAGACGATCCGACGGCTCTCTATCCCACGTTGATTAGTGGCCCATGCTGCGGTCAAGCGCGTACTCATAGAGCGGTAAAAATTCAGACGGTCGCCCATGAGTGCCATTGGATTGATCCAAGACTCTACGTAGCTGTCATGGGGAGTGTGAGGAATATAAGTGGCATTCAGTGTATGAGCGGTCTGAATGCACTGTCCAAACATATATGACTCGATCAGTACTTCCTTGCCTCTTACGCGCTGTATGACCTCTCCAAACAATCTTCCTTGATCAAAAGACGTGGATCCCATAGTTCCTTGTCGTGTGAGGTTTTCTACTGCCAGCCTGCGCATATAGTTAGGGCAAAGGACGGATCTTGCTACTTCGCCCAAGGGCGCCTTATGTATATCTGCTAGTCTTTTGATTAATTCTAGTACGTCACTTTCTAAGTCATCTTGCGAAAGGCGATACTCGTTGGCGGTTTCGACGATATCGGAAAACATCAAAGCCGCAGTCATGCGGCGACCGATAACCCCTTTAGGGTTTGCTTCACGAGCTTCGCGCAGTAATCCGAGATCGCCGCGCTCTTCTGGCTGTGAATGTATTAGGCGAACTCGATCTTTTTCAATTAATCTTAGAAGGTCGTCGCGATTGATTGACTGACTTGTCCAAAACGACGGTAGACCGCTCAAATTTTCGTCTTCGCATAAAGGAGGTTCTAAGTATATTGTATCGAAGGCTAGAAGTGCTTGCCGCAAGTCTATTTGCGGAAATGCTGTTCCATGGATGTAGCACGCCATCCCGGCATCTTCTGTAATAGAAAAGGAACGGGGTGTAACGTATCCGCGCGCAATGCGATCTAAATTGCCGAACCACCACTCCTCTTCCTCTTTGACGAATTGAGGAACTCCAAGGCGTTGCCGGAACGGTTTGAAGTCATTTGCGGTCATCGACCTTACCTGTTTCGACATTTCTACTTTTGGCTCAGGTCGTCTGATAGTGATCGCAACTGAAAGACCTCTTAGATGAGGCTCGACAAATGCCTGAATGCCTTCTGCTAAGTCTTTGGAAAGTTCCGTTTCAAAACCGATTTCAAAATTGCGAGGGCCGATGTTGTCACAGAAATTAATTGGTGGAGCGTTAGGAAATAGCCCGGCTATGCAAACCTCCATATCGGATCGGCTAAGATGAAATCCCTCAAGATTGCTCGCAATATCATCATCACCAATGCTTGGTATTTCTAAGCCAGCAGAAGGAATTTCGTTAGATATGCTGACTTGCACGGTAATCGGCCGAAACTTATTCGCAAATTCGTCCGCGTATTGCAGCGCGTCAAAGATGACTCCGTGGCACATAGATGACGTGTGTAAATTCGTTCAGCTCGAATATCCTCGTTCTCAAGTGAGGGAATTCCGCCCGCAATCGGACATCGACCCTCCTTACGGAGGACCGCTGTGCTGACGAGGGGATGGGGCGAAATGTCATCTAATTGGCTCCGGCAGCCCCGCTCCCTCTGTGCCAGACGGCGCGGCCCGCGCAGGGTGCGTCATGGAAGGCACGGCTGGCAGGGCAACCCATCCAGATTTTTCTGTCAATGATCTGCGACCGGCGGAGCCGGCGACGCCTTCGGCGTCGTTATTGACAGAAAAATCCGGATGGGTTCGGGTCGGCCGTTCCCTCCATGGATCGCTCCGCCGTCGCCGGCCTGCGCGTCGCGCGACCCCTTCTCCTGCGCAGCGGGAGAAGGTGGCTGGCGGAGCCGGTCGGATGAGGGCGGTCCCGAAGGAGACCCGATGCCGGCGGCCGCGGCGAGGCCAACGCCCGGCGCCCTCATCCGTCAGGCTGCGCCTGCCACCTTCTCCCGCCGTGCGGGAGAAGGGCGCGCGGAGACAAGCGTCAGGCACGGCGACCCCTTCTCCTGCGCAGCGGGAGAAGGTGGCCCGCGACAGCGGGTCGGATGAGGGCGGTGCAGGATCGGGCGACACGCTGCCGCGGAGCGCGAGGCCAGCGCCCGGCGCCCTCATCCGTCAGGCTCCGCCTGCCACCTTCTCCCGCCACGCGGGAGAAGGGCGCGCGACACGGCTTCGTGCCATCCTGCTTGAGGGGAGGGCTGTAGCATGGCACCGCGCGTCGGGCGGAAGGGGATCGTTCGCACCAAAACCTTGCGTCGCGCCATGACCCTGTCCGAGGCGGCGCTGTGGCGCGACCTCCGCGGGCGGCGCGCCTGCGCCAAGGTTCGGCGGCAGGTGCCGATCTGTCCCTTCGTCGTCGATTTCGCCTGTGTCGAGGCGCGGCTCGTGGTCGAAGTCGATGGGCCATCGCACGAGACGCCGGAGGGACAATCGCGGGATGCCGGTCGTGACGCCTGGTTGCGGCGCGAGGGCTGGCGGGTGGTCCGCGTCTCCAACGAGCAGGTCACGCAGGGCGTAGCGCTCGGCCTTGTCGAAGCGGCCCTATGGGAGCTGCGATGACGGCGGCCCGTCTCCTGCGCAGCGGGAGAAGGTGGCCCGCGACAGCGGGCGCAGAAAGCCAGGGGCCCGACCGCGCAGCGGGATGGGGTGGCGCGCGGAGGGCGGATGAGGGCGGTGCAGCATCGGGCGACACGCTGCTGCGCGAGGCCAGCGCCCGACGCCCTAGCCCATCTCGCTCCGCGGGCTCTCCTGGGGCTCGAGCGGCGTGCGCGACGCCATCTTGCGCACGGCCAGATCGGCGACGCACAGCAGACCGAAGGTGCAGGCCGCCGCCCCGGCCCAATCAAACGACGAATGCCTGTCGAATGCGGTGGAAAGGTTGAAGCCGAACACCAGCGTGATGACGAACTCGTAGGCCAACGTCCGCCACCGCGTCTCCTGCGCGGTGCGGCGGCGACGCAGGTGCCACGGGGGCCGGCCGGCGGAATGGCGCGCGATCCCCGGCCGCCCGCGCAAGTCGCGCTCCGGCCGATACTCGAACGGCCGCAACACCCCGACAAAAACGGCGGCGACACCGAACAGCGTCGCGATCCCCATCCAACCGTTCAGGATGCCGAAACGGTATTCGACCCAATAGGCGGCGGCGAAGCAGCCCACGATTGTCCAGCCGTTGCAGACCCAGGCGAGCTGGGCGGCATTGCGGCGCTCGGCGGCGAGGAAGCGCGCGTGTTCCGCCGCGCTGATGCGGACGCCGTCGGTCTCCGGCTTGCGCCAGAAGATGTAGCCGTCGCCCTCGGCTTCGAAGCGAGCCTCGCCCGCCTCGATCAGGCGTTGTGTTGCGCCCATGCCGTACCAACGCCGGTCCCCCGTCGAACCCTACGCGCGAGGCGCCCTTATGCAAGACCGTGTCGGCGAACGACCCCTCGGATTCGGACGATGTCGCGGAACGCGACGATGGCAGGATTTTTTGTCAGGGTTCGTCGACATGGGACCGGTGAAATGTCGACGTACCCTGACATTGGCAGGCTGTTTTGTCAGGGTTCGCGCCGGGCCGGTGCGTGCCGCTCGTCCGACCGCGAGGTGCGACAAGCGGCCCTTCTTCGGCTAGGTTACCTACTCCGACGCCGCCTCCGGCGCAAGGCTCCGCGGCCTCGCCGGCGCAGGTCTCATATGGTCCTTCATCAAACCGGTTCTCATGCAACCTTCGGTTTCGGCCGTGCTTTCCTTTCCAGGCAAGACGATCATCGAAGGACATTGGATATGCGAACGACACTTTGGACGGCGGGTCTGGCGCTCGGCGCGGCTCTCGCGATGTCCGCTCCGAGCTTCGCCGCCGGCATGGGCGGCGGCGGCCATATGGGCGGCATGGGCGGTGGCCACATGGGCGGTATGGGTCACATGGGTGGTATGGGTCACATGGGCGGCGGAATGGGTCGCGCCGGCATGGGCGGGATGCGCGGCGTTGGAGGCGGCCAGATGGCGGGCAACCGTGGCGGGCAGGCGGTCGGCAATCGCGGCGGGCGCACCGCCGGCGGCTACGGCCGTGGCGGCAACGGCTTCGGGCGCGGTCTCGGCCTGGGGCTCGGCGTCGGCGCTCTCGGCGGCTACGGCCTCGGCGGCGGCTTCGATGGGATCGACGACGGCTACGGCTACGGCGATGCCGCCGGCTACGGCTACGGCTACGATCAGGGGCCGGGCGTGCAATACGGCGACGCGGGCCAGGGCTACGGCGAAGGCCAACAGACCGGCCGCAGCGCCGCGACCGTCGGCGATTATTGCAGCACGCCGGTCAAGACCTGCCAGCTGTACAACGCCTCCTATGTCGGCGGCAGCTGCTCCTGCAAGGTCGAGGGCGGCCGCTCGCGCGGTCGTGTGACGCCGTAGGCTTGCGATCGACCGGCGCGGCGAATGCCTTGCTGCGCCGGGTTGGATGCAACGACTGTTACGAGGGGCGAGACAATGCGCGTGATCAAGATCTTGGCGGTGGCGGCGCTGTTGCTCGCCGGCCTGGCCAGCGAGGCCTCGGCCTATATCGGCGAGGGCGTCCAGGGCCGTCCGCACGGCGGCCACACGGCCGAGCGCATGCTGATGTACCGGCACGGTCTGCCCTACCACCATCACCATCGCCACCACTACAACTACTGAGGCGACCGGCCCGCTACGGCGGCTTCGCGCATTGCTGGCGGCCGTCGGGACCGGTCCGTGGCACGATCCCGCCAAGTGGCGTGAGGATGTACTGGCACCCGGTTCCCGCGTCGGTCTCCACGGCTAGGCCCGCGGTGCCGGTGCGGGGATCGACCCGCGTGTAGAACGGGAAGCCGCCGCTGACCCATGCGTGGACGACGAACGCGACGGCCGCGCCAATCAGCGCGACCAGGATCCATGTCGAGAGGTGCGCGAGGCGTTGCGCGGGGCTCATCGAACGTCCGGCCCTGCCACCGGAAGGCCGACCGACCATCGGCTCTGACCGGTGAAAGCCTCCTTGCACCGAGGCCTGCGATCAATCCACCGTTGCGACAAGCCGACCCGGATCAGGCTTGGCGGCCGTAGACCGCCGCCTTCGGTTCGGCGGCGGCCTTCGCCGCACGCGGCTTGGCCGGGGTGGTGCGAGCCTTGGCCTTGCGGGGCGCGGCGGCCTTCGGCGGCGCCTTGGGCTTTCCCATCAGGTCGTCCTGCCCAAGCAGCTCCAGCACCGCGCGCGCTGCCGGCGTGTCGAGGCCGGAGGCGTTGCGGTGCAGGTTCTTGCGCTGCTCCAAATCCATGGCATGGAGCATCTCGAGGGTGATCGGCTTGGGCATGACATCCTGCAGGACTGCGGACGCGCGCGCCCGGGGATCGGAAATGCACCTCGGCAGCGTCGCCTTGAGGGCGGCCGGCGAGGTCGTTGGCATCGCAGGTCGCTGCGACCTTCGATCTATAGACCGAGGCGCATGCCCATGCTGCTGCAATGATTTATTATCTCGCCGGAACTTTGCGGCAAGCACGTCGTTCGGGCGACATTAACAAAAGCCGCTATCGGGGGCTGCATGGTCGACGTCGGACGGTTTCGCCCTCTTGCGACAACGTCTCTCTCCGTCGGCCGGGCGGTCGGAGACACGTTCCGCGCCATTCGTCGCGCGTGGCTCCCGGTCGTCTCGCTCTCGGTGATCGTCGCCCTCGCCAGCCTGCCGTTCGCCTTCCTCTATGCGCAGAAGCTCGGGCCCACGATGGCTTGGGTCAAAGCCGGAGCCAAGGGCACGCCGCCCGTGCTCGACCTCAAGGCGCTCTATACGCTGGTCGGGGGCACCTACCTCCTGCAGATCGTGGTTTCGCTGTACGTCTTCGGCGTCATCAGCGCCGGCATTGCCCGGACCATGACGAACGGCCGCTTCGACGTCGGCGCATCGCTCGAGGACGGAGTCTTGCGCTTGCTGCCGATGCTGCTCGCAGCCATCGCCTTCTACATCGTGCTCGTGCTCGCTCTGGCGCTGCTGGTCGTGCCCGGCCTGATCTTCGGCGCCGCCTTCGGTCTCGCGGCGACGTTGTGCGTGACGGAGCGGTGCGGTCCGCTGGCGTGCTTCTCGCGCAGCGCCGACCTGACGCGCGGCAGCCGCTGGCGCTGCCTGGCGGTGACGCTCGTGTTGACGGCCGTTCCGGCGCTTGTCGTGTTGGTCGTGAACGCCCTCATCGTCCGCGCCGTGGGCGCGCAAAACAACTTCCTCGTCGCAGCGGCGACGAACGTCCTCGCGCTTCCGATCTACTACGCGTTTCCCGCCGTCCTCGCCCATGACTTGCGCCTCCTGAAAAAGGGCGGCGGTCCAAGCGGCGTGGCGGAGGTGTTCTGACGGCGACGACCGCGTTCAGCGCCCCGGCACGGCGTTCTTGTCGGCTCGGCCGCGGCCGAACAATTGCTCGCGCTCGAGGTCGGCGCGCTCGGCGGTGTAGAAGGCGCGCAGGAAGCGTTCGTCGTCCTCGGACGGGATCGAGGTCTCCCAACCGATGCGGCCGCAAATCTTGGCTGTGATCTCCGCGTGCAGCTTGCGCGTCTCCGCCGACGGTGGTTGGCGCAGCAGCTCCTCCAAGACCTGAAGCTCGAAGTTGCCATAGGCCCGCAACTGCTGCGGCGTGAAGGCGTAGGCGGCGACGGTCTCGGTCAGGTCGGGCGCCAGCGCACGCTTGGGCATGGCGATCACCAGGGTCCCGGCAATCAGGTCGCCGGCGCGCAGATGCTCGCGGTTGAAGAAGGGCAGCGCACCGATCGCGGCGATCCAGCCGAAGGTGGCGAGCTGCGACCAGGCTCCGACGCCGCTGGTCGCCGCGAGCGACAGGAACACTTCCGCCGGCAGGAAGACCTCGACCTCGCGGGTGATGTTGCGCGCGACGATCGCCGAGGCGGTGAGGGGGCCGCCGGCGCGGTCGATGACGCGCAGGCCCATGATCCGCTTGCCCGGTGTCTGCCCACGCCAGGCCAGCTCGAAATGCATGAAGTAGAGGTTGCGGAGCAGGAAGGCGAGGAACAGCACGATGGTGGCGGCGATGCCGTCGTCGTCGCCGAGGTCCTTGCCATGGTGCGCCAGCACGGTGAGGATCAGGCCGACGAAGATCACGACGGTGCCGAACATCCAGAACATGAGGTCGAGCAGGAACGCGCCGAGGCATTCGGAGCGCTCGGCCACGTCGACGCGCAGCGCCACGCCTTCGGGCGTCACGATCTCGTGGGTCCGGCGCCGAGAGCCCTCGAAGAGGAGGGACACGCGGTCGACGGGACGATCGGCGAAGGAGGGCTTCGGCGCGATGGTTTGATCCGCAACCCTTGTCATTCCGGGGCGCCGAAGGCGAACCCGGAACCCATCGTGCTCTCCGAAAGGGCTCTCCGCTGAGAGCGCAATGGGTTCCGGGTTCGGCTGCGCCGCCCCCGAACGACAGGTATGGGAGCGGATCGGCAGTCTTCGGCCATCAAAGCGCGGCCTTGATCCGTGTCTCGGCCGCCGCCTTGCCGCGCCCCGAAAGAAAATAGGCCAGCCACAGCACCGCCGTGACGGCGGCGAAGGCGAAGCGGCCCTCGGTGTTGCCGATCAGCTGCCGGAAGCCGCCTTCGATCAGGCCGGCGACGAAGAGCATCAGCACGGCGCCGCCGCCGAGTTGCGCGGCCTCGCGGCCGTGGCGCGCCAGGTTGTCCAGCCGCGCATATCGGCCGGGGAAGAGGATCTTGTCGGCGAGCACCAAGCCGCCGGCGCCGGCGAGGATCACCGCGCCCATCTCGGTGACCCCGTGGATCGACAGCCACGCGAGGAAGTCGACGAGCAGGCCGCGTCGCGCGTGGATTTCGATGAAGGCTCCCATGACGATGCCGTTGTAGAGCAGCAGCAGCAGCGTCGGGACGCCGGCGAGGAAGCCGAGGCCGAAGGCCGTGAGCGCGATGATGGCGTTGTGCCGGAACAGGCTGTTGGCGAAGACGACGAACGACTTGGCGAAGCCCGGCCACGGCGCGAAGATCTCCTCGTCGCGCAGCTGGGCGGCGGTGCTCGAGGGCCCGCGGCCGTTGGAATAGTCGCTCCCGACGAAGGCCGAGAACCAGTCGGTGTCGGCGTGCACCAGCATGATCCCGGCCGCCACGCCGACGGCGGTCGCGACGACGGCGATGAGAATGTGCCAGCGCGCGGCGCGCACCGCCGCCGGAAAGCCGCGCGCGAGGAAGGCGGCGAGACTTTCCGCCGCCGTGCTGCGCGGCCCGTAGACGGCGAGGTAGGCACGCAGCGAGAGGTCCTCGGGTAGCGCAGAAGATGGCGGTCGAGCGCGATGCTGCGCGCCACCGACAGGGAGGAGACGACGCCGCGATAGAGGATCGGCAGGCGATGCATCGCCTCGGCGTCCGGGCCGGCGATGCCGCGCTTGTCGATGGTTGCGAGGATCGTCTCGAGCTCGCTCCAGGCGGCCTCGCGGCCCTTGCGGAACTCCGCGCTGCGCAGCACCAGCGCCGGCCTTCGGTTCGGCTCCAGACCGGGACTGTCGCGCGTCAAATCTGGCCTCGCTGCTTGACGAGAAGATACCTGTTGACGAGCCCGCTCGAAAGGCCGCGCACCGGCACGTCGAGGACGTGGACGCCCATGCGCGCGATCGTCTCCAGCACGATGGCGCGATCGCGCAGGACGTCGTGGGTGATGACGGATCGTGCCACCGGCTCGAAGCCGGTCGGCTCGGCGCGGATCATCCGCGTCATCTCCGGATCCTGCAGCGTGACGAAGATCACCGCGTGCTTGTTGGCGATGCGCGCCAGGCTCTCCACCAGCAACTGCGCCGTGATCGTGTCGACGAACTCCGTGAACAGCACGACGAGCGCGCGTCGCTTCAGGCGTTGGTTCAGCTCGGCGAGGCCGAGCGTGAAGTTCGTCTCCTCGTTGGAATAAGCCAGCCCCGCGACGCCCTGCTGCAGCCGCGACAGGGTGGAGAGCCCCGCGGCCGGCGCGATGAACTGGCGTACCACCCCATCGAAGGCGAAATCGCCGACGAGGTCGCCGGCGCGCAGCGAGACCCAGCCGAGCAGGAGCGCCGCCTCGATGGCGTGGTCGAGCCGCGTCTTGCCTTCGATCGGCTCGAGCATCAGGTGGCCGGTGTCGAAGGCCAGCACGATCTGATGGTTGCGCTCGGTGCGGAACACCTTGGACAGCAGCTTGGCGTGGCGCGCCGAGCGCTTCCAATCGATATGGCGGTTGTCCAGCCCGGCGACGTGGTCGCGCAGCGTCTCGAACTCGGCTCCCTCGCCCTTCTGCTGCTGGACCTTGGTGCCGAAACGGGACTCGTGATCGATCACGTGCAGCGCCGCGCCCCGCAGGCCTCGGAGGATCGGCACCACGTGGATCGTGCGGTCGAGCGCCTTGCGCCAGCGCCGCTCGACGAGGCCGAGCGGCCCGCGCCACCGCAGCCACAGCGCGTCGAGTCCGATCGTGCCACGCCGCTCGGAGCGCACGGGAAGGTCGACCGCGACGCGCCCGCCCGCGCTCGCGGCCGTGACGCGGACCGGAAGCTCGGCGTCGCCGCTCTGCTCCAGCACCAGGGTGAACGGCGTGCGCCGAGTGCGCGGCGGCAGCGACAGCGCGACGCGCACGCTGCCAGCCTCGCCGACCGGCAGCCGCCGGGGCTCGGCCACCGCGACGTCGACGCGGCGGCGGTCCAGCATCATCAGCGCGTCGGCGGCGATCACCACGAGCGCCATCAGCGAGTAGGCGATCGGCGCGATCCAGAGCGCCCGGTCGTAGACGATGATCAGGAACGCGACCGGGATGCCGATCGTGAACAGGCCTACCGCGCGGGGCGTCGGCCGGATCATCGCGGCGCCGCGGTCCCGTCGAGGATCTCGGCCAGCACGGCATCGCTGGTCGTGCCGTCGATCTCGGCGTGGGGCGCCATCACGATGCGGTGGCGCACGAGGGGCACGGCGAGGCGCTTGACGTCGTCGGGCAGCACGAAGTCGCGCCCGTTCAGCGCCGCATAGGAGCGCACCGCCGAGGCCAGCATGTTGGCGGCGCGCGTCGAGGCGCCGGTCTCGATCGCCGGGTGCTCGCGCGTCGCGCGCATCACGTCGACGATGTAGTCGATGATCGCGGCGTCGAGCCGGATCTGGCTGGTGTAGGCGCGCAGGCCGGCGAGCGTCTCGGGGCCGGCCACGGCCTCGATGCCGAAATCCGCGATCCGCGCCATCGCGGACTGATGGCCGTGGCGCGCGACGATGGCGCGCTCCTCGTTGCGCGTGGGATAGCCGACCGAGATCTTGAACAGGAAGCGGTCGAGTTGCGCCTCGGGCAGCGGATAGGTGCCGTGCTGCTCGATCGGATTCTGCGTCGCCACCACCATGAAGTTCGCGCCGAGCGAGTGCGTCTGGGTGTCGATCGTCACTGCGCGCTCGTTCATCGCCTGGAGCAGGGCCGCCTGGGTCTTGGGCGGCGTGCGGTTGATCTCGTCGGCGAGCAGCACCTGGGTGAAGATCGGCCCCGGCGTCAGCGTGAACTCGCCGGTCTGGAAGTTGAAGAGGCCGGTGCCGAGGATATCGCCCGGCATCATGTCCGGCGTGAACTGGACCCGGCCGAACTGCAGCGACAGCGTCGCGGCGAAGGCTTGCGCCAGCATCGTCTTGCCGGTGCCCGGCACGCCCTCGACCAGGATGTGGCCCCCGGCGAGCAGCGCGGTGAGCAGAAGCTCGATCGCCTCGTCCTGGCCGACGATCGCCTTGCCGACCTCGCGACGGACCGCGTCGGCGACGGTCCTAACTTCTCCGAGGCTCATCCAGAAGGTCCTTCTTCCAGCGATGCATGTCCCGCGCGTCCCTGAACAGCCGCGCGAGGAGCTGCGATCGACCACCGCCGCCGGCGAGGCGGCTGCGCTCCAGGATCTCGGCCGACTTCGGCTCGACCGCGCGGGCCGCGCCGACCCGGTCGAGCCAGACCGCCAGCGCGATATCGTCGAGATTGGGCGGCGCGTGGAGCGCGCGTCCGGCGTCCTGCAGCTCGAGCCGGATGTAGCGGCGCAGCACGACGCCCTGGTGACCGGCGCGGTCCATCAGCGCGGCGATGTTGTCGATAAGGCGGGTCTTGCCGAGCGCATAGGCCGGCGGTGCCTTCTCCGAGCCGCCGAACCGCGCCGTGGTCGCTAGCAGCAGCAGCGCGATGGCGACCAGGGCTTGCCCCAGCACGATATTGTAGGGGAACTGGAACAGCAGCTCGAGCGGGCTGCGCTTCTCGACGGAGCCGCCATGCACCGACTCGTCGAAGACGATCGCCTTGCGGCCGTTCCACAGCAGCCGCACGAGCGCGGCGGCGAAGCTTGCGTTGGCGGGGTCGGCGATGCCGTGGTTCTCGAGCGGGTCGGGATCGGCCAGCACGTAGATGTGCTGGTCGCTCGGCGTCTCGACTTCGGCGAGCAGCATGCGGTCCGCGCTGCCGATGATCGGCACCAGACCCGGTCCCGAGATCACCTGCGTGTCGGGGCCCAGCATCGGCAGGGCGGCGATGCGGCTCGTTCCCGGCCGGAGGGGATCGGCCCGTCGGGTGACCACGGCATCGGCATCGAGCAGGCGCATGATCCGCTGCACGGCGCCGAGGTCGAGCAGGCCGGTCTGGCGGACCCAGCCGTCATGGGTGTGGTCGCGCTCGCCCCAGTATTTCGGCAGCACGACCAGCACGTCGGGGCCGGCGTCGAGGTCGAGCGAGGCGGGCGTCTTGTTGAGCGAAGTGGAGGGCTCCTGGACGATCAGAAGGCCGGTGTCCTTGATGCTCTTGGCCGCCTCGGCCTTGGTATAGCCGACCGGCAGGTCGAGCTTCTGGAGCAGGCTGAAGAAGCCGAGGTGGCCGATGGCGGAGGGTGACGCGCGTGTCGCGCGGTAGCCGCCTTCGTCCTCCTTGACCTGCGCGGACAGCACGACCGAGAGCGCGAAGATCGCCACCAGGCCGGCGACCAAGAAGCCGACGACGACGGGCGAGAAGGGGCCGCGCTCGCTCACGGTCGGCTCATGCCGCGACGGCCATCCGCCGATCCGGCTCACGAGGATCGAGCATCGCCGCGATCAGTCCCTCGTAGCTCGCCTTGCAGGCGGCGTAGTCCTCCGGGGACGACGGCTTGGCCCCGAAATGCGCGAACTCGACCCGGCGGATGAGGTCGGCGAGTGCCTCGCGGCCGCCCTCGGGCAGGGTCAGTCTCGCCAGGATCTCGCGGCTGGTGAGGGAATCGGCGAAGCTGATGCCGAGCTGGCGACGCAGCTCGACGAGGCTGCGCAGCAAGAGCAGGTGGATCGCCTCGGCGACACGGCCCGAGGCCGCCAGCTCGTCCGCCTCGTCGCCGGCCTGGACCATGCGCTCGGCGGCCTCGACGCTCCCCGACGGTTTGGCGGCGACCTCGGCCTCGGTCCTGTCGCGCCGGGAGAAGCCCGGCACGTAGTCCTTGAGGGCGTAGAGAACGAGCGCGACGGCGACCGCGATGGCGCCCCAGAGGATGCTCTCGGCGCCCGGGATCCTCAGGTTCGCGTCCGACGACGTGTCGCCGTTCTTGTTTTTTCTGTCGACCGCGGGGTCGCCCGGCAGTTTCGTTTGAAGGTCGAGGTCCTCGACCAGCTGCCGCACCACGGCACCGGGCTCCGACGATGGCGCCGTCGCGCCGGCCGCGATCGGTGCCACGACGGTGCCGAGCACAATCACGCAGGCGACAATCGAAGACTTGCAATGACGACCGTGCATTCAGCGGCCCAAGCTTCAAAGGCTTTTGATTAGCCGAGGCCGCGTTGTTTGGCGAATGCAATCTGGCTCGTGGATCGACCCCGCACCGTCGTCGAGGTCGGCTCGCCTGCGCGAAAACCTACGAGCGGACGAAGACCACGCCGGCGGCTCGACCGCGCCGCCAGCGCAGCTCCACCAGCCGTTCGTCGGGATGATCGTCGGTCAGCGGGAGGCGGAGGCGGAAGCGCGCGGGCAGATCGGCCGCCGCATCGAGCGCCAGACCGGCGCCGCGTTCGGACAGGTCGACGACGCGACAGGGTATCATGGCGTCGTTCTCCACGACGCGGATCGAGGCCTCGATGGCGCAGCGGTCGCGCTCTGCTTGCGCCCGTCTCTCCACGATCATCATAATCTTCCCAAGCCGACTTTACGTTACGACACGCCCGATTAAGAGATCGTTGCGCGGCACTCCTCGCCGTCGCCGACGATGCTGCCCTAGATCCGATGGACGTCGTCCGGCCTATTCCTCCACCGCCAGCACCGCCCGCGCCCGGAGCTTCTCGGTCTCGCTCTTCAATTGGCCGCAGGCGGCGAGAATGTCGCGACCGCGCGGCGTGCGGACCGGGCTGGCGTAGCCTGCGTCGAAGACAATGTCGGAGAAACGCTCGATCGTGCCCCAGTCCGAGCACTCGTAGGCCGTGCCGGGCCAGGGATTGAAGGGGATCAGGTTGATCTTGGCCGGAATGCCCTTCAGCAGCCGCACCAGCTCGCGCGCCTCGGCCGGGCTGTCGTTGACGCCCTTCAGCATCACGTATTCGAAGGTGATGCGCCGCGCGTTGGATGCGCCGGGATAGCTGCGGCAGGCGGCGAGCAGATCCGCCAGCGGGTACTTCTTGTTGAGCGGCACCAGCACGTCGCGCAGGTCGTCGCGCACGGCGTGGAGCGAGATCGCCAGCATCGCGCCACCGTCGCGGCCAAGCGGCTCCATCTGCGGCACGACGCCGGCGGTCGAGACCGTGATGCGGCGCCGCGACAGCGAAAGCCCGTCGCCGTCCGAGATCGTGCCGAGCGCGTCGCGCACGTTCTCGAAATTGTAGAGCGGCTCGCCCATCCCCATGAAGACGACGTTGGAGATCGCCCGCGAGCTGGCGCCGGGGATCAGCCCGTCCGTCGGCGGGGTCAGACCGGGATAGTCGCCGAGCCGGTCGCGCGCGACCACCACCTGCGCTGCGATCTCGGCGGCGGAGAGGTTGCGCACCAGCTTCTGCGTACCGGTGTGGCAGAAGGCGCAGGTCAGCGTGCAGCCGACCTGGCTCGAGATGCACAGCGTGCCGCGATCGTTTTCGGGGATGTAGACGATCTCGACTTCGGAGCCGCGGCCGTGGGCCGTGCGATCCTGGAGGTGCGGCGGCAGGCGGATCAGCCATTTGCGGGTGCCGTCGGCGGACACCTGCTCGGTGACGACCTCGGGGCGTGCCAGCGTGTAGGCCTCGGCGAGCCGGCCGCGCAGCACCTTCGAGACGTTGAGCATGGCGTCGAACGAGATGACGCCCTGGAAGTAGATCCACTGCCACAGCTGGCTGACGCGCATGCGCCGCTCGCGCTCGGGCACGTCGATCGCCGCCAGCGCGTCCGCGAGACCCGCGCGGGTCAGGCCGACGAGCGACGATCTCGCCATCGCGACCGGTGCGGACGTGTGCGTGGCGGGCGCAGGCGCGAAATCTTCGAGAGTGGCGGGCATGGAGGAGAGATAGCATTTCTCTCCCGTTTTGTCAGAGCTGGGTCGCGCGCCGAGGAACGCGGTGCGCTCAGACGGCGATCGTCACAAGGCCGCCGTCCAGCTTCACCGGATAGGTTTTCGCCGGCTTCGGCTGCATTTTGAGGAACAGCAGCTTGGCTTTCTCCAGCGGTTCGCCCGTCTTCAGGTCGAAGGCGGCATCGTGCATGCGGCACGTCACCTTGTCGCCGTGGAGCGTGCCCTTGCAGAGATCGAAGCCCATGTGCGGGCACTTGCGCTGGATCGCGTAGAAGGTGCCGTCCACGTTGGCGAGCAGGATCTTCTGACCCGCGACGTCGACACCCTTCATCGTGCCGGGCGTGACGTCGGCTGCGGAGCAGGCGGACACGAAATCCATGGCATACCTCTTCGGTCGTGAGCCGAGGAGATGGGGCGATACCGCGCCCAAGGCATCGGCAAGGTAGGTTTTTTGGCGTCGGAGCCGCGGACGCGGACGTGCTTATCTTGCCGGCGCCGGAACGATGCGCATCGTCGTGATGCGGTTGCGCACCTTGCGCTGAACCTCGAAGCGGAACCGGTGGAAGGTGAACACCTGTCCCGTCTCGGGAATGGCGCGGGCCTCGTGGATCACCAGGCCGGCGATGGTGGTGGCCTCCTCGTCGGGCAGGTCCCAGGCCATGACGCGGTTGAGGTCGCGGATCGGCACCGACCCCTCGACGATCACCGAGCCGTCCGGCTGCGGCCGCACGCCCTGAATGGCGAGGTCGTGCTCGTCGCGGATGTCGCCGACGATCTCCTCGATGATGTCTTCCAGGGTGACTAGGCCCAGAACCACGCCGTACTCGTCGACCACCAGGGCGAAATGCGTCTTGCGGCGGCGGAAGGCCTGCAGCTGGTCCTTGAGCGAGGTCGTCGCCGGAATGAACCAGGGCTCGGCCGCCACCTTGGCGACGTCGAGATGCGCCACGTCGCCCTCGGCGGCGGCGAGCGCGCGCACGAGATCCTTGGCATGCAGCACGGCGACGATGTTGTCGGGGTCCCCGCGCCATAGCGGCAAGCGGGAGTAGGGTGAGGCGATCACCTCGCGCACCAGTTCGGCCGGCGGCAGGTCGGCGTCGATCGCGGTCATCGCCGTGCGGTGCACCATCGTGTCGTAGACGGTGAGGTCGCCCAGCTCGAGCAGGCCGCCGAACATGTCGCGGTCCGAGCGCTCGACATTGCCCTCCTTGTGCAGGAGGTCGACGGCGCTCTTCAGCTCCTCCGCGCCCGACAGGATGGACACGCGTTCGTCGGTCTTGGTGCCGAACAGCCGCAGCATGAAGCGCACCAGCACCTCGATGGCGAGCAGCACGGGGCCGAAGATCGCCACGATCGGCACGAGCACGCGGGCGAACAGCAGCGACACCCGGTCGGCGTTGTTGATGGCGACCGTCTTGGGCAGCACCTCGGCGAACACCAGCAGCAGCACCGTCATGATGGCGGTGGCCCAGACCGCCCCCTGCTCGCCGATCACGACGAGCAGCACGCTGGTCATGAACGCCGACGAGCCGATGTTGACCAGCGTGTTGCCGAGCAGCGTCGTGCCGATCAGACGTTCGCGCCGGCGCAGCAGCCGGTTGACCAGCGCCGCGCGCTTGTCGCCGTTGCGCTCCAGCGCGTGCATGCGTGCGCGCGAGGCACCGGTCAGCGCCGTCTCCGAGGCGGCGAAGAACGCCGACATCGCGATGCAGAAGACGATGATCGCCACCGCGACGTAGATGTCGACGGGCAGCGTCGGCTTCACCGCGTGCATAGGTCGCCGTCCGGCATGGGTCCTAGCCCGCGATCCGCGCGGCCCGGCCGTCGCCCGACGCGGGCCGGCCGAGATCCTCCTCGAGGAAGGACAGCACCTCGTCGCCCTGGATGCCCTTGGCGATGAAGGCCCGGCCGATGCCCTTGGCCAGAATGAAGGTCAGGGCGCCGCGCTCGACTTTCTTGTCCTGGCGCATGGCGTCGAGCACGGCGAAGGGCTCGGCGTCGAAGCCGGGGATCGCGTCGGCGCGGACCGGCAGCCCGGCGGCGGCGAGGTGAGCCTCCACCCGCGCCACCGCTTCGCTGGAGCAATGACCGAGCTGGTGCGAGAAGCGGAAGGCCTGCGCCATGCCGATCGCCACGCCTTCGCCGTGCACCAGCCGGGTGCCGTCGTAACCCGTGAGGCGCTCGAGCGCGTGGCCGAAGGTGTGGCCGAGGTTGAGCAGCGCGCGGTCGCCGGTCTCGCGCTCGTCGCGGATGACGATGGCGGCCTTGGCGGCGCAGCACCGGGCGACCGCCTCCGCGCGCTCCGGACCGCCGGCGAAGATCGCGGCGCGATGCGTCTCGAGCCAGTCGAAGAAAGGCAGGTCGCCGAGCAGGCCGTATTTGACCATTTCGGCGTAGCCGGCGGCGAATTCGCGCGGGGGCAGGGTGGCGAGCACCTCGGTGTCCGCCAGCACCAACGCCGGCTGGTGGAACGCGCCGACGAGGTTCTTGCCGTGCGGCGAGTTGATGCCGGTCTTGCCGCCCACCGAGGAATCGACCTGGGCCAGCAGCGAGGTCGGGATCTGCACGAGCCGCATGCCGCGTCGAACGCTGGCGGCGACATAGCCGGCGAGGTCGCCGACGACGCCGCCGCCGAACGCCAGGATCGTGTCGCCCCGCTCCAGCCGCGCCGCGAGTACGCCGTCGCAGACCCGCGCGAACGTATCGAAGGATTTCGAGCCCTCTCCCGGCGCGACGACGATCGCGGTGTGGCGGATGCCGGCACGATCGAGGCTCGCCTCGAGGCCGGCCAGATGGTGGCGGGCGACGTTGTCGTCGGTGACGATCGCGCAGGCCGATCCGGGTGCCAGCTTGCCGAGACTGGCGCCAACTTCGTCGAGAAGTCCGGTGCCGATCGCGATCTCGTAGGCTCGACCCGGCAGGTCGACGGCGACATGCCTGGCCGCCTGCATGGACGGAAGCGTCGGAGTGGGCGACGGCGGCGGCGTGATCTCGGGAACGGCGTCGGAGAAGCGCAGGTGGAATTCGAGCGCGCCGATCGCATCGTCGACGACGGCGTCGTGCGGGCCGTCGCGCGAGATCACCGTCACGTCGGCGCGTCCGTAGACGGGATAACGCCGCTCCATCAGGTCGCGCAGCGTGCCTTCCGGGTCGTCGGTCTTGAGAAGCGGACGGTGCGAGCGGCGGCGCACGCGGCGCCACAGCACCTCGAGGTCGGCCTTGAGCCAGATCGAGATCGCCGACGCGACGATGCCGGCCCGCGTCTGGTCGTTGAGATAGGCGCCGCCGCCAGTGGCGATCACCCGCGGCCCTTCCGCCAGCAGCCGGGTCATGACCCGGCGCTCGCCGTCGCGGAAATAGGCCTCGCCGTGCTTGGCGAAGATGTCGGAGACCGACATGCCGGCCGCCCACTCGATCTCGGTATCGGCGTCGACGAACTCGAGCCCGAGACGGCGCGCCAGGCAGCGCCCCGTCGAGGTCTTGCCGCAGCCCATCAGGCCGATGAGGACGATCGAGCGCTTGCCCAGAGCCTGCACGAGCGCCGCGGTACGCCGATCGCCACGCCAGGGTGCCGGCGCGGCGGCACGCTCATCCAGCAAAGGCACGCTTCCGGTCATAGGCACCGGAATAGCACGCCGCGCGGCGTTTGGAACGGCTGTTTCGACGCTTTGCCGCCGCGGGAGGCCGCGGCGGCGGGTTCGTCGATCGTAAGCGTCAGTAGCGCGCGATCACCGGCGAAGCGACGGCGCGAGCGAAGTCGAACTTGTAGCTGAGCCCGGCCCGGACCACGTCGAGACTGGGCTTCTCGTACACGGCATAGGTGGAGGAGGTCGCGCACCCGCACGCGCTCACACCCTGAATGCTCCCCTGGGCGATGCTCTTCGAGTTGAAGTCGTAATGGAGATATTCGGCTCGCAGCAGGAGATTGTTGGTTAGAGCGAACTCCAGACCGCCGCCGTAGGCGATGCCGGTGTGGAAGTTCGACGTATGGCTGAAAACGCCGGCCGCCGGTGCGCTGACCGAGGATTCCGTTTCGCCGTAGGCGAAGCCGCCGGTTCCAAAGACGAGGAGGCGATCGAACGCGACACCGAGGCGGCCGCGAACGGTGCCGACGTATTTGATGTCGGTCTGGGCGCCGACGTAGAGCGGGCTGCCGGTCAGGTCGCCGGAGGCGAAGCCGCCGAGCGTTCCGTTGGAGGCGACGCCGGAGCCGTCGAAGTCGGCTTCGACACCGATCACGGGGACGGCGCGAAGCCCTCCGAAACCGCCAAAGCCGCCTGCGCCGATCGCGTAGTTGTAACCGGCCTGGACCCCCCCGAGCACCCCGCCGGAGCGCTGATGCTCGGACTGGCTGTTGGCGCTAGCCGGGATCGCGGCAGTGGAGTAGACGCAGTTACCGTCGTTAGGATTGTACCCCCCTCCATTGCATGGAGCGGCCTCGTAGCTGCTGGCGGCGACGCTCGACGACGAATAGTCCGAGCGATAGTTCGCGTCGGCGGTGCCGACGCCGACGTTCACGCCGGCATAACCGCCGGTCCAGCTGAAGCCGGCGACCGGCAGAGGCAGCGGCGGGGGCGCCTCTATGATCGGGCCGCGAAGGTCCGCGGCGAAGGCGCTGCCGGACATTCCGGCCAGCGCGATGGTCAACACCAATCGCTTCTTCATGGTAAACGCTCCGTAAACTTGAACGCCGTCGTTCCGGGTCTCGCTTAAGGTGAGCATTTAACCTTAATATTCCGTGTCACGTGGGCGTGACTGTCTAGAGCATCGCGTCCGCAAATGGTTTCAAGATGGTGCAACGGGGTTGCGGCAGGGCGAGCCGGACGCCATAAGCGCAGCCATGGAACAGCTGAAGCTCGCCGAAGCCGAGGGCATGGCGTTCGAGGCCGACATCGACGCCGTCATGGCGTCTCTAGGACGCGACGCCCGTGCGGCCGCCCGCGCGCTGGCCGCCTCCGGCGACGCCGATCGTTCCGCGGCGCTCCGCCACGCGGCGGCGAGCGTGCGTGCCCGCACCGGCGAAATCCTCGCCGCCAACCGCCGCGACCTCGCCGAGGCGGCGGTGCGGCGCGCGGCCCCGGCGTTCGTCGACCGTCTCGCGCTCGATTCCGCACGCATCGAAGGCATCGCCACCGGCCTGGAGGCGATCGCGGCGCTGCCCGATCCGGTCGATCGCGTCCTGGCTCGCTTCGAGCGGCCCAACGGCCTCGTCATCGAGCGCGTCGCCGTACCGCTCGGCGTCATCGGCATCGTCTTCGAGAGTCGGCCCGCCGTCACGGCCGATGCCGGCGCGCTCTGCCTCAAGGCCGGCAACGCCGCCATCCTGCGCGGCGGCTCGGAGAGCTTCCATTCGGCGAGCCTGATCCACGCCTGCCTCGTGGACGGCCTGCGCGCGGCCGGGCTGCCGGGGGCCGCAATCACGCTGGTGCCGGTGCGCGACCGCGCCGCCGTGGGCGCGATGTTGCGCGGCCTCGAGGGCAATCTCGACGTCATCGTGCCGCGCGGCGGCCCGAGCCTCGTCGCCCGCGTGCAGGCCGAGGCGCGCGTGCCGGTGTTCGCCCATCTCGAGGGCAACAACCACGTCTACGTCCATGCCTCCGCCGATCGCGCCAAGGCGCTCGCGATCGTGCGCAACGCCAAGCTGCGCCGCACCAGCGTCTGCGGCGCGGCCGAGACCCTGCTGGTCGACCGCGGGTCCCCGCTGCACCGCGATCTCGTGCTCGACATGCTCGATGCAGGCTGCGAGATCCGCGGCGACGTGGCGAGCGGTGCTCTGGATCCCCGGGTCGTGCCGGCGACCGACGCCGATTGGCGCACCGAGTATCTCGATGCGATCCTCGCCGTGAAGGTGGTCGATGGTCTCGAGGCGGCCATCGCGCATGTCGAGCGCTACGGTTCCCGCCATACCGACTGCATCGTCGCGGAAGACGCGGCCGCCGCGGCGCGCTTCCTGCGCGAGGTGGATTCCGCGATCGTGCTGCACAATGCCTCGACGCAATTCGCCGACGGCGGCGAATTCGGTTTCGGTGGGGAGATCGGCATCGCCACCGGGCGGCTCCACGCGCGCGGACCGGTCGGCGTCGATCAGCTCACCACCTTCAAGTACAAGGTGCATGGCACGGGGCAGGTCAGGCCGTGATGCGACCCGATCCTCCCCGCTTCGCGGAGGGGAGGATCCGCTCGTGATCTCGGCCTCGTTCGCCGGCCTTCCGCCGCACGGACGGGGTCAGCGCATCGGCGTCTTCGGCGGCTCGTTCAACCCGCCCCACGACGGCCATCGCGCCGCCAGCCTGCTGGCGCTGCGTCGGCTCGAGCTCGATCGGATCTGGTGGCTGGTTTCGCCCGGCAACCCGCTCAAGGACACGCGCGATCTGCCCGCTCAAGCCGAGCGCATGGTCGCCGCGGCGCGTGTGGCGGCGCATCCGCGCATCGCCGTGTCCGGCTTCGAGCGCCAGCTCGGCTCGCCCTACACCTGCGATCTCGTCGCCGCGCTGGTGGCACGCTGCCCTTCGGTGCACTTCGTCTGGCTGATGGGCGCCGACAGCTTCGCCGACCTTCACCTCTGGAAGAACTGGCGGACCATCGCCGCGACGGTGGCGATGGGCGTGATCGATCGGCCCGGCTCGACGCTGCGTGCCGCCCAGACCCGCGCCGCCGCGGCGCTCGCCGGCTGCCGGCTTCCCGAGCGCGAGTCCGCCTGCCTGGCCATGGCGGTTCCGCCGGCTTACGTCTTCCTTCACGGCAGGCGCTCGCCGCTCTCCTCTACCGCGATCCGCCGATCGTCCGCCGCCGCTTGAGAGACGGCGGCCACGAAAAACCGTCACGACGGCGGCGCGAGCGGCTCCGGCTTGCACTCGATCGCCTTGATCCGCGCCTCCGCGTCGGCGCGATCGCCCGGACGGGCGATCAGCGCGGTGGCGACGATCAATCCGGCCGTGGCCGGCGCCTTCAGTCGCAGCTCCTCGGGCAAGCCGGCGTCCTCGTCGTCGCCGTCGACGACGGTCCCGAGCTGCGCGGGCGTCAGCAGGTGGATGTCGATGCCGCCGCGCAGCGCGGCACGATCGGTCATCGAGTAGAAGACGCGGCCCTCGCGGGTCCGGAACGACAGCGTCAGCAGGCGCCCCGGTTCGACCTTGGTCCGGACCCTGAAGGGCGCCTTGGCGAGGTCGAAGAAGCAGAGCCCCTGAACGGCCGCGGGGTCGCGGAACGGGATCAGCGTGTCGCCGGGGCGCGCCGGGGCCAGCAGCGCCAACCCGACATGCCCCGCGCCGCGCGCGGCGAGCAGGTCGTAGGCGTCGCGCGTCGCGACATCCGGCAGCAGCAGGATCGCGACGAGGTGGGTCAAACCGGCGACGAGGCCGACGACCGCGATCCCGATCGCGATGGGCAACACCGACGGCAGACGGATCAAGAGCACGCACCGCGCTCGATCGTCGGCATGCGCAGCGCCTCCAGATCGGTGCCCCCGGCGGTGAGGCTGGTGTCGTAGAGCCGAAGCATCAGCACGAAACGCCGTACCGCGCCGCTCGGAAGCCAGTTGCCGGCACGGGCCCGCGGCGAGATCACGATCTCCGTCGGTGCCTTGTCGAAACGCAGCACCTCGGCCGAGGTGAAGCCGTAGCGCTTGGCGGGATCGTCCACGGGAAAGCCGGCGGGATCGAGCAGGCTCAGCGTCCAGTAGCGCGCAGGCGGCATCGGCCCCGCCAAAGTATAGTCGCAGGAGCCATCGAGCGCGCCGCCGCGATCGTCGCTCCGGGCGACGAAGCTGAGACCTTCCGACTCGCCGAGCGGCAGCAGCCCGGCGCGGGCGTTCGCGGCAAGCGCGTAGGGATCGATCTGGGCGCTGCCGTCGCGCGGCGTCGTCCGCCATGCGCCGGCCACGACGCCGCGGGTATCGAGATCGAGGCTCCTGATGGTGACGAGCAGGCCGAGCACCACGCCGGCCAGCACGGCGACGACGATCTTGAGCAGCGTCGATAGCTTCATGCGCCTGCCGCGCGACGGCTTGGTGTCGAGCGGTTCACCGGAGGTCGGTGACTTCGGCCGGTGCCCGCGAGAGCTCGACGATGCCGCGGCCGGCGCCGGGCCCCGTCATGCTCTCGGTCTTCGGCGGCCGACCCATCTCGGCCACGGTGGCGGCGTTCGCGATCGAGGCGAGTACGTCGGCGGAGGCCTTGGTCAGCGTCGCCGGGCGCCGCGGCGTGCCGTTCGCGCCGTCGCTGCCGGCGGCGGCGTTCGCCGCGATCTTGGCGGAAGGCGCGGGCAGGCCGGGCACCGGCTTGGGCTCGACGTTCTGATGGGCGAATTCCATGATGTCGTGCCAGGTGCGTGCCGGCAGCTTGCCGCCGGTCACCTCGTTCATCGACTGATAGTCGTCGTTGCCGTACCAGACCGCGCCGACGTAATTGCCGGTGAAGCCGACGAACCAGGCATCGTGGAAGCCGTTCGTGGTGCCGGTCTTTCCCGCCACGGGGAAGCCGGGCAGGTCGGCGGCGCGGCCCGTGCCGCCGGTCACGACCTGCCGCAGCATCGTGTTCATCATCGAGATCGCATTGGGATCGATGATCTGCTCGGGCCTGTGACCGTCGCGGTCGTGCTCGTAGAGCAGGTCGCCGCGCCGGCTGGTGACGGTCGTCGCGGCATAGGCCGGCACGTGCTTGCCGCCGCTGGGAAAGGTCGTGTAGGCGCTGGCCTGCTCGATGACCTTCACGGCGTCCGCGCCCAGCGGCAGCGAGACCGTGTCGGGCAGCGGCGTGGTCAGCCCCATGCGCCGTGCCGTGGCGATGATCTTGGCACGGCCGTCCTTGGCCTTGTTCCATTGCGTCGTGCCGTCGCCGATCTCGATCGAGAGCCGCACCGCCGCGGTGTTCAGCGACATGGCGAGGGCCGACGACAGCGTGATCTTGCCGGCGGTCTCGTCGTCGTAATTGTGCGGGCACCAGTTGCCGAGGCAGAGCGAAGCGCCGGAGATCGTCGAACTCGGCTTGAACTTGCCGCTCATCAGCGCCGTCAGGTAGACGTAGGGCTTGAACGAGGACCCTGGCTGGCGCAGCGCCTCGGTGGCGCGGTTGAACTGGCTCACGCCATAGTCGCGACCGCCGACGATGGCGCGCACCACGCCGTTGGGATCGAGGATCACGGCCGCGGCCTGCCCGACGTTGAGGCTCTGCCCGTACTGGCGCAGGTAGTTCTCGATCGTGTCTTCGACGTGCTGCTGCAGCGCCGGATCGAGCCCCGTGCGCACCGTGAGCACGGTCTCGTCGCCGAACTTGCCGGCGGCGGCGAGGTCGCGGATCTCGTTGTAGGCCCAGTCGAGATACCAGTCCGGCGAGGTCTCCTGCTGGCGGTCGACTGGCGTCGCGGGGTTGCGCTGCGCTGCGTAGATCTGCCCGGCGGTGAGATAGCCGGCCTCCACCATGTTGTTCAGCACGTCGTTGGCGCGGGCGCGTGCCGCCGGCAGGTTGATGTGGGGAGCGTATTTGGTCGGCGCCTTGAACAGCCCGGCGATCATCGCCGCTTCGGGCAGGGTCAGGTCGCGCACCGACTTGCCGAAGTAGAATTCGGAGGCCGCCTGGACGCCGAAGGTGCCGCCGCCGAGATAGGCGCGATCGAGGTAGAGGCTCAAGATCTCGCGCTTGGAGAGATGCGCCTCGAGCCAGAGCGCGAGGAAGGCCTCGTTGACCTTGCGCGGCAGCGTTCGTTCGTTCGACAGGAACAGGTTCTTGGCGAGCTGCTGGGTCAGCGACGAACCGCCCTGACGCACGCCCTCGGAGCGCGAATTGACCAGCAGAGCGCGCATCGTGCCGATGATGTCGATGCCGTAATGATCGAAGAAGCGGCGGTCCTCCGTCGAGATGAGCGCGTGGATGAGATTGGGTGGCAGCTCGTCGAAGGGCACCGCATCGTCGTGACGGATGCCGCGGCGCCCGACCTCCTGACCATAGCGGTCGAGGAAGGTGACGGCGAGGTCCTGCTTCTTGAGCCAATCTTCGGAGGTCAGCTCGAAGGCCGGGATCGCGAGCGCGAGCAGCACGAAGCCGCCCGCGATCGACAGGGTGAAGGCCTCGCAGCCGACCTCGACCGCGATGCGCCTCACGCCGGTGACGTGGAAGCGTTCCATGAAAAGCGCGAAACGCTCGTAGGTACCGGACGCGCTATGGCCGCTTCCCCAGACGGAGGAATCGATCCACGAGTCGATCGCGAGCATGATCCGCCGCACGCGCTCCAGCCGCGGCGAGTCCCGCAGCCGCTCGAGATCCGCGCGGCGGGCGTCGATCCATGGGCGCCGCCGGTCGAGCCAAGCGCCCGTGGCGTCGATCCAGGGCCCGATCAGCCAGCGTAGGAACCAGTGCGCGAGCTTCTTCAAACGGCGCGTCTCTCGGGTGGGACCGGTCTTGACCGGGCAGCCGGCGAAGCGCAAGCCCAATGCCCGCCCGCCCCTGAGAGCCTTCGCGCAATCCGCATGCCGCCTCGCCCGTCCCGCGACGATACAGGAATTGCCGAAGCAAGGCAGCCGAAAGATGGCAGCGGCCTCGCCGAGCGCTTCTGGGAGACCAAGACGCTCGAACAGCTGAACCCGGCCGAATGGGAGGCGCTGTGCGACCGCTGCGGGCGCTGCTGTCTGGTCAAGCTCGAGGACGAGGACACCGGCCAGATCGTGAACACCGACATCGGCTGCAAGCTGTTCGATGCCGGGACTTGCGCCTGTTCGGATTATGCCCGACGCCATCGAAAGGTGTCGGATTGCCTCCAGCTGACGCCGGCCGTGGTGCGCGCGCTGCCCTGGCTGCCGGGCAGCTGCGCCTATCGCCTCGTCGCCGAAAGACGGCCGCTCCACGATTGGCACCCGCTGGTGTCGGGTTCTCCCGAGAGCGTGCACGAAGCCGGGATCTCGATGCGCGACCGCCTGAGCGGAACCGAGGCGACGGTGAAGATGCGCCACTACGTCGACCACGTCGTCGACTGGCCAGAGCTCTCGCCCTTGCTTTGACGTCCATCAAATGCGTTCATGACGCATTCAGCGCGGGGAGCCCATGGTAGCGCGATGAAGACCGCGGCCTTCGCTCTAGCCTGCTTGCTGGGCGCCGCCGCGACGACCGCCGCGGCCGGTGAAGACGTTCCCGTGTACAATTTGCCGCCGTTTCCCAGCACGCCGCCGGCCTCCACCGCTCCGGCCGCCGGAGTGACTGCGCCCTCGGCCGGTTTGCGCGCCTACGCGCCCTCCCAGGTTCGTGCGGAGGTCGCGCATTCGCCCCACGGGCGCGTCTGCTTCAGCCAGGCCGAGACACGCGACAAGATCGCCCAACGCCGGCTCACCGATCCGGTGAGTGCGACGCGCGCTGGTCGCGCCGAGGGCGAAGCGTTGCGGACCCGCCTCTGCCGTTGGAAGCAGGACGAACTCGTCTACGAAGTCTACGTGCTGCGCCGCGACGGCCGCATCGTGCATCTCTACATCAACGCGCAGAACGGTCAGGCCGTCAGTGCGGCGGACATGGCAGATCACAAGTAGGAGAGCGCAGGTGCGGCTGTTGGTCGTGGAAGACGATGCCGATCTCAACCGGCAGATCGTCAGGGCTCTCGAGGAGGCGGGCTACGTCGTCGATCGCGCCTTCGACGGCGAGGAGGCGCAGTTCCTCGGGGAAACCGAGCCCTACGACGCCGTCGTGCTCGATCTCGGCCTGCCCAAGAAGGACGGGATCTCGATCATCGGCGAGTGGCGCAAGGCCGGCCGTTCCATGCCGATCCTCATCCTCACGGCGCGCGACCGCTGGAGCGACAAGGTGAAGGGCTTCGATGCAGGCGCCGACGATTACGTCGCCAAGCCGTTCCATATGGAGGAGGTGCTGGCGCGCCTGCGTGCGCTGCTGCGACGCTCGGTCGGCCACGCCTCCAGCGAATTCACCTGCGGCCCTGTGCAGCTCGACACCCGGGCCTCGCGCGTTTCGGTCGACGGCAACCCGATCAAGCTGACGTCCCACGAATATCGGCTGCTGTCCTACCTCATGCACCACGCCGGCCGTGTCGTGTCGCGCTCGGAAATTGTCGACCACCTCTACGACCAGGACTTCGATCGCGATTCCAACACGATCGAGGTGTTCGTCGGGCGACTCCGCCGCAAGCTCGGCGTCGACATCATCCAGACCATGCGCGGTCTCGGCTACCTCGTGAACGCCGATGGTACGGGCGGGGGCATGGCGAAGGGCGGCCCGGTCGCCGGGAGGGGCTAGTGCTCGAAGGTTTGTGATGCCGGTCGCGACGCAGCGCAGCTCCGCGATCGATCGCGCTCGCCGACGTATCCCTTGGGAGGGTGCAGCAACGGCGCCCGGGTTCGCCTCACGCAGCCCGGAACGACGAGCATGGTGCCCGATCCGTCGTCGTCGCCGGAGCCCGAGCCGTGTGGGGTGACCCGCGCCGACGCTCGATCGCCACGCGCCTGTTCATCTCGGCGAGCGTGCTCAGCGTCACCGTGCTTCTCGTGGCAGGGTTGATCCTGACCGCGGTCTACCGCACCTCGACGGAGGCCGGCTTCGACGAGCGGCTCGGAGTGTACCTTCGCGCGCTCGTCGCCGACCTCGCGGCCGACCGCCCGAACGACGACAAGGGGCCCGACATCGGCCAGCTTGCCGATCCGCAGTTCGAGCTCACGTTGTCGGGCTGGTACTGGCAGATCACGCGGCTGGACGGGTCAAAGCCGGAGATCAAAGCGTCGCGCTCGCTGTTCGCCGCGCGCCTGCCGCGGCTCGCCGACAGCGGCGTGCCATCCGGGATGGGCGGCTCGCGCCGCGGCTACGTGAAAGGTCCGGACGACCGTGCCCTGCGCATGGTCGAGAGAGTGATCGATACCGGCGACCAGGGCATCTACCTGGTCCAGGTCGCCGCGACGACCGACGAGATCGAAGCGCAGATGCACCGGTTCGAGGTCGAGCTCGCCGTGACCTTCGCGATCCTCGCCATCGTGCTTGCCGCGTCCTCGGCGCTCGCGCTGCGCTACGGGCTGATGCCGCTGCGACGTCTGCAGCTGGGCGTCGCCTCGATCCGACGTGGCGACAGCGAACGCATCGGGGGCGTCTATCCCGTCGACATCGCGCCGTTGGCGAGCGAGCTGAACCTCATGATCGAGGCCAACCGCGACGTGGTGGAGCGTGCCCGCACCCAGGTCGGCAATCTGGCACACGCGCTCAAGACGCCGCTCAGCGTCATCATCAACGAGGCGGCGGTGGAGCAGGGGGCGTTTTCCGACAAGGTCGCGGAACAGGCCGGCGTGATGCGCGACCAGGTCGCCTACTATCTGGAGCGGGCGCGCGCGGCGGTGGCGGCGCGCAAGATCGGCAGCGCCACGGACGTCACGCCGGTGGTCGAGGGTCTGGTGCGCACCTTCGCGAAGATCTACGGCTCGCGCGACATCGTCTTCAACCAGGGCGGAGCGCCCAACGTGCGTTTTCTGGGCGAGCGGCAGGATCTCGAGGAGATGATCGGCAACCTGGTCGACAATGCCGGCAAATGGGCGACCCGGGAGGTCTCGATCGGGGTCGGGCCGGAGTTTCGCGACGCCGCCTCGGAGCGACCGTTCTTCCGCATCATCATCGACGACGACGGCCCCGGCCTCCAGCCCGAGCAGCGCGCGGCGGCGATCAAGCGCGGTCATCGTCTCGACGAGACCAAACCCGGAAGTGGCTTGGGCCTATCCATCGTGGAAGAACTGGCCGGCCTGTACGGCGGTCTCTTTCGCCTCGACATCAGCCCCGCGAGGGGCCTCAGGGCGGAGCTGACGCTGCCCGCGATCTGATCCTCAGGCGCGAAGATCAGCTCTCGGCTTCTTCGCGCGCGGGCTTCACCTTGGTCGGACGCAGAAGGAACATCGGCACGTGATCGCCCATGCCGCGGACGGGCTGGTCGTCCCCGTCGCGCGGGGGCCGGGTCGGATGGGGGGCGCGTGTTCCGCCGCCCGGCACCCGGGGCGTCGCCGCCGCAGCGCGGGGCTCGTCGCGCCGGCCGCGGCGGGAACGCTCGGAGTCGCGCGAGCGAGGCTCCGGCTCGACACGAGCCTGACGCGGCGCCTCCGCCTGAATGGGGGCCTCGCGATGCCCATCATCGGCCCGGGCGTCTTCCGGACGACCCTCGGGCCGCGGCGACGCACGGCGCGAGCGGCGCTCGCTCGAAGGAACGGCGGCGTCGCGCTCCTCGTGCCGCGCGCTGCCTCGGGCCCCGCGCCCACTTCCACCTCGCCCGCCGGAGCGCGCATCGCGGCCGGAGCCGCGCTCCTCGCGACCGCGGGACGGGCGGCGATCGTCTTCAGACAGGCCCTCGTCCGCGGGCAGACCGTCGAGGCTGATGCCGCCGTGCCAATCAACCTTGCGGACGATCACCTTCTCGATCTCCGCGAGGTACTTCTCGTCCCCCCGCGTGATGATCGAGAGCGCGACGCCGGACTTGCCGGCGCGACCCGTCCGCCCGATGCGGTGGACGTAATCCTCCGCGTGGGTCGGCAGGTCGAAGTTGAAGACGTGACTGACGTCGGGAATGTCGAGCCCGCGCGCGGCGACGTCGGAGCAGACGATGAGGGCGACGGCGCCGGTCTTGAACGCATCGAGCGAGAGCATGCGCGCCCGCTGGTCCATGTCGCCGTGCAGGGCGCCGACGGAAAAGCCATGCTTCTGCAGGCTCTTGTGCAGCAGCGCGACGTCGCGCTTGCGATTGCAGAAGATGATCGCGTTCTTGAAGGCATCGGCTTCGCGGATCAGCCGGCGCAGGGTCTCGCGCTTGGCGGGGCCGCCGTGCGAGGCGACCAGGTTCTGGGTGATCGTCGAAGCGGTCGTGGCGGCGCGCGCGACCTCGATGCGCACCGGATTGGTCAGGAACTGCTCGGTGAGCCGGGTGATCTCCGGCGGCATGGTCGCCGAGAAGAACAGCGTCTGGCGGGTGAACGGCACCAGCTTGCAGATACGCTCGATGTCGGGAATGAAGCCCATGTCGAGCATGCGATCCGCCTCGTCGATGACGAGGATGTCGATGCCGGTCAACAGCAGCTTGCCGCGCTCGGAGAAGTCGAGCAACCGGCCCGGCGTCGCGATCAGCACGTCGGCGCCACGAGTGATCTTGGTTTCCTGATCGGCGAAGGAGACGCCGCCGATGAGCAGCGCGACGTTGAGCTTGTGGTTGGCGCCGTACTTGACGAAGCTCTCCTCGACCTGGGCGGCGAGTTCGCGCGTCGGCTCGAGGATCAGCGTGCGCGGCATCCGCGCCCTGGCGCGACCGCTTTCGAGGCGCGAGAGCATGGGTAGGACGAAGGCGGCGGTCTTGCCGGTCCCGGTCTGGGCGATGCCGAGAATGTCGCGGCCGAGCAGCGCCGGCGGGATCGCCTGCGCCTGGATGGGGGTCGGCGTCGTGTAGCCTGACGCTTCGACCGCCTGGAGGACCTTGTCGCTAAGGCCGAGTTCTTGAAATGACATCGATGTCCTGGATGGGGCGTTCGCGCCGGCCATCAGGCTCGCCCAACTGCGGCCATCCGGCAGCATCGTGGGTCGCGAACGGGTTGCCTATGGAGTCTAGGCTGGAAGCAGGGGCGAGCGGAAACGCGATCGCCATGCTTCTGCGCATGTCGTTCAAAACGCGTGCGAATGCAAGAGCCAAGGCCGGAGGAGCACCATCGATGGTGCGGCAAGACGCCGCATTTCAGGCGGTAGCTCGTTTCCGCTCGGCCAAAGAGGCGGCGGGGTCCGCGCCACGTCGCGGCAAAGCCATGACACGTTGCAGCAGCGTGCGGTCGTTGAGCAGGGCCATGCGCTCCTTCGGCTTCAGCCAATCGAGCGCGTCGTCGAGGCTGTGCGAATCGTCGAGCTTGGCCTCGGCCAACGCCCAGTCCGTCGAGATCTCGCCGCGGCGGCGGGGTGGCTCGTGCGCGGCGAAGGTCTCGTGCGCCGCCTGGAGATGACGATCGTCGTAGAGCAGGCGCAAGGCGTTCTCCGGCTCGTCCGGCGCCCCGCCCATCTCGGCGAGAATGGCGGCAGCGCGCATCACCACGGCCGGTTTCGTGCGCTCCTCCGGGGTGGTCAGCAGGCCGATGCGGCGCAGGGCGAGGCCGACGGAGAGGAGGCCCGTGCCCCAGGAGAGGAAGATCGCCAGGACCAGGCCGATGATCGTCGGCGACATCCAGGCGACGAGCGAGGGCGAGATCAGCAGGCCGGAGACCAGCGTGAGGACGCCGAACAGCACGTGCGAGCGATGGCGACGCACGATCGCCATGAACGGTATCGAGCCGTCGTCGCGGCGCTGAGGGTTCCAACCAGTGTCGAAGCCGAAGACGAAATGCCAGACGTGGCCGGTCTGGATCAGCATCATCACCGGCGCAAGCAGCGCCGACATCAGCACCTCGAAGATGGCGGAGATCGTCAACCGGACGACGCCGCCGCTGCCCCGCCGCGTCGGACCTTGTAGGCACGAGAGCAGCCAGCCGAAGAACTTCGGCATCAGCAGGATCACCATGGTGAAGCCGAACAAAGCCAGCGAGCGCTCGGCGTCGAATCGCGGGAACGCCGGCACCAGCGTGAACTCGTTGGAGAAATACTCCGGCTTGACGTAGCTCGCCTGCAGGACGAGCACCATGCCGACCACGAGCTGGAGCATCCAAAGCGGCGACGCGAGATAGGCGAAGATGCCGGTGGCGAAATGCTGCCGCGAGGCCGGGTGCAGGCCGCGCGCGGTGAGGATGCGGGAGTGCTGCAGATTGCCCTGGCACCAGCGCCGGTCGCGCGCCGCGAGGTCGATCAGCGAGGGCGGGCTCTCCTCGTAGGAGCCGTCGAGCACCGGGAGCATGTAGACGGCATAGCCGGCGCGCCGGATGAAGGCGGCCTCGACGAAGTCGTGGCTCATCACGTGACCGCCCAGCGGGGGCTTGCCCTTGAGGTGGGGCAATCCGCAATGGTCGGCGAAGGCCTGGGTGCGGATGATCGCGTTGTGGCCCCAGTAATTGCCGTCCCGGCCCATCCAGCAGGCGAGGCCCGCGGCGATCACCGGGCCGTAGATGCGGGCGGCGAACTGCTGCACGCGGGCAAACAGCGTGTTGCGGTTGATGATGAGCGGCAGCGTCTGGATGATGCCGGCATCGGGGTCGGCCTCCATCGCCGCGGCGAGATTGACGATGGCGTGGCCGAGCATCAGGCTGTCGGCGTCGAGCACCAGCATGTGATCGTAGCGGCCGCCCCACCGCGTCACGAAATCGGCGATGTTGCCGGCCTTGCGGGCGCGGTTGTCGCGACGATGGCGATACCAGAGCGCGATCTCCGGCGCGACGCGCTCCCGCATCAGCAGGAAGTTCTGCTCCTCGCCGACGAACACGTCTGGGTTCGTCGTGTCCGACAGGAACAGCCATTCGAACGAGCGCCCGAGACCGGTGGCCTCGACCTCCTCGATCATTGCCTGCAGGGCGGCGAAGACGCGCTCGGGGGTCTCGTTGTAGATCGGCATCACGACGGCGGTGCGGGTCGTCAAAGCGGCGGGGATGCCCGGACGCTTGGGCGCGAAGGCGAGCATCCACACGAAGCCGACGATCGCGCTCGTGAAGGCCAGCGCGATCCAGGAGAAGTTGGCGATGAAGAGCACCAGCAGCGCCCATTCCAGCGTGGTGGTGCCCCCCAGCGAGACCACCTTGTACATCTGGTCGGCGCCGTAAAGCGTCGTCGCGAGAGCGCCGCCGAAGATCAGCAGCCGGGCCAGCCAGGTGCCGCTTTGAAAAGCGCGTCGGATCGGGCGATGCGCCTTGTCGTAGCGCCGCAATCCCTGCTCGGGCATCGCGAGCGGCGACGCCTCGGGCATCGCCGGGCGCGTGCAGGGCTGCGACACGGCACGTCGCATGGTCTGGGGCCGCGCTCCGAGGTCGGTCGTCGTCATGTCGGCGTCCAACGGTAAAGCCAGGTTTCGCTGATCCGTTTGCCGCCTGCCTCGAGCACCAGCCGCAGCTCCGAGGACGGCGCCCCTTGCGGGTCGAGCTCGAACAGCACGCGGAAGGCCTTGCGCTCGGGAACGGCGAAGGTCCGCATGAAAGTGATCGAGCCGGCACTCGCGGTCAACGTCGGTGTCAGGCCTTTCGTGCGTTCGGCGTCGGCGAGGATGTCGCCTTCGAACTCGACGAAGTAGCGGCGGTGCTTGCCCGCGGCGCCCGAATGCGACCGCGTGCTCAGCGCCATGTCCGGCCGCTCGGGCGAGTCCCAGCACCAGAACTGGCGATAGGCGAAGCTCGCCTCGGAACCGGCCTTCAAGGGCGCCTTCGGCCGCCAGAAGCACAGGATATTGTCGTTGGCGTCGGACTGCGAGGGAATTTCGATGAGCTGCACGCCGCCTTCGCCCCAATCGCCGAGCGGCTCGATCCAGAGGGACGGGCGCCGCTCCCAATGGTTGTCCTCGTCGAGATAGTTCTGGAAGTCGCGGTCGCGCACGAGGCAGCCGAAGCCGCGCGGCTTGTTGTCGATGAAGGTCGAGGTCTGCAACTCGTCGCGGTTGCTGACCGGGCGCCAGACCCATTCGCCGGCGCCGGTCAGCATCTGCACCCCGCTGACCTCGGCGACGTTGGGGCGATAGTCGTTGAACTTGCCGTGGTCGATGAAGCCGAGGAGGTGCGTCGCGCTCATCGACGCGAGGCCGTAATTGTCGAGATCGCGGCGCGGGAACAGCGTGCATTCCGTGTCCATGATCGTCGCCTCGCCCGGGCGGATCGTGAAGCGGAAGGCGCCGGTGACGCTTTCGGAGTCGAGCACGGCGTGGACCACCAGCAGGTCGGCGACGACGCTCGGCTTCTCGATCCACATCTCGCGGAAGTAGGGAGTTTCCTCGCCGCGCGGATCGAGCACCTTTATGGCGAGCGCGCGCGCCATGAGTCCGTCGACCTGGCCCTCGGCCAAACCCTGGAAGAAGTTGGTGCCGCCGAATGATGCGATCTCGGCCCAGCCCTTGGTGCCCTGAGGCGACAGCACCTTGAAGCCGGAGAAACCGATGTCGCCGATCTTGGGAGAAGGCGTCAGCGTCCCGAGATCGAAGAGGCGGGTGTCGTACACGAGACGGTGCGCCTTGCCGCCCGCGACCAGATTGAGGACGATCGGGTTGCTGGACTGGAAGCCGCGATGGCGTGGCTCGATGACGAAACCGATCGTCTCGTCGGCCCAGATCCGAGCCTCGGGCTTCAGCTTGATCGCGGAATAGAGCTCGTTGCCGAGGTTGCGGAACGGATCGGGAAGGTCGCTGGAGATCGGCTTGAACGGTTGTCGGGCGAGCTGGCGCGCGTCATCCGCCGGCGTCGAGGGCGTGAAATCCGTCGGCGGCGCGAGGATCACGCCAGGTCCGGCGATGCGGGGCGGAGCCGGGGCGGCCGTCGGCGCGGCGGGCTCGGGCGCCGCCGGAGCCGGATCGGCGCGGACGGCGGAGGATAGCAGAGCGGAGGCGGCGACCCCGCCGAGCGTCAGGGAGAGAACGTCGCGACGCTTGTACCTCAACGCGGCAGCCACCTGTCCAGCGGGCATCGGATGTGTTTCGCCATAGCACACGGGAGATGACACTCAAGCTTGCCGCAGACCCAGACGATCTTTTGCCTTGCGTCGTCCCCGGCTTCCTCGGCAAGGAAGGCGCCGCGAAGGGGCATTGGATGACGGCCGGACCGGGTGCGAAGATCGAGGGCTGCCTCGCCGTGGTACTTGCCGCGGGCGAGGGTACGCGCATGGTGTCTGCGCGGCCCAAGGTCCTGCACGAGATCGCCGGTCGCTCGATGCTCGCCCATAGCCTCGCCGCCATCGAGGCCTCGGGCATCGGTCGGGTCGCGCTGGTGGTCGGCCCCGGTCGCGACGACGTCGCCGCCGTGGCGCCGTCCGCGCGCGCTTTCACGCAGATCGAACGGCGCGGCACGGCCCATGCCGTGCTGGCGGCGGCCGAGGCGATCGCCGAGCGCCCCGACGACGTGCTCGTCGCCTTCGCCGACACCCCGCTGGTGCGCCCGGAGACGTTCGCGCTGATGCACGCGCGGCTGCGCGAGACCGGCGCCGCCGTCGTGGTGCTCGGCTTCGAGGCGCGCAACCCGGCGGGATACGGGCGTCTGCTGGTGGCCGGCGGCACGCTGATGGCGATCCGCGAGGAGAAGGACGCCTCCGCCGCCGAGCGCGCCGTGACCCTCTGCAACGGCGGCCTGATGGCGCTCTCCGGCGAGTACGCGCTCGCTCTGCTGCGCGAGGTGAAGCCGCAGAACGCGCAGAACGAATTCTACCTGACCGACGTCGTGGCCCTGGCCCACGCCCGCGGCCTGCCCACGGCCTTCGTCACCGTCGACGAAGCCGAGATCATGGGGGTGAACGACCGCGTGCAGCTCGCCCGCGCCGAGGCCGGCATCCAGGCGAGGCTGCGCGAGGCCGTCATGCGTGCGGGCGCGACGCTGCTCGACCCCGGCAGCGTGACGCTCTCCTACGACACGGTGCTCGGCCGCGATGTCGTCGTCGAGCCGCACGTCATGTTCGCGCCGGGCGTCACCGTCGCCGACGGCGCTCGCATCCGGGCCTTCTCGCATCTCGAGGGCGTTCGCGTCGGCACGCGCGCGATCATCGGGCCGTTCGCCCGCCTGCGTCCAGGCAGTGTGCTCGGCGAGGACGTGCACGTCGGCAATTTCGTCGAGGTGAAGGCGTCGACGCTCGAGGCCGGGGTCAAGGCCAATCATCTCTCCTACATCGGCGACGCCAGCATCGGCGCGCGCAGCAACGTCGGTGCCGGCACCATCACGTGTAACTACGACGGCTACCTCAAGTCGCGCACGACGATCGGCGCCGATGTCTTCGTCGGCAGCCATTCCTCCCTGATCGCCCCGGTGACCATCGGCGAGGGCGCCTACATCGGCACGGGTTCGGTGGTGACGGACGACGTCTCCGCGCATGCGCTCGTGCTCGCCCGCGCCCGCCAGGTCGAGAAGCCGGGCTGGGCCAAGTCCTTCCGCGCGGGGCGATCCAACGCCAAGATCGCCTCCCGCACGACGAAATCCTGAAAGGCTTCCCATGTGCGGCATCGTCGGGATCCTCGGCCGGGAGCCGGTCGCCGATCGGCTCGTCGAGGCGCTGAAGCGGCTCGAATATCGCGGCTACGATTCCGCAGGCGTCGCCACGCTGGAGGGCGGCAATCTCGTGCGCCGCCGCGCGCAGGGCAAGCTGAAGAACCTCGAGGCGGTGCTGCGCGCCGAGCCTCTGGCGGGCACGATCGGCATCGGCCACACCCGCTGGGCCACGCACGGGCGGCCGACCGAGAACAATGCCCATCCCCATGCCACGGCGAAGGTGGCGGTGGTGCACAACGGCATCGTCGAGAATTTCCGCGAGCTGCGCGACGAGCTGCGTGCCAAAGGGCACGTCTTCGTCACCGAGACGGACACGGAGGTCGTGGCCCACCTCGTCACCGACGCGTTGGACAGCGGCCTGACGCCGGCCGAGGCCGTGGCCGTGAGCCTGCCCCGGCTGCGCGGCGCCTTCGCGCTCGCCTTTCTCTTCGACGGCGAGCCCAACCTGCTGATCGGCGCGCGACAGGGCGCGCCGCTCGCCGTCGGCTACGGACAGGGCGACAATGCCGGGACGATGTATCTCGGATCCGACGCGCTGGCCCTGGCGCCCTTCACCGACACGCTGACCTATCTGGAGGAGGGCGACTGGGTCGTGCTGACCCACGACAAGGCCGTGTTCTTCGACGCGAGCCATCTTCCGGTCGAGCGCAAGCGCCTGAAGACGATGGCCTCGGCCTTCCTGGTCGACAAGGGCAACCATCGCCACTTCATGGCCAAGGAGATCCACGAGCAACCCGAGGTCGTGGCACGCACCCTGGCGCATTACCTCGATATGTCGGCCGGTCGCGTGGCGCTGCCGTTCGCCCTGCCGCTCGATCCCCGAACCCTCGACAAGCTGACGATCACCGCCTGCGGCACTGCCTACATGGCCGGGATGACGGCGAAGTACTGGTTCGAGAAGTTCGCGCGTCTCCCGGTGACGATCGAGGTCAGCTCCGAGTTCCGCTACGGCGAGGTGCCGATGGCCTCGCGTGGCCTGACGATCGTGGTTTCGCAATCGGGCGAGACGGCCGACACGCTGGCCTGCCTGCGCTACTGCAAGGCGGCCGGGCAGAGCCTGCTGGCGGTGGTCAACGTCGCGACGTCGACCATGGCGCGCGAAGCCGACGTCGTGGCGCCGACGCTCGCCGGTCCCGAGATCGGCGTCGCCTCGACCAAGGCCTTCACCTGCCAGCTCGCCGTGCTGGCCTGCCTGGCTCTGGCGCTCGGGCGCGCTCGCGGCACGCTCTCCGAGGCGGACGAGGCGCGGCTCGTCGGCGAGCTGATCGCCGTGCCCGGCCTGATGGCCGAGGCGATGAAGCGCGAGCCGGCGTTCGAGCATCTGGCCCGCGAGTTCACGAAGGTGCGCGACGTGCTCTACCTCGGCCGCGGCACCTCGTATCCGCTGGCCATGGAGGGCGCGCTGAAGCTCAAGGAGCTGTCCTACATCCACGCCGAGGGCTACGCGGCGGGCGAGCTGAAGCACGGGCCGATCGCGCTGATCGACGAGGCCATGCCCGTCATCGTCATCGCGCCGACCGACGCCGTCTACGAGAAGACCGTCTCCAACATGCAGGAGGTCGCCGCCCGCGGTGGTCGCCTCGTCCTGCTGGGCGACAGCCGCCTCGCGAAAGACTTCGCCAGCGAGGCCGAGGCCATCGTGACGCTGCCCGACATGGCGCCGGCCTTCACCGCGCTGGTCTACGCCGTGCCCGTGCAGATGATCGCCTACCACACCGCCGTCGCCATGGGGAAGGACGCCGACCAGCCGCGCAATCTGGCGAAGAGCGTGACGGTGGAATAGAATTCAAGAGAGGTTGGCCGGCTTTGATCCCCTGGGAAAAGATCGACACCGCGCCGATCCCCGGCGGCGCCGACGAGCTGCGCCTGATGCGGCGCGGGGCGGACTTCTCGATCTTCGTCGGTCGGGACGAGCTGATGAATTCGCGGCTCAGCGGGTCGGAGGAGGCGCTGGCCGTCGAGACCTGTCGGCGCCTCGCCGGCCCGAAACCGAAGCTGCTGATCGGCGGTCTCGGCATGGGCTTCACGCTGCGCGCGGCCCTCGCCGTGCTGCCGCCGGATGCGAAAATCGTCGTCGCCGAGCTGGTCCCGGCCGTGGTGGCCTGGGCGCGCGGCCCGCTGGCCTCCGTCTTCGCCGGTTCCCTCGACGATCCGCGGGTCGATATCGTGGTGGACGACGTCGGCCTCGCGATAGGGACTGGCCCTTGGGACGCCATCCTGCTCGACGTCGACAACGGACCGGACGGTCTGGTTCGTGTTGGAAACGACGCGCTCTACGGCGCGCGCGGCCTCGCTGCGGCCCACGCGGCGCTTCGTCCCGGCGGCCTGCTGTCGGTCTGGTCGGTGGAGCGCGACGAGGCCTTCGCGGGCCGCCTGCGAAAGGCCGGTTTCGCCGTCGAGGAGCTGCGAGCTCGCGCCAACGCCGGCAGGCGCGGGGCGCGGCATACGATCTGGGTGGGGCGTCGGAGTTGAGGCCTTTCGGTCCGACCGACACGCTCTCCGCTGCCGAAGCCCGTCGCATCGCACTCGCCGCGCAAGGCTTCGGCCTCGCCCGGCCATCCGGTCCATCGATCGTAGCCATCTTCGCCGCGAGTTCGGCCGCCTTGCAATGCACCAGATCGACAGCGTCAACGTGCTGGCGCGCGCCCACTACCTGCTTTTGTTCTCGCGTCTCGGCGCCTATCCCAAGGCGCTGCTCGATTCCGCCGCCTGGGGCAAGCCGCGGCGCCTGTTCGAGTACTGGGCGCACGAGGCCTCGCTGCTGCCGTCCGATCTCCACCCGCTGCTGCGCTGGCATGGCGCGCCGAGCGCGGGCAGGGCACCTGGGATCGCGTGAAGCCCTATACCGGCGAGCGCCGCCCGACGGCCGAGGCGCTGCTCTCGCGTATCGCGGCCGAAGGGTCGGTCGCCGCCTCCGATGTTGCCGAGACGCGAAGCAACAGCGGCTGGTGGAAATGGAGCGAGGCCAAGAATGCCCTTGAATGGCTGTTCTGGGCGGGCAAGATCACGACGGCGACGCGGCGCGGCAGCTTCGAGCGGGTCTACGACGTGCCGGAGCGCGTGCTGCCGCCTGCGGTGCTGGGAACGCCGACGCTCGACGAGGCCGACGCGCATCGTGCTCTGCTCGCTCTCTCCGCCGGTGCGCTCGGCGTCGCGAGCGCCGGCGATCTGCGCGACTACTTCCGTTCGAAGCCGTGCGATGCTCATCCGCGCATCGCCGAGCTGGTGGAGGCCGGTACGCTGGTGCCGGTGCGCGTGGAGGGCTGGTCTCAGTCGGCCTATCGTCACGCCGAGGCCCGCGCTCCGCGGCGCGTCGCCGGTCAGGCGCTGCTGTCACCGTTCGATCCGCTGATCTGGGAGCGCTCGCGCACGGAGCGGCTGTTCGGCCTGCGCTATCGCCTTGAGATCTACACACCGGCGGGGAAGAGGGTGCACGGCTACTACGTGCTGCCCTTTCTCTGCGACGGCGCGATCGTCGCGCGTGTGGACCTCAAGGCGGACCGACAAGCCGGCCGCCTGCTGGTGCAGAGCGCCCACCGCGAACCGGGCGCGCCGGACGACATCGCGGAGCGGCTTGCGGCGGAACTGGCCCTGACGGCTTCATGGCTCGATCTGCAGTCGGTGGCAGTGGCCGGCATCGGCGACTTGGCGGGGGCGCTGCCAGCGGTCATCGGCTCCGTGTCGATCCCGCGCTCGAGATAGTTTTTCCCGTAGAAATGGTCATTCTAGGTAGATCGACTGCAATCGTCGCTGCCTTTTCAAGGCATAGAACCGTATCCTGCGATAGGCGCGGCCGCGACCGAGGTCGATACAGACACGGTGGCGGTCCATCCGGAGTTCGCCGCGCGGGTCGGCGCACCTACGCCGGCTCGCTCACCTCGATCCCGGCGATCGCCTCGGCAAAATCGCGGGCGGCGAAGGGCTCGAGGTCGTCGGCGGTCTCGCCGACGCCGATGAAGTGCACCGGCAGCTTGAACTTCTCCGCGATGGCCACCAGAATGCCGCCGCGCGCGGTGCCGTCGAGCTTGGTCATGACGAGCCCGGTGACGCCGGCGACCTTGCCGAAGATCTCGACCTGGCTCATCGCGTTCTGGCCGACCGTGGCGTCCAGCACCAGCAGCACGGCATGCGGCGCGTCGGCGTCGAGCTTCTTCATGACGCGGATGATCTTCTCCAGCTCGGCCATCAGCTCGGTGCGGTTCTGCAACCGCCCGGCCGTGTCCATCAAGAGCACGTCGGCGCCCGATGCGCGGGACTCTTCCATGGCCGTGTAGGCGAGGCCGGCGGCGTCCGAGCCCTGCTCGCGCGCGATCACGGGGCAGCCGAGCCGCTCGCCCCAGATCGTCAGCTGCGCGATGGCCGCGGCGCGGAACGTGTCGCCCGCGGCCAACGTGACCTTCATGCCCTCGGAGGTCAGCTTGGCGGCGAGCTTGCCGATCGTGGTGGTCTTGCCCGAGCCGTTGACGCCGACGACGAGGATCACGAAAGGCTTGGCGCCGCCAATTGCGATGGGACGGGCGCAGGGCGCGAGCACGCGCTCGACCTCGGCGGCGAGGATCGCCTTGACGGCGTCGGGTGCGATCTCGCGATCGTAGCGCCCCTTGCCGACGGCCTCCGAGATACGGGTTGCCGTAGCGACGCCGAGGTCGGCGCGGATCAGCACGTCCTCGAGGTCCTCGAGCATCGCCGCATCGAGCTTGCGCTTGGTGAAGATGTCGCCGATGCCGGTGCCGATCGCGCCGGACGAGCGCGACAATCCCTCGCGGAGGCGGCTCCACCAGGAGCGCTTGGGCTCGGCGGCCGGCTCTGGCTGGGCCTCGATCGTGAAGACGTCCTCCACGACCGGCAGGGGCTGCGCGGGTTTCGGCGGCCGGTGCATCTCGTCGGTCGGGATCGGCTCGACCGGACGCGCGACGGTGGCCGGAGGGATGTCGGCGGCAGGCGAGGGAGCCGGCTTGGGCGCAAGGCTCGAGACATCGCGTGCGACGACCTCTGCCGGTGTCGCGTCGGCGGCCGGGATGAACTCGTCGGAAGCCTTGGCTTGCGGCCGCCACGCCGGATCCTCGCTCGGGCGCTTGGAGGGCGCCGGCTCGGCCTGGCTGAAGATCTTGCGCAGGAAGCTCTTCTTGACAGGCGGTTCGCCGGTGTCGCTCACCTAGAAATCCTCGCGGGTCGGGTTGCCCGCTTATAGGCCGGGGGCTGCGGCACCGCTACCCAAGTGCCACGCAGGCGTGATTGGGCGACGATCGCGCGGCGCGTTAGGCTCACGCGCATGAAAAGCCTCTTCGCCGTGCCCCTTCTCTTCGCGCTCGGCGCGCCCGCCGAAGCCGCCGCACTCAAGGCGGCGACGGTGGGCTGCGCGACCCCGGCGGACGCCGGCAGGCTCGCCGCACTGCAGGGGCGCAAGGCGGCGCAGGACGCCGCGGCACAGCCGCTGGAGGCCAGCCGCGCCTGCCTCGCCTTCGCCAAGGGCATCGTCGTCGGTATCGACGAGTCCAAGCCGCCGCTGGCCTGCATCCGGCTCAGCGGCGACCTCTCCTGCTACTGGATCGCGGCGTCGCTGGTCGACGAGCATCCTGGCGAGAAGGGCGGTGGCGGCGGCAAGAAGGGTGGCGGCAAACGCGGGCATTGAGGGGGCTGCCAGCCAACGCGATCCGCTCGCCTGCGAGAACGATCCTCAGGCCGCCAGGCTCCGGAACAGCGCGAGGCCGTCGGTGCCGCCGCAGAGCGGATCGACCAGGTTCTCGGGGTGCGGCATCATCCCCAGCACGCGGAGGTCTTCGGAGAAGATCCCGGCGATCTCGTGCATCGAGCCGTTGGGCGAACCCAGGTTCTTCACGTGGCCGTCGCCGTCGCAATAGCGGAACGCCACGCGCCCGTCGCCTTCCAGCGCACGAATCGTGTCGGGATCGGCGGTGTAGTTGCCCTCGCCGTGCGCGATGGCGACTTCGATCGTTTGCCCGGCCTCGTAGTGCGAGGTGAAGGGCGTGTCGGCACGCTCGACCCGCAGGTGCTGCATGCGACAGACGAACTTGAGGTTGGCGTTGCGCATCAGCACGCCCGGCAGCAGGCCGCTCTCCACCAGGATCTGGAAGCCGTTGCAGATGCCCAGCACCAAGCCGCCGCGGGCGGCATGGGCACGGATCGCGTCCATGACCGGCGAGCGGGCGGCGATGGCCCCGCAGCGCAGATAATCGCCGTAGGAGAAGCCGCCGGGCAGCACCGCGAGGTCGGTGCCGGGCGGCAGATCGTGCTCGCCGTGCCAGACCGTCGTCGCCTCGGCGCCGCCGCGGCGCAGGGCGCGCAGGGCGTCACCCTCGCGGTTCGAGCCGGGGAAGACGACGACGGCGGCTTTCATGGGCGAGCGGTCCGGTGGCGATCGAGCGACAGCGCTAAAGCCTCGCGTCGGCGCCCGCAATGCTCGTCATTCCGGGGCTCGGCGCGAGCCGAGAACCCGGAACCCGCTGCGTTCTCCGTCGATCGCCGTGCCTGCTAGCGCAATGGATCCCGGATCGTCGCTTCGCGCCGTCCGGAATGACTGGGGTTGTTCAGGGCTTCACCAGCAGCACGTTGACCGCCTTGGCCACGACGTGGACGGTCGAGCCTTTCTCGATGCCGAGCTCGTCGAGCGAATCCTTGGTCATGACCGAGGACATCTCGTAGTCTGTGCCGGCCAGCTTGACCTTGACCTGGGCCATCACGCCGCCGGTCTTGATCTCGATCACCTCGGCCGGAATGTCGTTGCGGGCGCCGTGTTTCATTGATTGTTCCTTGCTCTTCGCCCATCCGCGGGCATGAAGAAGCCCCGGCCTTTGCAGGCCGGGGCCAGGGGTGAAAAGGCCTACTTCTCGGCCTTTGTGGTCTTCAGCTTGATCGTCGCGCCGTCGAACATGAACGTGTCCGAAGGCGTGAAGATCGTGCGGTTCGACACGGCGAAGATCGTCGCCGGCGAGTACAGGTACAGGACATTGGCCTGCTCGTGCTCGTAGGCTTCGATGTCCGACACGGCCTTGGCCTGCTTGGTCAGGTCCTCGGTCTCGATGACCTTGTCGGCCAGCTCGTCGAACTTCTTCGTGTCGGCGCCTTCGAGGAAACCGCCGCCGGTGCCGAAGAACTCGCGGTACACGACGCCCACCGGATATTCCGGCGACCAGTCGAAGTGCCAAACGAGCGTCATGTCCGCCTTCTTGTCCTTGGCGTCCACCATCTTGGCCTTGAGGCCGACCTTCTCGAGCTGCTCGCCGATCTGCTTGACGAGAGGAGCGTAATCCTCGCTCGCGCCGATCGTGATCTCCTTGCCCTCGAGACCGTCCTTCTTGATCTCCGCCTTCGCCTTGGCGACGTCGTACGGGTACTGCTTCAGGCTGGCGTCCTGTCCGAAACGGCCCTTCTGGATGAAGGCCGGCATCAACACGCCGTAACCGCCGCCGGCGTCCTTGAGGAGCGCGGCCCGGTCGATGGCCATGTTCATGGCCTGGCGCAGCTTGATGTTCTTCCAGGGCGAGTTGGCCTCGGTCTGGTTGAACACGCCGGCGAGCACCGTTTTGGCGTCGGCTGACACGATATGCGCGTTGCCGTGACCGTCGAACGCCTTGGCGTCGGCGGGCGTCAGCTGCGTCACGATATCGAGCTTCTTGTCGCCGGCCGCGACCGCCTTGAGGGCATCGGCCTTCGAGATGATGTTGTCGAACACCAGCCGCACGGACGGCTTGCGGTCGGGATTCCAATAAGCCTCGTTCGGCTGAAGGACGACTTCAGGAGAACGCTTGTCGAGCTGCGAAACGCCCTCGGCGAGTACGAACGGACCAGTCCCCCACGGACCGGCAGCGTCGATGACTCACCAATGGCCGTTCGCCGAACCGGTCTTCTTGTCGACAAAGCCGAGCTTGTCCCAGAAGGCGTTCGACGGAACGTGCATGCCGCGCAGCTTCATGAAGGCGGCGGAATCGGGCTCGGGGAGCACGATGTCGATCGTGTAGTCGTCCTTGATCTTGGCCTCGGAACCCTTGGCCCAGTTCAGGAACTTGCCCGGCGGATGCGGCTGGGACCAGTCGTTGACCTTGTCGAAGGCGGTCTTCAGGTTCTTCGCCGTGAACGGCGTGCCGTCCTGATACTTGACGTTCTGGCGAAGCTTGAGCTCGAGGGTGGTCGGGTTGACCCACTTCCAGCTGTCGGCGAGCGCGTAGACCGTCTTGCCCTTGAGGCTGACCGCGTCGGCCTCCTCCATCGTCATCCAGGTCACCGACAGCCAGTTCACCGGCGACGGGTCCGAGATCGTGACCGTGTTTTCGGGCCCATACGTCACCGCGGCCTGGGCGATCGTCGCGGATGCGGCGAGCCCGAGCGCGGCGACGCCGGCGAGCAGCATCGTTCGATGCCCTCCCGGAGGCGCTTTGCGTCCTCTCAACATTCATTGTCCTCCCAAAGAGACCGGCCATCGCCGGCCATCCGTCACGACGGATCTCGCTCGCGGGCGCGTCGCAGGCGCCCGCATCAAATGATTTGTGCTCAACCCACCAGCGGATCGACGATCTTTTCCAGATCCGCGTTGGGGATGTCGCCCTTGAAGGTGTGGATCAGCTTGCCGTCCTTGCCGATCACCACGGTGAAAGGGATCGCGCCCTGGTCGTTGCCCAGCGCCTTGCCGAGCTCGACCGCATCGTGGCCGCCGTAGAAGATCGGATAGGTGAGGTTGTTGTCCTTCACGAACTGGCGGACCTTGTCGCCGTTGTCGAGCGCCAGCCCGACCACGGTCACGTCCTTGCCCTTCGCCTTGTAGGCCTCGTTGAGCTTGACGAGATTGGGCGTCTCGACGCGGCAGGGCACGCACCACGTCGCCCAGAAATACATGACGACGACCTTGCCCTTGTACTGGTCCATCGACTCCGTCTGGTCCTTCATGTCCTTGAAGGACGAGGCGTAGAGCGCCTTTCCCGCGTCGGGATTGGCGACCGCGTCGTCGGCGTGCGCAGGCGCGAAGGCCAAGGTGGCGCCGACCAGGCCGGCGAGGAGGACGCGATGGGAAGCGGCGCCGAGGCTCATGGGTGCTTATCCGTGAGGTGGATCGAGGAACCGGCATCCAAGGCCGCGAACGTCGCGGACGGGACGAGGCCGGAAGACTTGAGGCCGGACGCCTTGTCGAGCGCGGCCCCGACATCGCCGGGCGTCAGCAGCTCGGGCAGGGCGATGCCGCCCGGCGCGCCCGGTCCGTAGACGATGTTGAAGGGGATGCCGTAGCGACCGTAACCGGCGAGATAGGCGCCGATCGCCGGGTCGGGCCGTGTCCAATCGGCCTTCATCGGGACCGTGCTGTCGTTCAAGCGCTTGGCGATCGCGGTCTTGGAGAGCACGAAGCGCTTGTTGGCCTGGCAGGTCAGGCACCAGTCGGCCGTGACGTCGACGAACACGGTCTTGCCCTGCGACACCAGTGAGCGGATCTTGTTCTGGTCGAACGTCTTCCACGCGATGTCGTCTTCAGCCGCGGCACCGGAGCGCTCCTGCGCGGCCATCACGCCGGGGAGCACGACGGCGACCAGCGCGACGACGAGCGCGGCGGGGAACACCAGCCCGCGACGCGCCTCGGGCAGGCGCTCGCGGAGCAGGAACAGGATGACCAGCGCGACGAGCAGCCCGGCCAACATCGCGGCGGCCGCGACCCCGACCTGGGCGGCGAGGATCGCCAGCAGCCACAAAGCGGTCAAAGCCAGCGGCACGGCCATGATCTGCTTGACACGCAGCATCCATCGGCCGGGCCTGGGCATCCGCGTGGCGAGACTGGGCACGGCCGCGACCGCGAGGTAGGGCAGCGCGAGGCCGATCCCGAGAGCGAGGAAGATCGCCAGCATCTCGGCGACCGACCCCGACAGCGCGAAGCCGACCGCCGTGCCGAGGAACGGCGCCGAGCACGGTGTCGCCAGAAGCGTGGCGAAGGCGCCGGTCACGAAATGCCCGGCGAGACTCTCGTCAGGGCCGGTGTTGCGCGCCGAAGCCGCGTTGGCGATGAAGCGCGGCAACGGCACCTCGAACAGGCCGGCGAGATGGCAGGCGAACACCGTGACCAGCACCGCCATCGCCGCGATGAAGCCGGGCTGCTGGAACTGCAGACCCCAACCGATGCTATGGCCGGCCGCCTTCACCGCGATCAGCGCTCCGGCGATCGCCAGGAAAGAGACGACGATGCCCGCCGCCGTCGCGAGGAAGCCGGCGCGGACCGCGCCCGGCGCACGACCGCCCTGGCTGACGACGGAGATGAACTTGATCGAGAGCACCGGCAGGACGCAGGGCATCAGGTTGAGGATGAGGCCGCCGAGCAGCGCGACGCCGATCATCGCCAGTAGCGAGGGGCCGGGCGCCTCCTCGGCCGCCGACGTGCCCCTCGTGATCGCACCGGCACGATCCTCGAGAGCGCGCGGTCCGTCGGTGACGGTCAGCGTCACGTCACGCCCTGCGAGATGCGCCCCGACGGGGAGGTGGCGCTGGAGCGGCACCAGGAAGGTCGCCTGCGTCCTATCGGCGGAGAGCGCGACCTTCGGCGTGCCGAGCGCCACGTCGGGCTTCACCTCCGCGATCACGTCGGGCTTGTCGAACGGCACCTGAGCGGTGGCGACGACCTGCAGCGCCGGTTCGCCTTTGTCGGAGACCTCTTCGACGCTCTTCACGCTCAAGCCGGTCGTGCGGCTGTCGGTCGGCACGGAGGCCCGCGCCTTGGCGAGGGCCTGGGCATCCGCGGCGTCGGGCGTCGCCGGGCCGGCCGGCACTGACAGCGCGAGGTCGATCGACTTCGGGATGCACTGCTCGGCGCAGATCAGGATGTCGAGCTTGAGCTTGAGGTCGAGCGGCTTGCCCTTCTCGGCGAGCGCCACGTCGACCGGGAACAGCACGTCGTGCTTGTAGCCGAAGGTCTGGATACCGAGCACGGTGACGCGCTCGGGCGCGGGATAGAGCAGGGTGGCCGACGCCAGGTTCGCGGAGCCGTTCCAGTCCAGCGTCGGCGGCAGCCCCGCGTCGCCCGGCGAGCGCCAATAGGTCTTCCAGTCCCCGTCGAGCTTGACCTCGACCCCGGCGGGCATCGTCGCGAGATCGCCCGTGCCGGAGACGGCGGTCACGAGCCGCGCCTCGACGTGATCGCTCTTGACCCAAGGGCTCGTCGCCGCCGTCGCCGATGCGATGCCGCCCGACGCGACGGCGGCGAAGGCCACGGCTCGCAGATACGGCCGCCACCGGGTCGGTGAGCGCTTCAAGTCCTTCATCAGCAACGCCTAGCGCGATGACATCTCGTGCGCAATCTATCGAACGGAGCAGCGGCGCAGTCGGGAATTATCGCCGGCCGCGTGCGCCTTGCCGGTCTCGAAAGCGACGAAAGCCCGCCGAGCGGATGCCGGCGGGCTTTACGGCTCGTAGGACGAGGATCAGGCCCGGTAGTGCTGCAAACGGGTGGTGCGCAAACCGGCGAGGCCATGCTGATCGATCGACATCTGCCAGGACAGGAACTCGTCCACCGTCAAGGTGTAGCGGGTGCAGGCTTCTTCCAGCGACAGCAGGCCGCCGCGCACGGCTGCGACGACTTCGGCCTTGCGCCGGATCACCCAGCGCTTGGTGCCGGTGGGGGGCAGGTCGGCGATCGTCAGCGGACTGCCGTCGGGGCCGATGACGTACTTGACCCGGGGACGGAACGACTCACTCATGACACTTTACTCGCGGACGCGGCGGGCACGGCCTCACATTAGCCACGCCCATTTAAGATTTACCTAAGCCAACCCTCTGACATTTAACGCCGATCACTGTTCTGGCCGATTTGATATTGCCAAGTCGTCAATATCGGGTTCGTCGTTGTTTGATAATGACACAGCCTGCGGCGCAGGGTTGCGCGCCGGCGACGTCCTTCATAGATCGGGCTCCGCCGCCATCGCCCGAGTTTTCGCTACATGACCGACCTCACGCCGCAGCCGCCGAGCTGGCATGGCACCACCATCGTCATGGTGCGCAAGGCCGGCCGCACGGTGATCGCGGGCGACGGGCAGGTCTCGTTCGGACAGACGGTGATCAAGGGCAACGCGCGCAAGGTCCGCCGGCTCGCCAAGGGTGACGTGATCGGCGGCTTCGCGGGCGCCACCGCCGACGCCTTCACCCTGTTCGAGCGGCTCGAGGCCAAGCTCGACCAATATCCCGGCCAGCTGATGCGCGCCTGCGTCGAGCTCGCCAAGGACTGGCGGACCGACCGCTTCCTGCGCAGGCTCGAGGCGATGATGCTGGTGGCCGACAAGGAGGTCGGCCTCGTCCTGACCGGCAACGGCGACGTGCTGGAGCCGGAGGCCTCGTCCGGGGGCAGCGTCATCGCGATCGGCTCCGGCGGCAATTACGCGCTCGCCGCGGGCCGGGCGATCATGCGCTACGAGCATGACCCCGAGGCGATCGCGCGCCGCGCGCTCGAGATCGCCGGCGAGATCTGCGTCTACACCAACGCCAACATCGTCGTGGAAAGCGTCGGGGCGTGACGGGGCGCGCGCGGTGATCTCCGATCGCACCCTCGACGCCGCCGTCGCGGATGGCATCCTCTCGCCGGCGCAGGTCGAGCGGCTGCGCGCGATCGAGGCCGACACCACGCCCCGCGACGTGCCCGAGCCGACCGACGACGAGAGCCTGCGCTTCATCACCGGTTTCGCCGACATCTTCGTCACGATCGGCATCGCGCTGTTTCTCGGCGCGCTGTTCTTCCTGATGAACGCGGGCACGGGCTCCACCCCGGCCTATGCCGGCGTCGCCGCCTGCGCCTGGCTGCTCGCCGAGTTTTTCACGTTCAAGCGCCGCATGGCGCTCCCGAGCATCGTGCTGCTCGTCCTGTTCGTTGGCGCGGTCTTCGTGCTGGCGGCTCAGATCTTCGCGTCGCTGCTGCCCGGCGCCGCCGCGGTCGAGCGAGGCCAGTCCATCCTCGGCATCGTTCCCTTGCAATTCCTGCCGCTGGGGCTGGCAGCCCTGGTCACCGCCGGGCTGGCGGCGATGCACTACATCCGCTTCCGTGTTCCCATCACCATCGCCGCGGGCGTCGGCGCGCTCTGCGTGCTGGTCATCGTGACGGCCGTCGGTCTCGTGCCCGGCATCGGCGAAACGGCCATCAACATCGTGCTTTTCGCCTGCGGTCTCGCGGTCTTCGCCCTGGCGATGGGCTTCGACATGTCGGATCCGCAGCGTCTCACGAGGCGCACGGACATCGCCTTCTGGCTGCATCTCCTCGCCGCGCCGCTGATCGTGCACCCGCTGATCCGCGGGTTTCTCCACGGGCTCGACGACCGGCTGACCACCGGCGCCGCGGTCGGCATCCTCTGGGTCTTCATCGCGCTCGGATTCCTCGCCGTCATCATCGATCGCCGCGCCGTGCTGGTGTCGAGTCTCGTCTACGCCGGCTTTGCGCTCTCGGCCCTGATCCGCGTGGCGGGTCTCACCGGGTCGAGCTCTCTCGTGCCCCTCGTCCTGCTGGCGCTCGGTGCCTTCATCCTGCTGCTGTCCGCCGGCTGGCGCCCCTTGCGCCGTGCCATCCTCCGCCGTCTCCCGCGCGGGCTCGCCGGTCGCCTGCCGCATCCCCTGGTGACTTCGAGCCCATGAACGATTTTTCCCCCCGCGAGATCGTTTCCGAGCTCGATCGCTTCATCGTCGGGCAGAAGGACGCCAAGCGTGCCGTGGCGATCGCGCTGCGCAATCGCTGGCGCCGTCTGCAGCTGGAAGGCGCCATGCGCGAGGAGGTCCTGCCCAAGAACATCCTGATGATCGGCCCCACCGGCTGCGGCAAGACGGAGATCTCGCGGCGACTCGCCCGGCTCGCCAACGCGCCCTTTCTCAAGGTCGAGGCGACCAAGTTCACCGAGGTCGGCTACGTCGGCCGGGACGTCGAGCAGATCGTGCGCGACCTCCTCGAGACGGCGATCACCATGGTCAAGGATGGCAAGCGCAAGGGTCTCGAGGCGCGTGCCGAGCTCGCCGCCGAGGAGCGCGTGCTGACGGCGCTCGTCGGCGCGCATTCCTCGCCGGCGACGCGCGACAGCTTCCGCAAGAAGCTGCGCGCCGGCGAGCTCGACGACAAGGAAATCGAGATCGAGCTCCAGCAGGGCGGGGGCGGCATGCCGATGTTCGAGCTGCCCAACATGCCCGGCGCGTCCGTCGGCGCGATCAACATCGGCGACCTCTTCGGCAAGGGGCTCGGCAAGCAGGCCAAGCCCAAGCGCCTGCTGGTGCGCGAGGCCCACGCGCCGCTGGTCGCCGAGGAGAGCGAGAAGCTGATGGACAACGATGCCATCGTGGCCGAGGCGATCCGCCAGGTCGAGAACAACGGCATCGTCTTCCTCGACGAGATCGACAAGATCTGCGCGCGCGAGAACCGCGGCGGTGCCGACGTCTCGCGCGAGGGCGTCCAGCGCGACCTGCTGCCGTTGATCGAGGGCACCACGGTCAACACCAAGCACGGGGCGGTGAAGACCGACCACGTGCTGTTCATCGCGTCCGGCGCCTTCCACGTCTCCAAGCCCTCGGACCTGCTGCCCGAATTGCAGGGGCGCCTGCCGATCCGCGTCGAGCTGCAGCCACTCGACGAGGACGATTTCCGCCGCATCCTCACAGAGACCGAGGCCAGCCTGCTGAAGCAGTATCAGGCCCTGATGCTGACCGAGGGCGTGACGCTCGACTTCACGCCGGACGCCGTGAATGCGCTGGCCAAAGTCGCGGTGCAGGTGAACGCCTCGGTCGAGAACATCGGCGCGCGCCGCCTGCAGACCGTCATGGAGCGCGTGCTCGACGACGTCAGCTTCACCGCTTCCGATCGCGCCGGCGAGACCATCGTCGTCGATGGCGGCTTCGTGGAACGCAACATCGGCGATCTGGCGCGCAACGCCGACCTGAGCCGCTTCATCCTGTGAGAAACGGATCATTGACCACGTCGCGCGGCTTCGTTGCGGCGCGGGGTCGTCTCGTCGCGATCGCGCGCCTTCGAGCCGTTTTCGCAAGACGCGGTTCACCTCCGGCATGTGTGCTTGGCGTCTCCGGAGCGGGCAGCGGTTTCGATGAGCGATAAAGACACGCGACCCGGAGCGATGGGCGCCGTCACTTTCGAGCGTGCCCGCGCCGGCAGTTCGAGCGTGGCGTTGGGAAGTGCGACGGCCTTCATCGTGCTCGCCACGCTGCTGAGCTTCGTCGGCGAGCCGGGCCGGGCGCCGGCTCCGTCATGGCGCTTGCGCGGCACGATCGCGCCAATCGGTGGGTCGGACCGGGCGGCGCAATTGCCAGCTGCCCACAAACGCGCTTAATGCCGGCACCCGCCGTCATACCTCGGCGAGGCCGGCGGGCCGGTAGCTCAATGGTTAGAGCCGGCCGCTCATAACGGTCTGGTTGCAGGTTCGAGTCCTGCCCGGCCCACCAGCATGCTAGCGGGTCAGCCCAGACAGCTTGCCGCCTCGCTCGATCGATCAGTTGCGGCTGGCGTTCCCGCCTGGATTTCCTCCGGTCGCGGTGGTGTTCGCGGTGCCGCCCCCGACGCCCGCGGACGGGCCGCCGGAACCGCCCGTCGAACCAGCCGTGCCGGGTCCGCGCATGCCGGATTCCGGAGCGCCCGCCGAGGATCGCATGGGTGCCTCCTGCCCTCCATTCCCCGTGCCGCCGGGCGCCATGCCGGCGTTTTGCGCGAATGCCGTCGGTGCGACGGCCAATTCCGCGACGAGAGCCGCGGCGGCTATGATCTTGATCATCAGACTGTCCTCGATGACACCGCTCCTGGCGGCCGCTCGCTAATCGGCGTCGTGGGGATAGGTTCGCAATCGGGGAGACTTCAAGCTGCGACCGATTGGAAGTCGGGCTCGCGACGCTTCCCGTCGCCTGTGCCGCGGAAGAGCGGTTCGGGAATCAGATGACCTTGTCGCGATTACCGCCCGTGTCGGCGAACGCCGACTGCGATCTGGCGATTGTCGATGGAGGCGACATTGGCAGGGTTTTTTGTCGACGAACCCTGACATTGGCTCGCTTCTTTGTCGCGGTACCCTGACTTTGGCAGGGTCGAATGTCGGGGCTTGGCGTCTGGCCATGCCGGCCTCCCGAGGGGCGATCGGCGTTGGACATCGATAGCTGATTAGGTTATGCTACCGGAATTAGCAACGGGTGCAGCAGGGCTCGCGTGGCGACGAGCGCGGGAGCGACGTTTCGAGGCCTTGCCGCCGCCGCGCGGGTAGCCGACAAGTCACGGCGTTTCGATGCCAGGAGACCCGCCATGTTCATCGCCATGAACCGCTTCAAGGTCCTCAAGGAGGAGGCCGAGCCGTTCGAAGCCATGTGGCTCGGGCGCGAATCCCACCTCGAGAAGAATCCCGGCTTCGTGGAATTCCACATGCTGCGCGGGCCGGAGCGCGAGGACCACGTCCTGTATTCCTCGCACACGGTCTGGTCGACGCGGGCGGCCTTCGAGGCCTGGACGACGTCGGAGCATTTCCGGGCGGCGCATCGCAACGCCGGCGGCAACCGGCGCATGACGCTCGGCCATCCCGAATTCGAGGGGTTCGAGGTGATCCAGACGCTGGAGAACCCGGCGCGCAAGGCGGCCGAATGACCTGAAGCAACCGCCGCTCCCGCCGGCGATTAGATCCGTTCCAACGAGGAGCGGCGAGAATGGCGGCGGAAGTGCGGGCGGTGGCAGCGGACATCCCGATGGGGATGAGCCAGGTCGAGGACGGCGACGCCAAGGTTCTTTTCATCCGCGACGCACGCGGCCTGCGGGCCTTTCAGGCCAAGTGCCCGCACTACGGGGCGCCGCTGGCCAAGGGCGAGATCTGCGGGCAGACGCTGTACTGCCCGTGGCACAAGGCGGCCTTCGATATCGGCGACGGCGCGCTCGTACAGCCGCCGGCGCTGCGGGGACTGGACCAATATCCGATCCGCACGGAGGGCGAGCACGTGGTCGCCGTGCTGGAGCCGATGGCCAAGGTCGGCGCCAGCCCGCATGCCCACGACGCGCGCACCTTTGTCATCGTCGGCACGGGTGCTGCCGCCGTCGCTGCCGCGGTCACGCTGCGTGACGAGGGGTTCGGCGGCCGCCTTGTGATGGTCGGCCGCGAGGCGGGGCAACCCTACGATCGCCCCAAGCTGTCGAAGAACTTCCTCGCCAAGAAGACCGACGCCTCCGCGATGCTGTTGGAAAAGGATTTCTACGCCGCGGTGAAGGTCGACTTCCTCGCCAGCGCGGCCGAGACGATCGACGTCTCGACCCGCACGGTCACCCTCGCCGACGGGACCGTGCTGGTGGCGGACGCCCTGTTGATCGCCACCGGCAGCCGCGCCGTGGTGCCCCCGTTCGCCGGCGGTGACCTTGGCAACATCTTCACGCTGCGCTCCCTGGCCGATGCCGAGGCGATCAGCGCCGCCGCCGAGACGGCGAAGACGCTGGTGGTGGTCGGCGGCGGCTTCATCGGGCTCGAGGCGGCGGCCTTCCTGACCAAGCGCGGCCTCGCCGCCACCGTGGTCTCACCCGAGCCGCTGCCGCTGGCGGCGCGGATGGGCGACGACATCGCCCACGCGCTCAAGGTGCACCACGAGGGCGCCGGCATCCGCTTCGTCCAGGGGAAGGTCGCCAGGTTCGAGGGCGGCAGCCGCGTGGGCGAGGTTCGTCTCGAAAGCGGCGACGTCCTGCCGGCCGACATGGTGCTGATCGGCGCCGGCGCGGTGCCGGAGACGGAGGCGATCACCGGCATCGCCAAGCGCGAGGACGGCGGTATCGCGGTCGGCGCGGACCTCACCTGCGCCCCCGGCGTGTGGCTCGCCGGCGACGTGGCGGCCTTTCCGGAGCCGCGTGGCGGCGGTACGGCGCGCATCGAGCACTGGCGGCTGGCGCAGCAGCACGCCATCCATGCGGCGCGCGGCATGCTGGGCCGCAGCGAGCCGTTCCACGACGCGCCGTTCTTCTGGAGCAACCAAGGCGACAAGCGCCTCGACTACGCCGGCTACGCCTCGGACTGGGACGAGATCGTGACCCAGGGCGAGCCGGCCAAGCTGGATTTCATCAGCTATTTCATCAAGGACGGCAAAGCGCTCGCCGCCTGCGCCATCGGGCAGAATCCGCAGATGATCGCGTTCCTGCACCTTTTGGACCAGGGGCGGGTGCCGGACGCCGGCCAGTTGGCCGGGGCCGATCTCACGCGGATCGCAGCCGAATAGCTCACGCCGGCGACAGCTGGCCGATCCCACGATGGGCCAACTGTCGTACGCGACGTTGGTCAGCGGGCGAGATCGCCCTCGAACCCGGCGAGTGCGGCGCCGACCTCGAGGCCGAGGTCGTCCATGTTGTCGCGCTCGACGACGTTGACGTCCTCGCCGCGCGCTTGGCGTTCGGCTTCTTCGGCGGACCGCGCCACGTTGATCTTGACGTGCACCTCGACCTCGGGGTGCAGCTGGATCGGGAGCGTGTGGACGCCGAGCGTCTTGATCGGCTGCGTCAGCACGACCTGGTTGCGGCCGACCTTGGTGCCTCCGGTCGTCACCGCGTCGGCGATGTCGCGGGTCGACACCGAGCCGTACAGGTAGCCGGTCTCGCCGGCCTGGCGGATGATCACGAAGCTCTCGCCGTCCAGCCGTTCGCTAACCTGCTCGGCCGCGCCGCGAGCCTCGGCGTTGCGACTCTCGAGATCGGCCTTCTGGCCCTCGAAGCGCTTCTTGTTGGCTTCGGTGGCGCGGAGCGCCTTGCCGCCGGGCAGCAGGCAATTGCGGGCGTAGCCGTCCTTGACGCGGACGGTCTCGCCCATGTGGCCGAGCTTGGCCACGCGTTCGAGCAGGATCACTTCCATGGCGATTTCCTTTCTGGTTGCTTTTTGACGATCGGCGCCTGCCGATCGCGGAAGGAGAAGGCGGTGTCGAGAAGACCCAATAGGGCCCAGAACACCAGCGGCACGAGACCGTAGGTGAAGACCAACGCCGGCAGTCGCCAGCTCTGGCCCCGGGTCAGGGCGTGGACGATGGCGAGGCCCTGCAGCGAGAAAGCCGCGACGAAGGCGGCGCTGACGACGTGGCTGGCGAGGCCGATGAGGCCGGTCGTGAAGCTCAGGCCGAGCGATACGGCGAGCACCAGCGCGGCGAAGCGCGGCAGACGCAGATTGCGCGGGATGTCCGGCCATTCCGTCCCGAACACGCCCGAGGTGCGCGCGATCCGCGCGGCCAGCCACAGGTTGGCGAGGTAGAACACGACCGCGAAGGCCGCCATCAGCCACGGCACCAACGCCGAGAACCAGAGCGCGGAGCGATGCAGGTCTTCGGCACTGAGCGCCGATTGGCCCTTGTCCGCCGCCGCCTTGAGGATCGTCTCGTAGTTCTCGACCAGTGCCGCATTCAGCTTCGTCAGCCCGCCATGGGCGACGATCTCGATGGCGAACAGGATTCCGACGGCGGCGATGGCGAACAGGGTGGCGGCGACGACGACCCGCGACAATTTCGTTTCGTCCGGACGCATCCGGGGCGGCACGGCGCCCGCGCGCGGCGGCCGGGCCGGGATGCGGGCGAGGAAGGTCAGGAGCCACGCCGGGATGCCGAGCCCGACCAGGAAGGCGAGGCTGTCGGACAGGGCCGCGGCGCTGCTCGGACTGGTCGCGACGACGAGGTGGCCGAGCTTCATGTCGAAGATCGCGACGAAAACCGTGCCGACCAACACCGCCAGTGCGCCGGCCGAGGGCCCGAACGCGAGCGCCGCGATCATGATCGGAAGAGGCGAGACGAAGCCGAGCGCGAGCGTCACCGGCGGATGCTGCATCGTCAGCATCGACAGTAGCACGGCGGCGACGCCGGCGGCCGCACCGGCGGCAAGCCCCGTCCCCGACAGGCTGACGTTTGGCAATCTGAGCTTCAAGGTCGCTGTCCCGCGCGGAAGGCGGTTAGGGGCACGCGCTGGCGTGCCTCAACTGAAAGGCGCCGGCCCGAGCAGGGCCGGCGATCGAGGGCGGAATTTAGCGGATCACGTAGGGCAACAGGCCGAGGAAGCGCGCGCGCTTGATCGCGTTCGCGAGTTCGCGCTGCTTCTTGGCCGACACGGCGGTGATGCGCGAGGGCACGATCTTGCCGCGCTCGGACACGTAACGCGACAGCAGCCGCGTGTCCTTGTAATCGATCTTCGGCGCGCTCGGGCCCGAGAACGGGCAGGTCTTGCGGCGACGGAAGAAGGGACGACGTGCGCCGCCCGTGGTGGTGACGGCCATCTCAATAGGCTCCTTCGCTGGGGGCGCCACCCGGCGCGTCCTCGCGCGGACGGCGCGGCGGGCGATCGCCGCGCGGGCCGCCACGGCGGTCGCCGCGATCGTCGTCCTCGCGCTTGCGCATCATCGCCGAGGGACCTTCCTCATGCTCTTCGACGCGCACGGTGATGAAACGCAGGACGTCCTCAGAGAGGCCCATCTGTCGCTCCATCTCGGCGACGGCGGCGTGCGGCGCGTCGATGTTGACGAGCGTGAAATGCGCCTTGCGGTTCTTCTTGATGCGGAACGCGAGCGACTTCACACCCCAATATTCGACCTTGGCGAACGTGCCGCCGAGGCCTTCCACCACCTGCTTGAAGGTGTCCGTCATCGTCTCGACCTGTTGGGCGGAGACATCCTGACGTGCCATGTAGACGTGCTCGTAGAGAGCCATCGTGAGCCTTTCTCTTTGACCGGTTCCGGCGCGAAGCCCTTCGAGCCCCGGAAAGGCCCGACGTGTTTCACGAAGGCGAGGACACGGGACGACGGAGAGCCCGTACGCGTCATACGCGACAGGCGACCTGCCCGATGACACCGAGCCGTCCGTTCAGCCCCCGGCCGAAACGATGCGCGCCTTATAAGGATTTTCACCGGCCACGCAACAGCCGTGCGCCTGCCGGCGTGCGCGGCATCGTGAGCGCCTTGCCAGTCTCTCGCCCCGTGACTATACCGCTGCCAGGTCAGCGGCGCCCTGGCGCCCGCCTCCGCGCCCATCGTCTAGCGGTCTAGGACGTCGCCCTTTCACGGCGGAGACACGGGTTCGATTCCCGTTGGGCGTGCCAGCAATTACAACGAGCTAGCCGCCTGCCGCGCCGCTTTGGTGGCTTGCCGTCTAACATTTGGCGAATAAGCGTGGTGGGGTCCGGCGAGGGTGCTACCCGGCGCGTCGCTTTGCCTGCGGCATCGATCCAGCCGAAGTGCGCTCAGGTCATGACGCCGCGCGAGCCTCAGAAAGGCTCGCCAGCGACCGGCAAGCCTCCCGCTACAACCCCCCTAGCGCCGTCGTCATATCGCCGTCAGCGACCGCCGCTGAGTAAGCGCGCCTATCCGGCATGGCCATGCTCGCCCTACGCGACCAGACCCCGTCCTGCCTCGCCGTCTCGATGCGGCAGCCTCGCCCGCACGACAGTGTCGGGCAACGCGATCGGCAGGGCGAGGTCATGACCCTTGCGCCTCCGCCGGCCAGGGCCACCGCCCGGCGGCACACCCACATGCCCCCGCCCTCAGGGGTCGCCGTTGACGTAGAGCGGCACGGCCAGCCGGTCAGCGTGTAGATCGCCACCGGCATCATGATGCCGATCAGCACCGGCACGGCCTTGGCCCAGCCGGTGAAGTGCTCGGCGAAGGCGAGGGCGTTCAGGAGTGCCGACACCGCCATGGCGACGGCCGTGAACGGCCCGGCCCAGCGCACGACCTGGCGGCGCGTCCTGTCGGTGGCGGCAAGCACCACGGCTAGCTCGGCGACGATGTAGGCGGCTTCGATCCCGACGGCCATGGCCCAGTCCTGCCAGGCGTCGACCTCAGTCATCAGCACCATGCCGCGGGCGATGTGCAACAGGCTGCCGGACTGCATCACAGCGCCGATCGCGCTCAGTCCCGTGTCCTGCGCCGGCCACCCTGCTGCGAATTGCCGACCTTGGCGGCAACGCCACGACGCGCGCTGCCCGAGCCGACACGGCGGCCCGTCATGATCCCGCCCGCCCGCCCGCCCTGGCCGTCGGCCGGCCCTGCGCCGCGCCGTCCTGCGCCGAACGGGGATGCCGACCCGTTCAATGCGACGCGAAAGAATCCTTTGGCCGGACCGAAGTGGCCGGGGGGGAACGCTGCGCGCATGGGGTGGTACTTCATGGTCGCGCAACCGATGTCGCCAGAATTTTTGGGAGTGCGCGCGAGGGCTCCATCACTAACTTAGTTCGCCGGCGCGGCCGGAGAGACTAGTGTCGGATTAGTTTCACCAGGGCTGCGGCTTGCTCGTGCCGGCGGCTCGACGTGAGGTTCTGAATGACGCAGCTCCCCGCTCCCAACGAACATGGCGCTGCTGTCGCGCGCTTAGCGGTGCCGACCTTCCTGGCAGCGGCCAGCGCCACGCTCCCTTCTCTCGCACCCGTGATCGCCCTCGCGACGCCCCTCGCCGTGAGCGTCACGGAATTCGCCATCGCGCGCCCGACCCGCCTCCTGATGGATGCGCTCCGCCGCGGCGAGCTGGTAGACCTGTCGGAGCAGCAAGCGGCGGCGCTTATGCCCATGGCATACCGCTTCTTTCTCGCGGCGCGCCAAGGCGAGTATGAGCACAACCTCAAGCTTCTAGCGGCCTTCCTGACCGAGGAGCTGAAGTCCGATGCGTGCGAGCCGGGAAGCTTCCTCGACATGGCTAAGCGACTCGAAGGCTTGACCACATCATCGCTCAGAGCAGTTGCGCTGATCGGCGAGTGGTATGAGCGGCCGGACACGGGCGTGCCGAGGCGCGAGGGCAAAGCTGTGACAGGCCCCCTTCTCAGCAACGCAGCGGAATTTACAGCACCTATGTCGCTCGACACTGCCACGGACGCCATCGCCGATCTCTCCGGGCGCGGCCTTTTGTTCGACCAGGGCGTGGGATTTGGCGGCGGGGGATTCTATGCACCGACGGGACCGTTCCGTGCCTTGATCGCTCGCGCCCTCGACATCGCCAAGGCGGAGGCGTCTTGCCAACCACCGACGGATGACGACGCGAGCTGACGCTATGGCAGCTCAAGCGCACCAGAGACCGTCGCCCCATCGCCCTTATGCCGCGATCACCAGCAGTTCATCGAGCCTGGTAGTGTAGCGCGGCGACCGCAGCTCGAACTTTGTGGCCCAGCCCTCGCGGCTCGCCTGCTGCCCGGCAGCGGCGACCACCACCGCGCCGCGGCCGTAGCGGCAGTTGCAGCTGTCGAGGGTCGCCATCAGCGCCGCCGCCTTCGCCCGGTCGGCCTGGCTCGCTGCGAGGGGTACGAGATCGACCGTCACCACTGCGGCCTTGCTGTAGCGGTAGCCGTCCCGCCACACCCCGGCCGTCGCCGTCGCCACCAGCGCCAGCGTGTCGCTGGTCACCTCGGGCAGCGTGACCGTGATCGCCGCGGAGCGTTGCGGAGCGCCAACGTCATGCTCCAACGTGTGGAAGAACACGCCAACGTGGTCGGTGCCCAGCCTCTCGCGGCACAGCTTCTCGCTGAGGCGCGACGCATGGGTGGCGACCGCCTGCTCGACGGTGGCGCGCTCGGTGACGCGGCCGGAGAGGCAGCGCGTCACTGCACAGGCCTGGGGCGTCGCCGGCACGCTCTCCAGCGCAAGCAAGCGTGGCCGCGCAACTCATGGATGATGCGCTCGCCCACTGTCATCGGTCTAGCGAATTGATGCGGAGGCGTTCGCTGCGGTGTAAAAGAGGAAATGATCAGCTCAGCGCCATGCTTCTACTGCCAAGAGCGATACGACTTTACCGACGAGCACGTCATCCCCGCCTGCATAGGAGGAGATGACTCGCAGTGGCTGCTGCGTGGCTGCATCTGCTCCGTATGCAATAATGAATTTTCAATCCTCGAAGCGGCGTTCGCACGAAGTTCACCGGTAGCGCTTGCGCGAGTTATGTTTCAGAAGACTGGGCGCGACAGAGGTAAAGATACGAAAGCAATCTCGTTCCGAGCTAAGAAGATCTTAGCAACCGACGATGAAGGTATCACGAGTGTGGCTCAGATCAGAGCTGGTTTTAAAACTACATTGGCAGCTCAGGTTCATCAGATAGGAGACAATGAGCTTCAAGTGCGAGGTTCTGACTGCAGCGAAATTGACGCACTTCTTGACCGCCTTAGAAGCCTGCCAGCTAATTTCGAGCTTATTGACAAGAAACACTCTCGCCTTTACATTTGCACGCAAATCATTGAAGGCTTAGAAGGCTACATCGTAGCAGGGGCTGTTACAGATAAGCGACGGCCACCAAGGGACGGCGTTTGGTTTGCGCCGATGCCGCATCAGAGTAGTCTTACCCGGCCCTTCGTGGTGCTTGGTGATGGCGGTCAATTAAACTGTCATGCCTCGTCGCTTACTGAAGCCTTAAAGCTTCTCTTCAAGGCTCGAAGTATCAAACCAGAAATTACTTCACAGCTTGGTGATGCACGCTTTATAGATAAGCCCTCGGTAATGATGGAGATGAGCATTGATATTAATGCCTATTATCGAATTATAGCAAAAATCGGACTAAATATATTTGCTTTCATCGAAGGACCACAGGCCATCAGCGTCGCATGTTTCGAGCGAGCCCGCCGCTATGTCAGATATGGGGAGCAAAGTCTAGGTCTTCTGCCTATGCCTGATAAAGAGCTTCCCGCTGGGATAAAGGCTTGGCTACAGTCGCGACATTATCTTACAATCAGATCGGTGGAGCGAGAGGGGGAGCATTATCTCTGCTTTATACCGTATATCTATGGGATAGGCATCGGAGCAGTAATCCTTTCGCAGAGTAGAACATCGATTTTACAGCGTCCGATTACGCTGCTTGTCGACTATATCGCAAATCGTATAATCAGAATGTAGCCGTGCCTTCGGTGTAAGGCGTGCTTCCATGCGCAGTAGAAGCTGTTGCCGTCCACCAGCGCCAGCGATGGCGGCCAGGCGCTCATCCTCCCAATGCTTGGCGGCGCGGGTTTACGCTGCCCGACACGACGCCCCACACCTCGACCACCGCGGCCGGGTCGAGCGCGAAGGTGGGATAGCGCGGGTTGGCGAAGGACAGGGCGACGGTGCTGCGCTGGCGCGACCACATCTTGAACGACCGCTCGCCCTCGATGTCGACCACCCATCACGTCGCCGTCATGTTGGACCAGCGAGCGGTCCACAATGGCAAGGTCGCCGTTGAACAGGCCTTTGCCGATCATGCCGTCGCCAGCGACGCGCACGATGAAGGTGGCGGCGCAATTGCTGACCAGCAGGTGCTGCAGGTTGATCGCCTTCTCCATGAAGTCGTCGGCCGGCGGTGCGCAGTATCTCGGGGTTACCGCCGCGGCGCTCAGTGCGCCCGCGTCGCGGGCGTGGAAGGGGTACTGGCAGCGAAGTGTTAGCTAAGCTATTCCTTCTGCGCATTAACGCGCAAAGGTGGTTCAGTGGCGTCTCTCATCCTTCCGCCCACCACGAAGCCTTTAGTCGAGAACACTACGACCAAGAATGGCGACGAATTGGATCTTTGCACCCGAGAAAGAAATAAGATCAACAATTTTATTGATCGCGGTGTCGCAGACGCTGGTCTCAAGCTTCAGGCTGATGCATACATCCGCGAGTTTCCAGAGGCCAAGCATAGGACACCAGGCCCTTGTCGAAAATACAATTGTCACGGCATGACATTTGCCGCGAGAAGAACGCGAATAGAGAGCAGCTCTGAAGTGACAAAAATATTGTCAGATGACAACTACAAGCAAATTGATGTAAGGGACGTACTCGCTGGCGATATTGTCATTTATATATCAGCATTATCAAGCGGCGCTGAGGTTGCGCACTCTGGCATTGTCGTCCATCCCGGAACCGGCGGTTTTCCGCAGCCAATTATAGTTAGCAAATGGGGGTCTTGTCAGGAGTTCGTACATCTTGTATATGATACGCCTTACAGGAATATGAAAGTAGAATACTACCGGGTGATGCCATGACGCCAATCGAAAGAGCCGCTAGATTAGACGCTGCGACTATAATGGCTATAGCAAACACGCCGCTTTTCGCGGCTGCTCAGATGCGGGATCGCAAATCCATTCAACTTTTTGCTAAGTCGACCTCTGTAAACGCATTGCTTGACAGATTCTTGAAGGAAAGTAGGAAAACTCCAAAGACACAGGCCGAAGAAGCTTTTGTGTACCTTTGCGCTGTCGCGATTTTTTTGCAGGGCAACTCGTCATCTTTTAGCAAGGTCCAAAACTTTGATAATCATCGATGGCTCCAACCAATTATTGAATTTTTATGCTCAGTAGTCCCTAATAGTAACCAGACGCTAACTCAGTCTGCGAGCAGGCAAATCGATCACGTTCTTAGTAGCAAGATAAGCTCGCTGCCAGCTACTGAGGTCAAATCACAATGAAAGTCATTCTATTTGGATGCTGTGAGTCAATGGCTATGGATGCACCAAGCGGTCGTCCAAGCATGTTCCATATATTAGATGCCGTCGCTGTGCCGACTGTTCCGTTCGTTTTCCCCAACGTCGCAGTATTAACAATTATGGAGATCGAGAATGGCGATGATATACGCGGGGTTACATTAGAAATAAAGAACAACGAGCATCTTCTTTTAAAGACAAAGCTTGAGCTCGAATTTAACGCAAGTCCGCGTTGTAGAAATTCTACTAAAATTCAATCGTTGACAATCTTCCAACCAGGTGTGATAATCTTTGATCTCCTTTATAAAGAAAAGGTGATAGCAAATTATTCAGTTCTTATTAAGACGCTATCTGCTCAAGTATCACCATCTGAGCCCAACAAAACAAATGTCAGTCGAAAGAAAAGAATTGCATTGAAAGCAAAAGAAAGTGCGTAAAGCGCTATTTTAATCGCCAAACCTGCCCAGCCTGCGTCCTCTCACCCTCGACAACCCGTGTCGCCCGCATCTTCCGTAGCGCGCATCCGACCCGGCGCACCACGTCGGTTATCAATCGGCGGTCCTGCCAATCCTTGCCCTCGACCTCGCACAGCTTCACTGCCAGCTCGCGGACCGCCGTCGGCCCCGGCGACGGGCGCGACGCGCTCGCCGATCTTGGCGATGGCGGCGCCGGCCATGTCATGGGAACATTATACCAGCGGACCGAAATTTATTTGGTCAGCCCAGTTGGACTGAATATGTTGGATTAGCCCGGCTGCTCTTGGCGGGTACTCAGGAAGAGCGCAAACCCTAGTGGCCTCACCTCCCGAGGCCAAAGCCTCGGGAGGGCCTGAAGTGGTCAGGGTGGTCGGGCTCGAACCGACGACCTCACCCTTACGAGGGGCGCGCTCTACCAACTGAGCTACACGGTAGAGACCTAAGTGCCGCATTTAGGTGTCACAAGGCTCGGCGGCTTTACCTTAGGGGTTTGCTGCCCCATGCCGCGCATTTGCGTCGGGCCACCGTTGCCCGCCGGCATCGTTCTTGACGTACCGGACCGAAGTGGGCAGCTCAGCCGTGGCGACATTCCGGCGATCGGCACGCCATCCGCCGGACAGTCTGCGCAGGGGATGGCAAAGGAAGAGTCTCGCGATGGGGCGAAGCCGCCGGTTGGTCGACGTGGTCGATCGGGGCGGGCGCGTTTGAACCAGCGCGACGCCGGGAGCGAGCCACAGGGCGAGCATGACATCCGCCGCCTAGCGGGGGCGCTGCAGATGGCCCGACGCATGCCCATGCCCAACGTCACGCCGCGGCCGAGGGGAACCACCTCGCGGGGAACTGCCCGGTCGCGCTGCCCCACATGCGCTTCCGCTTAAAGCCCGCCCGCCGGAGCGCGGAGCCCAGATGCCCCGCGTGCGCGTTGCCGCGCCGCCGCCCCATCAGCATCGCTTGCAGCTCCGGAAGGCTCAAACCGCCCGCCTGGACCTCGGGCGGGATCGTCTGAAGAAGCCTGGCGAGCCTGACGTCGATCGATGTCATGCGTTCACGAGCGGCCGTGGCCTCGGCTTTCCGGTCGGCGTTGGCCTGGACAGCCGCCGCGGCGGCTTGCGCGGCGTTGTTCCGCGCCAGCTCCTGCTTCAGGGTTTCGACGTAGGCGCTCATTGAAATGCTTTTTCGCCTGGCGCGACGACAGACGCGCGACGCCATGCATATCGCTCCTGGTGGTGGTGGCTGGCAAGTCCCGCCAGGCATGGATGAGGTTACGACGGTTTCAGAGGTCGGGTTACTTCGGTCTACATAAAATGAGAGTGCGTTATGCTGCAAGACGCACCACATCATCACTATGCTTCACTAATCGTCATTTCCCTCACGTCAAACAAAACAGACCTCTAAAACCAGCATAACCTCATGCAGCCCCGCCTTCGGCCTGGGTCAGGGCGTAGAGGTGCCCATGCACCTTGTCAGGACGCATCACGATCCTGCGGCCGTCGAGCACTTGGCCGTGAATGCGGCTCAGGAAGCCGCCCAGCATCTTGGTATTCAGGATGCCGTTGCGCCCGCAGTGCCGATGCAGGCACTCTTGGAAGTCGGGGTGATGGTCAGCAACGTCCAAAAGGTGCTTGGCCTTGTAGAAGGTGTCAGGCTTAAGCGCGGGCACCGCTGTCCAATGCGCCATCACCTCGCGGATCGAAGCGCGCACCGGGTCTTCCGCCCGCGCCGCTTCCTGGCTTGCCACGGGGTCGCTCGTGCCCAGCCAGACGAGCGGGGCGCGCACCATCAGCGTCCAATCGCTGTAGGAGCCGAGCGGCGGAAGGTCGACGTCGGGGCAGCCCGCTGCCCGGTAGGCCATGGCGATCGTCAGCACCGCGGCGAGGTAGCGGCCGCGGTCGGCCTGCACGCGGGCGAGCGGGTCGAAGTTGAAGTGGCGCGTTTCCGGGCTTTCTATCCCGGCGTCGAGGTTGCTTGTGATCGTGCGGCGCACCAGGTCGCCTTCCACGGTAGTGTTGTTGCCGTTGCAGAACACGGCGGCCTTGCACACGCCGACGAAGGGTTCGCTCTTGCCGAGCGGGCGGACCGTAACGACTTGGCGCTCGGCGATTTGGCACAGGAGAGTGCCGCCGATCGTGCCGTTGACGTTGTCGAGGTTTACGAAGGGCGAGCCATCGCGAACGGCCGCGACGAGCCGCTTCTCAAGCTCGTCGGGATTGCTGCCGGCCGCCATTGCCGGTGCGGCGTATCCGGCGGCGAGCGTCGTGGCGACATCGACGAGGTGGCTCTTGCCGGTGCCAGCCGTGTGGGCGCGGATCAGGTGCATGGGAGCAGTCCCCATGCCGCCCCGCAGCACTGCGGTCAGCACGGCTGACAGTGCCGCCGACCGGTCGATCGGCCCAACGAAGGGAAAACCGTCAAGCAGGCTACCGATCAGGGCTAGCGCCGCTTCCGCATCGGCGCGGCTCGGCTTCTCCGGGATCGACGGCATGGTGAGGCTGGGATCGGAGAAGTGGTACAGCTCGGTCGCGGCGTCATACCCCGCAGCGGTCAGCAAGGTGCCATCGCTCCGCAGCACAGGGGAAGTCACGCATCCGCTCACGGGCAGGAACTTCCACTGGCCGCGGCGCGACAGGATGGTCTCGGCCGCGTCGCGCGGCGGGTCGATGCTGATGATCTTCTTCAAGGTGCCGTGCCAGCGTTGGAAGTCGGCGCATCTGTTTAGCCAATCAACGAGCATCGGCACGGTAACTTCCTTGAAGCTCGCCGTGATCGTCGTCCTGCCGCCGGCCGCCTTTGATTGGTTCAGCACGGGCTGCACCAGCTTACCGCCGCGCTGGTAGATGGGCGCGCCGGCCGCGCGCAACGCATCCTCTGCCTTGCTTGCGGTCGCTGCGATTTGGCCCGGCTCCACCATGACGATGGGGCGCTGTCCATCGCCGACGGCTACCCACAACCCGTCACGCCCGATCTCGGCTAACTGCCCTGCGCCGGCCTGGACTTCGCTGCCGTTGACCGGCAGCCGGCCGGTGTAGCCGGCTTCCCTGGCGAGATGGATGAGCGTGGCGAAGGTGATGCCGCCCGCCGGGTCGAAGCTGCGGACGACGCCGAGGAAGTCGTCCTCGTCGAACTTGTCGGCGCTCCTCGCGCTGAAACCGCGCGCCAGCTCCTCGGCGCAAGCCCATTTCGTCGCGAGCAAGCTCCAGAGGACGCGCCGCCACTCATCACGGCCGCAGTCGGGGTCGAGCACGGCGAGTATTGTACGCACAATGGCGACGTTTTCTGGCGTCTCAGGCGGCGGCAGCAGCTTCGTGGTGGCGTCGCGCCTGGCCTGAGGGCCGAAGTCGACGGTCGACAGGATGCCACCGCCCTCCGTGCCGCCGGCCCTTCCTGCCTTCGCCTGAGCCTTGCGGCTAGACGCACCGCCGGCGGCCGTGGCGCGCGGCGCGGCGGGATCGACGTCGAGCCCGAGCCCGTCGATGATCTCTCTTACCGTGTAGGGCGGCAGGACCCTGTTCTCCTTCGGCACCAGCGCAGAGGCGAAGCGGACGGGGAGCGGCTCGGCCTTGTTATGGTAGAAGCCCGGCAGGCGCAGTACGCGCGGCAGGTCTTTCACGTTCTTGTCCGTGCCGTACTGGGCGATGAGCGCCTCGTGCAGCGGCTTGAACAGGTTGAGAGGGCAGTCGCTGGTAAGCCAATACAGATGGCACTTGCCGGGCGACGTGCGGACGGCCATGTGCGGCGGCTTGGCCGCGACGAGCTTGGAGGGATCGACACCGTCGCAATCGGCGATCACGGCGCGCACGCGGGCGACGTTCGTGCCCTTCTGCCCGCGGCCGTCGGTGGCGCTCACCATCACGAAAATGCCATAGCCGAATTGGTTGAGCCGCCACAGCTCGGACCATGCCTCGGCCAAGGTTGCTTTCGTGAACAGCCTGGTCGGCAACCCACGCCCCTTGCGGTCATCGATCGCGCGGAAGTCGAAGCGGGTTGCGGTCGGGTCGAGCGTGCGGAGGAAGCGTTCCGTTGCCTTCCTCGCCTGCGCGCGCACGTCGGGGGTGTCAGGACCGGCAGCGAACAACAACGCTGGCGCGCCGCCGGCCACACCGTCGCCATTACGGCCGCGCAGCTCTGAGCCGTCGCCTTCGTTATCAGGGATGACGATCGTGGACGGCAGGCTGGGGGCAGCGGCGCTACCGTGCGTCGCAAGAAGCCCCGCGTCGTCGCCGCTGTCGGCAGCCGCCACCTCGCCGTCCCCATCGTCGTGGTTCGGATCGAGCCGGCTCATTGAACCGTCCCTCCGCCGACGGGCGGGATGGCGGGCAGGCCAGCAAGCGACGCCAGAAGGTCGCGGCTGTGGCGGAGGAATCGCGCCCCGTCTTTCGTCCGGGGCGGCGTGATGCGGGACGTGAGCTGGTCGATCCGCGCGCCGGCCTGCGGATGAGACGAAAGCAAGATCGACGCGACCTCGACGATAAGTTCCTCGTACAGGTCCAGCAGAGTGCAAACGCGCTGGCATGCTGTGAGCTGCCTCTCCACGAAGGTAGCGGTCGGCCCATCCGAGGGATGATGGCCATGGCCGAGGAAGTAGCTGGCGGCGTGGAAGCGGGCGGGCGACGCCGAGAGGTGCCCGCCCGCGAGCTGCTGCACGGCGAATGGCGAGAGCAGATTTGCGGTGGCAAGGTTGAGGGAGGCTGTCGGCGATAATTCTTCCTCCCCGAGGGTGTCGAAGGCGATGACGTACTCGCCGCCGTTGAACAGTGTTTGCTGCGCCTCTCCGCCGAAGCGTCTTCCGCCGAGGCTGAAGCCGACGTGGTCAGCAGCGAGATAGACCGCGAGTTGCTTCAACGTCATGATCGCGATCGGCGAACACGCGCTCCAGTGCTGCAATGCTGCGCGCAAGCTGACGTCGCATTGCTTGCTGTCATAGTCCGGCGTCAGGCGGCGGCGGACCCGATGGATGGCACCCACCGCATTCTCGACTTGATGCGCTTGGCAGCAAGCATGCGCGGAGGTGCCGGGCTGCAAGTCACCGCGGCCGTGCTCGCGCTCGACGAGGGTCGCCTCAGCGACGGCCATTATGACCTTTACCTCGTCGCCATCAGCTACACCATCAGGACGATGGCTGAGGATGACCGGCGACGCCTGGCGCTGATCGCGGCGCGCGCGGCGCGCGGCGGCGCGACGTTGCTGCCGCGTGAGCGGCATGGTACGAAACGATGACATGATAGTGTCCTTAGAAGCCGATGCCGCAAGCACCGGCCGGTTGACGATCAAGAAGAGGCCCGGCATCGCGCCGGGCCTCTTCGCGTCTCAGGCGGCGATTCTGCCGCGCTTGTTGAAGGCATCCCCGCCCGGCGTGTAGGCCGGCAGCGCCGCCTTCCAAGCGTCCGAGGCTTCATCGAAGATGCGCGTGCTGCGCCCGACCTTGACAGCCTTAAGCCGGCCGGCTTTCAGCTCCTCATAGACCTTCGTCTCGCCGAGGCCTTCGTCTTCCGAGAACTGCCCGACGGTGCGCCAGGACTTTGCCGACCTCTGCTTGACGGGCGCATCGCCATGCCCCGCGCTGCCCTTACCGGCGTCGTCCTTTGCGGGCTTCTCGGCCGGGCTCGCGCCGCGCGCCGCCCCTGCCTCCGGTGACTTATCCTTGGCCATTCCTTTCATCCTCCGGGATCGCCCACGAACACGGGCGAGCGGGGGCGGTCATGCGCCAAGCAACAGCGGCTGGGAAGCGAATGCTATGGACGACTGTCAGTCGTCCAGCTCCGACCTATGGATGACTAACAGTCGTCCAGCACGGGCAGAGGCGGAGTTGCTTTCTGATCCTCTGGACACACCGCTCATGGTCCCGGCCAACAAGCGGCAAGACTGTCGCGCGCCACGGGGGCTTGATCCCGGCGATGCCCTGAACGTCCCGGGCAACCGGGTCGGCGATGGCCCGCGCGATGCGGTCTGCGTTCCCGGCGTCGTCGGGGTAGCGGCGAAAGTGGGCGACGGCGTGCCTGTCGATGACGGCCCGGATGTCGTCCATCCGCTTGTTCTGAAGCCTCCGCTCGCGCGCCTTCGCCGGCCCCTGGCCCCGCCCTGCGGCTTCGGCCTCCGCGACGGCTTCCGGCCCGCCCCGGTGATGGAAGCCGAGCGCGAGCGCCGCGGCGACCGCGGCATCGGCCGCCCGCGCCAGCTCGGCAGCCAAGTCAAGCCGAGCCGCACGGTCGGCCGCTTCCGGGCCTAACAGGCGTTCTCCGATGTCCCGCAGGGCGACCGTGGCTACGTCAAGTTGGCGCTCGTACCGTTCGATCGCCTCCCTCTCGCCGGGGCTGACCCTCCGGCGACGTGCGATGGCCTCGCCGGTCAGCTCGCGCAGCCGCTCGGCGAGCACCCGCACGTCGAGCGTCGCTGCGCCACCCGCGCTGCCGAAGTGGCCCGTCTCGGCGATCATCACGTAGTCGCGTCGGATGACAGGCACTGCCTTGCCGCTTGCCCTACGCCGCGCCACGGCCCGCCCCCGCCGCTCGCAGCGGCGTCACGGTGCCTCGCTCGGCCGGCTCGACAAGCCCAAATGACGGCAGCGCCGCCCGCACCGTGGCGGCAATGTAGTTGGGGCTTAAGTGTGCGTAATGACGCTCAGTTATTCTAGTGTCGGCATGACCCAATTGATCGGCTATTACACGCATGCTTACGCCGCGCTGCGCCAGCATACTCGCATAACTGTGCCTCAAGATATGAAAATTGGCGGCGGGGTCGAGCCCGGCGCGCACGCTTGCCGCGTCGAGCGGGCGCTTCTGCTCCCACGGCCCCCATGGACGGCCGTCGTCGTGGCGGAACACTCGCTCGCGCGGCCCCCTCCCGGCCGTGAGCGCGGTCAAAAGCGCCGTCCCGTCCTCGCTCAGGGCGACATGGCGCGGCCTGCCGGCCTTGCTTTCCCGGATCGTAATCGTCCCCGCGGCGGCGTTGAAGTCGCCGCTAACCAAACGGCAAAGTTCCCCGTACCTGGCTCCACAGAGCAAGGCAGCGCGCACCATGTCTCGAAATCCGCCCTGGCAGGCGTTGGCCAGCCTCAGGCACTCGTGGTCGGTTAGGAAGCGCACCACCGGCGCGTCGGCCTCGCGGAACGGCTTGGCCTTGCGCCACGCCTCGTCCGCGCACGCATGGCCCTCCTGAAAGGCGAAAGCTAAGGCAGCCTTCAGAATGGTGAGGGTCCGATTCGCCGTCGCCCGCCGCGCCCGCACCTTGTCTGGATCGCTCCTGTCGAGCGTCACGGGCTCGCGCGGCGCGCTGAACCGCCCCGTGCGCGTCATGCGCGCCGATGTCGCAATCCCGGCGTGCCAGTCGCGGATGCGCTTCGTCGTGAGCTTGGCCACCTCGACGTCGCCGAGGGGCGCCAGGATGCGGGCCTTCGCCGCCTGCCGGTCTTTCGCCAGCCCCTTAGACCCGCGCCGCTCCCGCTCGGCGAAGTACAAGTCGAGCGCCGCCGCCACGGTGAAGGGATTAGCCGCCGCCTCCTGGCCGGCATCGGGACGCACCTGCACCCGCCACCAATCGCGCGCCTTTTCCTGCGCTTCCCGGTACGACTGCACCGTGACGCTATCGGCGTCGCCGAGGTCGTCAGCCGTGCCGATCTTCTCGACAGCGTAGCGGCCCTCGCCGAGGTAGAGCCGGGCCAGCCATGACCCTCCGCCTTTTTTCGTGCGGCGGTAGCCCAGATGGAGCCCGTTCTCGATGGTCTTCCAGAACGGTTTGTCGCGGGGGGCAAGGCGCAGCCGGGCAGCTCGGGTCTCAAGCGCCGTGTCGCGAACCGTCCTAGCCATCTCGCCGTGTCCTCCTGCCTGTCCAACATCTGTCTAATAAGCGTAGGCGAACAGCCCCGAACGCTCAAGAACGTTGGCGAGAGGCGCACAGCAATCAGGCAGCAATTACAACGGTTAGGTAAACGTCGCCAGCGCTCGCCAGCGTCCGGGCCTAGCCTCTTTCACGGCGGAGACACGGGTTCGATTCCCGTTGGGCGTGCCACCTTCCGCTTC
>CAXTVT010000008.1:0-72316 GCA_964247745.1 uncultured Beijerinckiaceae bacterium
AGCTCGGGCTTGTTGTGCATCGACACGTCGTCCGAGAGCAGCAGCGCCCGGCTCATCATCTTGCCGTCGGTCTTCTGCGCCTGTTTCTGCACGCGGATGCGGCCTTGGAAGACGCCGGTGGCGCTGCCATCGAGGATGTGCCGGAACTCCTCGCGCCCCTCGCAGCCGAGACCCTTGTGCACCACGTCGAGCGTCGTGTCGGCATGCTCCCGGCCCTGCAGCAGCGCGACGCCGCGCAGCCGTGCGTGCGAGTCGTCGCCCGAGAAGCGCATGAACAGCTGGCGACGGGTCAGGCCCTCGCCGTCGACGAGCGCGAAGGAATCGAACTTGGCCGCGGCGCCGAGATCGGCGACGAAAGAGTCGATGCGCAGCGAGCCGGGCTCGGTCCGGGTGATCGACGAGGTGTGCCGGACCTCGGCCTTGTCGCCCACCTGGACGACGAGGCAGCCATAGGTCTGGCCGGAGCGGCCGCCGCGGCCGAGGCTGGACTCGCACAAAGCCACTTCGGCCCCTGCCCCCACGACCACCAGGGAGCGGTAGAACCGCGCGGCCGGCGCCGGGGTCGCCGACGCGTAGACGATCTCGATCGGCTCGGGCAGCCGCGCGCCGGGCGCGATCTCGATGACAACGCCGTCCTGCATCATTGCGGCGTTGAGTGCCAGGATCGCGTCGCCTTCGCCAAAATCCTTGGCAGCGAGCAGGTCGATCAGCTCGGGCCGACCTTCGCCGAGCACCTCGGCCAGCGAGCGGACGGTGGCGCCATCCGGCAGCGGGTCCGAGAGCGTCGGCACGAACGTGCCGTCGACGATGACGAGCCGGCCGCCGCCGAGGCTCGGCCGGCCCGCCAGCTCCTGATTGATCGATCCCAGCGCGCGCTCGTCCGGCTTGGGCGCCACCGGCAGCGCCTCGCGCATCAGCGAACGCAGATCGGTGTAGTGCCAGGCCTCGACGCGGCGGTGCGGCAGACCGGCGGCGGCGAAGGCGCCGAAGGCATCGTCGCGCAGGTGACGTACGGCTTCGGAGCCGGGGAGCCGCGCCTTGGCCGCGCCATACGTGTCGGCCAGCGCCACTTCGGCGTCGGTGCGGGAGGAGACGATCCTTGCCGTCATGCCGCTCACTCCGCCGCCGCCTTGGTGGCGAAGTCGCGGTAGCCGGTCTGCTCCAGCTCGAGCGCGAGTTCCTTGCCGCCGGTGCGGGCGATCTTGCCGCCCGACATCACGTGGACGGTGTCGGGCACGATGTAGTTCAGCAGCCGCTGGTAATGGGTGATGAGCAGGAACGAGCGCTTGCCGTCGCGCAGCCTGTTCACGCCCTCGGACACGATCCGGATGGCATCGATGTCCAAGCCGGAATCGGTCTCGTCCATGATCGCGACGGACGGCTCCAGCAGCGCCATCTGCAGGATGTCCATGCGCTTCTTCTCGCCGCCCGAGAACCCAACGTTGAGGGCCCGCTTCATGATGTCCTTGCGGATCTCGAGGGTGGCGGCGGCTTCGTTGACCTTCTTCATGAAGGCCGGTGTCGTCAGCTCCTCCTCGCCGCGCTGCTTGCGCTGCGCGTTCAGCGCCGCGCGAAAGAAGGTCATGGTGCCGACGCCGGGAATCTCGACCGGATATTGGAAGGCCAGGAACACGCCGGCGGCGGCGCGCTCCTCGGGCGCCATCTCGAGGATGTTCTGTCCATCGAGGATGACCTCGCCGCCCTCGACGTCGTAGTCCGACTTGCCGGCGATGACATAGGCCAGCGTCGACTTGCCGGTACCGTTCGGCCCCATGATCGCGGCGACCTCGCCGTCCCTGACGGTGAGATTGAAGTCGTCGAGGATGGTGTTGCCCTCGATGGAGACGGTGAGGTTTCTGATGTCGAGCATGGATGGTCCGTGAGTTCGGGTCTGTCCTTCGCCCCTCGTGGGGAGAAGGCGGCCCTCGCGCAGCGAGGGTCGGATGAGGGGTCGGGCAAGCTAAACGGAGGTCTCCCGACCCTTATCCGTCACGGCTTCGCCGCAACCCCGTCTCCCGCCAAGGGAGAAGGAACGGCCGAAGCCAGCTGAGGCGTCAGCCCACGCTGCCTTCGAGCGAGATCGCGATCAGCTTTTGCGCCTCGACCGCGAACTCCATCGGGAGTTGCTGCAGCACGTCGCGAACGAAGCCGTTGACAATGAGCGCGGTCGCTTCTTCGGGGTCGAGGCCACGCTGCTGGCAGTAGAACAGCTGGTCGTCCGAGATCTTCGACGTCGTCGCCTCGTGCTCGAATTGCGCGCTGTCGTTGCGCGCCTCGATGTAGGGCACGGTATGCGCCCCGCATTCGTTGCCGATCAGCAGCGAGTCGCAATTGGTGAAGTTGCGCGCGCCGGTCGCCTTGCGGTGAGCCGAGACCTGGCCACGATAGGTGTTCTGCGAGTGCCCGGCCGAGATGCCCTTCGAGATGATCCGGCTCGTCGTGTTCTTGCCGAGATGGATCATCTTGGTGCCGCTATCGACCTGCTGGCGGCCGTTCGAAATCGCGATCGAGTAGAACTCGCCGCGCGAGCCGTCGCCGCGCAGAATGCACGAGGGGTATTTCCAGGTGATCGCCGAGCCGGTCTCGACCTGCGTCCACGAGATCTTCGAGTTCTTGCCGCGGCAGTCGCCGCGCTTGGTCACGAAGTTGTAGATGCCGCCCTTCCCGTCGGCATCGCCGGGATACCAGTTCTGCACCGTCGAATATTTGATCTCGGCATCGTCGTGGGTGACCAGCTCGACCACGGCGGCGTGCAGCTGGTTCTCGTCGCGCTTGGGCGCCGTGCATCCCTCGAGGTAGGACACGTAGGCCCCTTGGTCCGCGATGATCAGCGTGCGCTCGAACTGCCCGGTGTTCTCCTCGTTAATGCGGAAGTAGGTCGACAGCTCCATCGGGCAGCGCACGCCCGGCGGGATGTAGACGAACGAGCCGTCCGAGAAGACCGCGGCGTTGAGAGTCGCGTAGTAATTGTCCGACGTCGGCACCACCGATCCAAGGTACTTCTTCACCAGTTCGGGATGCGAATGCACCGCCTCCGAGATCGGGCAGAAGACGACACCGGCCTTGGCCAGCTCCTTCTTGAAGGTCGTCACGACCGACACCGAATCCATGACCGCGTCCACCGCGACGCGACGCTCCTTGGCGCCCTCGACGCCGGCAAGGATCTCCTGCTCGTGGAGCGGGATGCCGAGCTTCTTGTAATAGGTCAGCAGTTCAGGATCGACGTCCTCGAGCGACATCGGACCCGTCACGCTCTTCGGCGCAGCATAGTAGTAGAGATCCTGGAAATCGATCTTCGGGTAATCGACGCGCGCCCAGACCGGCTCTTCCATGGTCAGCCAGCGGCGGTAGGCCTCCAGGCGCCACTCCGTCATCCAGTCGGGCTCGCCCTTCTTGGCCGAGATGAAGCGCACGATCTCCTCGCTGAGACCCTTGGGCGCCTTGTCCATCTCGAATTGCGAGAAGAACCCGTACTTGTATTCGGTGACGTCGAGCGCCTTGACGCTGTCGACGGTCTCCTGAACCGCAGCCATCCAATTCTCCTTCACCGGGCCGCGAGGCGGCCGGCAATCTACGCCGCGATGCGCGGCCTCATCGTCGTCACCGCTCTCGCGAAACCCTCCGCGAAAGCGTCGATATCCTCTCGAGTCGTCGTCCAGCCGAGGCTGACGCGAACCGCGCTGGTCGCCAGCGCATCGGGCACGCCCATCGCGTTCAGCACGTGGGACGGTTTCGCTCTCCCCGCCGCACAAGCCGAGCCGCCGGAGACCGCGATGCCGTCGAGGTCGAGCTTCATCAGCAGGACCTGGGCGTCGAACGTCGGCGCGGCGAAGCTCAGTGTGTTCGGCAGTCGCCGCGCTCCGTCGCCGAACACGATCGCCCCAGGCAGGATCGCCAGCAGGATCGCCTGCAGTTCATCCCGCCAAGCCGCAAGCTTCGCCTCGTCGGCGAACCGGCGATGTTCCGCCGAGCGACAGGCGCCCGCGAAACCAGCGATGCCGAGGATGTTCTCGGTGCCGGCCCGAAGACCCTGCTCCTGGCCGCCGCCGCGAACGACCCCGGATCCGAGATGGGGATGGCCGGACGCGAAACAAAGGGCGCCGACGCCCTTGGGGCCACCGAACTTGTGCGCCGAGATCGCCAGGGCGTCGACCCCGAAGGCCTTGATGTCGCAGCCGATCTTGCCAGCCGCCTGAACAGCGTCGCAGACCGCCACGCCGCCGGACGCCTTGACGATCGCGGCCGCGGCCGCGACGGGCTGCAGGACGCCGGTCTCGTTGTTGGCCGCCTGGAGCGCCAACATGACGGGACGTCCCGCGACCTGCCGCTCCAAGGCGACGAGATCGATCACGCCGGACCCATCGAGGGGCACGGTCTCGGCACGCGCGCCGAACCGATGGCCGGCCAACACGGCCGGATGCTCGCCCGCGCTCATCAGCAACCGCTCGCAACGTGCCCCCCGCGCGAAATCGGGCGTCAGCGCCATATTGAGCGCTTCCGTACCGCCGGACGTGAAGATCACGTCCTCGACCGCGACGGCGACGAGCGACGCCACCTGTCGGCGGGCGGCGTCGATGATGGCACGGGCGGCGCGGCCCTCGGCGTGGACCGAGGACGGGTTGCCGGCGACATCGAAGGCGGCCGTCATCGCGGCACGCGCGTCGGGATGCAGCGGCGTCGTCGCGTTGTGGTCGAGATAATGGCGGCCTGCGGTCACGTCGATCCCGGTCCGGCCGGCGGCCCGGCCTCGAAACACTTGCCTTGCGTCACGCCGGCCATGCTAGAAGGCGAGCGCCGCGCATCCCGAACGATCGTCGTCACGTCCGCTCGGCGTGGCAGGTGTTAGAATTATTCTAACGGTTTAGGCGTCGAGGCCGAAGCCGTCAAGAGAGCGGCGCCGTTCCGGACCTCGGTCGTGCGCGACCGGACGGCGCGGTCTTTCAGGAGTCACGATGCCCGAAGTCATCTTCAACGGTCCCGCCGGCCGTCTCGAAGGCAGGTTTCATCCGGCGCCGAAACGCAACGCGCCGATCGCCATCATCCTGCACCCGCATCCGCAGTTCGGCGGCACGATGAACAACCAGATCGCCTACAATCTCTATTACGCGTTCGCCGAGCGTGGCTTCTCCGTTCTGCGATTCAACTTTCGCGGCGTGGGCCGCAGCCAGGGTGCCTTCGACCACGGATCGGGGGAACTCTCCGATGCCGCCGCTGCGCTCGATTGGGCGCAGGCGATGCACCCGGAGGCGCGCGCCTGCTGGATCGCCGGCGTCTCGTTCGGATCGTGGATCGGCATGCAGTTGCTGATGCGCCGTCCCGAGATCGAGGGCTTCATCTCCGTGGCGCCCCCCGCCAATCGTTTCGACTTCTCGTTCCTGGCGCCTTGCCCGTCCTCGGGGTTGTTCGTTCACGGAGACATCGATCGCGTCGCGCCGCTGAAGGAGGTCATGGGGCTGATCGAGAAGCTGAAGACCCAGAAGGGCATCCTGATCGAGCACGCGGTGATCCCCGGTGCCAACCATTTCTTCGAGAACCGCGTCGATCCGCTGATCGCCGAAGTCGGCGTCTACCTCGACAAGCGCCTCGGCAACCCGCCGCGACTGCCGACCCCGACCCGCAGCGACCCGGCGAGCGACCGAAGCTAGAGCAACGTCCGCTGCTGCGGACTTGCTCAACCTCAAAAATAGAGAGCGAAGACAGGCGCTTATGTATCGCAAAGCGATCCCGAGCCAGCGTCCCATGCTTTAGCCTACGTCGCGCAATTCGCGAGGCAGCGGCCCTCCGGACTCCATTAGGCGGAAGGACGCGTGGCGGGCCTCGACGTCGGCGAGATCGGACGCGTTGGCGATGTCGCGCCGGGCGTCGGCGAGCCAAAGGTCGGCGTGGCGCCGCAGGGCGGCGAGGCGGCGAGGCGTCCGCTCGACGCTGGCGGCTGCGGTCATCACGTCGAGCCCGGTCGCCAGCACAGCCGTCGAACCCGCGGCGTTCTGCCGGATCATGTGAAACATCGAATCGGTGAGGCCGTCGTAGCTGGTGGCGGAACGCACCAGCACAACGCGGCCCTCGCGGAGCGTCACGCCCCCGGAGAGGAAGCGGGGCGCGAGGTCGCAAAGCACCGAGCCGAACCGAACGAGCACGCTCATCGCGGTGTGAGGATCGTTGATGCCCGGCGAGAGCGCCCGCACCGCGACCTCCTCGAGCTGGCGGATCGCGAATTCGAGGTCCTGGGCGCTGAGGCGCTTAGAACCGAGCGCCGTGGCCGAGCGGATCGCGGGTACGGCTTCCTCGTGGGGCGGCAGCACCACGGCGACCGGCGCGCCGGGGAAGACGTAATCACCAGGCCGCACGAGAAGGTGCACGGTGACGCCGGCGCCATGCGCCCAGTCGGCAAGGCCAATATCGTCGAGGTGCTGGAGATAGCCGCGGCGTGGCTCGGCGATCACCTGGCCGCCGGAGAAATCGAGGTGCGCCGGCGGCGGCGGGGGCGCCTGCTCGACGGTGAGCCGGCGCAATGCGATCCCGACGTCCTCGCTGACGAGATCGATCACCGTGTCGAGGTTGATGCGGCCGGCAATGTGCTCGACGAAATAGATCAGCATGCCGACACTGACGAAGGCGAGCAGCACGCCGAAGGAGAGCGACGCGTGAGGGGTGAAACCGCCAGCATCTCCGCGCACGGTTCGCAGCACCAGCAGCGCGTAGCTGAACGTGCCGAGGAAGACGCCGAGTGTCAGCTGGTTGCCGCGGTCGCGGGTGAAATTGCGCAGCAGGCGCGGCCCCATCTGCCCGGCCGCCAATGTCAGCGCGGCGATGGTGATGGAGAACACCGTGCCGGCCACGCCGATCGTCGAAGAGGCGACAGCGCCGAGCAGCGTGCGGGCGCCGGTGGCATCCCCGGAATAGATCAGCGGGCTGTCGAGCAGCCATCGGGGTACGAGGCCGGCCTGGTCGACGGCCAGCAAGGCGAAGGCGACGGCGGCGCAGGCAAGCACCACCAGGGCCGGTAGGATCCAGAAGACCTCGCCAAGAAGTTGCCAGGCCCTAAGGCATCGCGCGCGCATCGGCATCCCTCTTCTCGGAGTCGTTCTGGTCCTCGTCGGGCTTGTAGCGCCGCGCGAGCCTGCCGATGGTCGAGCCCTGCACCAGCACGGAGAAGATCACGCAGGCGTAGGTGGCGGCCAGGATCAGCTCCTGCGCCGGGCTCTTCGGGATCGAGAGGGCGAGCGCGATGGAGATGCCGCCGCGCAGGCCGCCCCACCACAGCACCGGCACCGCCGCCGGGCCGAGGTTCTGGATGCGCTTCAGCAGAAACAAAGGCGCGCCGACGGCCGCGAGGCGCGCGGCGAGCACGATCGGGATCGTCGCCACGGCGATCGCCATCACCGTGTTGTCGCGCCAGACCGCGATCGCCTCGAGGCCGATCAGCAGGAACAGCAGGGCGTTAAGAATCTCGTCGATGACCTGCCAGAACTTGATGAGGTATTCCTCGCCCTCCTCGCTGAGCGCATAGGCGAAGCCCTGGTTGCCAATGATCAGGCCCGCCACCGCCATCGCCACCGGCCCCGAGACGTGGAGCGCCTGCGCCGCGGCGTATCCGCCGGTCACCACGGCCAGCGTGATGAGGACCTCGACGACGTAATCGACGGTCGCACGCATCGCGAAGAAGGCGATGGTGCCGACGACGATGCCGGCGACGATGCCGCCGCCGGCTTCCTGCGCGAACATCACGGCGCCCTTGCCGAGGCCGAGGTCGCCCTGCCCCGACGCGGCGGCGAGGAGGATCGAAAAGATCACCACGCCGACGCCGTCGTTGAACAGGCTCTCGCTGGCGATGGTGGCCTGGATCGCCGGCGGCAGCCAGGCGTCCTTGAGGATGGCGATGACGGCGACGGGATCCGTCGGGCTGATCAGCGCGCCGAAGACGAGGCACCAGGCCAGCGACAACGGCTGCCCCGTCAGGATCAGCAGCCCCTTCAGGCCGAAGCCGACCAGCGCCGTCGAGAACAGCGTGCCGAACACCGCCAGCACCAGGATGGTCCAGCGTCCGCGGCGCACGTCCTTGAGATCGATGCCGAGCGCCCCGGCGAACAGCAGGAACGACAGCATGCCGTCGAGCAGCGTCGTCTTGAAGTCGAGGCTCGCGACGAAGCCGTGGGCCCAGCCGCGGATCCCAAGAGAGGGAAACATCTTCGAGGTGACGATCACGGCGACCGACAGCAGCGCGCCCATGAGGGTCAGCCCGATCGTCTGCGGGAGCTTGGTCAGGCGCGCGTTGAGCGTGCTGAGCACGGCGGCGAGCACGATCACGATCGCGGCGGCATCGAACGGCGAGAGGTCGGACAGGGTCGGTTTCCGGGAACGCGTCCGAGCGCTATGGGCGTGGCGTCCCCCGCGCGCAAGGTCGGCAGGGGCTCGCGATCGCCGCGGCGGGGCATGCGTCGCAGCCCGGACCATTCTACAAGGCCGCAACGCTTCCGCGAGGACCCGAAATGGCGACCTACATCTGCCGCGCTCCCGAGGGGCTGCTCGGCACCGACGTCAAGGCGCAGCTCGCCGCGACGATCACGACCAACCACGCCGCCGTGACGGGCGGTGGCGGCACCTTCGTGCAAGTGTTGTTTCGATCCTTCGCGCAGGAGGATTGCTTCGTCGGCGGCAAGCCGCTCGCGGGGCCGCACGTCTTCATCCAGGGTCATATCCGCGCCGGCCGCTCGACGCTGGAGCGATCCGACTTCGTGAAGCGAACCCTGCCCGCGGTGAGCGAGCTCCTCGGCGTGCCGCGCTACGCGATCTGGATCTATCTCAGCGAGCTGCCGTCCCGCGCGATGGCCGAGTTCGGCCATACGTTGCCCGAGCCCGGCGACGACGACGCCTGGCTCGCCGCACTACCGCAGGAGGATCGCGACCACTTGCGCAAGCTGTAGGTCAGAGGCGATCGCCCGCCGCGAGGACGTCGGTGATGGCCGCGATCGTGGCGCTCTCGGCGAGCAGTGGCGCGTGCGCCTGACCCGGCACGACGAGCGAGCGGTTGCCGGGCCAGCGCCGCGTCATCGCGTCCTGCGTTTCGGCCGACAAAAGGTCCGAGTTGGCACCGCGGATCGTCAGGACCGGCGCCGGACGGAGCGCGTCGAACGACGCCCAGCTGTCGGGCAGCGGCTTCGTCAGGTCGAACGCGTCGAGCGTGCGGGCAAGCTGGGGATCGTAGCGCAGCCGCAGGTTCGTTTCGTCGTGACCAAAGGTCGAGGCCGCGAAATGCCGCCACTGGCTCTCGTCGAGCCCGTCGAAACCCGCCGCGGCATCGCCGAACTTCATCAGACGCACGGCGTCCGCGAGCGATTTCGGCGTGGCGGCGCGCCCGATGTAGCTCTTGATCCTCGCCAGGCCGGTCGGCTCCAGCACGGGCCCGATGTCGTTCAGCACCACCGCCGCGATCAGGTCGCGATGCTCGGCGGCGAGCGCCATCACATGCAGGCCACCGCGCGACGTCCCGACGAAATGCGCGCGACCGATGCCGAGCTCTCCCATCACGCGCAGCATGTCGGCCCGCTCGGTCGGCAGGTCGTAGTGCCGCCAATCGGGATCGTGATCCGAGAGCCCGCGCCCGCGATAGTCGAGGGCGACGACCCGCCGCGCTGTCGCACCCGTCGCGAGCGCCGTTGCGAGCGGACCGAAATCGTCGGTGCTGCGCGTCAGACCCGTCAGGCACACCACGGGCAGCCGGCCGCCGTCCAATTCCGGGGTCCACGCGCGCGCATAGAGGCGAAGACCATCGGAGGCGGTGAAGAAATGCGATCGTCCGTCCAAGACCGGCCCTCTTAGGTTTGGATTCATGATGAAGGGCGGCAGCCCTCAATGGAAAGGCTTCGTTAAATCAAACCGTCGAGTTTGATCCTGTCGTTCGCGTCGGGGGAACATCGGTCATGGTCGTCGACGCTGTCGCTCCGAGCCATGCCCGGGTCCTGATTGTCGAAGACGAGCCCCTGCTGCGCATGTTCAACGCCGACATGCTCAGCGATGCCGGCTTCGAGGTGCTCGAGGCGGCCGACGCCTCCGAGGCGCTGCATCTGCTCGAGACCAACAGCGACATCAGCGTCGTCTTCACCGATGTCGAGATGCCCGGCGCCCTCGACGGCTTCGCGCTGGCGCAGCGCATCGAGATGCGTTGGCCGGGAATCGGCGTGCTGGTCACCTCGGGCCGTTGCTACCCCAACCAGGTTTTCACGGCGGCGCAGCGCTCTTTCGTGGCCAAGCCGTTCCGCGTCGCCCAGGTGGTCGAGCTCATCGACGCCTTCGTGCAGTCGAGGCACTAAGCTTCACCGGCCAGGATCAGTGCAAGAACCCGGATCGGAAGAAAGCGTACGCCGCTCCGGGCTGCTTCGCTTCGCTCGCAGAAATGGCTTCTTGGATCGAGCCGCATCCGTCAGCCCGCTCAGAGCAGCCGGGCGCCGTAGCGCAGGTCCGGCGTGGCCTCGAAATGACGGCGGTGCTCTGCCAGCGCGTAGCGATCGGTCATCCCGGCGAGGTAATCGCAGACCAGGCGCTCGCGCCGGCCGCTGTGATCGAACGGAATTGCCGCCCGCCCCGCCCACTCCTCGGGCATCAGCCGCGGAGTCTCGCGAAACGTGAGAAAGAGGTCGCGCACCACGCCAGCCGCGCGCTCGCGGATCGCGACGAGGTCGCGATGGCGGTACATGTGCACCCAGAGGAACGCCTTGATCTCGAGTTCGCTCTCCTCGATCCGGCGTGAGAACGCGATGGTCGCACGCCCGGCGTCGCGCACCGCGTCGAGGCCGTCGAGTCCGGCGAGGCGCTCGGCGCTCTCGGTGATGACGTCCTCGACGAAGCGCGTGATGAGGCGGCGCGTCAGCTCGTGGACCGTACGGCTGTCATCGAGGCCCGGGTGGCGCTCGGCGATCTCCCGCATCAGCTCGGCCAGCAGCGGCACGGCGCAGCATTCGGACAGTGTGAAGAGGCCGGCACGCAAACCGTCGTCGAGGTCGTGGGCGTTGTAGGCGATATCGTCGGCGAGCGCCGCCGCCTGCGATTCCGCCGCTGCGTGGCGATCGAGACCGAGCGGACGCGCGGCGTCGACCTCGCGGAAGATGCCGGGAAGACCGCGGGCGGCGAAGGCCGGAACCGGCGTGCCGTCGCGACCGAGCAGCGGACCGTTGTGCTTGGCAAGCCCCTCCAGCGTCTCAAAGCTGAGGTTGAGGCCATCGAAGGAGGCGTAGCGGCGTTCCAGCTTGGTGACGATGCGCAGCGTCTGGGCGTTGTGGTCGAAGCCGCCGCAGCCGGCCATCAGCGCGTCGAGCACCTCTTCGCCGGTATGGCCGAACGGCGTATGGCCGAGATCGTGCGCCAGCGCGATGGCTTCGGCGAGATCCTCGTCGAGCCGCAACGAGCGCGCGATGGCGCGGGCGAGCTGCCCGACCTCGATCGAATGCGTCAGGCGGGTCCGAAAATGGTCGCCCTCGTGCGGCACGAAGACCTGGGTCTTGTGCGCCAAACGGCGGAAGGCGGTGGAATGGATGATGCGATCGCGGTCGCGCTGGAACTCCGAGCGCGTGCGGGACGGTGGCTCGGCATGGAGTCGCCCGAGGCTGCGCTGCGGATCGGCGGCGTAGCGGGCTCTGTCCATGCGCTCCTCGCGGCGCGGCTGCCGAATCCCTCGAGCGCCCTGCCCCATCGCCGTAGCACGCGCCAGCGAACGGGCGAAACGACGCCGATCAGGCGCGCCGCGCCTCCAGCTCGTCGGCGCGATAGGACCGGCCGAGGCTGTCCAGCACGGCGTTGATCATGCCGCTCTCGTCGCGTCCGAAGAAGGCGCCGGCGACATCGACGTATTCCTTGATGACCACCTTGGCCGGAACGTCGCGCCGTTTTTTCAGCTCGTAGGCGCCGGCACGAAGAATCGCACGCATGACGCTGTCGATCCGCGCCAACGGCCAGGACGACACCAGAGCGTCGTTGACCGCATTGTCGAGCGCCGTCTGATCGCCGAGCACGCCCTTCACGATGTCGCGAAAGAAGGCGAGCTCCGCCGGGTTGTAGCGTTCACCCTCGATCTCACCGCCGATCCAGTGCGATTCGAATTCCGCGATGATGTCGGGCAGCGACTTGCCGGTGACATCCATCTGGTAGAGGGCCTGGACCGCGGCGAGGCGGGCGGCGGAACGCGCGACACCGGCCGACATCAGGCGGCGTCCCTGTGTTGCTTGATCCGCCAGAGCGCGAGCGCGGCGCGGGCGGCATCGCCGCCCTTGTCGCCGCGGCCGGGATCGGCGCGTTCGAACGCCTGCGCCTCGGTCTCGACCGTGAGGATCCCGTTACCCAGCGCGAGGCGCCAGTCCACGGCGAACTGGGTGAGCGCCCGAGCGCTCTCGTTGCAGACAATCTCGAAATGATAGGTGTCGCCGCGGATCACGCACCCGAGCGCCACCGCGCCGGCAAAGCCGCCATCCTCGACAAGCATCGCCATGGCCGGCGCGATCTCGAGCGCCCCAGGTACGGTCACGATCTCGATCTCGGCACCGGCGGCGGCGAGCGCCTGTTTCGCTCCCGCCAGCAGGAGCGTGCCGATGTCATCGTAGAATCTCGCCTCGACGACGAGAAAGCGCGCGCCATCGGCATGGACAGGCGGCATGGCGGATCGGCGCGGCTCGGCCATCGGTCTCGCAGTGGTATGAAGGAGGACGCCTGGGTAGCAAGCGCCCCGCGCCAGGGCAAGGCGATGACGGGCGATCGAAGCGCCGGCCGATGTCGACCGTGGTGAACGATCTACTCGAGATCGCGGGCGGTGATCATGACGTGGCCGTTCCGCGCGATCTCGCCGCGATCGTATTTCGCGCTGGCCGCCGCCTCGATCGCGGTGCGCCGCTCGGCGAGCCCTTGGGCTGGCTCGGCGGCCCCCGGCTCGAACGCATGCAGCGCCTCGTGCGACACGATCACCGGCACCTCGCGTTCCCCGTCTCGCATGGTCAGAGCGAATCCTGCGGACATGCCGCGCTCGATCGGCTGGTCGGTGGTGGCGGTCAACGGCATTGTGGTCTCCCCGACGCATCGGAGCAAATCCCTCGCCAGAGCGACCCGGCGCGAAAAACCCGGCGCGAGGCCGGGCTTCCCTTCCAACGAATGCGGAATGACCTCAGGCGGCGTGCTGAGCCGCGGCGGCCTCGGCGGCGTAATGGCCGCACCAGTCCTTCTCGCCGACGACCGGCCACAGGCCGTGCGCGTCGGGGGCGGGCTGCGTGATTGGCGGGTTGAAGCGGCAAAGGCCTTCACCATCCGCCTGCTTGCCCGAATTCGTCTGGTGCTCGTCGTAATACGTGCAGCTTTCGCAATGCGACGCCATGGGTCTCTCCTCTTCCGCCGACGATCGGGTCGACCGGCTATGGAATAGTTCTAATTTTGAATCGTTCCAAAGTCAAGCGAATTAGAATGCTTCCAGTTTGGAAGTTGCCAGCCCTGCGGCCATCGGCGCCGCAACCCGCCTCCACGACGAGAGCTTGCCGCGGCGAGACCAGAGGAGATTGCGATGAAGCTCGGCGACTTTCGAAAGCAGACCAAGGACCTTCCCGACGGCGTGACGATCTCGATCGCCGAGGTCGATCAAGCTGCGGCGATGAACGTGACCAGCGTCGACATCGTCGACGGTGCGACCATCAAGGACAAGAAGGCCGAAGGTCAGGAGGCCATCGATCTCGATGGCGGCAAGCAACAGGCGATCGTCCTGCGCTACTGAGCGGTTGGCGTCGCCGTCTCGCCGAGGCGCGCCGCGTAACGCGCCATCAGGTCGACCTCTAGGTTGAGGCGATCACCAGCACGGCGCTCCCCCCACGTGGTCACGCTGAGCGTGTGGGGAATCAGCAAGATCGTGAAGGTGTCGGCCGCGACGCCGTTCACGGTTAAAGATGTGCCGTCGAGGCAGACCGAGCCCTTCTCCGCGATGAACCGGAGCAGATGAGAAGGGGCGCGCAGCACGAAGCGGCTCATGCCGTCGAACGCATCGATCGAGACGATCTCGGCGAGACCATCGATGTGGCCGGTGACGATGTGCCCCCCGAGTTCGTCGCCGACGCGGAGCGACCGTTCCAGGTTGAGGCGCATGCCCTCGCGCCAGGAGGATGCGCTGGTGCGCGCCAGCGTCTCCGCGCCCACGTCGACGGCGAAGATCGATCCTTCGGGGCAGGCGTCGATCCCGACCAATGTCAGGCAGGGACCGCCGCAGGCGATCGAGGCGCCGAGCGCGAGGTCCGCCGCGGGATAATGGCTGCGAATGCGGATTTGTCGCAGCGTATCACCCGCCGCGACATGCTCGATGGTCCCGACGTCGGTTACGAGACCGGTGAACATCGGACCTCCCGGGAGAAATGGCGCAGGCGGTCCGCGCCGACCGCCCGTTCCTCGCCCATCGTGAAGTCGCGGTCGAGGACGGCGCGCGTCTCCGGCGCCAGGCCGGGCACGCCGTCGCCGCCACCGAACGGTCGCGGCGCCGTGAACAACAGCACTTCGTCGACGAGCCCGTTCGCCAGCAGCTGCTCCGCGACGCGCGGACCACCCTCGCTGAGTATGCGGGTGAGGCCGCGCGCGCCGAGTGCGGCGAGCATGGCGGCGAGATCGAGCCGCCCGTCGGGTCCGGCGGGAGCGCGCAGGATCTCGGTTCCGGAGAGCGTGGCGGGCACCGCCGCATCCTCGCGGGCCACCAGGAGCACCGGCGCTTCCGTCGCAGTCAGCATCAGGCGAGAGCGTGGGGACAAGGCGAGGTCGCCGTCCAGCACGATTCGGACTGGCCTGGCGGACACGCCGGGCAGGCGCACCGTCATCAGGGGATCGTCGGCACCCACCGTGCCGCTGCCGACCATGATGGCGTCGTGCATCGCGCGCAGCACGTGCACCATGCCGTTGGCGGCGGCGCCGGTGATGGCGAGCCGCGGATCATGGGGGCCGCCGGCGACGAAGCCGTCGGCGGTTTCGGCGAGCTTCAGCGTCACCATTGGGCGGCCGGTGGTCATGCGGAGGATATGGCCGCGGTGGTCGCGCCGCGCCTGCAGCGCCCCGATTCCGCCATCGACGACGAGCCCGTGTGCCCGGCAGTAGGCGGCGCCCTGCCCGGCAACGAGCGGGTTGGGATCCTCGATGGCATAGACCAGCCGCGCGACGCCTGCGGAGACGACCGCGTCGCAGCACGGCGGCGTCCCGCCCTGGTGGCTGCACGGCTCGAGCGTGACGTAGAGCGTGGCGCCGCGCGCGGCTTCGCCGGCCTGAGCCAGCGCGATGATCTCGCCATGCGGCCGGCCGCCGTCACCGGTGCAGCCTCGGCCCACCACGATGCCGTCGCGCACAAGGAGCGCGCCGACGCTCGGATTAGGCGCGGTCCGGCCGAGGCCGCGGCGACCCAGCGCGAGCGCCGCCGCCATGAAACGCGCATCGGTAATAAAACGCGCATCGGCCTCACCCGATGGGCCGATGACACCATGGACAGTGTTACCGCTCAAGCCCGGCTCGGCACGGTCTTAGGGCCGCCGCGCGCGGGTTCATCCTCGGGTTGGCTGGCAAGCTCGTCGATCAGCGTGTTGAAATCGCGAGCTTCCCTGAAGTTGCGATAGACCGAGGCGAAGCGCACGTAGGCCACGCCGTCGAGTGCGCGTAGCCCTTCCATCACGAGCTCGCCGATGCGGTCGGACGCGATCTCGCTGTCGCCCTGGCTTTCCAACTGACGCACGATGCCGTTGACCATGCGCTCGACGCGCTCGCCCTCCACGGGGCGCTTGCGCAACGCGACCTCGAGCGAGCGCATCAGCTTATCCCTGTCGAAAGGGACGCGGCGGCCGGACTTCTTCAGCACGACGAGTTCGCGCAATTGCACGCGCTCGAAGGTCGTGAAACGGCCGCCGCAATCGGGACAGATGCGCCGCCGGCGGATGGACGAGGAATCCTCCGTCGGCCGCGAGTCCTTCACCTGGGTCTCGAGGCTGCCGCAGTAAGGACAGCGCACGCGACGCGGCTCAGTAGATCGGGAAGCGTTTTGTCAGTGCCGCGACCTGACTGCGCACCTTCTCCTCGACAGCGGCATTGCCTTCCTCGCCGTTGGCCTTGAGCCCGTCGAGACAGGTGGCGATCAGCTCGCCGATCTCCTGGAACTCGGCGTGGCCGAAGCCGCGCGAGGTGGCCGCCGGCGATCCCAGGCGAATGCCGGAGGTCACCATCGGCGACGCCTCGTCGAACGGAACGCCGTTCTTGTTGCAGGTGATGTGGGCGCGGCCCAGCGACTGCTCGGCGGCCTTGCCGGTGATGCCTTTGTCGCGAAGGTCGACCAGCATCAGGTGGTTTTCGGTACCGCCCGTGGTGATCTTGTAGCCCTTGCTCTCCAGCGTCTCGGCCAGCGTCGCGGCATTGTCGATGACCTGCTGGATATAGGTCTTGAACTCGGGCTTCAGCGCCTCGCCGAAGGCGACGCCCTTGGCGGCGATGACGTGCATCAGCGGGCCGCCCTGGATGCCGGGGAAGATCGCCGAGTTGAACTTCTTGGCGAGGTCGGCATCGTTCGTCAGGATCATGCCGCCGCGCGGGCCGCGCAGCGTCTTGTGCGTGGTGGTGGTGGCGACGTGGGCGTGCGGGAACGGCGAGGGATGCATGCCGGCGGCGACGAGACCGGCGAAATGCGCCATGTCGACCATGAAATAGGCCCCGATCGAATCGGCGATCTCGCGGAAGCGCTTGAAGTCCCAGTGCCGCGGGTAGGCCGAACCGCCAGCGATGATCAGCTTTGGCTTGTGCTCCTCGGCGAGCCTCTGCACCGCGTCCATGTCGATGCGGTAGTCGTCCTTGCGGACGCCGTAGGACACCGGCTTGAACCATTTGCCGGAGACGTTGACCTTGGAGCCGTGGGTCAGGTGGCCGCCCGCCGCGAGGTCGAGGCCCATGAACACGTCGCCGGGCTGCAGCAGCGCCAGGAACACGCCCTGATTGGCCTGGCTGCCGGAGTTCGGCTGCACGTTGGCGAAGCCGACGCCGAACAGCTCGGTGGCCCGCTCGATGGCGAGTTTCTCGGCGATGTCGACGTACTGGCAGCCGCCGTAATAGCGACGCCCGGGATAACCCTCGGCGTACTTGTTGGTGAGGACCGAGCCCTGGGCCTCCATGACCGCCTTGGACACGATGTTCTCGGAGGCGATCAGCTCGATCTCGTCGCGCTGCCGGCCGAGTTCCTGGTCGATGGCCTTGGCCATGGCCGGGTCGACGGACTGGAGATCGGCGTTGAAAAAGGTCGTCGAGTCGCGCCAGCCGGCGTCGGACTTGGTCATGAGAGCCCCTTGGGAATGAAGCCGCTTTTCGCGACCGGATTCTTGTATATTCCGAAGGATGAGCTTCTAGCACGGGGTCGAAGGAGCGGCATAGTCGCCGCCCGTTAGATTAATTTGTATACGGGCTCAAGGATTTTGAGCGGGCGCCGCGGCTTACTGGTCGTCGGGGCCGGGCTCGAGACCGCGGTCGGAGCCGCCGCTATAGCTGGTGCGGCTGACGTTGTCGTCGCCGCCGGCGCCATCCTGCGGCTCGGGACGCCCGATCGAGCCGGTCGCCGTGTTGGAGAAGCCGTCGCGCTGGTAGATGTCGTCGCGGAACTGGATCAGCCCGTTCGGGCTCGCCCACGCCGTGATGTAGACCCAGTAGACCGGCACGGGCTGCGCCAGCTTGACGTTCACCTGCGAGCCCGAGCGGATCGCCTCGTCGATGTGCGGGCGGTCCCAGCCGGGCGTGTCCTTCAGCAACCATTGCACGTAGTCGCGCACGTTCTGCACGCGGATACAGCCGGAAGAGACGAAGCGGTTGTCGTCGCCGAACACGCCCTTCTCCGGCGTGTCGTGCATGTAGACGCCGTAGGGATTGTTGATGTTGATTCGCACGACGCCGAGCGAGTTCTCGGTCCCGGGATCTTCCTTGTAATTGTAGCCGAACGCCTGGTTGGAATGCCAATTGATCGATTGCGACGGCACTTCCTGGCCGTTCTTGTCGAAGATCCGGATGTGGTGCTCGTTGAGGTAGTTCGGATCCGCCAGCATCTTGGGGATCAGATCCTTGTGGATCAGCGAGACGGGGACGTGCCAGTACGGGTTGAAGTTGATGTCGAGCGCACGGGTCTGCATGACCGGCGACTGACGATCGATGCGACCGACGCCGGCGCGGTGGTGGGTGGCGACGACGCCGTTCTCGACGGTCTCCACCGCCTCGGCGGGGATGTTGGCCATCACGTAGCGCTCCCCGAGATTGCCGGAGAAGGCGCGCAGGCGCACCAGATTGATCTCGAGCTGGTGCAGCCGGGTGTCGGCGGGAATGTTCATCGCCGCCAGGACCTCGGGGCCGACGACGCCGTTCTCGATAAGGCCGTGACGGGCCTGGAAGTGCTTGACGCCGGCATCGACGTAGGAATCGAAAACCGGCGAGGCGCCCGACGATCCGTCGAGGTCACCGGAGATGATCAGCCGCTTGCGCAGCGCCACCACCGCTTGGCCGTTCGAGCCGAGCTTGATGATCCGGCCGCTCGGCACGCGGCTCCAACCGCCGCGCTGGACAATGCCGCGATAGGTTTCGATGGCCCGCTCTGTCGCATCGAACGTCGCCTGCGACAGCACCGGCGTGGTCGAACGTTGCACCGAAAGCCGGGCGTCGGCATCGTAACCCTGCGCCCATTCGGCTTGGTCGCTGAATTCCTGCGCGCGGGCGGCGGCGTTGAGCGAGGTGAGCGCGCCGACGAGGGCGAGCGCACGCCCGGAGGCGCGGAGCGAGAGACCAGCTAGAAAGCGGTTCGATGCCACAGTGAGCTCCAAGTTCCCGTTGCGGGGATCGGGACCGGCGGACGCCGAATGCGCCTCTAGCCTCCGTTCATGGGTGGCAAGATGTCGTTAAAAAGCTGCGAACGGGCGGCTGATTTGTGGCGACAATGGCGTGCAGGCGGCATTCGTGCCCGTGTGGTTTCGAAGGCACAAACGGCGTCGGTCGGCGCGTGAATCATCGGCTGGACAAGAATGGTCCGCCATCTTAAAAGCCGCCCTCGCCTTGGGTCGATCGGCCCAGCGACGCCCAGGTAGCTCAGTTGGTAGAGCATGCGACTGAAAATCGCAGTGTCGGTGGTTCGATTCCGCCCCTGGGCACCATTGCCTTCCATCGCAGCAGCGTCGCCTTGACAGCAAGACGCCGGCTCGTGATGAAGGAAGCCGGATGCGGGATCCCGGTCGGGATGCCCGCTGTTTCGTTTGAGAGCGGCGTCCGCCGACGTTCGAGGTAAGGTGCCATGGCCAAGGCCGCGATGATCAAGATCAAGCTCCTGTCGTCCGCCGACACGGGCTTCTTCTACGTGACGACCAAGAACGCGCGCACCAAGACGGACAAGCTGAGCTTCAAGAAGTACGATCCCGTGGCTCGCAAGCACGTCGAGTTCAAGGAAACCAAGATCAAGTAGCGCTCGCAGCGACCGCTCGACGCGAAAAAGGCGGCCCCTGGGCCGCCTTCTTCGTATTCAGCGATGACGGAAAGACCTCGGCCTACAAACCTTCGAGAAAGAGGCGGCCGAGGAGCGGTCCGAAGTAGATCGGCAGCGCGCCATCGGCCACGGGATCGAACAGCGAATGCAGGTCGGCGCTGAGATCGGCAGCCAAGCCGTTCTCGATGTCCGTGTCTCCCAACGTCGCCAGTTCGGCGAGTCGGAGCCGCGTGCCGCGTTGTGGCCGAGCCGGTGCGATGTCGTGATCTGCTATCCTGAGGGCCGCAGCTGCCATGGCGAATCGTGTCCCGCGAGCGATAGAGAAGCATCGCAGGAGATGGTTAACGCCGTCTTAAGCAAAGCATCTCGTCGGCGCGCAGCTTGTCGAGTGGGGCCGTCCCTGGTTGCTGCTTCGGGACGGCCCCGACCGCAGCGACTTGAAAGGAGAAGCCTCGGCCGCCATCAGACAAGCACGCAAGTGTCGCTTTTTCGATAAAGCCTGGTTGTCGTACTCAGGCGGCGGCGTCGGCCATGCCGGGACCGGTCGGCTCGTCGGCCATTCGCTCGTGCCGGATCTGCCGCGTGCGCAAGGTCACCAGCTCTTCGGCAACGGTCGGATGCACCGCGCAAGTGCGATCGAAGTCGCCCTTGGTCGCACCCGCCTTGAGGCCGACGCCGAACAGCTGCGCCAATTCGCCGGCATGATCGCCAAGCATGTGCACGCCAAGCACTTTGTCGGTGTTGCCGTCGACGAGCATCTTGATGACCACGTGCTCGTCACGCCCCGACAACGTCGCCAGCATCGGCTTGAAACGGGCGGCATAGACGTCGACGCAGGGATGCATCATCTTCGCCTGCTCCTCGGTCAGGCCGGCGGTTCCCACCTCCGGCGTGGTGAAGACGGCGGTGGGGATCATAGCGTGATCCATCGCCACTTCCGTGCCGCCGTAGATCGTGTCGGCGAAGGCCTGACCTTCGCGGATCGCGACGGGGGTCAGGGCCACCCGGTCCGTGACGTCGCCGACGGCATAGATCGAGGGCACGGAGGATTGCGACAAAGGGTCCACGCAAACTTCGCCGTGGGGCCCGAGGTCCACGCCGACCTCGGCGAGACCCAGACCCTCGGTGCTCGGCCGGCGACCCATCGCGAGCAGCACCTGATCGGCCATGATCGTCTCGCCGTCGTTCAGCGTCACCGCGAGACCGTCCGCCCGCTTCTCGATCGTTTCCAGCATCCGCTCGAGCTTGAAGTCGATGCCGGCCTTGGCCAGCGCCTCCTGAACGCCGGTGCGCATGTCGATGTCGAAAGCGCGGAGGATGCCGTTCGCACGGTTGACGAGCGTCACTTTCGACCCGAGCCGGGTGAAGACCGAGGCGAACTCGACCCCGATGTAACCGCCTCCGACGACCATCAGCCTCCTGGGAAACTCGGTAAGGTCGAAGATCTCGTTCGAGCTGATCGCGTGCTCGACACCCGGCAGCTTGCCGGGCATCACCGGCTCGCCGCCGGTCGCGACCAGAATGCGTTCCGCGGTGATGCGACGCCCGTCGAGTTCGACGGCGTGCGGGTCGACGACCTTGACGTGGCCCTGCAGGATCTCGACGCCGGCCTTCTCGAGATTGGCGACGTAGATGCCCGACAGCCTGGCGATCTCGGCGTCCTTCGCGGCGACGAGCCTGCGCCAATCGAACGACGGCTCGGGGACACTCCAGCCATAACCTTCGGCGTCCTCGAAGGCATCGGCGAACCGGCTCGCGTAGACCATGAGCTTCTTGGGTACGCAGCCGCGGATCACGCAGGTGCCGCCGACCCGATAGGCCTCGGCGATCTTCACCCGCGCGCCGTGCTGCGAGGCGATGCGGGCGGCCCGCGTGCCGCCGGACCCAGCGCCGATGACGAAGAGATCGCAGTCGTACGCGCTCAAAGATCGTGCCCCTTCTTCTTCATTTCCTCACGCACGCGGGCCATCATGTTGATCGAGATCTTCTGCTGCCACGCCTGCATGCCAGAGACCAGCTGGTTGAGGAATAGCGGCTGGGCGCCGACGTACTTGCGGCCGGCCTCGCTGTTGAAGAAGGCGAGGATCGCGTCGATTTCCTTCTCGGACAACAAGGTCGCATATATCCGCGCGGATTGATCGACCATCTCGTTGGACTGCTGGTCGAACTCGGATTTTAGGTTGGTCAGGACGATATTCATGTCGTGCACGAGGTCGGGACGCGCCTGCGTCAGGGTGATCCCGATCTGGTCCATGAACTCGGGAATGATGATTTCGAACGAGCGCGAGATGCCGGTCGCGAGAATGAGCTGGCGCGCCTTGGCGATGTGCTCGGGCGTGGGCGCAGCGGCCGCTGCCGCCTGCGTCGATGGCGGCGCGACGAGGTCGCCGGTCTGCGCACGGGCCGCCACGGCCGGCAGCGTCGCGTAAAGCGCAACCGAGACGACGTGCAGCAATCGCGACGAGCTTCTCACGCGTTGTCGAGCCGACCGGCCCTCAGAGACGTGCCTTTTGTCATGGCCCCAGCCGACATCATCGAACCCCGGCTTTTATCGGGCTTCCGGGTGACCGAGGATTGTCACCCCGCCCGACCCGCACGAGATCACCGCGCTCGCGATCCCGATGAACAATCCATGCTCGACCACGCCGGGAATGGCGGAGAGACGTGCCGCCAGCATCTCGGCATCGGGGATCCGACCAAAATGGCAGTCGAGGATCAGGTGGCCGCCGTCGGTGACGAAGGGCCGATCGCCCCCACGCAGCGTCACGGCGCCGGTGCAGTCGCAGCGTTCCGCCTCGCGGACCACGGCGCCTCGGGTGACGGCCAAGCCGAACCTGTTCACCTCCACCGGCAACGGAAAGCGTCCGAGTTCGGCAACCGCCTTGTTGGCGTCGGCGATGACGATCATGCGACGCGAGGCGGTGGCCACGATCTTCTCGCGCAACAACGCGCCGCCGCCGCCCTTGATGAGGCGCAAGGCGGGATCGTACTCGTCGGCTCCGTCGATCGTGAGGTCGAGTTCGGGCATCTCGTCGATGGTCGCGAGCGGGATGCCGAACTCCCGGGCCAGCTCCCCAGTCCGCTCCGAGGTCGGCACCCCCGTGACCCTGAGGCCGGACGCCACGCGCTCGCCGAGCAGCGTGACGAAGGCGGACGCGGTCGATCCCGTGCCGAGCCCGATGCGCATGCCATCCTCGACGAACTCGAGCGCGCGTCGTGCGGCAGCGGCTTTCGCGGCGTCCTGGTCGAAACGCTCCGGCGCCATGGCCTCTTTCGGTCAACGTCGGGAGGCCGCGATGAAGCACGGCGCAGCCTCTCCGGCAAGGCCGGGGCGGCAGGCTGGAAAAGGGGCTTGAAATCATTTGGCTTGGGGGGTGCAGACGACGGCCTCGTTGAGGACGTAGCAGATCGACATCATGCCGGTGCGCAGGTCGACGCGCCACACGCCGCCTTCCTGCTCGTGGCGCGAGGCGACCAGCGCGTAATCGCTGGACCCCTGCGGGCCGGCACCCTGCCCCGGCGCGTAGCAGAGCGTGACGCCGACCGGCGAGCCCTCCTTCAGGCCGAACTGGCAGGCGCCGACTTCCCCGGACGCTTTGTCGAGCCGGAAGATGCGGTTGAGGTCGATCTCGGGGGCAGCGAGGAACTCGTAGCTGCCCGCGGCGAGCGCGTCATGGCCGACGGGCATCGTCGAGGCGCCGACGAGCACCGCGAGGACGGCCGGACGAATCGAAGGGCGCATGCAAGACCTCGGACCGAAGCGATGACAGCGAGAGCCGGACCTGGTCGGGGCGGCACGGCGAGAGGCGGACGATACCGTCGCGCGTAGATGGTGGCCGACGGCAGATGGTTCGAGGAGGCCACTCCACACCACCCGGCCGTCGGCCGACCCCACGGACCCAGGAGATGCGGCGGACCTGAGCACTCCGTAGGGTATCTCTACGCGCCGACGTGCACTTACCCTTGCGAACCGTAGCTCGCGCTTGTGCACAACTCTTCGGCTCTCTGAAACTACCGTTGCCGTCCCGAAATGCAATCTCGAATCGCACCGCGGCGTCGATCCCGGACGTGGGTCGGCCGTCATGGTTAACGCCGATCAGGCGGCGGCAGCCGTCACGCGATTGCGACCCGCGTCCTTCGAGCGATAGAGCGCGTCGTCGGCGCGCCGCATCAGCGCGTCCGCGTCCATGCCGGAGCCGCGTTCCGCCAATCCGATCGAGGAGGTCACGATGATGGCGGTACGTTCCGGCGCGTAGGTGAACAAAGCGCTTTCCACGACGTGACGCACGCGTTCGGCCACGCGCGCGGCGACCTCGAGCGTCGTCTCGGGCATGACGATCGCGAACTCCTCGCCGCCGAGCCGGCAGATCATGTCGGTCGATCGCACCACGCGGCGGACCCGGGCCGCGAAGCTCCTCAGGATCTGGTCCCCGGCATCGTGCCCGTAGGTGTCGTTGACGCGCTTGAAATGATCGATGTCGAGGATCATCAGCGACAGCGGCCGACCCTTGCGCGCCGCCTGCTCGATGAGGGCGGGAAAGTTGGAATCGAAGAAGCGGCGGTTGCTGAGTCCAGTCAGCGTGTCGACCACCGCCATCTCGATCGAGGCCTGCAGGTTCTCGCGCAGGCGGTCGGCGTAGCGCTTGCGCCGGAGCTGGGTACGTGCCCGCGCTATCAGTTCGTTGCGGTCGATCGGGCGAAGCAGGTAGTCGTTGATGCCGAGATCGAGCCCGCGCAGCACGCGGGGGCGATCCTCCGGCTCGGCCACGATGAGGATGGGCACGTGCCGCGTGCGCTCCAGCGAGCGGAATTGCGAACACAGCCGCAGGCCGTCGTGGCCCTGGAGGCCCAACGACACGACGAAGAGGTCGTAGTGGCCCTCGACGCCCTTGAAGAGGGCTTCCTGCGGGTTGCTCTCGACATCGACCTGCTGCAGCGGCTCGAAGGCGCCCTTGATCGTGGCCGCGGCCGAGGCGCGATCCTCGATCAGCAGGATCGAGGCGCCGACGATGTCCTCGCGCATCGCCATCGGCACGGCGTCGGGCATACCGAGGTTGGCGGAGGCGGCGGCACGGCTGCGCAGCTCGTCGAGCACGACCTTGAGGCGGGTCAGCGAACGGACGCGCGCGACGAGCGCGACCTCGTCGATCGGCTTGGTGAGGAAATCGTCGGCGCCGGCTTCGAGGCCGCGGACTTTGTCCGCCGGCTGGTCGAGGGCCGTGACCATGACCACGGGAAGGTGGTGGGTGGCGGGATCGCGCTTCAGCCGTCGGCAGACCTCGAGGCCGTCCATCCCGGGCATCATGACGTCGAGAAGCACGATGTCGCAATCGCCCTGCCCGCAGATGACGAGAGCCTCGGGCCCGCTGGAGGCGGTGACGACGTCGAAATATTCCGCGGTAAGCCGCGCTTCGAGCAGCTTCAGGTTGGGCGCGAAATCGTCGACGATCAGAACGCGGGCCGACATGAAAGGACCTCCAGGACGCTAGGCGGGGTCGGACAGATAATGACGAACGGTTTCCAAGAACTTGACCACGGAAATAGGTTTGGACAGGTAGGCCTCGCAGCCGCCCTGGCGGATCTTCTCTTCGTCTCCCTTCATCGCGAAGGCGGTGATCGCGATCACCGGAATGTGTCTCAACGCCTCGTCGTCCTTGATCCAGCGGATCACTTCGAGACCCGAGACTTCCGGCAGTTGGATGTCCATCAAGATCAGGTCGGGACGATGCGTGCGCGTCAGTTCGACCGCCTCGACGCCGCTGCGCGTCTGGATGGTGCCGTAGCCGTTGGCTTCGAGGAGGTCATTGAACAGCTTCATGTTCAACTCGTTGTCCTCGACGATCAGGACGCGTTTGGCCATCACCCGCTCGGTTCGATCCGCGCGGACGTCGATACGCGGCTCCATAAAGCTTAGCCTAGACTGCACATCTTGACGAAAGGACAACCTGACCGATGAGGTCGCCTCTCCAGCGCATTATCCACAAGAAGCTGCGGCTGCCGGATACCACGACGCTCGTCGTCGAGGTGCTGAGCTTCCTCGGCGAGGATCCCGAGCGCCTGGAGCGCTTCCTCACACTGAGCGGCCTTTCCGTCGGCGACGTTCGCAGGGTCGCATCCATGCCCGGTTTCGCCGAGAGCCTGCTCGATCACCTCTGCTCCGACGAGCGGCTGCTCGTCGTCTTCGCCGACACGAAGGACTACGATCCGACCGCGATCGACCAGGCGCGCCAGGCGCTGGCACCTCGTCTCGTCGCGGATTGAAGGCGCCGTGGCCGCCGGTCTCTGCCGCGATTGCGGCACCGCGCTGCCCGCCCCGGCACCGGCGCGCTGCCGCTCGTGCGGATCACCGCGCGTGGTGGCGCACGCCGAGCTCGAGACGCTCTCGGTGGCGCATATCGACTGCGACGCCTTCTACGCCGCCGTGGAGAAGCGCGACGATCCCTCGTTGCGCGACAAGGCGGTGATCGTCGGCGGCAGCCGCCGCGGCGTGGTGCTGACCGCCTGCTACAACGCGCGAATCCACGGCGTGCGTTCGGCGATGCCGATGTTCCAGGCCCTCAAGCTCTGCCCGCACGCGACGATCGTGCGCCCGAACATGGCCGAATACGCCGCGACCGGGCGCAAAATCCGGGCGATGATGGGCGAGCTGACGCCGCTGGTGCAGCCGGTCTCGATCGACGAGGCGTTTCTTGACCTGGGCGGCACGCAGGCGCTGCACGACGCCGCGCCCGCCGTGACGCTGGCACGCTTCGCAGCCCGGATCGAGCGCGAGATCGGCATCACCGTCTCGGTCGGGCTCAGCCACAACAAGTTCCTCGCCAAACTGGCGTCCGACGCCGACAAGCCGCGGGGTTTCACCGTGATCGGCCGTGCCGACGCGGTCGCCGTCCTGCGGCCGCGGCCCGTCGGAGCGATCTGGGGCGTCGGCTCCGTCTCGCAGGGCCGCCTCGCCGCGCTCGGCTTCTCCACGATCGGCGACATCCAGGACTGCACGGCGGCCGAATTCGGGCGCCGGATCGGGTCGGAGGGATCGTCGTTGTGGCGCCTGGCGCACGGCCTCGACGATCGTCCGGTGCGGTCCGAGCGCGACACGAAGAGCGTCTCGGCCGAGACCACCTTCACCGCGGATCTCGCCGAGGCCGACGAGCTCGAGCCGATCCTCTTCCATCTTTGCGAGAAGGTCGCCTTGCGCCTCGCCACCGGCGACATCGCAGCCGGTGGCGTCGTGCTCAAGCTGAAGACGCGCGACTTCCGCCTGCGCACGCGTTCGCGCTCGCCGATCCCGGCGACTCAGCTCGCCACGCGCCTGTTCGACATCGGCCGCGGCCTGCTCGCGCCCGAGATCGACGGCACCCGCTTCCGGCTGATCGGGCTCGGCGCCTCCGACCTGCGGCCGGCCGCCGACGCCGATCAAGCCGACTTGCTCGACGCCGCGCTGCCGCGTCAGAAAGCGGCCGCGAAGGCGATCGACGCGGTGAGGGCGAAGTTCGGGAGCGATGCGCTGATGCGTGGCATTACGATGGGGCGCCAGCCCAAACGGCGATGAACGAGCCCGGCGTGGGAAAGATGGAGGCCTCGCCCGGAATCGAACCGGGGTGCAAGGATTTGCAGTCCTCTGCGTAACCACTCCGCCACGAGGCCTCTGACACGCCGGCGGCGGCCCAGCGTGCCGCGCTTCTAGCGCACGCGACCCCGAGCCCGCAACGCGAAAGCCTCGTCGCGATGTCACAAACCCGCTTTGCCGTTTACGAAGGCTTGGCAAAGCGGGGCGAGGCTTGCTATAGCCCAAATCTCGCTGCGGCGACGATCCCTGATAGCTCAGCTGGTAGAGCAGTCGACTGTTAATCGACTTGTCGCAGGTTCGAGTCCTGCTCAGGGAGCCAGTCGCGCGATAGGTCGACCTAGCCCACCGAATTCACCTGAGCGTGTCGCCGGCGTGATCGTCGCTCGAAGGTAGCGGTGATCACGCGCTTCTCGACAGGGCCTCCCCACCAGCCGTAGTCTTTCCACTCGCCTCTCGAGACCCCGGTCTTCGGTCTTCATGATCCGGCTCGTCGCCATCCGCCTTCTCTCCGCGATCCCGACGCTGCTCGCGGTCGTCGCATTGTCGTTCTTTCTGCTGCGTCTCGCGCCCGGTGGCCCCTTCGACAGCGAACGCGCGCTCGACCCGGCGGTACGGGCCAACCTCGAGCGCCTCTACGGCCTCGACAAACCGCTGCTCCAGCAGTTCGGCACCTATCTCTGGAGTCTGTTGCACGGTGATTTCGGGCCGAGCCTGCACTGGCGCGATTTCACGGTGAACGAGCTGTTCGCCCGTGCCCTGCCGATCTCGATCCAGCTGGGCAGCGAGGCGCTCGCTCTCGCGCTCGGCCTCGGTGTCGCGCTCGGCACGGCCGGCGCTTGGCGCCACCGCGGCTTCGGCGCGCTCGCCGTGACTGCGCTCGCCCTCGTCGGCCTCGCCTTGCCGAACTTCGTCATCGCCCCGCTGCTCCAGGTTTTCTTCGGGCTCGACCTGCGGTGGCTGCCGGTCGGCGGCTGGGAGGACGGCGCGTGGCGTCATCAGGTGCTGCCGGTGGTGGTGCTCGCCCTGCCCCAGATCGCCATCATCGCCAAGCTGACGGAGGCGGCGCTGCGCGAGTCCCTGGCCGCGCCTCACATCCGCACCCTATATGCCTTCGGCCTGCCGGGGCGCCACATCGCGCTGCACGCGCTGCGTGGCGCGGCCTTGCCGGTGCTCTCCTACCTCGGGCCTGCGGCGGCGGCGCTGCTCACCGGCTCGATCGTGGTGGAGACGGTCTTCGCCATACCCGGCATCGGGCGTTACTTCGTCGACAGCGCGCTCTCGCGTGATTACCCCCTCACCATGGGCACCGTGATCGTGGTCGGCGCGATGATCGTGGTCTTCAACCTTCTCGTCGACCTCGCCTACGGGATCCTGGATCCGCGCGTGCGTCATGAGTGACGGCGTTGCGCGGCCGCGCCTCCATCTCGACACCGCGGGTGTCGCGAGCCTGGCCACGCTGCTACTGATGGCCCTTCTCTGCTTCGGCTCGATCGTCTGGGCGCCGCACCCCTACGACGCCGTCTATCCCGATTACATCGCGGTCCCGGCCTCGATCTCGGCGCACCCCGACACGGCCGAACTCGCCGTCGGACTCACCGCCCTCTCGGAACTTGCCCGGCTGCGCGTGACCCGCGATGCCGCCGCCGGCACGCTCGCCTTTTCCGGAGATCAGCCGATCGATCCGCGCGTGCTGCGCAGCTTCGAGCGCTCCGACCTCTTCGCACAAGCCGGCGCGCCCGTGGCCTCCGATGCCGGCAAGGTGCTGACGGTGCCGGTCACCATCCAACGGCAGCACTTCCTGTTCGGCACGGACGCCAACGGCCGCGACCTGCTGACCCGCGTGCTCGTCGCCGGCCGCATCTCGCTGGCCGTCGGAGCGCTGGCCTCCGCCGTGGCGCTGGGTATCGGCGTCGCCTATGGGGCGGTGTCGGGCTATGCCGGCGGACGCACCGACACGATCATGATGCGCATCGTCGACGTGGTCTACGCCCTGCCGTTCGTGTTCCTCGTCATCGTGCTGCTCGTGCTGTTCGGCCGTTCGCTGTGGCTCATCTTCCTCGCCATCGGCGCGGTGGAATGGCTCGACATGGCGCGGATCACGCGCGGACAGACGCTTTCGCTCAAGCGCCGCGAGTTCGTGCTGGCGGCCGAAGCCTTGGGCGAGAGCGGCTCGCCAATCCTCGTGCGCCATGTCGTGCCCAACCTGATCGGCCCAGTCGTCGCCTATCTCGCGCTGCTGGTACCCCGCGTGATCCTCGCGGAGAGCTTCCTGTCGTTTCTCGGCCTCGGCGTGCAGGAGCCGCTGACCTCCTGGGGCATCCTGATCGCCGACGGCGCGCGGCACGTGCAGGGCTCGGTACACCTTCTGATCTTTCCGGCGGTGGCGCTTGCGATCACGGTGGTGGCCGCCAATCAGCTCGGCGAGGCGATCCTGCGCGCGGCGAACGCCGCGGAATGAGCCCGCTGCTGGTGCTCGACAGGCTTGCGGTTCGTTTCGGAGCGGTCGAAGCGATCCGCGGCCTCGATCTCACGGTGGCGCCCGGCGAGACCGCGGCGCTCGTCGGCGAGACCGGCTCGGGCAAGAGCGTCGCCATGCTCGCCACGCTCGGCCTGCTGCCGCACGGCGCGATCGTTTCGGGCAGCGCCCGCTTCGAGGGGCGGGAGCTGCTGGGCCTGGATCGCCGCAAGCTCGATCGAATCCGCGGACGCGCCGTGGCGATCGTCTTTCAGGAGCCGCAGTCCGCGCTCGACCCGCTTTTCAGCGTCGGCTCGCAGATTGCCGCCGTGCTGCGCCACAGTCAAAGCCTGTCGCGCCGTGCCGCTTGGGATCGTGCCTGCGAACTGCTCGACGAGACCGGCATCGTCGAGCCGGCGCGCCGGCTCCGCTCCTACCCGCACGAGCTCTCCGGCGGCCAGCGGCAACGCGTCGCCATCGCCATGGCCTTGGCCTGCGAGCCGAAGCTGCTCATCGCCGACGAGCCGACGACCGCGCTCGACGTCACTGTCGCCGCACGCATCCTGGAGCTGCTCGCGACGCTGAAGGCACGCCACGGCATGGCGCTGGTCCTGATCAGCCACGACCTCGCCATCGTGCGACGGGTCGCCGACACGATCCACGTCATGGAAAAGGGCGTGCTGGTCGAGAGCGGGCCGGCGGCGGCGATCATGGGCGCCGCGAAGCATCCCTACACCTGTCGCCTTCTCGCCGCGGACCGGCTTCCGGCCGTCGAGCCTGACACGAAGGCGACGGAGCGTCTGCTCGCGGCCGAGGGCCTCACCGTGATCTACCCGCTGCGCGGCTGGCGACGCAGCTTCACCGCCGTCGACCGCGTCGATCTCGAGATCTGCCGCGGCGAGACGCTCGCGCTCATCGGCGAGTCGGGCTCGGGCAAGTCGACGCTGGGACGCGCTCTACTGCGGCTGACGCCATCGTCCGGCCGGATCGGCTTCGAGGGTCACGACCTGCAGGCCATGAGCGCCAAGGCGCTGCTGCCGTTGCGCCGCGACCTGCAGATCGTCTTCCAGGATCCATTCTCCTCGCTCTCGCCGCGGCTAAGCGTCGGCGAGATCGTCGCCGAGGGTCTCTCGGTCCACAACCCGGAGCTTTCACGCGCCGCGCGCTTCGCACGGGCCGCGTCGGCTCTCGAGGAGGTCGGTCTCGCCGCCGCGTTCGCGGCGCGCCGCCCGCACGCTCTTTCCGGCGGCCAGCGCCAGCGCGTGGCGATCGCCCGCGCCATGATCCTGTCGCCCAAGCTGGTGGTGCTCGACGAGCCGACCTCCGCGCTCGATCGTTCGGTGCAGGCCGACGTCCTCAACCTGCTCCGCCGGCTCCAGCGCGAGCGCGGCCTGTCCTACCTGTTCATCACGCACGATCTTGCCGTGGTACGCGCGATGGCGACGCGCGTCGCGGTTATGAAGGATGGTCGCATCGTCGAAGTCGGCACGACATCGCAGGTGTTGCGGGCCCCGCGCGATGCCTATACCGCGACGCTGGTCGCGGCGGCCGCTCTCGACGAGGCGAGTGCGGCCGCAGCGACCTGACGATCAGCCGTCGACCGGCTTGCCGGCGATGGTGATCAGCAGGTCGCCATCGCCGAGCAGACGCTTCGCGGTACGCGCCGCATCCTCGACGGTGACGGCCGCGATCGAATCGTTGCGGGTGTCGAGCCGCTCGACGCCGTAGCCATCGAGCTGGAGGCTGACGAGCTGTCCCGCGATCTTGCGCGACGTGTCGAAGCGCAACGCGTAGGAGCCGATCAGGTACTTCTTGGCCTTGTCCAGCTCTTGTTCCGGTATGCCGTCGCTGGAGAGCTTGACGATCTCGTCGCGGATCGTATCGACCGCCTCGGTCACGCGGGCATTCTTGGTCGAGGTCGCGCCGACGAACATCGCGGCGTGGTCGAGCTCGGAGTTCTGCGAATAGACCGAGTAGCAGAGCCCACGTTTCTCGCGAACCTCCTTGTAGAGCCGCGCGGTGAAGGCGCCGCCGCCCAGGCAGTGGTTCACCACCGTGGCGACGTTGAAGTCGGGATCGCCGCGCGTGATGCCCTGGCGACCGAAACGGATGGTCGATTGCGGCAGGTCGATCGAGCGGACATGGCGTGAACCGACCCCGCCAAGCGTCACGGTCGCCACGGCGGCGAGATCCGCCTTGGCCGGCAGGCTCGCGAACACGCGGTCGAGCTCGCGGCCGAGCGTCTCGGCATCGATCGCGCCGACCACTGCCACCTTGAGGTTGTCGCGGGCCAGGAGCCTCGTGCGCATCGTGACGAGGTCGTCACGCGTCAGCGTCGGAAGGATGTCGAGGTCGCCCTTCACCGGCTGCCCGTAGGGATGCTCGGGATAGGAATGCTGGCGAAACAAGCGAGCCGCCGCGTGATCGGGATCGTTCACCTCGTTGCGCAACGAGGCGGCGAGCTGACCGCGCACCCGATCGATCGCGTCGGGATCGAGCCTCGCGTTCGTCACGGCGAGTGCGAGCAGCTCGAACGCCCGCGCGGAGTGGCGCGACAGCGTCTTCATGCGGCCCTGCAGGGCATCGCGGTCGGCCGAGAACGAGAGCTCGATCGCCTTGTCGTCGAGCGCCTGGTGGAAGGCGCCGCTGTCGAGATCGCCGGCCCCTTCGTCGAGGACGCCGGCGAGGAGCGTGGCGAGGCCGGGTTTGCCCAACGGGTCCTGCGCGGCACCGCCCTTCCAGCCGAAGTTCACGGCGAGAAGCGGGATCGCGTAATCCTCGACGAGCCAGGCTTCGACCCCGCCGGGCGAGCGCACCTTCTGCACCCGCGCCGCGCGCGATGTCGGCGCGACGACGGAATCAATCAACATTTCGGAATGTCCGGTCATGAATGGTCCTCAGGCCGCCGCGGCTGCGAGTTCCGGAGCTACGGCCTCGATGAGGTAGCCCGATACGCCGCGTCGCCGTTCGAGAAGCGGCATCACCGCGGCGAGAGCGGCGGCATCGACGGCCTCGATCCGCTCGGGCCACGCCTGGATATCGGCCAGCGAAAGGCCGGTCGTGAGCGACGTGCCATACCAGTTGGCGAGCTGCATCTGGCTGTCGCGGGCGTAGATCGCTTCGGCGACGAGACGCGTCTTGGCGCGGACGATGTCGGCCTCGTCGACGCCGACCGAGGCGATCCGCTTGAGAATCTTGTCCACCGCCGCGTCGAGCGTCTCGAGAGACACGCCCGGGGCCGGCACGGCGTAGACGAAGAAACGCGTCTCGTCAAACGAAGTGCCCATGTAATGGGCACCCGCGGCCACTGCCAGCCTGTCACCCATGACAAGCGATTTGAACAGCACGCTCGTCTGCCCTCCGCCGAGCAGGTAGGCGAGCACCTCGAGGGCTTCGGCCTCGCCGGCCTTCGCGGTCCGATAGGACGGGACGAGGTGCATGCGCTGGAAGCGCGGCTGCTCGACCTTCTCGTCGGCGAGGGTCACCTGGCGATGCGTGGTCGGCCTGGGCTCCTGCGGACGACGGCGTTGCGGCGCCTCCCCGAACGGTGGCACGATGCCGTAGATCCGGTCGGCCAGCGCCATGGTGGCGGCCGGGTCGACGTCTCCGGCGACGATCAGGATCGCGTTCTCGGGCGTGTAGAAACGCTCATAGTAATTGAAGGCGTCGGTGCGATCGAGGCTCTCGATCTCGTGCTCCCAGCCGATGACCGGCTTGCCGTAGGGATGCGACGAATACACCGCCGCGCCCATCGCCTCGTCCAAGATCTCCGATGGATCCGAATCGGTCCGCATACGACGCTCCTCGAGAACGACGTTGCGCTCGGGCGCCACGATCTCGTCGGTGAGAACGAGGTTCTTCATGCGATCGGCCTCGTATTCCATGCACACCGCCAAGTGCTCCTTGGGAATGCGCTGAAAATAGGCCGTGAAGTCGTTCGAGGTGAAGGCGTTCTCCTGGCCGCCGAGGTCCGACACGAGTTCCGAGAACTTGCCGGCAGGGTTCTTCTCCGTGCCCTTGAACATCAGATGTTCGAGGAAATGGGCGATCCCGGACTTGCCCAGCGGATCGTCCGCCGATCCGTTGCGGTACCACACCATGTGGGTGATGATCGGTGCGCGATGATCGGGAATGACCACGACGTCCATGCCGTTGGCGAGACGGTGTTGGACGATCGCGGTGTCGACACCGTCGCCATGGTCGCCGGGCATCTGGCCCGAGGGTCCAAGCCCCATGCTTCCGAGGGCTGGCGAGACGGTGCGCATCATGAGGATCTCCAGGTCACCGAGAGGCTCGGCGCCCGCGGACTATATAGCTATGCGGCGGGAGATCGCATCTTCAAAACAACGCGCGTCGCTATTGCGCGGCTTCCTGAGCCGGCTTCTTGCGATGGTGGGCGCGCTTCGTGCCGCTCGCGTGCGCCGCGTTGCCGTCGGCATCGTGCGTAATGTCGGCGGCCACGGCCGCCGGATCGCGCATGCCCGATGGCGGATCGATCAAGTATTTGCGCTGCATCCGTCCCGCGGCGTAGGCGCCGGGATCGGTCGGGGGCACGGGACGACGTGAATCGGTCAGCGCGCGGCGACGGGCGGCGACGTCGGGGTCGTTGACGCCGAGGCGTTCGGGATCGGGGCCGCCCGGCGGCGGCAGCGCGTAGCTCGGCGGCACCACGAGCGGTGCGCGTTCCGTGTAGTCGATCGGCGGCCGGTCCCGGCCGAAGCCGAGCGAATTCTTGATGTCCTCGTATTCCTGCTTGACGCTGGTCTGCTGCGCCATGACGGGCGCGAACGAACCGGCGGTGCCGGCGAAGACGAGCGCCGCGAACGCGGTGCGCGGCATGGTACGCATGGTCGTTCGGTCCCCGAGATACGCGCGATCGATCGGACTGAGACATGATCTTGACGGCAATTTGTGGGCCGCCTTTCAGGAGGTCGCCGGACGCCGTAGCGCGTCGATCAGCAGCAGGACGACCCCGGCGACGATGGCGACGTCGGCCAGGTTGAAGACGTACCAGTGGAAGCCGCCGACGTGAAAATAATAGAAATCGGCGACCCAGCCGTAGCTGAAGCGGTCGATGGCGTTGCCGATGGCACCCCCGAGGATCAAACCGAGCGCCACGCCGACGAGCCGGGTCGTCGTGCGCCACAGCCACCAAGCGATGAGCCCGCTCGCCAGCACGACGAAGGCGACCAGCGCCCAGCGCCCGGCTGCGCTGCGGGCGCTCAGCAGCGAGTAGGAGATGCCCGGGTTCTTCGCCATGACGATATCGAGATACCGCCCGAGGCGGAGAGGCTGGCGCATCTCGATGTCGTAGACGTCGAGAAGAAAGAGCTTGTTGGCCTGGTCGGCGACCAGCGTCGCCGCCGCGACCGCGAAGCCCGCGGAGCGCGCGCTCATCCGAGCCGTCCGAGTCGCTCCAGTTCGCGCAACGCGCCGGCGTCGCGCGGCGTGACGTCGGAAAACTCCGGATCCGACCCGACATCGCGGGCGATGCGCCAGGAGCGGGCGCATTTGCGCCCCTCCGCCCTGCGGAAAACGACGGCGACGTCCGGGGTATCGGGCAGGCGGAAGGCATCGGCCGGTCCGTCGCCGGCCTCCAGCGCGAGACCGGAGGTGATGCAGACGTCGGCGAGGTCGACACCGCGTACAGCGTCGCGCAACGCCTCGGTGGCGAGGAAGACCTGCGGCGCCGCTTCGAGCGACGCGCCGATCGCCTTGTCGACGCGGGCGATCTCGAGGGCACCCGTGACCACGGCGCGGACGGCGCGGACGTGGGTCCATTTCGCCGCCAGGGCGTCGTCGCGCCAAGCTTGCGGCACCTCGGCAAAAGCCTCCAGGTGCACCGAGGTCGCGTCGGGATAGCGCGACAGCCAGGCTTCCTCGGCCGTGAAGGCGAGGATCGGCGCCAACCACAGCGTCACGCGGCGAAAGATGTGGTCGATCACGGTCAGCGCGCCGCGACGCCGCGGGCTGGAGGGCGCGTCGCAGTACAGTGCGTCCTTGCGAATGTCGAAGTAGAAGGCGGACAGGTCGGTCGCGAGGAAGGCCGAGAGGCGGGCGACCACGCGCTTGGTGTCGTATCGAACATAGGCGTCGCGCACCTCTCCATCGAGTTCTGCGAGACGATGCAGCATGAGGCGCTCGAGTTCGGCCATCGCCGCCGGTTCGACGGTCTCGCCGGCGTCGTGGTGACCGAGCGCGCCGAGCATCCAGCGCAACGTGTTGCGCAGCTTCTTGTAGGTCTCGACGAAGGTCTTCAGGATCTCCGGGCCGATGCGCAGGTCGTCGGCATAGTCGCTGGCCGCGACCCACAGCCGGAGGATGTCGGCGCCCGAATCCTTGATGATGGTCTGCGGCGCGACGACGTTGCCGACGCTTTTCGCCATCTTGCGCCCGTGCTCGTCGAGCACGAAGCCGTGGGTCAGCACGCTGTCGTAGGGCGCTCGGCCGCGCGTGCCGCAGGATTCCAGCAACGAGGAATGAAACCATCCGCGGTGCTGGTCGGAGCCTTCGAGATACATGATCTCGTCCCGACCGCCGTCGCGCCGGCGCCGGATGCCGGCGAGGCCGGGGAACTGCTCGGGGTCTTCCAACGTGAAGGCGTGGGTCGAGCCGGAATCGAACCACACGTCCAGCACGTCGTCGACCTTGCGCCAGGGCTCGCCCGCTCGTGCACCCAGGAAGCGCTCGCGCGCGCCCTCCGCGTACCAGGCGTCGGCGCCTTCCGCCGCGAAGGCGGCGAGGATGCGGGCGTCGACGGCCGGATCGACCAGCGGCCTGTGCTCGGCGTCGACGAAGATGGCGATCGGCACGCCCCAGGCGCGCTGGCGCGACACCACCCAATCCGGCCGGTTGGCGATCATGCCGGTGATGCGCGTCTGTCCACCCGCCGGGACCCAACGCGTGCGCGCGATCTCGTCGAGCGCGATGCCGCGCAGGGTGGGAAGGTTGGACTCGTCATTGCGAGCGGAGCGAAGCAACCCAGGGCCCTCCGGACGCTCTCGAGGCGTTTGCCCCTGGGTTGCTTCGCCTTCGGCTCGCAATGACGGAACGTTGAAGGGAAGATCCAGCGCGATGAACCATTGCGGCGTATTGCGGAAGATCAACGGCTTCTTCGAGCGCCACGAGTGCGGATATTGGTGCTTCAGCCGCCCGCGCGCCACGAGCGCGCCGGCCTCCACCAGAGCCTTGATGACCGCCTCGTTGGCGTCGCCCTTGGCACCCTTGTCGTCGAGCACGCGACGGCCGGCGAAGCCCGGCGCGTCATCGGTCAGGAAGCCGTCGGCATCGACCGTGTAGGGAATAGCGGGATCGATGCCGCGATCCCGCAACATGCGGTTGGACGCCATCCAGATGTCGAAGTCGTCGCGGCCGTGCGAGGGCGCGGTGTGGACGAAGCCGGTGCCGGTGTCGTCGGTGACGTGATCGCCGTCGAGCAGCGGCACGTCGAAGCCGTAGCCCGACGCGGCGAGCGGGTGCGCGGCTGTAAGGCCGGCGAGTTCGGAGGCCGCCACGGCTCGGACCTTCTCGAAGGCCTCGACCTTGGCCGCCTTGAAGACGCTCTCGGCCAGCACGTCGGCGAGCAGGTAGGTCGCGCCGACCTTGGCCCAATTCTGCTCGGGCGCCACTGTCACACGGTAGAGGCCGTAGGCGATGCGCGACGAGAAGCTGATGGCCCGATTGGCCGGCATGGTCCAGGGCGTGGTCGTGTAGATCACGATGCGGGCCCCCCTGAGGTCGCCGCCCGCCTCCTTCACCGGGAACGCCACGAACACGGTATCGGAGACGTGATCCTCGTATTCCACCTCGGCCTCGGCCAGCGCGGTCTTCTCGACCACGCTCCACATCACCGGCTTGGAGCCGCGATAGAGCAGCCCGTTGGCCGAAAACTTCATGATCTCGGCCGCGATCGTGGCCTCGGCAGGGAAGCTCATCGTCTCGTAGGGATGCGCCCAATCGCCGGCCACGCCGAGACGGATGAACTCCTCACGCTGGATGTCGACCCATTTGCGCGCGAAGTCGCGGCACTGGCGGCGGAACTCGACCAGCGGCACGTCGTCCTTGTTGCGGCCCTTGGCGCGATACTCCTCCTCGATCTTCCACTCGATCGGCAGGCCGTGGCAGTCCCAGCCCGGCACGTATTCGGCATCCTTGCCGCCCATGCGCTGGGAGCGCGTGACCAGATCCTTGAGGATCTTATTCAGCGCGTGCCCGATGTGGAGGTGGCCGTTGGCGTAAGGCGGCCCGTCGTGCAGCACGAACTTCGGGCGCCCCCGACCGGCCGCGCGCATCTGGCCCTGCAGATCGATCTGCACCCAGCGCGCAAGAATCTCCGGCTCCTTCTTGGGCAGCCCGGCGCGCATGGGAAAGTCGGTCTTGGGCAGGTAGAGCGTCTTCGAATAGTCGACACCGCCCGCATCGGTCTTGGTCATGGGCGTGCTTTTAGAGGAAGGCTGGGGCCGAACAAGGTCCATGTCAGGGTGCCGTCCCTGCAAACCGTACCACGGTGTCGCCCGCGAATTCGTCCGGCCCGATGTGGGTGAGCCGGCTCTTCAGGTCGAGCCAGATGTCGCCGCCGAGCGCGCGCCAGCGGCGGCAGAAGGCGTAGTCCTCGCTGAGATAGGCGCCGGTGTCGGGCTCGATCATGCAGTCGAACAGGGCGTAGAGGTTGTCGCTCGACGGCAGGTGACCTGGCCGCGCGTGGACGGATCTGAAGTGCAGCTCGGGATGAGCGGCGGCGAGCCGCTCGAAGACCTGGCGCTTGATGAGCTGGAACCCCGTGCCCGCGTAGAGCGCGGTGGCGAACTCGCCCTCCGTGCGCCGTTCCGGGGGGTCGAGCAGCGTGCCGACGTAGGTGAGGCCGGCGTCCCGCAGGCTTTCACCGGCGACGACCCGGCGGGGCAGTTGCTCCCAGTCGACCGATTTCAAAGGGTAAAACGCGGCGACGAAGTCGCGATCGAACTGGAGGAGGCGCAGCACCTGCTCCGGTTCGAAGGCGATGTCGCCATCGACGAAAAGGAGATGCGTTGTAGCGGGCTGGTCGAGCAGCTTGGCGGCAAGCACGGCGCGCGAGCGCGTGATGAGGGCGTCGCCGCCAAGCAGCGCCAGCTCGATCGAGAACCTGCCGGCCTCGGCCGCCGCGATCAGCTTGCAGACCGACAGCATGTAGCGCTGGTGGACGAGGCCGCCGAAGCACGGGGTGGCGAGGAGGATGGCGGTGGGCGTCACGCTACGCGAGCCGCTCGAAGCGGTGCAGGACAAGCGAGAATACGGCCTTCGAATCGCGACGACGCCCCATCATTGCAAGAGGGCCGCTCTCCGCTGTGACACGCCGTCCATATCGTGTCGGGAGCGCATCATCGGGAGCCATCAACGGAAACGCTCTAATCCGAGATTTTGAGTCGTCACTTTCTACCACTCTTCCAACTTTATCGCCGCTAGACTGGGTTCATAGATGAGCAGGTGCCGGAAAGCTTAAAAACCGTCTGCCATCTTCTTTTGCCAGCCGAATCAAACATTTTGTGCCGTACTCGACGCAATTCACATTAAGATAAGATCTTTCGGCTGAAAGACTGAGGTCTGCAATCAAATTGATCTGGTTTTTCATTTCGGTGTGCACCGCCGTGCCGTAGACTGGTCTACTCCCGGGTCTCACATCTTAAAGCCGTTTGGCAGCTCGCCACAGGATCCATTGCTGTCGCCACGGCGCCAGCTCGATCGGGGCTGCGAACGGGTCCAGCCCCGGCCGTTCCATCCGGCACAGGGCTGGCTCGCAAAGGGCCGACGGTAGGCAGGCGGCGCCTCCGGGTCCGGCGCGCGGCAAGGTCTCTCGCATCTCGCGAAGGCACGACCTGACGCGGGCGCGCAGGGTTTGCAGAACGAGGCCGATTCCGGGGGACGGGCGATGCGCCATGACATGCGCGGGCGTAACCTGCAAACGGTCCAGCAGGTCGAGTGGGAGGTAGAGCTGCCCGCGCGCGACCTGGTACGGCAGTTCGCGAAGCAGCCGCGTCGAGCCAAAGGCGAGAGCCGCCGGCGCGACGGAGGGCGGCGGCAAAAGCCCCGGCGCGAGCACGCGGGCGATGGCCGCCAGCAGCACGCCCCAGGTGTCGCGCGCATAGGCCTCGAGGGCCGCCTCGCTCGGCATGGGATCGTCGTAGAGGTCGAAGGCGCGCGCTTCGATCAGCGCGAGAAAGCGCGCCCCGTCGAGGTTGAAGCGGGCGATCGTGTCGAGCAGCGCGATCGCGACGGGGTGACCGGCCGGAGCCTCGTTCTCGATCGCCTCCCGCCACCATTGGAGTCGTATTTCCCCCAGCATCGGCTCGCTGACCGCCTCGCGCACCCGGCCGATCTCGTCGCCGAAGGTCAGGATCGCATGGGCGTGCGGCCGTACGGTCGCCGGCCAGAACAGGCTCGTCAGCCACAGCTCGTGGTCGCGCTCGCGCAGCAGATCGAAGCAATGACCGTAGGCGGCCGCATGCGCCTCCGTCACCATCACGCCACCGCGAGCAGCGCGGCGGCGACGCGGCGCTGCTCGCCGAGCAGGATCGAATAGGTGCGCGCGGCGGCCGCCGTCGCCATCGGGTCGGAGGGGATGCCGGCGGCGCGGAGCGCATCGCGCAGGTCGAACAGCGGCAGCATGTGTGAGCCGGTGCCGATCAACAGGAGGTCGATGGTCGCGCCGGAACGAACCTCGTCGAAGATGCGACCGAAGGCGGTCGGGGTCAGATCGTCGGGCGTCGCGGCATCCCAGGCATAGACGCCGGACGGGAGCGCCAGAATCGAGCCGCGATGCGACATGTCGCCAAATCGAAAGCCGCCAGCGCCGTAGCCCTCGATCGCGTGCCGGCCGGGCAGGAAGCCGGCGCCGAAATCGCCGGTTTGCGCCAACTCAGGCCGAAGCCTTCGCGGCGCCTTTCGCGCGCGCCTCAGCCGGACTTGCCGAGTTCGGCGTGATCACCGGCTCGCCCATCTTTTCCGGGCGAAGGCCGAGATAGATCAGCATGGGCGAGCAGATGAAGATCGAAGAATAGGTCGCCACGAAGATGCCGAACATCATAGCGAGGGAGAACGAGCGGATCACCTCGCCGCCGAAAATCACCAACGACAGCAGGGCCAGGAACACCGTGGTCGCGGTCATGATCGTGCGCGGCAGCACGGCGTTGACGGAGATGTCGATCAGCTCGTTGGTCGAGATCTTGCGATATTTGCGCATCATCTCGCGAATGCGGTCGAGCACCACCACGGTCTCGTTGAGGCTGTAACCGACGATCGTCAGGATCGCCGCGATCGACGTCGTGTTGAACTCGAGCTGGGTGATCGAGAAGAAGCCCACCGTCAGCAGCAGGTCGTGCATCGTGGCGATGATGGCGCCGACGGCGAACTGCCATTCGAAGCGGAACCAGAGGTAGCACAGGACGGCCAAAATCGAGATGACGACGCCCAGCGTGCCGGATTGCACGAGCTCGCCGGAGACGGTCGGGCCGACGACGGAGGTCTGGCGCACGGAATAGCCATCGCCGATCGCCTCCTTGACGCGGGAAACCGCGCCCTCCTGCGCCGCGTCGCCGCCGGGCTGCAGGCCGAAGCGGATGGCGACGTCGGCCGGACTGCCGAGGCCCTGCACGCCGACCGGGCCGACGTTCATCTTCTCCGTCTCCTTGCGGAGCTGCGCGAGATCCGCGTGGCCGGAATTGGCGCGCACTTCGATCAGCGTGCCGCCGGCGAAATCGATGCCGAAGTTCATTCCGACGGTGAGGAAGAGCACGACGGAGACGATCGAGAGCACGGCCGAGAACGGGTAGCTCACGCGCCGGAAGCGCATGAAGCCGAACTTGGTGTTTTCCGGCGCGAGGCGGAGGAGCTTCATGGGTTCACCTTGCCGCTCATATCGGCAGCGTCGTCGGCCGCTGGTACCGGTACCATAGCGCGATCATCATCCGCGTCATCGTCACGGCGGTGACGATCGACGTCAGGATGCCGAGCCCCATCGACACGGCGAAGCCGCGCACGGGGCCGGCGCCGGCGAAGTAGAGGATCACGGCGGCGACGAACATCGTCACGTTGGAATCGACGATGGTGGCGAAGGCGCGCTTGAAGCCGGCGTCGAGCGACTGGATGATCGAGCGTCCGGCATGATTTTCCTCGCGGATGCGCTCGTAGATCAGCACGTTGGAATCGACCGCCATGCCGATCGTCAGCACGATGCCGGCGATGCCGGGCAGCGTCAGCGTCGCGCCGAGCAGCACCAGCCCGGCGAAGATGAAGCTGATGTGCACCGCCAGCGCGATGTTGGCGAAGATGCCGAAGGTGCCGTAGGTCACCAGCATGTAGACGAAGACGAGCGCCGCGCCGACATAGGCGGCGAGCTTGCCGGCGTTGATCGAATCCTGCCCGAGGCCCGGGCCGACGGTCTGCTGCTCGATGATGGTCAGCTTGGCCGGCAGCGCACCGGCGCGCAGCAGGATGGCGAGATCGTTGGCCTGCTCGACGGTGAAGTTGCCCGAGATCTGACCGGAGCCGCCGGTGATCGGCTCGTTGATGCGCGGCGCCGAGATGACCTTGTTGTCGAGCACGATGGCGAAGGGCTTGCCGACGTTCTCGCTCGTCACCGTCGCAAAGCGCTGGCCGCCGCGGATGTTGAACTGGAAGTTGACGACGGGTTGGCCCGAGCGCTGATCGAAGCCGGGCGTCGCGCCGGTCAGGTCGCCGCCCTCGACGAGGATGCGCTTGTTGACCGGCAGCTTCTCCTTGGATTCGCTTTGATCGAGCATCTCGAATTCCGACGGGCTCTCGCCCGGATCGGCCACCATGCGGAACTCGAGCTTGGCGGTCTGGCCAAGGATGGCAATGAGCCGCTGCGGGTCCGCCAGGCCCGGCACCTCGACGGACACGCGGTCGTTGCCCTCGCGCTGAATGGATGGCTCGGTGGTGCCGAGGGCGTCGACGCGCCGTCGGATGACCTCGATCGATTGTTCCACCGCGCGTCGGATCTTGTCGGTGATGCCGGCATCCGTGAGGGTCAGCCGGATCGTGCCGGTACCGTCGTCCTTGAGATCATAGGCCGCGGCGCCGCCGTTGCCGAGAACCGAGGCTTGCGGACTAGCGAGGTTTTGCAGTTTGTCCTTGATTTTGCCGTCGTCGGCCGCATCGGCAAGGCGGAACTGCACGCCGTTGGCCTGGGCCTGGATGCCGCCGGCCGCCGCCACCTTGGCGTCGCGCAGGATGCGGCGGATGTCGTCGCGGAGGTTCGCGACCATGGTCTTGACGACGTCGTCACGGTCGACTTTCAGCAGGAGATGGGAGCCGCCTTGCAGGTCGAGGCCGAGCGTCAGGGTCTTCGGCTGGGCCCAGGAGGGAAGCGCCTTGTCGAGCGCCGCGCGCGTCGAGACCGGCAGCACGCTCGGCACGATGATCAGCACCGCCAGCGCGATCATGGCGAGGATGGAAACGATCTTCCAGGGCGCGAAACGCAGCATCGGTCTTTCAATCGAAACAATCGAGCCGCATCGCGGCTCGAGCGGAGATTCGCCTCAGACGGCGACGTCCTTGACCGGCTCGCCCTTGGCGCGGACTTCGGTCACCATCGGCCGCGCCACGCGGATGCGGACGTTGGGCGCGATCTCGACCTCGATCTCGGCCGCGTCGGTCGCCTTGGTGACCTTCGCGATGATGCCGCCGGTGGTCACGACGGTATCGCCGCGTCGTATGTTCTTGATGAGGTCGGCCTGATCCTTGGCACGCTTCTGCTGCGGCCGCAGCACCATGAAATACATGATGATGAGAATGGGGCCGAACAGCGTCAGGTACTGGACGATCGTCGCCGTGGTGTCGGCCGATGCGCCGGCGGCCTGGGCGAAGGCGGGCGTGATGAAGATGGTCGTGCTCCGGCATGAACGGCCGCCCTCGGCGGTCGCGGCGGGTTATACCGGCGGGGGCGCGAAGGCAATGGGCGGCGGGGTCGCGCGAGGGACGCCGTCGGGTCGGGAGAGGGAGTTTGCTTTTGGAAACCCGCGCGTGGGTGCGGCTGCCTTCGGGCAAGCGGCTCGATCTGCTGCATCCTACGCCGTTCGACTGGGACGACGGCGACCTCGCGATCGGTCTCGCCCGCACCTATCGCTGGGGCGGTCATTCGGCGTGGCCGCTGCCGCTCTCGGTCGCGCAGCATTCGCTGCTGGTGCTCGCCATGTACCGCCGCGCCGCACGCTCCGATCCGGCGGCGGAGCTGCGCGAACTGCTCCACGACGCCGACGAGGGACTGCTGGGCTTCGATTGCATCTCGGTCGTCAAGCCGTTCCTGGGCGAGGCGTTTCGCGCGCTGACCGTCGACCTGCAGCGGGCGGTGGCGATCCGCTACCGTGTCGCCGCCTTCGATCCCGCGGCATTGAAGGCTCACAAGCGCGCCGACCGGATCGCCGCCGCTTCGGAAGCCATGCATGTCGTGGGCTGGACGCGCGCCGAGGTCCGCCACACGCTGCGCATCCCGTTCGAGCCGCTCGCAGCCGATCCGCTCGTGCCGATCTACGGCGGTACGCCCTGGGAGCCGTGGCCTCCGGCGTCCGCGGCGGAACGCTTTCTCGCCGAACTCCAGACGCTGTGCCGGGCCCGGGTCTGAGGCGGCCGGAGGCGCTTGAAAGCATCGGCGGGCTGTGACACGTCTCCGGCCGGGAGCCTCGCCTTGTCCAGCATCCACGTCTGTCCCCTCTCGCAGATCCCGACCACCGTCCGTGCGAGCGGGGCGCGCAGCATGGTGACTCTCATCAGCGCCGGAACGGAGGTCGTGCGACCGCTCGAGATCGACGAGAGCCGCCATCTCTACGTGGCGATGTCGGACATCGTGCTCGCGATGGACGGCGAGATCCTTCCCGACGAAAGCCATGTCGCAGACATCGTCGATTTCATCCGCGGCTGGGACCGCTCCGCGCCGGTCGTCATCCACTGCTACGCGGGCGTCAGCCGTTCGACGGCGGCCGCCTTCATTGCCGCGTGCCTTCTCGACGAGACCCGTAGCGAGATGTCGATCGCGCGGGATATCCGCGAGCGCTCGCCGACGGCGACGCCCAATGCGTTGATGGTGAAGATCGCCGACCGCCTCCTCGGCCGTGATGGCCGGATGATCGATGCCGTGCGCTCGATCGGCCGCGGCGCCGACTGCTACGAGGGCGTTCCGTTTTCGCTCGACCTTGCCCGGAGGGCGGCATGAGCGAGCCGTCGTCCGATATCGCGACAATGCCCTTCGAGGCGGCGATGAAGGAGCTCGAATCCATCGTCGACCGGCTCGAGAAAGGCCAAGTGGCGCTCGAGGAGTCGATCGCGATCTACGAGCGAGGCGAGTTGCTCAAGACCCATTGCGACAGCCTCTTGAAGAGCGCGGAGGCGCGCATCGAGAAGATCACGCTGTCGCGGGACGGCAAGCCGACTGGCACCGTCCCGCTCGACGTCGAGTGACGTTCGGCTAGCCCTTGGCGAGCCCGGCCTCTCCGCGCAGCGCGTCGATGCGCTTGGACGCCTCGGCCTTGCTGAGACCTTCCTCGAAGGTGCCGCCGGTCTGCTCGGTCAACGTCTTCAGATAGGAGGCTTGGGCACCCGTCATGGGCTCGTCGCCCGTGGTCCAATTGTCGGGATCCTTCACCGTGTTGCTGTTGGGCGCCGGGTCTGTCTTGGGATTGTGATCTGTCATCGTGTTCTCCACGTTCCGGCAATGTTCCAGCCGGCTGCTGGTTGCCACCGAGCCTGTGGACGACGGCGTCGCACGATGCCGCCGATCGAATCCGTTGACGGAAGGCATGCCGACACGGCCTAGTCGGCTCGAGACGGCCTTCGCGCGGGCTCCGACACGGAGGTGACCATTGCCGGCATCGGGACTGACGCATTGCAACGCCTGCCGTTTCTGGGAGCACGGCGTCGTCGAAGGCGCCTGCCGCCGTCACGCGCCGGGCACGTCGGAACGCTCCTACGACGTCGCGCGATGGCCCGAGACGCGCTCGCTCGACGGCTGCGGCGAAGGCGAGCCGGCGAACGCCTCCGAGAAGGGCCAGGTCTGCCGCAGCTGCGCCTTCTGGCATCGGCCGGGTCACGGTATCGATCCGCCGCGACGCAGCGACCGGTTCGGCACCTGGTGGAGCGAGGCCGGCTTCTGTCGGCGCTACGCGCCGCGGCCCGGCACCGACATCGGAACGCATGCGTTCTGGCGCGCGACGAACGCCGCCGACCATTGTTTCGACGGCCGGCCGGCCTGAGGCCGAGACCATTCGCCCGCTTGCCGCAGCCGGCCAAGCGGCCGATGTGCGGATGGCCCGCCCGCAAGCGCCGAGATCGTTCGTGACCCAAGAGCCCGTCTCCTCCAAGCTCGCGACCTACGACATCATCGTATCCGGCGCGGGCGCCGCGGGGCTGGCCGCCACGGTGGCGCTGGCTGGCGCCGGCTTCACGGTGCTCTGCGCGGGCAAGTCCGACATGGCGCCGAACGGCCGCACCGTCGCGTTGTTCGAGGGCTCGTTGCGCTTCCTGCGCGAAATCGGCGTCTGGCACCGTTTCGCCGGCATCGCACAGATGATCCGGGCGATCCGGCTCATCGACGACACGGGACTGCGCGTGCCGGTGCCGCCGCTGACGCTGGAGGCTGCCGAGATCGACCTCGCCGCGCTCGGTGCGAACGTCGAAAATCACCGGCTCGTCGCCGGATTGCTTGCCGAGGCGGAGAGCCTGCCCACGGTGACGCTGACGGGCACCTTCCTGAACGCGATCTCGTACGAGGCCGATCGCGTCTTGGTCCGCGATGACGCCGGCTTGGCGGCCAGCGCGCGTCTCCTCGTGGCCGCCGACGGGCGCAAGTCGCCGGCTCGGCTGGCCGCCGGCATCGGCGCACGCGCCTGGAGCTACCCCCAGATCGCCCTGACCGCCATCCTCGGCCACCGCAAGCCGCACGGTGGCCTATCGACCGAGTTCCACACCCGCGGCGGCCCCTGCACGATCGTTCCGCTCCAGGGCACGGCCGAGCACCCGCATCGCTCCTCTCTGGTCTGGCTGATGACCCCGACCGAGGCGGAGCGGCGGCGGACTCTCTCCGACGCGGCTTTGGCGCTGGAACTCCAGCACGCCACGCGCTCGATCGTCGGGCGCATCACCTTCGAGCCGGCGCGCGGCGGGTTCCCGATGGGCGGCCTCAAGGTCACCCGGCTGATCGCTCCACGGCTCGCGCTGGTCGGCGAGGCGGCCCACGCCTTCCCCCCATTGGCGGCGCAGGGTCTCAACCTCAGCCTCCGCGACATCGCGCAGTTGCGCGTGGTGCTGGAGGAGGCACGCGACGCAGGCCTGGACATCGGCGCGGTCGAAGCGCTGCGGCCCTACGAGCGCGCCCGCCGCCGCGACATCACCGTGCGCACCGATTCCGTCGACATCCTCAACCGCACCATCATGACCGATTTCGCCCCGGTGGACGTCGCGCGCGGGATCGGCGCGATCGCCCTGCGGCTCGTCGGCCCGCTGCGGCGCGCCGTTCTGCGCGAAGGCATCCTTCCGCCGGGTCCGGTGCGCGCCTCGCTTTGACACGATCCATCTTGGATCCGGCTCGATGCCGCCATCGTGATGAAATGGCTGATGCGCGAATGGCGGGCAGCCGCGCGCGTCGCGAGGCGGTATGGTCGAGCTTATCCCGGAGGTGCCCCGTGCCGACACTACGCCCTACCCTGCTCACCTTTGCTGCCGTCCTCGCGATAGCCACGCCGACGCCACTGCCGGCGCAGGACAACAAGACCGAACCGGCCAAGATCGAGGCCGGTCGCTACGTCGTCGAACCCAATCACACGCAGGTGCATTTCGATGTGCTGCACATGGGCTTCAGCTACTACGAGGGCCGCTTCTCCGGCGTGTCCGGCTCGCTCACGCTCGATCCGAAGGATGCGGCCGGCAGCAGCGTCGAGATCGCCGTGCCTGTCGCCTCGGTCTCGACGACCAGCGCCAAGCTCGACGAGGAGTTGAAGGCCGCCGACTGGCTCGATGCCGCCAAGTTCCCGACCATGTCCTTCAAGTCGACGGCGGTGACGCCGGCTGGCGAGGGAGAGGCCGACGTCGCCGGTGATCTCACCCTCCACGGCGTGACCAAGCCGCTGACGCTGCACGTCAAGTTCGTCGGCGCGGGCGTCAACCCGCTCGATCACAAGTTCACCGCCGGCTTCGCCATCTCCGGCAGCCTGAAGCGCAGCGACTTCGGCGTGGCCAAATACGTGCCGATGATCGGCGACGAGGTCGAGATGGAGATCAACGGCGCCTTCGAGAAGCCTTAGGCCTGGAACACCGGCTCGCCGGCGACCAGCGTCAGCTTCACCCTGCCCTCCATGCGCGCGCCATCGAACGGCGTGTTCTTGCAGCGCGAGCGCAGCGTCGAGGGATCCACCACGAAGGGCTCGTCGGGGTCGAAGCGGATCAGGTCGGCCGGAGCACCGGTTTCGAGCCGCCCCTGCGGCACGCGCAGGATCTCGGCCGGCCTCGACGACATCGCACGCATCAGTTTCGGCAGGCTGACGTGACCGGCCGTGACGAGACGCAGCGCCGCCGGCAGCATGGTCTCGAGGCCGACGGCGCCGGCCTCGGCTTCGGCGAACGGCAGGCGCTTCACCTCGACGTCCTGCGGATCGTGATCCGACACGATGCAGTCGACGAGGCCCGACGCGACGCCTTCGCACAGGGCCAGCCGGTCCTCCTCCCGTCGCAGCGGCGGTGCCAGCTTGAGGAACGTGCGGTAGTCGCCGATGTCGTTCTCGTTCAGCGTCAGGTGGTTGATCGAGGTGGCGCAGGTCACCGGCAGTCCGGCGGCCTTGGCCTTGGCGATGATCGCCAGCGAGTCGGCGGTGGTCACCATCGCGGCATGGTAGCGACAGCCCGTCAAAGCGACGAGGCGCATGTCGCGCTCGAGGACGATGGTCTCGGCCTCGCTCGGTATGCCCAGCAGGCCCAGCCGCGAGGCCAGTTCGCCCTCGTTCATGACGCCCTCGGCCGCGAGGTCGGGATCCTGCGCGAAATGGATGAGAAGCGCGTCGAAGTCGCGGGCGTAGACCATGGCCCGGCGCAGGATCAGCGCGTTGCGGATCGTGCGCGACCCCTCGGAGAACGCCACGGCGCCGGCCTGCTGGAGCAGGCCGATCTCGGCGAGGTCCGTCCCGCGCAATCCCTTGGTGATCGCTGCGCAGGGCAGGATGCGGACGGACCCCGTGTCGCGGGCGCGCCGCAGCAGGAAATCGACCACGGCCGGATCGTCCACCGGTGGGTTCGTGTCGGGCAGCGCCAGGATCGAGGTGACGCCGCCGGCCGCCGCCGCCGCGGTGGCGGTGGCGATCGTCTCGCGGTACTCGGCGCCCGGCTCGCCGACGAAGGCGTGCAGGTCGACCAGCCCCGGTGCCACCACGTCGCCGCGGCACTCGATCGTGCGCGTGCCGGGCGGCAGGGTGGAAGCGGTGACGTCGGCACCCACCGCGCGGATGACGCCCTTCTCCACCAGTACCCCGCCGCGCGTCTCGATGCCGGCGGCGGGATCGACGAGGCGTGCGTCGATGAGGGCGAGGGCTTGGTTCGCGACGTTCGGCATGGCGGCGTTATACCCGGCAGCGGCGCGGGCGACACCACGACCTTGCTACGCGTCGCATCCCCCGCCGCGGCTTTCCGAGATCCTACACCGCGGGTGACGGACGGTCTGCCGGTCAGAGGCTCACGCTGAGGCGCAGGGTATCAACAACGCCGGCCAAGTCGTGGGATGGGAGGTGACGGCCGGCCGAACGCACGCTTTCGTCGCCACGCCGATGCCGGAGCCCAACGCGGGGACCAAGTAGGATGCGCTCGCTGGCGACAGCGTGCGCGGAGCTCCTATGCGCGAGCGGCTACGCCGCGATGCCGCCGGACGGCGAACGGCGAACGGCGAACGGCGAACGGAAATCGCGAGAACTGCATTCATGGCTTCGGCCAACCTCAATCGTTCGGCAGGTGCTGCGCCAGCGCCTCCAGCACGGCCATCCGCACCGCCACGCCCATCTCGACCTGTTCGCGGATCAGGCTCTGCGCGCCGTCGGCCACGGTGGAGGAAATCTCGACGCCGCGGTTCATCGGGCCGGGGTGCATTACCAGTGCGTCGGGCTTGGCCACCTTCAGTTTGGTCTCGTCGAGCCCGTAGAAGTGAAAGTACTCCTTCATGCTCGGCACGAAACCACCGTTCATGCGCTCGCGCTGAAGCCGCAGGCACATGACGATGTCGGCGTCGCGCAGGCCGGCCGTCATGTCGCGGTAGACTTCGACGCCCATGTCCTCGATGCCCGTCGGCAGCAAGGTCGAGGGTGCCACGACGCGTACCCGCGCGCCCATCAACGACAGCAGCAGGATGTTGGAGCGCGCGACGCGCGAATGCAGGATGTCGCCGCAGATCGCCACGATCAGCCCCTCGATGCGGCCCTTGTTGCGGCGGATGGTGAGGGCGTCGAGCAGCGCCTGAGTCGGGTGCTCGTGGGCGCCGTCGCCGGCGTTGACCACGGAGCAATCGACCTTACGGGCCAGCAGGTGCACGGCGCCGGCGTGGTGGTGGCGCACCACGATGATGTCGGGCCGCATGGCGTTCAGCGTGATCGCCGTGTCGATCAGCGTCTCGCCCTTCTTCACGCTGGACGTCGCCACCGACATGTTCATGACGTCGGCGCCGAGCCGCTTGCCGGCCAGCTCGAACGAGGATTGCGTGCGGGTGGAAGCCTCGAAGAACAGGTTGATCTGGGTGCGGCCGCGCAGGGTCGCGCGCTTCTTCTCGATCTGGCGGGAGACGCCGACCGCCTCCTCCGCGCTGTCGAGGAGCGAGGTGACCTCGGGCACGCTGAGCCCGTCGATGCCGAGCAGGTGCCGGCCGGTGAAGATGGGAGCGGTCATGGACGCGAGGTCTATCGGCGAGCCATCGCTCCTTGTCAAAGCACGCCGCGGCGGGGTGGCCGATGCACCCCCGACGGTATCGCGCTATGGCTCTTGGGATCGGAGACTGCCCTCAATGTCCATCCTGCCAACCACCGTGGATATCGTCGTCGCCGACATGGGCCGCGCCCTCGCCTTCTACCGGGTGCTCGGGCTCGCGACGTCGGCCGACGACGCCGGCGCGGCGCAGGCCAACGTCTACACGCCCGGCGGCGCCACGCTGGGCTTCCTCACCGAGGCGCTGATGCGACAGGCCGATCCCTCGTGGGTCACGCCGGTCGGGCAGCGGGTCACGCTCGCCTGCCGCTGCGATTCGCCCGCCGAAGTGGACGCGATCTACGCCCGGGTCGCCGGGGCCGGCCATCCCGGCGTCAGGGAACCGTGGAATGCGCCGTGGGGCCAGCGCTACGCCTCGCTGCGCGATCCCGACGGCAATCGCGTCGACCTCTACGCGGCGACTGCCGCCGAGGGCGAGGAGCCGGCGTTAGCCTCACCGCGCGGCGCTGCGCACCAGCGGCGGCACGGCGACGACGAGGTAGAGCGCGATGAGACCGGCGACGGCGAGGAAGAAGCCGGCGGGAGGCACGAGGTCGAGGCCCGCGCCGATCACCGGCGGTCCCACCAGCATGCCGGCGGCGTAGGTCATGACGTAGGCCGAATTGGCGCTGGCGAGATCGGGCCCGCTGAATCGGGCGGAGAGCTCGCCGAGACCGACCGGGTACAACGCGCCGACGATCCCGCCCCAGAGCAGCAGCAGGACATCGAACAGCCAGACGGTGCGCAGCCCGAGGACCGCCAGCAGCGCGGCGCCGGCGAGGCCGGCGAGCGCGAGCCCGACGAGCAGCCGGCGCCGATCCACGCGATCGGCGACGAGCCCGATCGGCAACTGGAGCGCGCTGTTGCCGACGATGAAGAGGCTGGCGAGAATGGCGCCCTGGGCGAGGCTCGCGCCGGCACGCAGCGCGTAGACCGGCAGCAGGCTCATGCCCGCCACCTCGATGGCACCGTGGAGCAGCGCCGCCAGCGTGGCGGCGGGTGCGGCCATGACGAAAAACAGGAATGTGCGGCGGCTGCGCGCCTCGAGCTGCGGCGCGCCGCGGGCGTTCAGCACCAGCGGGATCGTCGACAGCGCGAAGAGCGCGGCGGCGACCAGGAACGGCAGGTCGCCGGCGGTGCCGGTGACCGCGAGTACGAGAGGGCCGATGGCGAATCCGGCGGCGAGCGTCGTCACGTAGAGGCCGATGGCGAGGCCGCGCTTGCCCTCGGGCGTCGCGGTCGTGATCCAGAACTCGCTCAGCACGAACATGACGGTGACCGCCATGCCCTCGACGAAGCGCAGCGCCAGCCACGCTGTATAATCGTTCGTGACGGTGAACAGCGCGAGCGATACCGCGCCGACCATCAGCGCCACGAAGAGCAGCCGTGCGACGCCCAGACGCCGCGCCGCCAGCGGGATGAAGGGACCGGACGCGAGCGTCGCGACGCCGCCGGCCGCGGTGTTGAAGCCGATCGCGCGCGCGCTGAAGCCGGCGGCATCGAGGCGAACCGCGATCAACGCGATCGTGAGCGACAAGGCGCAGCCGACGATCGTGGCGACCGCGATCGCGCCAGCCACGGTACGTGCCACCGAGCCACGTGGCGGCGGTTCGAAGCCGGTCAAGGGCGGGCGTCAGGCCGCGGAGCGAACCGCCGTTTCGTCATGGTGCTCGCTCGGCCTGGCGGGGTCGGGAACGCGATGCGACGTCTCGAAACCATGCATGCGAAGCGCCCATTGGAACGCGATGAGCATGCTCTTGAACATGGGCAGAAGCCAGAGGCTCATCACGATCACGAGAGACGGCCACACCGCATAATGAAACGCCATCGGAAGGTTCGGCCAGAGATCGTCGACGACCAGCAGAGCCGCGACGAGCACATGCCCGACGACGAAGATCGTGACGTATTGCGGGAAATCGTCGGCGCGATGGTGGTGGAACTCCTCGCCGCAGGCGAGGCACGCGTCGTTGGACTTGAGATAGCCGCCCAGCACCCGGCCTTCGCCGCATGCCGGGCAGCGGTTGCGCAGCCCTCGCTTCAACGCGAGCTTCACGTCCCGCTTCGGCAACGGCATGCGCTCGCCGTCCGCCTCACCGAAGTATCCTGTATTCATGAACCGTCGCCCGCGGCGTCCCGATAGCCTTGTTCGTCTCGCTGCAAACTTAACCTTTGCGTCGCGATCTGGAAGAGGACCGAAGGTCACGCGGGCCGCGCCTTAAAGGCGCCCCCCTCGTCCGGGAGCCTTCGCCCACAACCTCGAAACGCAGCGCGCCGGCGAAAGGCGCCGCTTCGACCAGCTTGACCGTGATGGCGTCGCCGAGGCGCAGCGTCACGCCGGACCGCGAACCGACCAGGGCGTGCATCGCCTCCTCGAAGCGGAAATACTCGTCGCCCAGCGTGGCCGCCGGCACGAAACCGTCGGCGCCCGTGTCGGCGAGCTTCACGAACAGGCCGGCGCGGGTCACGCCGGCGATGCGGCCGGTGAAGGTCGCGCCGACCTTGTCGGCGAGGTGCGTAGCGATGAGCCGGTCGATGGTCTCACGTTCGGCCGCCATGGCGCGGCGCTCGGCCGCCGAGATGCGCTCGGACACCTCGGCCAACTCGTCCTTGGCGACGTCCGGCAACGCGCCGATGCCGAGATGACAGGCCTTGATCAGGGCGCGGTGCACGATGAGGTCGGCGTAACGTCGGATCGGCGAGGTGAAATGCGCGTAACGGCGCAGGTGCAGGCCGAAATGCCCGTAATTGTCGGCGGTGTATTCGGCCTGGGCCTGGCTGCGCAGCACCACGTCGTTGACGATCTGCTCGTGCTCGGTGCCACGCACCTTCGCAAGGATGCCGTTGAACTGGCCCGGCGTCATCACCTGGCCCTTGGCGAGCTTGATCCCGACGGTCTGCAGGAATTCGCCGAGATTGTGCAGCTTCTCGGCCGAGGGCTCGCCGTGGGCGCGGTAGATCAGCAGCTGGCGCTGCTCTTCCAGCAGTTCCGCCGCCGCCACGTTGGCGAGGATCATGAACTCTTCGATCAGCTTGTGCGCGTCGAGCCGCTCCGGCGTCAGCACGCGGTCCACCTTGCCGTCGGCATCGAGCAGGATCTTGCGCTCGGGCAGGTCGAGCTCGAGCGGCTGGCGGCGCTCGCGCGCGATCTTCAGCGCCGCATAGGCCGCCCAGAGCGGGCGCAGCACGCCGGAGAGCAGCGGACGCGTCGTGTCGTCGGGCGCCCCGTCGATCGCCGCCTGGGCCTGGCCGTAGGCCAGCTTGCCGTGCGAGCGCATCATGATGCGATACAGCGCGTGGCGCCGCTTGCGGCCGTCGGCGCCGATCCACATGCGGATCGCCAGCGCCGGGCGATCCTCGCCGCCGCGCAGCGAGCAGAGATCGTTGGAGATGCGCTCGGGCAGCATCGGCACGACGCGATCGGGGAAATACACCGAATTGCCGCGCTCGAGCGCCTCGCGATCGAGCGCGGAACTGGGCCGGACGTAGGCGGCGACGTCGGCGATGGCCACGGTGAGCACGAACCCGTCGGGATTGTCGGGATCGTCGTCCGGCGCGGCAAAGACGGCGTCGTCGTGGTCCTTGGCGTCGGCGGGATCGATGGTCACCAGCGGCAGGTCGCGCCAGTCCTCGCGGCCGTCGAGGCCCATCGGCCGCGCCGCCTCGGCCTCGGCGAGCGTGTCGGGCTTGAAGACGTTCGGGATCTTGTGCGCGCAGATCGCGATCAGGCTCACCGCCTTCTCGCTCGCCAGGGAACCGATACGTTCCATGACCTTGCAGGCCGGCAGGCCGAGCCGGTCGCCGCGCAGCACGTCGACGGCGACGAGATCGCCGTCGCGGGCGTCGGCCTCGTCCCCGGCGCGCACGACGAAGGCGCCGCGGTTCGCGGTCTTCTTGTCGACGGGGAACACCTGGCCTCCCGTCCCCGGGCCGGTTCTATAGATGCCGAGCACCTGGGTGCGGGCCTTGGCCAGCACCTTGACGACACGACCGGCGTAGCCCGGCTCGTCGCCACGCGCCTCGTGCAGGATTTCGGTGCGCACCAGCGCGCGGTCGCCGAGGCCCGGCGTCGGCGTGCCGGGCTTCTGCCGTCGCGGGATATGCAGCACGATGGTCGGGGCCCGGCCCTGCGCCTCGTCCCACTCGATCGGCTTGGCCAGCAGGTCGCCGTCGCGATCGCGCGAGAACACCTCGGCGACCAGCGTCGGCGGCAGCACGCCCGGCCGGGTCAGGCTCTTGCGGCGGCGCTCGATCGCTCCGTCGGCCTCCATCTCCTTGAGCACGTGTTTCAGTCCGATCCTGTCGGCACCCTTGAGGCCGAAGGCGCGCGCGATCTCGCGCTTGCCGATCTTGGTCGGCGCCCGCTCTCCCGCCGCCTCGCGCTCGCGCGCGACGAAGGCGAGGATGTCCTCGCGGGTGGGGGTGGGAGCAGGATCGGCGGGTTTGCGGGGCATCAACGCGCCCCGGCTCGCGGCGCTAGCGTAATTCTCAAGCTTTCTTGGCTTTCTTCGCCGACGCCTTCGCAGCCGGCTTCTTCGCGACAGCCTTCTTCGGCGCGACCGTCTTCGCGTCGGGCGCCTTCTTGGGTGCAGGCTTCGTCGCCCCGCCACCGGCGCCGCCCTTGTCCTCGACCAGCCGGATCGCCTCCTCCAGCGTCAGGCTCTCCGGCAACATGTCGCGCTTCAGCGTGGCGTTGGTCTTGCCGTGGTTCACGTAGGGGCCGAAGCGGCCTTGACGCACGGTGATGGCGCCGCCGTCGGGATGCGCGCCGAGCAAACGCCCTTGCACCGCCAACCCGCCGCCACCGCCGCCGCTCTCCTTCGCAGCCAGCAGCGCGACGGCATCCTCCAGCGTGAAGGTGGTCGCGTCGGCATCCTTCGGCAGGGTCGCGTTGGTCTTGCCGTGGTTCACGTAGGGGCCGTAGCGCCCGGCCTTGAGCGCCACCGCGCCGCCCGCGGGATGGTCGCCGAGCACCTTGCCGGCCTGCTCGCCGCCGCCGAAGCGCCGGCCGGTCAGCCCGCTCTCCTTGGCGACGATGAGGTCGATCGCGCGATTGCCGCCGATCGTCAGCACGTCGTCGTCTTTTCCGAGGTTCGCATAGGTCTTGCCGTGCTGCACGTAAGGGCCGTAGCGCCCGAAGTTGGCGAGGATCGGCTCCTTGGTCTCGGGGTGCTTGGCGACCTCGCGCGGCAGCGACAGCAGGGCGACGGCCTGCTCCAGCGTCACGTCGGCCGGCGCCAGGTCCTTGGGAAGCGAGGAGCGCTTGGGCTTCTCACCCTCGGCCGGCTCGCCCAGCTGGATGTAGGGGCCGAAGCGCCCGTCGCGCAGCGTGACCTCCAGCTCGCTGTCGGGATGCAGGCCGAGCACCTTGGGGCCGCCGGCTTCGGCCTCGACGCCATCGGCCTGCCCGATCTGGCGCGTGTACTTGCACTCGGGATAGTTCGAGCAGCCGATGAACGAGCCGAACTTGCCGAGCTTCAGCGAGAGCTGGCCGTTGCCGCAGAGCGTGCACTGACGCGGATCGCCGCCGTCGGCCCGCGCCGGGAAGATGTGCGGCCCGAGCACCTCGTTGAGATTGTCGAGCACCTCCGTCGTGCGCAGGTCCTTGGTGCCGGCGATGGCTTCGGAGAAATCCGCCCAGAAGTCGCGCAGCACGGCGCGCCAGTCGATCTCGTGGTTGGAGATGCGGTCGAGCTTCTCCTCGAGGTCGGCAGTGAAATCGTAGCCGACATAGCGTGAGAAGAAGCTTTCGAGGAACGCCGTGACGAGGCGCCCCTTGTCCTCCGGCACCAGGCGCTTCTTGTCGACGCGGACGTATTCGCGCGCCTTGAGCGTCTGCACCGTGGCATCGTAGGTCGAGGGCCGGCCGATGCCGAGCTCCTCCATCCGCTTGATGATCGTCGCCTCGGTGAAGCGCGGTGGCGGCTCGGTGTGGTGCTGCGTGGCCTCGACCTTCTCCTTGGCGAGCCGGTCGCCGCGGGACATCGGCGGCAGGCGCGAGCCCTCCTCGTCCTCCTCGTCGTCGCGGCCCTCCTGGTAGAGCTTGAGGAAGCCGTCGAACTTCACGACCTGGCCGTTGGCGCGCAGGTCCAACGTTCGGCCGTCGACCTCGGCCAGGATCTCGACCGTGGTGCGCTCGAGATCGGCCGATTCCATCTGGCTCGCCACCGTGCGGATCCAGATCAGCTCGTAGAGCTTCAGCATCTCCGCATCGAGCACGCGCGCCACGTGCTTGGGCAGCCGCGCCAGCTCGGTCGGCCGCACCGCCTCGTGCGCCTCCTGCGCGTTCTTGGCCTTGACCGTGTACTTGCGCGGCACCTTGGGCACGTAGCGCTCGCCGAACTCCTTGCCGATCACGCGCCGCGCTCCGTGGATCGCCTCGGGCGCCATGTCGACGCCGTCGGTGCGCATGTAGGTGATGAGGCCGACCGTCTCGCCGTCGATCTCGACGCCCTCGTAGAGGCGCTGCGCCAGCTGCATCGTGCGGTTCGGCGGAAACCCGAGCTTGCGCGAGGCCTCCTGCTGCATCGTCGATGTCGTGAAGGGCGCGCTCGGGTTGCGCCGCGCCGGTTTGGCCTCGACGGAGGCGATGCTGTAGGCGCCGCGTTCCAGGGCCGCCCTCAGGCCCTTGGCCGACGCCTCGTCCTTGATGTCGAGGCGGCCGAGCTTGGTGCCGTCGGCACCCACGAGACGCGCGGTGAAGGCGGCGCCGGCCGCGGTCTTCAGCCCGGCGACCAGCGACCAATATTCCTGGCGGACGAACTTCTCGATCTCGAGTTCGCGCTCGCACACGATGCGCAACGTCACCGACTGGACGCGGCCGGCCGAACGCGCGCCCGGCAGCTTGCGCCACAGCACTGGCGACAGGTTGAAGCCCACGAGATAGTCGAGGGCGCGGCGGGCGAGATAGGCGTCGACCAGCGCGGCGTCGATCTCGCGGGGGCGCGCCATCGCCTCGGTCACGGCGGCCTTGGTGATCGCGTTGAACGTGACGCGCGCCACCTCCACGTCCTTCAGCACCTTCTTGTTCTTGAGCACCTCCAGCACGTGCCAGGAGATGGCCTCGCCCTCGCGATCCGGGTCGGTCGCGAGGATCACGCGATCCGCCCCCTTCACCGCCTTGGCGATGACGCTCATGCGCTGGGCCGACTTAGTGTCGACATCCCAGATCATCTCGAAATCGGCGTCGGGATCGACCGATCCGTCCTTGGACGGCAGGTCGCGGATGTGGCCGTAGGAGGCGTAGACCTCGAAGCCTTTGCCCAGATATTTGTTGATCGTCTTTGCCTTGGAGGGCGACTCGACGATGACGACGTCCATTCGACAGCAATTCCCTGCGGAGCCGAGTCGCCGGCAACGCGCTGGCAGTCGATCCCCTGTTACGACAGGCCATATGGTGCGCGGCGTCAACGCCGCCAGCGTCGCAGAAGCCGTCAGCACCGTTGTTGCCTAAAATGTAGACAGGTCGCCGACAACTCGTTCATCGCGCCCCAAACACTCGCGCTCAATCGACCGGAGGCTTCCGATCGCGTCGTCACGGCCAAGTGATGGAACCGGCAAGCACCTTGCATTGCAGCGGCCATTGGCAGCGGATCGGGGACCATGATGATTGATGCGGTGAAGCCTGCGCGGGTCGTACAGGCGATGATCGAGGCCGGCGCGGCGAAGACGCGGCTGACGGTCGGCGAACTCTTCGTGCGCTCGGCGCTCGCCGGCGCCTTCCTTGGCGTCGCGACGACCCTGGCCTTCACGGCCGCGACGCAGACCGGCATGCCGATCGTCGGGGCGGTGATCTTCCCCGTCGGCTTCTCGATGATCGTGGTGCTCGGCCTCGACCTCATCACCGGCAGCTTCGCGCTGCTGCCGATGGCGGTGATGGCCCGCAAGGCGACCATGGGCCAGCTCGTCAAGAACTGGATCGTCACCTTCGTCGGCAACTACGTCGGCGCCCTGATCTTCGCCGCGCTGATGTTCCTGTCGATGACCAAGGGCGGCACCGACTTCGCCGATCCCGTCGGCGCCAAGGTCATCGCCGCCGTCACCGCCCGCACCGCCGGGTTCCTCAATGCCGGCGGCCCCGGTCTGCTGACGGACTTCATCCGCGCCGTGCTCTGCAACTGGATGGTCTGCCTCGGCGTGACGATGGCGCTCTGCGCGCAGACCTCGGTCGGCAAGATCGTCGGGTGCTGGCTGCCGATCCTGATCTTCTTCGGCCAGGGCTTCGAGCACGCGGTGGTGAACATGGCGCTGATGCCGCTCGGCATGATGCTCGGCGCCAAGGTGACGATCGCCCAGTACCTCCTCGGCAACGAGATCCCGACGACGATCGGCAACTTCTTCGGCGGGTTCCTCTTCACCGGGCTGGCGCTCTACCTCGCCTACCCCACCGGCTCGACCGCCGCCGGGCAGGACGTGATCGCCGACGCCCACGCCGTCGCCGCGGAATAGCGGATCCGAAGCGAATCATCCGGGGTCGGGTCGTTGACCCGGCCCCGTGCTTCGACTATGGGCTGCGGCTTCGGTTCGGGTCCGCCCGCCGAAACCGCACCCGCGGCCGCACTCGTTGCGGCCTGTCGGCCATGTCCGAGGCGACTCGTTCGAGGCAGCAGGAGGGCGCGTTTCTTCCATCCCAGCCGATGGACGACGCGATCTGGCGACGACGGCTCTCGAGAGACGTCCGGCGCATCCGTGTCCACCGGCGTCAACGCATCAGGACACGATGACCAAGCGCGCCGAATCCAAGTACAAGCTCGACCGCCGCATGGGCCAGAACATCTGGGGCCGCCCCAAGAGCCCGGTAAACCGCCGCGAATACGGCCCCGGCCAGCACGGCCAGCGCCGCAAGGGCAAGATGAGCGACTTCGGCACCCAGCTGAAGGCCAAGCAGAAGCTCAAGGGCTATTACGGCAACATCTCGGAAAAGCAGTTCCGCTCGTATTACGCCGAGGCGATCCGCATGAAGGGCGACTCGGGCGACAACCTGATCGGCCTGCTCGAGCGCCGGCTCGACGCCGTCGTGTACCGCGCCAAGTTCGTGCCGACGGTGTTCGCCGCGCGCCAGTTCGTGAACCACGGCCACGTCAAGGTGAACGGCCGCCGCGTCAACATCCCGTCCTTCCAGGTCAAGGTCGGCGACCTGATCGAAGTCAAGGAAGCCTCGCGCGAGATGGCGCTGGTGATCGAGGCGCGCGACCTCGCCGAGCGCGACGTCCCCGACTTCTACGAGGTCGACCCCGCCAAGAGCGCCAAGATGACCCGCGTGCCGCTCCCGGCCGAGGTGCCCTACCCTGTCATCATGGAGCCGAATCTGGTGATCGAGTTCTACTCGCGCTGATCGAGCGCTGTATCCTCGACAAGCCGCAGCGCAGCCAAGTGCTGCGGCTTATGCTTTAGTCGCCTATCGAAATGGCTCGACCTCGGAGAGTGACGGCTCCGCGTCAGTCCTCCGCCCTGCGCCCCCGCTTCTCCGCCTTGAGTCCGCGCCGCCCGACCAACGCGTCGTAGACGAGCGCCTTGAGCATCGCGCGATGGCGGAAGCGCTGGCGCGGCGCCTGCGCCAGGAACACGACGAAGAGGTCCTCGGCCGGATCGACCCAGAACATCGTGTCGGCCATGCCGGTCCACATGATCTCGCCGACCGAGCCCGGATTGGCGCGGCGCCGAACGCCCGCCTTACGGCGAAGCCCAGCCCGAAGCCGAACCCCGGCTCGACCATCGAGCCCGGCGCCAGCACGATGCCGGTCTCCGGCCCGATGTGGTCGGCGGTCGCCCATCGCAGCGTCGTCTCAGACAGGAGGATGTCGTCCGCCACCATGCCGCCGGCGAGCAGCATGCGGCAGAAGCGGGCGTAATCGTCGAGCGTCGAGACGAGACCGGAGCCGCCCGCCTCCAGCAGCGGCTCGCGGCGGGGGTCGGCGAAGGGCCGGTCGCCCGGCAGCAACTCGCCGGCGAACGGCTCGGCGATGCGCTCGTAATCGTCGGCGTCGGGCACGTGGAAGCCGGTGTCGACCATGCCGAGCGGCGCGATGAGGCGCTGGCGCAGCACGGCGCCGAGCGAGCGCCCGGCCGCCACCTCGACGACGCGGCCCAGCACCTCGGTGGCGTGGCCGTATTCCCAAACGGTGCCGGGCTGATGCGCCAGCGGCATGCCGGCAAGGCGCGCGGCGAAGCCTTCGTTGTCGACGTCGGGGCGGCCGACGCCCGCCGCCGCGTAGAGCGGCGCGACCGGACCGCCGTTGCGCTCGTAGATCAGGCCGGCGGTGTGGCGCAGCAGGTCGTGCACCGAGGGCGGCCGCACCGGCGCGACCTGGACGCCGTCCACAAGCACGCGCACGCCGGCGAAGGCCGGGATGAAGTCGGCGACCGGCTGCGACAGGTGCAGCCGGCCCTCGGCGGCGAGCATCAGCGCCGCCAGCGAGACCAGCGGCTTGGTCATCGAGTGGATCCGGAAGATCGTATCCAGCGTCATCGGCGTGCCGGCGGCGCGGTTGCGATAGCCCCAGGCGCGCTTCAGCACCGTCTCGCCCTTGCGCTCGATCAACATCGCCGCACCGGGGATCAGGCCGCGCGAGACCTCGACGTTGAAGACGTTCTCGATGCGCGCCAGCCGGGCGCCGGAGAAGCCCGCGGCATCGGCCAGCCTGCCGGTTTCGGCACTCATGACGGCGGCCTCAGGACAGCGACTTGAGGAAGCCGGCGAAGCGCATCAGGCCTTCGGGCCAAGGGCCGTGGCCGCTCTCGTCGTTGAGGTGGCCGGAGGTGCCGGCGTCGACCAGCTCGACGTTCCAGGCCTTCGCCATGGCCTCGCTGTCCGCGTAGCCGGCATAGGGATCGTCACGGCTGGCGACCAGCACGGCGGGAAACGGCAGCGGGCCCTCGGGGAGGTCGGAGAAGGCGGGATCGACCGCGGCGATCGTCCGCAGCACCGCGATCGACGGGGGCGCCACCAGGAAGGCGCCGACGACGCGTTCGGCGATGCGGTGCGCCGCATGCGCCACCGTGATCACGCCGAGGCTGTGGGCGACGAGGATTGTCGGCCTGGCCGCCGCCTCCACCGCCGCGACCAGCTGGCCGGTCCAGAGCGCGAGATCGGGATGATGCCAGTCCTCCTGCGCGACGCGGCGCGCCGTGGGAAGTTTGCCCTCCCAGCGCGAGTACCAATGGTCGGGCGAGCCGCCAGCGAGACCCGGAACGATCAGGATGTCGACGTCGGAGGTTCGCATCGCGACGGGATAGCAGGCGCCGCGCGGCGCGCAAGCGGCCTGGGACGATCAGGACGGGCGGTCGGTCGAGCAGATGACCTTCATGTACTGCTTACCGGCCTCGGGCGCGATCGAGGTGGTGGCGAGCGTGGTCTGGCTCTCGGTCAGGCACTGCGACAGGGAGTGCGCCGGCGGCCCGCGCACGATGTCCAGCGCGGTGTCGGGCGTGCAGGCGGAATGGTCGACGCCCATCGCGCAGATCAGGATCATCACCTTGTACATTCCCATCATGCCTCCGCTGGTTTCATGTGACGATCCTAAGAACACTCGGCCAGCTGTCCATGTGTCGAATGGCCCGGCGGTAATTCGGTCAAGAAACGCTGCTAGCGTAAGCCCATGCCGAACCTTCGCTCGCTGCTCGTCTCGACCGCCCTGCTGGTGGCGGGCCCCGCGTGCGCCGAGACCGCGGCCGACACCGCTGCACCCAAGGCGCCGTTCGGCTCCCTCCCGGTCGCCGCGGCGATCGCCCGGCCGGCAGCCTCGCCGCTCGCCTTCCGGCTGATCGCCAAGGCCGAGGCCGAGAAGGCCGGCCTGCCCTACGCCATGGTCGACGCCGTGATGAAGATCGAGAGCGGCTACCACTCGCAGGCGCTCGGCGGCGTCGGCGAGATCGGACTGATGCAGGTGCGCCCGGCGACGGCAGCGATGATGGGCTTCCACGGCACGCCGGCCGATCTCGCCGACCCCGCGACCAACATCCACTACGGCGCCGCCTATCTCGGCAAGGCCTGGCACCTCGCCGGCGGCGACGTCTGCAAGACCCTGATGAAATATCGCGCCGGCCACGGCGAAACGATCATGACGCCGCTCTCGGTCACCTACTGCCAGCGCGCCCGCGTGCACCTCGCCAGCATCGGCTCGCCGCTCGCCGGCACGATCACCCCGGCCGACCTCGTCGCCGCAACGGCGGCGGTGGAGGCGGCGCGCGCCAGCGAGAGCCTGACGTCGCACGGCCGGCCGAAGACGGGTGCGTCGTTCTGGGCCGCGTTCCGCTCGCGCATCGCCAACGCCAACGCGCGTGTCGAGGCCAAGTGGAAGCGCGCCGGCGTGAAGCGGATCGCGTCGCGCTGAGTGGCGCGGAACGACGACGGTTGTCCCAACCCCGCCCGCGTGGAATGGCTGGGGCATGGTTGATGATCCCGCCGAAGGCGTCCTCGGACGTCACGCCGCCCTGCCCGCCTCGCCCGAAGAGGCGCGGCTCGAACGCGTGCCCAATCCGCATCCCGACACCGACTATGTCGCCCGCTTCACCGCGCCGGAGTTCACCTCGCTTTGTCCGGTGACCGGCCAGCCCGATTTCGCCCACCTCGTCATCGACTACGTGCCCGGCGACTGGCTCGTCGAATCGAAGTCGCTGAAGCTATACCTCGGCGCGTTCCGCAACCACGGCGCCTTCCACGAGGATTGCACGGTGCGCATCGGCAAGGACCTCGTCGCGCTGTTGGCGCCGCGTTGGCTGCGCATCGGCGGCTACTGGTACCCGCGCGGCGGCATGCCGATCGACGTGTTCTGGCAGACCGGCGCGCCGAAGCCGGGCGTGTGGCTACCCGACCAAGGCGTTCCGGCCTACCGCGGGCGCGGGTAACCGCTCACGCCGGACGCTCGAGCGCCGTCGCCAGCGCCATCGCGGCGGCAGGGTTTCGCTCCTTGGCGCCGGCGATCATGTAGACGAAGCAATCGCGCGGCGTCGCCGTCGGCGCCTCGCCGAGCAACGGCAGCCCCGGCGCCGTCGCGCCCCGCGCCAACGCCAGGCAGCGCTCGCGCCACTCCGCCAGGATCGGGGCGGCGTAGCCCTGCGGCGCGTCGGCGCTCGTGGTCTGCAGGCGCAGGTAGCAGAAGTCGGCGGTGGGGTCGGCGATCATCGGATAGCCGTCGGAGAGTGCCAGCACGATCGCCACGCCATGGCGCCGCGCCAGGGCGACGAACTCCGGCACGACGAAGCTCGCATGGCGCGCCTCGACGACGTGGCGCAGCGCCACGCCGTCCTGCGCCTTTGGCAGCAGGCCGAGGAAGCCTTCCATCTCGGCCGGCACGAACCTCTTGGTCCCGGCGAGCTGCCACAGGATGGGCCCGAGCTTTGGCCCCATCTCGGTCAGCCCGCTTCCCATGAAGCGAGCGATCGACTCGGCGCCGTCGGCCAGGTCCTTGCGGTTGACGCAATAGCGGCTGGCCTTGACCGAGAACACGAAGCCGTCGGGCGTCGCGTCGGCCCACTTGCGGAACGTCTCCGGCGCCTGCGTTCGGTAGAACGTGCCGTTGATCTCGATCGTGCCGAGCTGTCGGCTGGCGTGGTGCAGCTCCTTCGCCTTGGGCAGGCCCTTCGGAAAGAAGCTCTCGCGCCAGGGCTCGTAGACCCAGCCGCCGATGCCGACGCGAATCAGGCCCGCGCCAGGGCCAGCCTTACCCATCATGCGTCATCCACGCACGCCCCCAAAATCGACGAGCAATACGCCGTCCGCATCGATCGATGATTGCGGGCGCGTGCTCAAGTCCCCCGCTCGACAACATCGTTAGTCGTGGCGCCAGGATCATCGAGGTCGTGTCGCTCGTTCACAGGCGATGTCGTGACGACCCGATTCACCCGCCTTTCGAGGACGAGCCATACCGCAGCCCGTCGACCAGCAGCCCGACCAGGCGGCGCGCGTGCGCGTCGTTGCGGGCCGGCAGGCAAAGGCTCGTCACCGCCTCGCGTAGCTCTTCCGACTCGATGTCGGCCCGCACGGCGCCGGTCGCGACGGCGGCTTCGAGAAGCGTCCGAAGGGCTGGTTTGAGGCGCAGGCTGAAATGGTCGCGCAGACCATCGTAGGCGGGATCGCCCGAATGCAGCGCCGGCGCCAGGCCGCGCTTGGTCGCGATGAACGCGGCGTAGCGTTGCAGCCAGGCGCTCAAGGCCTCGCCGGGCTCGTGCGCGGCGGCCAGCGTCACCGCGGCGTCGGCGCAATCGTCGATCTCGCGCCGGAACACCGCGGCGACGAGGTCGGCCCGCTGCGGGAAGTGGCGGTACAGGGTGCCGATGCCGAGCTTGGCCCGCTCTGCGATCTCGCGCACGGGCGCCTCCACCCCGGACATTTCAAACACCGCCTTCGCCGCATGCAGCAGCGCGTCGAGGTTGCGCTTCGCGTCGGCGCGAGGCGGCCGTGCGCCGGCGGAGGCCGCGATTTCGTCGGATCGCCCGTCGCCCACCATGATCCCTTGTAAACGGAACTTTGTTCCAATTATGCGGACGATCGTTCCGTTTGGACGATAGGACGGCGCGCGGGCGTCGGCAACATCGGAGATCGTCATGCAGGACAAACCCATCGCCCTTGTCACCGGCGCAAACAAGGGAATCGGCCTCGCCATCGCGAAGGAGCTCGCCGGACATGGCTTCACCGTGCTGGTCGGATCGCGCGACCTCGCCCGGGGCGAGAAAGCGGCTGCCACCATCGACGGCGTGGCCCACGCCATCGCGCTCGACGTGACCGCCGAGGCCTCGATCGCCGCCGCCGCGGCACGCATCCGCGCGGAATTCGGCCGCCTCGACGTGCTGGTCAACAATGCCGCCATCTCGCATGCGGGCGAGCCGGGACGACCACTAGAAGAGATGGTGCGGACGGGCCTCGCCAGCGTCGTGTCGCTTACCGAGGTGCGTACGGTTTTCGAGACGAACGTCTTCGGCGTGCTCGCGGTGAGCCAGGCGATGCTGCCCCTGCTGCGCGAGGCGCCGGCTGCCCGCATCGTCAACGTCTCGAGCGGCGTCGGGTCGCTGACCCGCGTCTCGGACCCGGCCAACACCTATCGCGCGATGTACGGCCTCTACAGCTTCTCGAAGACCGCGCTCAACGGGGTCACGGTCGCCCTCGCGGCCGAGCTGGACAAGACCAATATCAAGGTCAACGCCGCCTGCCCCGGCTTCACGGCGACGGACCTCAACAACTTCGCGGGGACCCAGAGCGTGGAGGAGGCGGCGAAGGAACCTGTGCGCCTCGCCCTGCTCGGCGCCGACGGCCCGACAGGCGGCTATTTCGCCGCGAGCGGCCCGCTGCCGTGGTGACGCGGTATAAATGCGGCTGTCGAAAGTAGGGCTGGACCTAACCTATGTGACCCGAGAAGTCGGCCGACGATACCGGCCCACGACCTACACCAGCCGGCTCTGCTCCTTCGCCGCGGCGATGAAGCTGGCGAACAGCGGGTGCGGCTCGAAGGGGCGCGACTTCAGCTCCGGGTGATACTGCACGCCGATGAACCAGGGATGGTCCTCGTACTCGATCGTCTCTGGCAGCAGGCCGTCGGGCGACATGCCGGCGAAGCTGAGGCCGTGCTCCTCGAGGCCTTCGCGGTAGCGGGTGTTGACCTCGTAGCGGTGGCGGTGGCGCTCGGAGATCGCGGTGTCGCCGTAGATGCCGGCGATGCGCGAGCCGGGCTTCAGCGTCGCCTTGTAGGCGCCGAGCCGCATGGTGCCGCCGAGATCACCCTCGGAGCGCCGGATCTCCAGCTCGTTGCCGCGCATCCATTCCGTCAGCAGGCCGACCACCGGCTCCTTGGTCTCGCCGAATTCGGTCGAGTTGGCGTCCTTGATGCCGCCGAGCGAGCGGGCCGCCTCGATCACCGCCATCTGCATGCCGAAGCAGATGCCGAAATACGGCACGCGGCGCTCGCGGGCGAAGCGTGCCGCCAGGATCTTGCCCTCGGCGCCGCGCTGGCCGAAGCCGCCTGGTACCAGGATGCCGTTGACGTGCTCGAGATGGGTCGCCGGATCGGTGCCCTCGAAGATCTCGCTCTCGATCCAGTCGAGGTTCACCGTGACGCGATTGGCGAGGCCGCCATGGGTGAGCGCCTCGATCAGCGACTTGTAGGCGTCCTTCATGCCCGTGTACTTGCCGACGATGGCGATGGTGACGTCGCCATCGGTATGGCGCAGCCGCTCGGTGACGGCGTTCCAGCGCGTCATGTTGGGCTTGGGCGCGGGCTCGATGCCGAAGGCGGCCAGCACCTCGCGGTCGAGGCCGGCGGTGTGATAGGCCATCGGCACGTCGTAGATCGAGCCGACGTCGCGCGCCTCGATCACCGCCTCGCTCCGCACGTTGCAGAACAGGCCGAGCTTGCGGCGCTCCTCGTCGGGGATCGGGCGATCGCAGCGGCACAGCAGCACGTCGGGCTGGATGCCGATCGAGCGCAGCTCCTTGACCGAATGCTGCGTCGGCTTGGTCTTGAGCTCGCCGGCCGAGGGGATCCACGGCAGCAGCGTCAGGTGGACGTAGAGGGCGTGGCCGCGCGGCAGGTCGTTGCCGAGCTGCCGGATCGCCTCGAAGAACGGCAGGCCCTCGATGTCGCCGACCGTGCCGCCGATCTCGACGAGCACGAAATCGTAGGGCTCGTTGTCCGAGAGCACGAACTCCTTGATGGCGTTGGTGACGTGCGGGATCACCTGCACGGTGGCGCCGAGATAGTCGCCGCGGCGCTCCTTGGCGATGATCTCCTGATAGATGCGCCCGGTGGTGATGTTGTCGGTCTTGACCGCCGCGCGGCCGGTGAAGCGCTCGTAATGGCCGAGGTCGAGATCGGTCTCGGCGCCGTCGTCGGTGACGAAGACCTCCCCGTGCTGATACGGGCTCATCGTGCCGGGGTCGATGTTGAGGTAGGGGTCCAGCTTGCGCAGCCGGGTCGTGTAGCCGCGCGCCTGCAGCAACGCCGCCAGGGCCGCCGAAGCGAGCCCCTTGCCGAGCGAAGACACCACGCCGCCGGTGATGAAGATATACCGCGCCATGGGGGTCGAGCCTTAGCGGCTTTCGCCAGACTTGGGGAGCGCTAAAGCGAGACGAGCCATGCCGTCCACACCTTGCTGCGGTGCGGCCGCCGCGCCGTCTACTGCGGCGACGAGGCCGGGGGCGTCGCCGGTGCCGGGCTTGCCGGAGCGGCGGGCGCCGCTGGGTTCTTGCGCTCGGGCATGCCGCTCGGCTCGGCCGGTGTCGCGGTGGCGGAGGGGCTCGGAGCCGCCGGGGTGGCCGTCGGCGCCGCGGGCGTCGCCGACGGGGCCGGCGCGGCACCGCCGGCAGCCGCGGTACCGCGCTGCTGCTCGATGGCCCGCACCTGGTCGAGCACGCTGCCCTGCCCCTTCGACGAAGGCAGCGCCGGCGCCTTCTCGGCGGGGCCGGCCGGCACGTTGAAGTTCAGCTGGTTGCCGTGGCCGTAGCGGGCGAGCAGCGTCAGACCGAGGCTGGTGGCGAAGAACAGCGCCGCGAGGATCGCGGTGGCGCGCGTCAGCACGTTGGCCTGGCCGCGCCCGGTCATGAAGCCGCCGCCGCCGCCCATGCCCAGCGCGCCGCCCTCGGAGCGCTGCAGCAGCACCACCACCACCAGGGCGACGACGATCAGGAGGTGGACGACGATGAGGACGGTCTGCATGACGAGGCGGGGATCCGGAAGCGGCGCGTGAAAACCGTGGCCCGGCGGACGCGCGAAGCCGGCGTTCTAGGGGAACGGCGCCCTTTCCGCAACGCATGTGGCCGCCCGGTTCTTGCGGGCGCCCGCGCGCCATGCTCCCACGGGCTCGACCCTTCGCCGAAGCCGGCTGGGGCGTGTCGAGGAGGCTGCCATGAAGACCGCCGTTCGTTTCGCTTTCGCGCTGGGCCTCGCCGCGTCCGCCGCCCTCGCCGCCTCGGCTCCGATGACTCCTGCTCAGGCGCAGAAGATGCCATCGCCCTCGCACTCGGCCTTCGTGCTGCTCGAGTTCGACGTGAAAGACCCGGCCGCCTTCAAGGAGTTCGCCCCGAAAGTTCGCGCGACGCTGAAGGATTACAAAGGCGAGTTCGTGATGCGCGAGAAGGTCGATTCCTTGTTCGGAGGCAAGGCCTCGAACCTCTCGGTCATCAGCTTTCCCACGGTGGAGGATGCCCGCAAGTGGCTGGCCTCTCCCGAGATCGAGAAGATGAAGCCCGAGCGCGACAAGATCGCGGATGTCCGAACCTACCTGGTCGAGAAGCTGGACTGATCCACGCTTGCGTCGGATCTTGAAGGTATATATACCGTAAGAAGCGCCGGGATGCGAGCCGCGTCCCGGGCCAAATCAGCGGAAATCCGGCGTCGGCGAGCGACCCCACGGCTTCGCCGGACGACCACTCCGCAATCTCCAGAAACGGCGTCCGGTCACACCGAAAATGCGAAGCCGCCCGGGAGGCGGAATTGCGAGGTCGAACGCCGACATTCGACCTCGCCGACCCAAATACGCAGGGTTTTCGGCAAATGTTCGCGGCCCTCACAAGGCGGCGTGGCGCGACGGCCACGAGCCATCGGACACCACGCCTTTTCGTAACGCTCAGAACTCGGCGGTCAGGCCGCGTTCGCGTCTTGCAGACGCACCGCGCTGAATCGCGCGGCGAAGAACGCGGCGAGCGCTCCGCGCGACGCTGTCGTGGCGACCGTTGCGGCGGCCGCCGTAGCCTGCTGCTTGGCCTCGGCGGCGAGCCGCTGGTACTGCGCCTCGTAGCCCTCGACCTGCACGCGAGCCTGGTCGACCGTCGTGCCGGTGACCTTGGCCAGCGCCTGCGCGGCCTGATCGGTGGCCTGCTGCCGATGGCCCTCGTCGCTCGAGAGCGCCGCCTTGACGGCGGCGATGGCCGCGTTGGCCGCTTCGGCGTTCTCGGGCTTGCCGGCCTGCGCCTCGAGCTGATCGGTGATCCGGGCGAGCGGATCGGTGCTGATCCGGGCCGAGACCTGCGGCGCCACCGCTTGCGCCGCACTGGTCAGGGCGTGGCCGGCGCCGCCGAAGGCGCTGGAGGCAACCCTGAGCGTGCCGCCTAGGATCGCGCCGACCGCGCTGGTCAACAGCACGACCACGATGGTCGTCGTCAGAGCCCAGGTCACCAGGCTGTGGTACCCGGCCCGCGAGCGCAGAGGCTCGCCAGCGAGACTGCCGGCCACGTAGCCGCCGATCGCGTAGGTCGCGATCGCGGTGAGCACGATCCAGATGGCGGCGCCGATCGAGAACGCCTCGGCACCGGTGCCATTGCCGGCGGAGTCGACCGACGACAGCCCGATGCCGAGCCCGAGAAGGTTGAGCACCAGCTGACAGACCAGCGCCGTCAGCGCGCCCGCTATGATCGCGCCCCAGGACATCGGGGGTCGGACCTGCGCTGCCGCGCCGTCGGCGACGAGCGCCTGCTCACGGCCGGTCCCGGCCTTTGTGAAAAAGGAGGTCATGACCGCCCCTCAGCGACGGAGGTAGCGACGATCAAGGTGCTCGCCGAGCAACATCGAGGCGAAGAAGCCGGTCGCGGCGGCGGCGAGCAAGTAGATCACGGGGTAGGACACGATCGAATGCTCGACGGCTTTCGCCCCTTCGCGGGCGTACTGGCCACCCTCGCGGACAACCTGGCGCGCGTAATCTCCGGCATCCTCGGCGACGTCGCGCACCTGGTCCTTGGCCTCGCCGAACATTCCCTGGGCCTTGCCTCCCATCTCGCGCGCCACGCCCTCCGCCTGGGTCGAGCGATCTCCCGTCAAACCCCCATATCCCTGCTGCAGCTTGCCGCCGATTTCCTGGGCCGCGCCCTTGATCCGATCCATGTCCATCTGATGTCCTGCTGGCTGAGTGGCGACGGCGGCTTGCGCCGTCCGTCTGCCCGACAGCGGTGTGGATGACGGCAGGACCGCGTGCAATGATGCGAACGCACCGTTTTCACATGTCGGCTACTAGTACCTAGCGTGCCGTCTTCGGGCTGGTTTTCGTCCCGGGCTTGGCGGGTGCGGGCTCCGGCAAGAAGCCGTGAGCGTGCCCCCACAGCGCGGCTTCGGTGCGATTGTGGACCTGGAGCTTGCGGTACAGTGAGGCGATGTGGTTGCGCACGGTGTTCTGCGACAGGCGCAACGCCTCGGCGATGCGGACGTCGCCGCGCCCTTGGCAGATGAAGCGCAGCATCTCCTTCTCTCGGCGGGTCAGGCTGTCGAGTTCCGTCGCGTGCTGCTCGCCGCGTGTCGCGCTGCGCAACTCGGCGAGCTTCTCGATCAGGCTGCTGCTGAACCAGGACGTGTCGGCCATCACCTTGTCGATGGCCGCGACGAGATCTCGCTCCGCGCTTTCGCTCGGTGATGTCGAGAATGGTGCAGAGCAAACAGGCCTGGTCCGCGACCACGATCGAGACGCCGCTGATCAGGCAATCCAGCATGTCGCCGGCCTTGTGGCGCAGGCATTCCTCGCTCGCCGGGACCGTGCCGGTCTGCACCGCCTGAGAGCGGAAGCGCAGCAGCGCATCCTCCTTCACCCAGAGGTCGATCTCGTCCATGCGCCGGCCGACGACGTCGGTCTCGGCAAGCCCGAGGAGCCTGACGAAGCTCTCGTTCACCGCCACGAACGCGAAATCGGTGGCCGAGAGCAGCACCGTCGCGACGGGGGACGAGCGGAACGCCTTCTCGAAACGCTCCTCGCTGTGACGCAGCGACGTCTCCGCCTTCTTCTGTCGCTCGAGATCGGCGAAGGTGAACAGCATACAGGGCTCGTCGCCGATCTCGAGCGGCTGCCCGGCGACGATGACCCACTTGGTGCCGCCGCCGGGAAGATCGATGCAGGCTTCCATCTGCGGGATCGTCTCGCCACGGCTCAGCCGCTCGATCCCGATCGCGCGGCGCTCGGAATCCTTCATCAGGTCGATCTCGTAGGTCGAACGGCCGAGAAGCTGCTCCTTGCGATAGCCGGTCATCTCGATGAAGCCCTGATTGAGCTTGACGAAGCGCAGGTCGCTCAACCGGCAGATGATGGCGGGCGCGGGATTGGCGGCGAAGGTCTTCTGGAAGCGCTCCTCCGCCTGGAAGCGATCGGTCGCGTCCTTGAGGATAAGGACCAGGCAATCGGGGGTGCCGTGCGCGTCGTTGATGACGAGGCTGCGGATCTTGTGCACCCATTCGGGTTTCGATCGTCCGGCGCGAGAAACCTCGACCACGACATCGTCGAAGCGTTCTCCGCCGACGACGCGCTCGATGGGATATTTGCCGTCGTCGATGCGATGGTTGTTGCGGTACTGGAGCTGAAAATTGCGCCGATATTCGTCGACGTTCGCGCCGAGGGCCTCGATGCTGTCGACCCCGTGCATTGCGAGCGCCGCATCGTTGGCCCAGGCGATCGTCTGGTCGGGTTCGACGATGATCACGCCGTCGGTCAGGCCGGCGATGATCATCTGCAGCTGGCTGCGGTTGACGCTCTTGTCCACGACGACCTCGGGGCGCAGCGCCGCCCGGTCGTCGGTTGGAGAACCGGCCTTGGACCTGTCGCTGCGAGGACGACGCGCTCCGCTGGTGGCACTCATAGCTCGACCTTTCCAAAGCTCAATGGTGCGCACCTACCAATCGAAGCATCGACATACTAGTAGTCTAGGCTTGGCTTCGGCGAGCGTCTACTGCACGAGCTTCCGGCTCGAAACCGCAGCCGGACACGTGGGAGGAACCATGGACGAGGAACACGGCAAGGGCTTGCTGGACAAGGCCAAAGGCACGGTGAAGGAAGCTGTCGGCAAGGTGACCGGCAACGAGAAGCTCGAGGCCGAAGGGAAGGCCGACAAGGCCGCGGGCGCCGCCCACGAGACCGCCGGCGACGTCAAGGACGCCGGCAAGAAGGTCGC
>CAXTVT010000009.1:0-38772 GCA_964247745.1 uncultured Beijerinckiaceae bacterium
CGCCCTCGACGAGCAGCAGGCCGAGGTAGCGGGCGAGATAGGCCTGCTCGAAATAAGTCTCGTTGTAGGGGCCGGGCGTGAGCAGGCAGATGCGCGGATCGCTGCGGCCGGCCCGCGCGGTGAGACCGGCCCGGAACGCCTCGAAGAAGGGGGCGAGGCGCTCGACGTTCATGTCGCGATAGAGGTTGGGCCAGGTTCGCGACAGCACCAGGCGGTTGGCGAGCGCGTAACCCGAGCCCGAGGGCGCCTGCATGCGGTCGCCGAGCACCCACCACTTGCCGTCGGGACCGCGGCCGAGGTCGGCGGCGTAGAGCTGGATGTAGGGCTCGCCTTTAGGCAAGGCGCCGGTCAGCGGCTGCAGATAGTCCGGGCAGCCCGTGACGGCGGAGGCGGGCAGCGCCCCCTCCTCCACGAGCCGGTTGGCGCCGTAGATGTCCTGCAGCACCGCCTCGAGCAGCTCGGCGCGCTGCGACACGCCGGCGACGATGCCCTTCCATTCGGCGGCGTCGATCAGCAGGGGCAGATGGCCGATCGGCCAGCTCTTCTCGTCGGCATCGCCGTAGGCGCGATACGAGGCGCCGGTGTCGCGGATGTGCCGGTCCGACGTGGCGAAGCGACGGCCCATCTCGCCGGGCCCGAGCTCGACGAGCCGGGCGATGAAGGTCAGCCACGCCGCGCGCGGCTTGCCGTCCGCGCCGATGAACTCGTCGGGCACGCCCGGCAGCTTGCGGTAGCGCGCGACGATCTCGTCGAGTTCGGAGAAGCCTGGAAGCGGGGTACGTACGGCCTGACCCGAGGTCATGGTGATCCTAGCGGGACGGCTTGCGGCGCAGGTCGAGCGTCATGGGAAATTCCCGGGAAGGCGTGTCCGGCGGCGGGTCGAACGTCCCAGGCGTGTGGCCATGCGCGGTGAAGCGCGCGAGCCGGCGCGCCTCGGCCTCGTAGGCGTTGACCGGGAACGTATCGTAGCTGCGCCCTCCGGGATGCGTCGAATGATACACGCAGCCGCCCAACGAGCGTTTCGACCATGTGTCATAGACGTCGAAGGTCAGCGGCGCGTGCGGCGGGATCGTCGGGTGCAACCCCTCGGCGGGCTTCCACGCCTTGAAGCGGACGCCGGCGACGGCTTCGCCGGACGTGCCCGTCGGCGTCATCGGCAGGCGGCGGCCGTTGCACGTGACGACGTGGCGGTCCGGATCGAAGCCCTCGACCTTCGCCTGCAGCCGCTCCATCGAGGAATCGACGAAGCGGATGGTGCCGCCGAGCGCCCCGCTTTCGCCGAGCACGTGCCAGGGCTCCAGCGCCTGCCGCAACTCGAGCCGGACGCCGCCGGCCTCGACCTTGCCGCAGAACGGGAAGCGGAACTCGTGCTGGGCCACGAACCAGCCGGGATCGAAATCGTAGCCGGCGCGTCCCAGATCGGCGAGGACGCCGCGAAAATCCTCCCAGACGAAATGCGGCAGCATGAAGCGATCGTGCAGCGCCGTGCCCCAACGCGTGAAGCCGCCCTCCCTGGGCTCGCGCCAGAACCAGGCCACGCAGGCGCGGATCAGCAGCTGCTGGGCGAGACTCATGCGCGCGTCCGGCGGCATCTCGAAGGAGCGGAACTCGATCAGGCCGAGGCGGCCGGTCGGCCCCTCGGGCGAGTACAGCTTGTCGATGCAGATCTCGGAGCGGTGGGTGTTGCCGGTGACGTCGACGAGGATGTTGCGGAAGAGGCGGTCGACCAGCCACAGCGGGAACGCGTCGCCCGGTTTGGGCACCTGCTCCAGCGCGATCTCGAGCTCGTAGAGCCCGTCGTGGCGGGCCTCGTCGACACGCGGCGCCTGGCTGGTCGGGCCGATGAACAGGCCGGAGAACATGTAGCTGAGCGCGGGATGGCGCTGCCAGTACAGCACGAAGCTCTTGAGCAGGTCCGGCCGGCGCAGGAACGGCGAATCCGCCGGCGTGATGCCGCCGAGCACGACGTGGTTGCCGCCGCCGGTGCCGGTGTGGCGCCCGTCGGTCATGAACTTGTCGGCGCCGAGCCGCACCCGACGGGCGTCCTCGTAGAGGCCGCGGGTGATGGCGACCTGCTCGTCCCAGCTCTTGGCCGGCTGCACGTTGACCTCGATCACGCCGGGATCGGGCGTGACCTTGATGACGTCGAGGCGCGGATCGACCGGCGGCGGATAGCCCTCGATGTGGACCTTGGTGCCGGTCGCCTCGGCCGTGGCCTCGACCGAGGCCAGCAGCTCGAGATAGTCCTCGAGCTTCTTGGTCGGCGGCATGAACACGCAGATCACGCCGTCGCGCGGCTCGATCGAGATGGCGGTGCGCACCGCGCCCTCGATGATGTGCTGCTCGACGCGATCCTGGGCCTGCACGTCGCGGCCCTCGCCGCCCTGCTCGAAGCGCTGCTCGTGGCCGAAGCCGGACTCGGGCTCCGGCTTCGGCGCGAGCGCCTCGGCGCCCGGCAGCGGGCCGTGATCGGCCGTGGGGTCGGCGTCGTTGATGAAGGGGTAGGCGGCGGGCGGCACGTGCGGCAGCGAGGACAGCGGCAGCCGATAGCCGACCGGCGAATCGCCCGGCACCAGGAACAGCGAGCCGCGCCGCGTCTTCCAGCGCTCGCTCGACCAGCGGGCGGTCCGCTCGGCCTTGGTGTTCCAGGCCTGCACCGGCAGCACGAAGCCCGAGGGCTGCGCGAGGCCCTGGGCGAAGGTGCGGATCATCCGGTTGCGCTCTTCCGGATCGTCGATCTTGGGGTCGGTCGGGCTGACGTTGTCGGGCAGGTTGCCCTCCTTGACGATCCAGCTCGCCGCGTCCTCGTAGGCCGGCATGACGTTCTCGGCATCGATCCCGAGGTTGAGGGCGATGCCCTGCGCGACGTCGGCCGCACGCTGGCGCGAGGCCTCGACGACGTCGGGCGGGGTCGGCGCCGCGACCTTCTGCTCCGCCGTCCGGGTCAAGGTCACCGGCGCGATCAGGTCGGGGTTCTTCCAGATCGGCTGCCCGTCCTTGCGCCAGTACAGCGCGAAGGCCCAGCGCGGCAGCGTCTCGCCGGGATACCACTTGCCCTGGCCGTAATGCAGCATGGCGCCCGGCGCGAAACGCTCGCGCAGGCGGCGGATCAGCCCGTCGGCGAAGGTGCGCTTGGTCTCGCCGACGGCGCTCGTGTTCCACTCCGGCGCCTCGAAGTCGTCGACCGAGACGAAGGTCGGCTCGCCGCCCATGGTGAGCCGCACGTCCTGCGCGATCAGGTCGGCATCGACCTTGTGGCCGAGCGCGTCGAGCGCCTGCCAGCTCTCGTCCGAGAACGGCAGCGAGATGCGCGGCGTCTCGGAGATGCGCCGGACCTCCATGGAGAAGCCGAACTCGACGTCGGCCGGCTCGACGCCGCCGGAGATCGGCGCGGCCGAGCGGTAATGCGGCGTCGCGCAGACCGGCAGGTGACCCTCGCCGCAGAACAGGCCCGAGGTGGCATCGAGCCCGATCCAGCCGGCGCCCGGCACGAAGATCTCGGCCCAGGCGTGGAGGTCGGTGAAATCCTGCCGCGTGCCGAGCGGGCCTTCCAGCGGATCGATGTCGGCCTTGAGCTGGATCAGGTAGCCCGAGACGAAGCGGGCGGCGAGTCCGAGGTGGCGCGCGACCTGGACCAGCAGCCACGCGCTGTCGCGGCAGGAGCCGGCACGCTTCTCCAGGGTCTCTTCCGGCGTGTAGACGCCGGTCTCGAGGCGGATGCCGTAGGTGATCGCCTGGGCGATGCGGGTGTTGAGCGCGACGAGGAAGTCGGCCGTGCCCATCGGGTCCTTGGGCAGGTCTCCCAGGAAGGCCTGAAGCTTCGGCCCGGCCGGCTCGATCTCGAGGTAGGGCGCGAGCTCCTTCGCCAGCTCGGGCTCGTAGCGGAACGGGAAGGCGGTGGCGTAATCCTCGACGAAGAAGTCGAACGGGTTGAAGACGTCGAGCGCCACGGCGAGGTCGACCGTGATCTTCAGCTCGCTCGCCTTCTTCGGGAAGACCAGCCGCGCCACCCAATTGCCGAACGGGTCCTGCTGCCAGTTCAGGAAATGCTCCGCCGGCTCGACCTTCAGCGAATAGGCCGTGACCGGCGTGCGGCAATGCGGGGCCGGACGCAGCCGGATCGTCTGCGGCCCGATCGAGATCGGGTGGTCGTAGGCGTAGCGCGTGACGTGCGTGATGGCGGCGGATATGGCCAAGAGGGACGAGCTCGCATTGCGACAAAGGCGGCAGACTTAGGCCGCCGTGTCAGGCGAGGCAACGTTCGTGCCCTTCAGGTCTCTCCAACCGGACGGCGCGCTGTGTGGCGGATGCGCTCGACGATAAAGGGTGTCCTCGCGAACCTGGTAGAAGATCGCGTAGGGGTAGGGATTGACCACGGCACGACGAGTGTCCGGCTCGTCGGTGAGCGCACCGGCCGCCGGGTGTTCCAGGAGCATTGCATGACGACCTGGAGCCGTCTTTGGACATTGCCCGCACCCTCCGGACTTCTCCGCTCGATGTAGTCTAGAATTTCGACGAGCTGACCCGCTGCTCTGCGGGTGAAAACGAGCTTCATTCAGAGTCCGTGCTCGGCCCAGATGGCCCGCACCTCCTCCTCCGTCGCGAACTCGCCTCTCGCGATCTCTGCTTTCGCTTCGAGGATATCCTTCCGCTCCTCCGGGGTAAGCTGGTAGGCAGGCTGATCGAGCCCGGCGAATTGCATCACGACGCGAGCGACGTCGTCCTGCCGGTCGTCCGGAACGTGTCGCAGCGCCTCGATCGCCTCGTCCATCAACCTCGTCAAATCCGCCTCCTCAAACCCTCACCCGCACGTACTCCCCCGGTGCGTCTCCCAGCGCCGGCAGCTTGCCCGCGCCGGGCTCGCGCGCGGGCACCGTCTCCGGTGCCTGGTCCTTCAGCCAGGCCGCCCAATCCGGCCACCAGCTGCCGGGGTGGCGCACCGCCTGGGCGGACCAGTCCTCCAGCGTTCCGAACGGACGTCCGCCGGTCATGAACCAATATTTCTCCTTGGCGGGCGGGTTGATGACGCCGGCGATGTGGCCGGAGCCGGCGAGCACGTAGCGCACGACGCCGCCGAACAGCAGGGCGCCGCGGAACACCGAGGCGGCCGGCGCGATGTGGTCTTCCTTGGCCGCCAGGAAATAGCTCGGCACCTCGATGCGGCCGAGGTCGAGCGTGACGCCGGAGAAGTCCATCGTGCCCTTGGCGAGCCGGTTCTCGAGGTAGAAGTGGCGCAGGTAGAACGAGTGGTTGCAGGCCGGCACCCGCGTCGAATCCGAGTTCCAGTACAGCAGGTCGAACGCGGCCGGCTGCTTGCCCTTCATGTAATTGTCGACGACGTAGGACCACAGCAGGTCGGTCGGCCGCAGCATGTTAAACACCGTCGCCATCTGCGCGCCGTCGAGATAGCCGGTCTCGGCCATCTGCCTGTCGAGCGCCGTCAACTGAGCGTCGTCGACGAAGACACCGAGCTCGCCGGCGTCGCTGAAATCGGCCTGGGCGGTCAAGAAGGTCGCGCTCTTGATGCGGGTGTCGTCGCGCTCCGCCATGTAGGCCAGGGCCGACGCGAGCAGCGTGCCGCCGATGCAATAGCCGATGACGTTGGCGTCGTGCTCGCCCGTGGCCCGCTCGATCGCGTCGAGGGCGGCGAACAGCCCCTCGTGCATGTAGTCCTCGAACCGCTTGTCGCGCAGGCTCGCATCCGGGTTCACCCAGGAGATCAGGAAGACGGTGACGCCCTGGCTCACCGCCCAGCCGACGAAGCTCTTCTCCTTGTTGAGGTCGAGGATATAGAACTTGTTGATCCACGGCGGCATGATCAGCAGCGGGCGCTTCGACACCTGCGGCGTCGTCGGCGCGTACTGGATCAGCTCGAACAGCGCGTTGCGGAACACGACCTTGCCGGGCGAGACGGCGACGTTGCGTCCTATCTCGAAGGCGCTGACGTCGGTCTGGCGCAGCCGCAACGTGCCGCCGCCGCGCTCCATGTCCTCGGCCAGCAGCGCCGCGCCGCGCACCAGGTTCTCGCCCGAGCTTTCGAAGGTGGCCCGCATCAGTTCCGGATTGGTGGCGAGGAAGTTCGCGGGCGAGCTCGCCGAGGAGATCTGGCGCAGGTAGAAGCGGGCCTTGGCGCGGATCGCGGGATCGACGCCGGCGGCGCCGTCGACCAGCGCATCGGCCCAATTGGCACCGAGCGCGTGAGCCTGCCGCAGGAAGTCGAACAGCGGCAGCGCCGCCCAGTCCGGCGCGGCGAAGCGCTTGTCGCCCTTGGCCAGCGGGATCAGCGGCTCGACGGTCTCGCCCTGCAGGCGCCGGTAGGTCTGCGCCCACAGCTGCAGGAACGGCGTGGCGATCGCCGCCTGCGCCTCGGCCATGCGGGCGGGATCGCCCATCCAATGCTCGGCCACCTTGCCGATGGCGCCCATCGCCGCGACCATCGTATCGCGGGAATCGTTGCGCACGGCGTCGCCGCTCTCGAACGGCCGGAGATAGGCGTTGAGCGCCTTGCCGCTCTGCTCGAGGAAGCGCGCGGCGTTGGCGCCGAGCTTCTCGAAATCGGGAAGGCCCGCGCCCGGCGCGCTCGCCGGCGACGGCGCCGCGATCAGTGGGTTTCTCATGTCGTTCGACGGTGCCGAGGACGTCATCGCAACCTGCTCCCGCCGCTGTCCCGCTTCGGACAACTTCTCTTCCTACCGTCGTCGCCGAGGGCGCCGCGCGCGTCCGACATCTCGAACCGGAGATCGATCCTGCGCCGCCTCGTCCTCGTCGCGCCCCTGGTCCTCGCGTTCTGCGGGAGCGTGGCGCTCGCGCAAACCGTCCCGGCCGAGACGCCTGCGGCCCCGGCACCGCAGGCCAAAAAATCCGGCTCGACGAAGAAGCCTCATAGCGTATCGGGAACGCCGCTCGATACCCTTCGCTCGACCCACCTTTGGACCGAGACCGGGCCGGCCAAGGATTTCGTGAAAGACAGCCGGCCCGACCCGAAGACGCTCGACTACGCGCCGCTGACCGGCACGGATCCGGAGCGGCCGAAGCCGCGCGACGCCGCCAACGTCCAGGCGCTGCAGGCCGAGCTCGAACGCGATCGCGTCGTCAACCAAGGCAAGGGACACGTCGCCGGTGGCGCGGCCAAGAGGGCGCGCAAGGCGGCGCGATAGTCGAAACGCAACGCGGACGACGCCGCCGCGCTACCGCGGCAGCACGGTCTCGCCCGTCAGCGCCTTGTCGACGGCATGCGCGGCCTGGCGGCCTTCGCGGATCGCCCACACCACCAGGCTTTGCCCGCGCCGCATGTCGCCACAGGCCCACACCTTGTCGACCGAGGACGCGTAGCTCTTCTGGTCGGCGACGACGTTGCCGCGCTTGTCGAGCGCGACGCCAAGCCCCATCAGCAGCCCCTCGGGGATCGGCGAGACGAAGCCCATCGCGAGCAGAACGAGATCGGCCTTGAGCTCGAAGGCGGAGCCGTCCTGCTCCTGCATCTTGCCGTCGACGCGCACGCAATGCAGCGCCTTGACATTGCCGTCCTTGTCGCCGGAAAAGTGCTTGGTCAGCACGGCGAAGTCGCGGATGGCGCCCTCCTGGTGCGAGGAGGAGGTGCGGAGTTTCAGCGGCCAATCCGGCCACGTCAGCATCTTGTTCTCCTTGACCGGCGGCTCGGGCATGATCTCGAGCTGGGTGACCGAGAGCGCACCCTGGCGGATCGAGGTGCCGATGCAGTCGGAGCCGGTGTCGCCGCCGCCGATGACGACGACGTGCTTGCCGGTGGCGAGGATGGCGTCGTTGGAGAGCACGACCTCGTGGCTGACGCGGCGGTTCTGCTGCGGCAGGAAGTCCATGGCGAAATGGACGCCGTGCAGCTCGCGGCCGGGAATCGGGAGGTCGCGCGGCTTCTCCGAGCCGCCCGAGAGCACCACGGCGTCGTACTTGCCCTTGAGCTCCTCGCCGGTGATGTCGACGCCGACGTTCACGCCGCAGTGGAAGACCACGCCTTCGGCCTCCATCTGCGCGACGCGGCGGTCGATGAGGTGCTTCTCCATCTTGAAGTCGGGGATGCCGTAGCGCAGCAGGCCGCCCGGCTTGCCCTGCTTCTCGTAGAGATGGACGGCGTGGCCGGCGCGGGCGAGCTGCTGCGCGCAGGCCATGCCCGCCGGCCCCGACCCGATCACGGCGACCATCTTGCCGGTGTCCTTGCCGAAGCGCTCCGGCTTGATCCAGCCCTCGGCCCAGGCGCGGTCCACGATCGAACACTCGATCGTCTTGATCGTCACCGAGGCGTCATTGATGTTCAGCGTGCAGGCGGCCTCGCACGGCGCCGGGCAGATGCGCCCGGTGAATTCCGGGAAGTTGTTCGTCGAATGCAGGTTGCGGGAGGCCTCTTCCCAGTCGCCGCGATAGACGAGGTCGTTCCAGTCCGGGATCTGGTTGTTCACCGGACAGCCGTTGTGACAATAGGGGATGCCGCAGTCCATGCAGCGGGCGCCCTGCTGCCGCAGCGCCTCCTCGGGAATCGGGAGCGTGAACTCCTTGTAGTTGCGGATCCTCTCGGCCGCCGGCGCGTAGCGCCGCTCGAACCGGTCGATCTCGAGGAACCCCGTGATCTTGCCCATTGCGTCCCCAACCCTGAATCGTCTTGTCTCGGCGCGGTCTCTCGAACCGACGCGTTACGCGCCGGCCGGCTCGAGGATCTGATCCTCGGTCAGCGCGAGCTTCTCCATCGCCTGGCGGTATTCGACCGGCATGACCTTGCGGAACTTGGTCAGCGCAGCGCGCCAATCGTCGAGCAGCGCCTGGCCCCGGCCGGAGCCCGTGGCCTTCACGTGCTTCTCGATGAGGAAGCGCAGCCGCGCGGCGTCGAACTTGGTGAGGTCGCCGACGACCTTGACGCGGCCGTTGGCAAAGCATTCCAGCGCCTGCGCGTAGGAATCGTCCGCAGTCTCGTCCGGCACCGGGGTCAGCTCGACCATGGCCATGTTGCAGCGGCTCTCGAACGTGCCGGCGGCATCGTAGACGTAGGCGACGCCGCCCGACATGCCGGCGGCGAAGTTGCGCCCGGTCTCGCCGAGCACCACCACCACGCCGCCCGTCATGTACTCGCAGCCATGGTCGCCGGTGCCCTCGACCACCGACACCGAACCCGAGTTGCGCACGCCGAAGCGCTCGCCGGCGACGCCGCGGAAGAAGCTCTCGCCCTCCGTCGCGCCGTAGAGCGCCGTGTTGCCGACGATGATCGAATCTTCCGGCACGATCCTGGTGTTGGCCGGCGGTCGTACCACGATATGTCCGCCCGACAGCCCCTTGCCGACGTAGTCGTTGGCCACGCCCTCGAGTTCCAGCGTCACGCCCCGGGCGAGGAAACCGCCGAAGCTCTGGCCGGCGGTGCCCTTGAGCTTCACGACGATCGTGTCGTCGGGCAATCCGGCCTCGCCGTAGCGCTTCGCGATCTCGCCCGAGAGCATCGCGCCGGTGGTGCGGTCGACGTTGACGATGGTCTCCTCGATGACGACCTTGTCGCCCCCCTCGACGGCCTTCATCGCCTTCTCGATGAGGCGGCGATCGAGCACCGTCTCGAGCTTGTGGTCCTGGCTGCCGGTGTGGCGGATGTCGTCGCCGTCGACAGGCTGCGGCTTCAGGAACAGGCGCGAGAAATCGAGCCCCTTGGCCTTCCAATGGTCGATGACCTTGGCGCGATCCAGCATCTGGATCTGGCCGATCATGTCCTCGAAACGGCGGTAGCCCATCGCCGCCATCAGCTCGCGCACCTCTTCGGCCATGAAGAAGAAGAAGTTGATGACGTGCTCGGGCGTGCCGACGAACTTCTTGCGCAGCTCCGGGTCCTGCGTGGCGACGCCGACCGGGCAGGTGTTCAGGTGGCACTTGCGCATCATGATGCAGCCGGCCGCGATCAGCGGCGCGGTCGAGAAGCCGAACTCGTCGGCGCCGAGCAGCGCGCCGATGACCACGTCGCGTCCCGTGCGCAGCCCGCCGTCGACCTGTACGGCGATGCGCGAGCGCAGCCGGTTCAGCACCAGCGTCTGGTGGGTCTCGGCGAGCCCGATCTCCCAGGGCGATCCCGCGTGCTTGATCGAGGTCAGCGGCGAGGCGCCGGTGCCGCCCTCGAAACCCGAGATGGTGACGTGGTCGGCGCGGCCCTTGGAGACGCCAGCGGCGACGGTGCCGACGCCGATCTCGGAGACGAGCTTCACGGACACCCAGGCTCGAGGGTTGACGTTCTTCAGGTCGTAGATGAGCTGCGCCAGGTCCTCGATCGAGTAGATGTCGTGGTGCGGCGGCGGCGAGATCAGGCCGACGCCCGGCGTCGAATGCCGCACCTTGGCGATGACGGCATCGACCTTGTCGCCGGGCAGCTGGCCGCCCTCGCCGGGCTTGGCGCCCTGCGCCATCTTGATCTGGATCATGTCGGCGTTGACGAGGTAGTCCGCCGTGACGCCGAAGCGTCCCGAGGCCACCTGCTTGATCGCCGAGCGCATCGAATCGCCGTTGGGCAGCGGCTTGAATCGATCGGTCTCCTCGCCGCCCTCGCCGGTGTTGGAACGGCCGCCGATGCGGTTCATCGCGATGGCGAGCGTGGTATGCGCCTCGCGCGAGATCGAGCCGAAGCTCATCGCGCCGGTCGAGAAACGCTTGACGATGGAGGCGGTGCTCTCGACCTCGTCGAGCGGCACGGGCTCGCGCCCGTCCTCGTCCGCCGGCTTGATGCGGAACAGGCCGCGGATCGTCAGCAGGCGCTCGTCCTGCTCGTTGAGCAGGGCAGCATATTCGCGGTAGCGCTCCAGCGCGTTCTCGCCGGAGCCGCGCACCGCGTGCTGCAGCAGCGACACCGATTGCGGCGACCACGAATGAGCCTCGCCGCGGACGCGATACTGGTAGTTGCCGCCGACATCGAGGGCGGAGCGATACACCGGCGAGTCGCCGAAGGCGTCGCGGTGACGGTGCGCGCTCTCCTGCGCCACCTCCGCCAGGCCGACGCCGCCGATCCGGCTCGCCGTGCCGGTGAAGTACTGGCGCACGAAATCCTCGGCGAGGCCGACGGCATCGAAGATCTGCGCGCCGCAGTAGGACTGGTAGGTCGAGATGCCCATCTTGGACATGACCTTGAGCAGGCCCTTGCCGATCGACTTGATGTACTGCTTGATCGCCTTCTCGGCGTTCACCGACTCCGGGAACACCTTGCCCATGTCGGCCAGCGTCTCGAACGCGATATAGGGGTTGATCGCCTCGGCGCCGAACCCGGCCAGCGTCGCGAAATGGTGAACCTCGCGGGCCTCGCCCGTTTCCACGACGAGACCCACCGAGGTGCGCAGCCCGGTGCGGATGAGGTGGTGGTGCACGGCGGCGGTGGCCAGCAGCGCCGGGATCGGGATGCGATCGGCGCCGACGAGCCGGTCCGACAGGATGATGATGTTGTAGCCGCCCGACACCGCCTGGTCGGCGCGCGTGCAAAGGCGATCGAGCGCCGCCGCCATGCCCTCGGCGCCACCCTTCGAGGCGTAGGTGATGTCGAGCGTCTTGGTGTCGAAGCTGTCCTCGAACGAGCCGATGGAGCGGATCTTCTCGAGGTCCATGTTGGTCAGGATCGGCTGACGGACCTCGAGGCGCTTCTTCTTCGAATTGCCCTTGTGGTCGAGGATGTTCGGCCGCGGACCGATGAAGGACACCAGGCTCATCACGAGCTCTTCGCGGATCGGATCGATCGGCGGGTTCGTCACCTGGGCGAAGTTCTGCTGGAAGTAGGTGTAGAGCAGCTTCGACTTCGACGAGAGCGCCGAGATCGGCGTATCCGTGCCCATCGAGCCGATCGCCTCGGCGCCGGTCACCGCCATCGGCTTCATCAGGAGGTTCAGATCCTCCTGCGTGTAGCCGAAGGCCTGCTGGCGATCGAGCAGCGAGACGTCGCCGCGCGTGACGCGCGCCTCGACGGCTCCGAGTTCCTCCAGAACGACCTGCGTGCGATCGACCCATTTGCCGTAGGGATGCAGCCCGCAGAGCTGCTCCTTGATCTCGGCGTCGGAGACGATGCGGCCCTGTTCGAGGTCGACCAGCAGCATCCTGCCCGGCTGCAGCCGCCACTTGGTGACGATCTTCTCCTCGGGGATCGGCAGCACGCCGGCCTCCGAGGCCATGACGACGAGCCCGTCGTCCGTCACGAGGTAGCGCGCGGGGCGCAGGCCGTTGCGGTCGAGCGTGGCGCCGATCTGGCGACCATCGGTGAAGGCCACGGCGGCGGGGCCGTCCCACGGCTCCATCATCGAGGCGTGGTATTCGTAGAAGGAGCGGCGCTGCTCGTCCATCAGCGGGTTGCCGGCCCAGGCTTCCGGGATGAGCATCATCATGGCGTGGGCCAGCGAGTAGCCGCCCTGCACCAGGAACTCGAGCGCGTTGTCGAAACATGCCGTGTCGGACTGGCCCTCGTAGGAGATCGGCCAGAGCTTGGTGATGTCCTCGCCGAAAAGGTCGGACGAGACCGAGGCCTGGCGCGCCGCCATCCAGTTCACGTTGCCGCGCAGCGTGTTGATCTCGCCGTTGTGCGCGACGTAGCGGTAGGGGTGGGCGAGCTGCCACGAGGGAAACGTGTTGGTCGAAAAGCGCTGGTGGACCAGGGCCAAGGCCGAGGTGAAAAGCGGGTCCGACAGGTCCTTGAAGTAGTCGCCGAGCTGGCCGGCGAGCAGCAGGCCCTTGTAGACGATCGTCCGCGACGACATCGACACGGCGTAATAGCCGGCGAAGCGCTTCTCCTTGCGGCCGAACACCTTGTTCGAGATGGCCTTGCGCAGGATGAAGAGCCGGCGCTCGAACGTGTCCTGATCGCAATCCGACGCGCGGGCGATGAAGACCTGCCGTGTGGTCGGCTCGCTCGGCTTGACGCTCTCACCCAGCCCCGAAGGATCGACCGGCACGTCGCGCCAGCCGAGCAGGGTGCAGCCCTCTTCCGCGATGGTGTCGGCGACGATCGCCTCGATGTCGGCGCGCGCGGCTTCGTCCTTGGGGAGGAACATCACGCCGATGGCGTAGTCCCCGAGGTCCGGCAGCTCGAAACCCGCGTCCTTCGCCTTCGCGACGAAGAACTCGTGAGGGATCTGCACCAGCATGCCGCAGCCGTCGCCGGCCTTCGGATCGGCGCCGGTGGCGCCGCGGTGATCGAGGTTGAGAAGGATCTCGAGTCCCATGCGCACGATGTCGTGGGACTTCGCGTTGTGCATGTTGGCGACGAAGCCGACGCCGCAGGCATCGTGCTCCCTGGCGGGATCGTACAGGCCGTGAGCCTCCGGGATCGCGGGATCGCGCATCACGATGTCGCGGCGCACGCTCGGGTGCGACGACGCTTTCGGCTGGGGAGCCGGCACGACCTTGCCGCGCGCACCCTCGTCGCCGAACTCGCCGTCGAACCTTGGATCTTTCGCCATCGCCTACCCCAGCGGCCCAACCGAGCGGCAGGATTGGTGAGCAACCCTGTCCGATCGACGACCGTCGCATCAAGCGGCCCCGTCGAACAAGCCGTCCGCGACAGCCTGCAAAGCCAATGCCGCATGAGCCAAGCTTTTAGAACCAAGTCAATGTAGCGGCCGTGCAATGCGGGCGCGACGCTACGACGCCACGGTGCGGAAGCCGGCGTAGATGTCGCGGCGCAGGGGCGGGAAGTAATTGCGGTAGCGGGCGCTGACCAGCCGCGATCGGGTGATCCAGGCGCCGCCGCGCAGCACTTTGGCCTTCCCGAACGACGGCACGGAGTAGTCGGCGTAGACGTCGGGCGAGAAGCCGGGATAGGGCTCGAAGTCGGATGAGGTCCATTCCCAGACGTTGCCGATCATCTGGCGGCAGCCGAAGCCGCTGTCGCCCGCGGCGAAGGCCGCGACATCGACCGGACCCAGACGCAGGCCGTCGAGGTTGGCCCGCCGGCCGGCGTCGTCCGCGTCACCCCAAGGCGCGTCACCCCATGGGAAGCGCCGCTTCGCGCCGTCCGGCGCCATGGTGGCGGCGAATTCCCATTCGGCCTCGGTCGGCAGGCGGCGGCCGGCCCAACGGCAGAACGCTTCGGCCTCGTGGAGGCACACGTTGGTGACGGGATGGTGCGGCGCGAGCGGCACCACGGCGTCGAAGCGACGCAGCGCGAAGTCGCCGCCCCGTTCGATCCAGTACAGCGGGTGGTGCGCGTCGGCGTCGCCGCGCCAAGCCCAGCCGGCGTCGCTCCAGAAATCGCGCCGGGCGTAGCCGTCGTCGGCGACGAAGGCTACGTACTCGGCATTGGTCACCGGTGCCCGCGCCATGCGAAAGGGTGCTACTTCGACCTCGTGCGCCCATTTCTCGTTGTCGAAGACGAAGCCGTCGCCCGGCTCCGCGCCGAGGCGGAACACGCCGCCCGGCACCTCGACGTCGCCCGGCCATGGGCCTGTCCCCGGCGCCGCTCCCGGCGTCCCGGCGAACGCCGGGGCCGGCCAGCCGAGGCTCTGGCGCGAATAGGTGAAGGCCTCGCCGTGCATGTCCTCGTGGAAGGTGGCGAGGCGATAGAGATCGCGTTCCGCGTCGGTCGGCTCGCGTCCGGCGAGGCGGCGGGCGAGCGCGCCCGCGACATCGGCCATGTAGTCGAGCGTCGCCGCCAAGGTCGGCAGCGGCAGGTCCCAACGCGTGTCGTGGTGCACGGCGGATGAATCGTAGAGGGCGTCGGCGTCGGCGCGCAGGGGGCCGACGCGGTCGAGATGGCGCAGGATGAAATGCTCGTGGAACCAGGCGAGATGGCCGATTTCCCACAGCAGCGGATTGACGATGGCGAGCCGCGGCCCCAGCAAGCGATCGTCGTCGAGCCCGGCGACCAGTTCCAGCGTTCGGGCGCGGCTGTCACGCATCATGCCGAGCAGATCCGCGGCGGACGGCCCGCGCCTGCCCGGCGTGTCGAAGGCGGTCGAAGTCATGAGGGTCACCAGAAGCACGCGATGAAAATCGTCCTCGTCACGCCGGCCCCGCCCGGGTCGCGTTCCGGCAATCGCGCGACCGCCATGCGCTGGGCCGAGCTTTTCGCGCAACTCGGCGAGGAAGTCACGATCGTGACCCGCTACGCCGGCGAAGACGCGGACGCCATGGTGGCGATCCACGCCTGGCGCAGTGCCGACTCGATCGAGAGCTTCGCCGCCGCCCACCCCGGGAGGCCGCTGATCGTCCTGCTGGCGGGCACCGACCTCTACCGCGACCTCGAGAGCCACCGCGACGTGGTGCTCCGCTCGCTCGACCTCGCCGATCTCATCGTCGGGCTGCACGATCTCGTCGGCGAGCCGCTGGAGCCGCGTCATCGTGCCAAGCTCGCGGTGATCTACCAATCGGCGCTGCCGCCGACGCACGCCGCGCCGCCGCTCGACGACGCCTTCGAGGTGCTTGTCGTGGGCCACCTTCGCGCCGAGAAGGATCCGCTGCGCGCGGCGAAGGCGGCGAGGCTCCTGCCGGCCGTGTCGCGGATCAAGATCGAGCATCTCGGTCGCGCGCACGATGCCGAGTGGGCGTCTCGGGCGGAGGCCGAGATGGCTGGCAACCCGCGCTACCGCTGGCGCGGCGAGGTCGGCCGCGAGGAGATCGGCACGCGCCTCGGCCGCGCACGGCTCATGGTGCTCTCCTCGCTGATGGAAGGCGGCGCCAACGTGATCTCGGAGGCGCTCGTCGCCGGCCTGCCCGTCCTGGCCTCGGCCATCCCCGGCTCGATCGGCCTGCTCGGCCGCGATTACGCCGCCTTGTTTCCGGCCGGCGACGAGACGGCCCTGGCAGCCCTCATGATGCGGGCCGAGACGGAGCCCGGCTTCCTCGCCCGTCTCGAGGCGCAATGCGCCGTCCGCGCGCCGCGGTTCGCCCCCGGGCGCGAGCGAGAGGCGCTGGCCGGAGCGCTCGGCAGGGCGATGGCGTCGAAGGCGAGGAACGGCGCCTGAAACGGGAAAGGCCCGCGCGGAGACGCGGGCCTTCCGATGGACGACGACCGTCCGGGGATCACCCGATGTGGGTGGTGATGGCCTTCTGCTCGATGTAGTTGGCCAGCACGGCCTGGCCCATCTCGCGACCCCAGCCCGACTGCTTGTAGCCGCCGAACGGCAGCGCGGCGTCGAACACGTGGTAGCAGTTGATCCAGACCGAGCCGGCCTTGAGCCGGTTCGCGATGCGTTGGGTCTCGGCGCCGTTGCCACCCCACACGCCGGCGGCAAGGCCGAAGATCGTGTTGTTGGCCTCGGCGATCAGGCTGTCGTCGGCCTCGTCGAACGGCGTCGCGACCAGCACCGGCCCGAAGATCTCCTCGCGCACGACCTTCATATCGGGCTTGGTGTCGACGAGGATCGTCGGCGGCACGAAATAGCCCTGGCCGCCGAGGCCGTGGCCGCCGATCACGGCGCGGGCGCCCTGCTCCTCGCCGGACTTCAGGAAGCCGGTGACGCGCTCGTATTGCACCTCGGAGACGAGCGGCCCCATGTCGACGTCCTCGAGGCCGTGCCCGATGCGGATCTTCTTGGCCTCGTTGGCGATGCCCTCGACCACCTCGTCGAAGATCGACTTGTGCACGAACAGGCGCGAGCCGGCGTTGCAGCACTGGCCGTGGTTGAAGAAGATCGCGGCGGTGGCGCCCGGGATGGCCGTGGCGAGATTCGCATCCTTGAGGATGATGTTGGGCGACTTGCCGCCCAGCTCGAGCGACACCTTCTTCAGGTCGTTGGCGGCGGCCTTGACGATGAGACGCCCGACGTCCGTCGACCCGGTGAAGGCGACCTTGTCGACCCCGGGATGCCCGGCGAGTGCCGCGCCGGCGGTCTCGCCCATGCCGGTGATCACGTTGACCACGCCGGCCGGGACGCCCGCTTCGAGAATCAGCTCCGCGAGGCGCAGCGCCGACAGCGGCGTCTCCTCGGCGGGCTTCAGGACCACGGTGCATCCGGTGGTCAGCGCCGGCGCCAGCTTCCACGCCGCCATGAGCATCGGGAAGTTCCAGGGGATGATCTGGCCGACGACGCCGATCGGCTCGGGACGCGTGGTCGAGACGTACTGGCCGGGAGCGGCCAGCGCGGAAATCGGGATGTACTTGCCTTCGAGCTTGGTGGCCCAGCCCGACATGTAGTGGAACATGTCGGCGGCGAGCGTGATGTCGGCGGCCTTGGCGACCGCCTTCGGCTTGCCGTTATCGAGCGCCTCCAGCGTGGCGAGTTCGTCGGCGTGCTCGAGGATCAGGTCGCCGATCTTGTGGATGATGCGGCCGCGCTGCGACGGCGTCATCGTCGCCCAGGGGCCGCTCTCGTAGGCGCGGCGGGCGGCCTTCACGGCGAGGTCGACATCGGCCTTGTCGCCCTCGGCGACGGCGGCGAGCTTCTTGCCGGTGGCGGGATCATGCACGTCGAAGGTCTTGCCCGACTGCGCCGGCACCCACTTGCCGTCGATGAGCAGGGTGCGCGGCCGGGCCAGCCAGTCGCGGAGCGCCTGGGGGATCGCGGCCTTGATGCTGGCGGGGTTGGCATGAACGTTCATGGGGAAACTCCAGGGTTCGGCGGGGGTCATTCCGCACGCCGGCGTCCTTGGGACTGCGCGCTATGTGGTGCAGGCCACAACGCCGACCACCCCGCGAACGGCGGAGCGTCGGTCTCGCGAGCCGTGCAACCCGCGCGGGCCGTCCGCTCAGAAATCCTCGAGGTCGAAGTCGAGGATCGCCATCTGGAGGGTGAAGGTCTTGCCCTTGGGGTCGTCGGCCGAGATGATGCCGAGGAAATCGTCGCCCATGTTGAGCTCGACGGAATCGGTCTTCTTGGCGCGGGCCACGATCTTCAGCTTGTCGTTCTCGAACAGCCGGCGCAGGTAGTCCTGCAGGGTCGGGCGCTCGACCGGGATCTTCATGTCGAAGGCGAAGGAGCGGTCGCCGTCCTCGTCGTCGACGAGGATCGTGCCGATCGCGCGCTCGCCCAGGTGCACCTCGGCGTTGTCGGGATCCTTGCGCGCCTGCGTGACCTTGATGGCCTCGTTGCCGAAGGAGCGGCGCAGGAACTCCTGCAGCTTGCGCATTTCGGTCTTGTCCAAGGTCGTGCTCCCGGCTTTCGTCGATCGTAGGTGGCAGAAAAGGCGGGTGCCGGCAAACGCCACCCGAGGAGCAAGCCCATGGACGCCGAACCCGGCGGCATCGTGATCCTGGTCGACGCCGACGCCTGCCCGGTGAAGGACGAGGTCTATCGCGTCGCCGAGCGCCACGGCGTGCCAGTCGCGGTGGTCGCCAACGCCCCGCTGCTGGTGCCGCGCGTCGCCTGGATCCGCCGCGTCCACGTCGCCGCCGGCCCCGACGTCGCCGACGACTGGATCGCCGAACGCGCGCGTCCCGGCACGGTCGTCGTGACCGCCGACATCCCTCTGGCGAGCCGCGCGGTGAAGGCCGGGGCCAGCGTGATCGCGCCCGATGGCAAGCTCTTCACGCAAGCCTCGGTCGCCTCGGCCCTGGCGACGCGCAACCTGATGGACTCGCTGCGCTCGGCCGGCGAGGTCACCGGCGGCCCGCGACCGTTCACGCCGCGCGACCGCTCGGCCTTCCTGTCGGCGATGGAAACGGCGGTGCAGCGCCTGAAGCGAGCGGGAATGGCCGCAGGGGCCCTGCCGGATGCGTCATAGCGATACGCCCGATGATCCGGCCGCCCGGTGCGGATCGGATGGATATGTCGTCGCCGGCGACATGTGGATCGAACGTGTCGCAGAAATCGACTTATGTCGACATGTCGCGAGATATCCTGTCGTCAGGAACCATGCCGGCGAGGAAATCGACGGCCGACTGCCGCGGTGTCCCGGCGGCCGCCAGTGCCCGATCGAGCCGGCCGCTCTGGACCCGCGCCACCTCCGCCACGAGCGCGTCGCCGCACGGCGTGGCGTGCAGCCGGCGCTGGCGGCGATCCTCGGCGCCGTTGCTGCTGGTCGCGTAGCCTCGCTCGAGCAGGTCCTTGAGCACGCGGTTGAGGCTCTGCTTGGTGATCTTGAGGATGTCCAACAGCTCGGCGACGGTCAGGCCGGGCCGACGCGACACGAAATACAGCACCCGATGGTGCGCGCGACCGAAGCCGTCCTCGGCCAAACGGCGATCCGCGTCGGCGACGAAGTCGCGGTAGGCGAAGAACAGAAGCTCGATCAATCCATAGTCCGGCTCGCCGAGCGTCGCGCCGTGATCGGGCCTCGCGTGATCTCGCCACGCCTCGTTCGTCATTCACCGACCCTCGAAATAGGTCAGCATTATTGACACACTTTGGCGCGAGCGCTACCCCTCCCGTCTGTCGCGCACGAGCCGAGGAAGCCAAACATGTCCGTTCCCTCGTTCGACCAGCGCGACGGCGTGATCTGGATGAACGGCACCATGGTGCCGTGGGCCGACGCCAGGCTGCACGTGCTGTCCCACGGGCTGCACTACGCGTCCTCGGTGTTCGAGGGCGAGCGCGCCTACGGCGGCGCCATCTTCAAGTCGACCGAGCATTCGCAGCGGTTGCTGAAATCCGGCCAGATCCTCGACATGACGATCCCCTTCTCCGTGGAGGAGCTCGATCGCATCAAGGCCGAGTTGATCGCCGCCAACCACCAGAGCGACTGCTACGTGCGTCCGGTGGCGTGGCGCGGCAGCGAGATGATGGCCGTGGCGGCGCAGAATTCGTCCATCAACCTCGCCATCGCCTGCTGGGCCTGGCCCTCCATGTTCGACATGGCGACCAAGATGCAGGGCATCAAACTCGACATCGCCGAGTGGCGCCGACCCGACCCGACCACGGCGCCGTGCCACGCCAAGGCGGCCGGGCTCTACATGATCTGCACGCTCTCGAAGCACGCCGCCGAGCGCCGCGGCTACGCCGATGCCTTGATGCTCGACTGGCAGGGCCGCGTCGCGGAGTGCACCGGGGCCAACGTGTTCTTCGCGCAGGACGGCGCGCTGCACACGCCGATCGCCGACTGCTTCCTCGACGGCATCACGCGGCGCACCGTGATCGAGCTGGCGCGGCGACGCGACATCGAGGTGATCGAGCGACGCATCATGCCCGACGAGCTCGACGCTTTCGAGGAATGTTTCATCTGCGGCACGGGCGCCGAGGTGACGCCGGTCTCCGCGATCGGACCGTATTCGTTCAAGCCCGGCGCCATCTCGCAGGCGATGGTCGAGAATTACGCCGCCGAGGTTCAGCCCAAGCATCGGGCGGCGGCCTGAGCTGCGCGACCGCCCGCGGCTAGGGCTTCGGCTCGGCCGGTGCGGCGGTCGGCTTGGACTGGTCGGCCCGGGCGTCGGCGACGATCTGCTTGAACTGCGGCAGGTCGAGCGGCGACGCCGTGATGAAGGGTCCGATCAGGTAGACCGGCGTGCCTTTCAGCTGGAGGGCGTCGGCCTCCTGGAAGTTGCGCTTGAGCAGCGCGACAATCTCGCCGTCGCGCTGGTCGAGGTCGCGATTCAGCCGGGTGACGTCGACGCCGGCCACGACCGCCGCCTGCGAGATGTCGGCGTCGTTGGCGGGATGCGCCTTCATCCGCATCAGCGCCTGGTGCATCTCGGCGTACTTGCCCTGCCAGGTCGCGGCGATAGCGACCTTCGCGGCGGCCACCGAGGTCTTCGCCAGGATCGGCCAGTCCTTGTAGATGACGCGCACCTGCGGATCGTCGGCGAGCAGCGCCTCGAGATCGGCCTCGCTTCTCTTGCAATAGGCGCAGTTGTAATCGACGAAGGCGACGATGGTGACGTCGCCGTGCGGGTTGCCGAGCATCGGCGAGGCGGCGTCGTGGATCAGCGCATCCTGGAGGCTGAGGACCGGCGGCTGCTCCGCCGCGATGGCCTTCGCCTTGCGATCCGTGGCGCCGACGGTCGCGGCCGACGCATTGAGCACGCCCGCGGTCAGGAGGACGACGAGCGTCGCGGTGGCGCGCCGGACGAGGGCGGACGCCTCCGTTCGGCCATGAGATGTGGGCCGAGCGCGCAACATGGCTTTGTTATGCGACCGGCACCCCCGAAACGCAACTCGGCTGTCCGTAGTGCGCGAGGTAGCGCTCCTCGATATCGAGCATCGGCATCACCGCGAACACGTCGGTCGTTCCGAACTGGCGATCGAGCACGGCGGCATGGCCGAAACGCGCCCCGGTGCGGAGGTAGGCTTTGAGCAGCGGCGGCAGGGCGAGCAGCCCGCGCTTGGCATCGACCGCCTCGGCGGGCAGCGGCTCGAAGGCCGCGCGGCAATGCGGCCAGGCCGCCACCTGCCAGGACGGCTCGGCCTGGGCCAGGCGCAGCAGGAAGCTCAACGGCGTGCGGTTGGCCTCGAGATCGAGGCCCGGCAGGCTGGCGCAGCCGATCAGCACGTCCACGGCGTGGTGGCGGGCGTAGAGCCACAGCCCGCGCCACAGCAGCTCGATGACCCGCTTGGAACGGTAGTCCGCGTGGACGCAGGAGCGGCCGAGCTCGAGGAAGCGCGTGTCCGGATGATGTGCGAGCAGCGGCGCGAGATCGAACTCGCCCTGCGAGTAGAATCCGTGGTGGCGCTCGGCCACGTCGCGGCGCAGCAGCCGATAGGTACCGACCAGCCGCGTCTTGGCCCGGCCGTCGCTCGACCGTGCTTCGGTGTCGAGAACCACCAGGTGATCGCAGATGTCGTCGAACGTGCAGAGGTCGAGACGCTGCGCCTTCGACGAGGCGGCGGCGATCGCCCCGCCCTCGTCGTAGAACACCTCGTAGCGCAGGCGCTGCGCCTGCCGCAGCTCCTTGGCGCTCTCGACCAGGCGGATCTCGAAGGGCCCGGCGCGCTCGAAGATGGGCGAGCCCTCGACCTTGATGGCCGAGCGCATCGTGTGCGCCAAGGTGCCGTCGCCGCGCCGCACCTCGGCGTCTGCTGCGATGATCGTCATGCCCCGCCGTGCCCCCGCCCGATGGCCGCTCCCGCATAGGCAGCCAGCATAAAGCTTTCATGACGCGACACCTTCCGCTTGTCACGCGGGCGAAATCAACCAGGGATATTCACGGTGGCAACCGGAAGGGACCATGGCCGCGTTACGCTTCCTGCTCGTCGTCCTGGCGCTGCTCGGCTTCTTCCTGGTGGGGACGCCGCTGCAATGGTTGGTGGCACGCCTCCGTCCCGCTGCGGCGGACCGCATCCCGATCCTGTTCTGCCGTTCGCTGCTGCGTCTCAGCAAGGTCACGCTCGACGTGGAGGGCCGCTGGCCCGAGGAGCAGCCGGTGATGATCGTGCCCAATCACATCTCCTGGATCGACATCCTGGCGCTCGGCGCGCTCACCCCGTTCTGCTTCCTCGCGAAAAGCGAGGTCGCGCGCTGGCCGATCGTGTCGGCGTTCGCCACCGTCCAGGGCACGGTCTTCGTCGACCGCCGCCGCCGGCGGTCGATCCCGGCCGCCAATCGCGCGCTGGCCGCCCGCATGCTCGACGGACGTCCGGTGCTTCTTTTCGCCGAAGGCACCACGCTGGCCGGACCGTTGCCCGATCGCTTCCACTCCTCGCATTTCGCCGCCGCGCGCGACCTTCTGGCCACGGATCCCGCCCAAGGCGCCGTCGCGATCCAGCCCGTGGCGCTGACCTATTCGCGCGCCGACGCGGCATGGGTGGGGGACGAGGCGCTGGTGCCGCACGTCTGGCGCGTTCTGCGGCAGCCGCCGCTGACCTGCCGCATTCGTTTCGGCGCGCCGATCGCCTATTTTCCGGGCAGCGATCGCAAGGTCGTGGCCCGCCAATCCCGTGACGCCGTCGCGGCGCTGCTGGCGATCGGCCCGCCCACCGCTGCCCTGGCCGATGGCGTCGACGCCGTTCCCGCCGCGGCGGCCTTGAGCATGGGGGAGACTTGAGCATGGCGCGGCCGCTGCCTCTCGCCGAAACCGGCGCCCGGCGCGCGGCGCACGATCTCACGGTCGTCGCCAGGATCCTCGCGGCGATCCCGGAAGCGGTCATGGCGGTCGGCGCCGACGATCGCATCCTCGAGGCCAACGCACCGGCCAAGGCGCTCATCCCGACGCTGCGAGCCGGCGTTCCCCTAGCGAGCCACATGCGCTCGCCCGACGTGCTCGACGCCGTCGCCGCCGCCCGCGCCGGCGCCGCGCCCGCGCGGGCGAGCTGGCTCGAGCGCGTGCCGGTCGAGCGCCTCTTCGAGGTCGCCGTGACGCCCGTCGCCGGTCTCGACTGCGGGCCGATCGTCGTCCTCTACCTCCGCGAGGTGTCCGAGGCCCGGCAGTTCGAGCGCATGCGCGTCGACTTCATCGCCAACGCCAGCCACGAGCTTCGCACGCCGCTGTCGTCGCTGCTCGGCTTCATCGAGACCTTGCAGGGGCCGGCGCGCAAGGACGACAGGGCGCGCGACCGGTTCCTGGGCATCATGCGCGAGCTGGCGCAGCGGATGGCGCGGCTCGTCGACGACCTGCTGTCGCTGTCGCGCGTCGAGCAGCACCTCCATCTGCAACCACGCGACCGCGTCGATCTCGTCGCGCTGGTGCGCCACATCACCGACACGCTGACGCCGCTGGCACAGGACAGCGAGGTGACGCTGGCCATCGAGGCCGCCGAGCCGGTGGCCGTCGCCGGCGACCGCGACGAATTGATGCGGGTGGCGGAAAACCTCATCGAGAACGCGATCAAATACGGCGCCTCGGATGCCGCCGACCGCCGCGTCGTCATCGCCGTCGGCCGAGAGCGGACCGAGGCGGCGCTCACGGTGCGCGATTTCGGCATCGGCATCGCGCCCGAGCACCTGCCCCGGCTGACCGAGCGGTTCTACCGCGTCGACGCCGGTCAGAGCCGGGCCAAGGGGGGCACCGGTCTCGGCCTCGCTTTGGTCAAGCACGTCGTCGCCCGCCATCGCGGCCGGCTCACCATCACCTCGACGCAAAACGAGGGCGCCAGCTTCCGCGTCACGCTTCCGCTGTTCGCCGATTGAGCGGGCTGCCGGCTGTCGTTGCGACGAAAAAAAGCCGCCAGCGCAGGACGCCGGCGGCCAAGTCACGGGAGGAAACGCCCTGAAAAGGGCCACGAAAGGGTTGCTTTCGCCGTGCCAACCTTGCCTCCCCCATTCGGCATAGACAAGCAATCATGACACATGGCAGCCGTGCACGACCGGACGAGCGGCTCATTCGGCGGCGAGAGTGGCCTCGACCTCGTGTTGCGCGGCTCGATCCGCCGTCATGAACTGCGCCCGTGCCAGCACCGCGAAAGCGCCGTCGCGCGCCACGAGTTCGTCGAAGCTGCCGCTCTCGATCACCCGGCCGCCGTCCAGCACGAGAATGCGGGTGGCATGGCGTACGGTGGCGAGGCGATGCGCGATGACGAAGGTGGTGCGTCCCCGCGTGGCCGATGCCAGGGCACGCTGCAGCTTCCGCTCGGTCTCGGCATCGAGCGCCGCCGTGGCCTCGTCGAAGATCATGATCGGCGGGTCCTTGAGCAGCGCGCGCGCGATGGCGACGCGCTGGCGCTCGCCGCCCGACAAGGCCCGGCCCCGCTCGCCGACCGAGGTGGCGAGACCGCCCGCGGAACGGCCGACGAAATCGGCCGCCTGGGCGCGCTCCAACGCGACCGCCACCTCGGCGCCGGTCGCGCTCGGCTTGCCGATCCGCAGATTGTCCTCGATGGAGCGATCGAACAGCATCGGCTCCTGGAACACGACGCCGATGTTGCGGCGTAGGGCCTCCAGCGTCAGGTCGCGGATGTCGAGCCCGTCGACGGTGATGCGGCCGCCTTCCGGATCGAAGGCCCGGTGCAGCAGGCCCAGCGTGGTCGACTTGCCCGACCCCGTCGCGCCGACGAGCGCGATCGTCTCGCCGGGCTCGGCGACGAAGGTCAGGTCGCGCACCGCCGGTTTCGGCCGGTGGCCCTCGGCCAACGGATAGGAGAAGGTGACGCCCTCGAAGGCGACGCGGCCCGCCATGCGGCCGGGATCGCACGCGCCGGGTCGCTCGGCGACCTGAGGCTCGGTGTCGAGCACCGCGAAGAAGTCGCGCACCTTGGAGGCCTGGAGGAACAGCGTGTTGGAGAAGTTCACCAGCTGCTCGAGCCTGGCGATCAGCAGGCTGGCGAAGCTCATGAACATGACGATCCCGCCGATCGTGCCGATGCCGTGAAGGTACAGCGCCGTGCCGGTGACGAAGACCAGGAGCAGCGTGATCGTCGAAGCGGCACGACCGAACACCACCGCCATCGCCCACCACGACAGCACCGGCATCTGCGCCTCGAGCAGCACCCGGCTCATGTCGCGCATCGCGCTGGTCTCGTCACCGACGCGGGTGAAGCTCTGGATCACCGGCACGTTGCCGAGCACGTCCGACGCGCGGGCGGCGAGGCTGGAATTGTGCCCCTCGACCTCGTTCTGCAGCGTCTCGGTGCGGCGCCGCACGAAGGTGGCGACGAAGCCGGAGAGCGCAACCAGCGCGGCGAGCAGAAGGCCGAGGCGCCAGTTCAGCCAGAGCGACAGCGGCAGGACGACGATCAGCGAGAGCAGCGCCGGAAGGTTCTCGCGGAACAGGCTGAGATAGACCACGAACATGCCGGTCGAACTCTCGATCATGATCTTGAGCGAGCGGCCGGAATGGGTCGCCGAATGGAAGCTCATCGGCAGATCGAGCGCGTGCTCGAAGAACAGCGCCATGGTGGCGAGCCGGCGGCGATGCGCCAGCCGATCGGCGAGCAGCGACACCGCCACCGCGGCGCCGATCGAGGCCAGCGCGAAGCCGATCCAGGCGGCGATCGTGGGCAGCAGCGCGGCGAAGCGCAGCGTGCGCCCGCTCGGCGCGCCGGTCAGCAGGTTGATCAGGCGTCCCAGCAACACGGGCTCGGCAAACTGGGTCAGCACCAGCGCCACCGAACTGAGACCGAGCAGCGCCACCGTGCGCTTCTCGCCGGCGAGCAGGCCGAGGACGCGGCGGTAGAGATGGAAGAAGGACATGAGGAGCCTTGAGGCGAGGGTACGCCTTCGCTAGCGTTCGCCGTTCATCCGGAATACGCCGTGGACGATCAAGAGGTTTTGGGCCCCTCCGAGGGCGAGACGATGTCGCTCGTGGCCGGGGAGGCGGACGCCGGGCTGCGGCTCGACGTCGCCGTGACCGCCGCCGCGAAGTTGCAAGAGGTGGTGCTCTCGCGCACCCGTGCCAAGAACCTGATCGAGGCCGGCTATCTCACCATCGACGGCACCATCGTGCTCGACGGCAACCGCAAGCTCAAGCAGGGCGAGGCGGTGGCGCTGCTGGTGCCGCCGGCCGAGGAACCGGAGCCGCTCGGCGAGGACATCGCGCTGACGATCGTGTTCGAGGACGATCATCTCGTGGTGATCGACAAGCCGGCCGGGCTGGTGGTGCATCCGGCGCCGGGCCATGGCAGCGGCACGTTGGTCAATGCGCTGATCCACCATTGCGGCGAGAGCCTCTCGGGCATCGGCGGCGTGCGCCGGCCCGGCATCGTGCACCGGCTGGACAAGGACACGTCCGGCCTGCTGGTGGTGGCCAAGACCGATGCGGCCCATCAAGGCTTGTCGCGCCTCTTCGCCGACCACGGCCGCACCCTGCCGCTGACGCGCAGCTACGTCGCCTTCCTATGGGGGCGCCCGGAGCGGCCGTTCGGCAGCGTCGACGCGCCGCTCGGCCGCCATGCGACGGATCGGCTGCGCATGGCGGTGGTCCCCGAGGAGCGCGGACGCGCCGCGATCACGCATTGGCGGACGGAGCGCGAGTTCGGTTCGACCGAGGCGCCGGTCGCGAGCCGCGTCGCCTGCCATCTCGAGACGGGTCGCACTCACCAGATCCGCGTGCACATGGCCCATCTCGGCCACCCCGTGCTGGCGGACGCGCTCTACGCCCGAGGCTTCAAGTCCAAGACGAGCCGGTTGTCGGAACCCGCTCGCGCCGCGCTCGCGGCGCTGGGCGGCCGCCAGGCGCTGCACGCCGCCGTGCTCGGCTTCGAGCACCCCGTCACGGGCGATGTCCTGGAGTTCGAGAGCGCCCTGCCGCCGGAATTGGCGGCGCTCGAGGCCGCGTTGGCGGAGCGAGATCAGGCCGCGGTCCGCGATTCGAGATAGGCGCTTGCCAACGCGATGTATCTCGGGACCGACTGTCCGGACGCGTAATAGCCGACGAGGCGGCGGCTAATGCCGAACTGCGCGGCAGCGGCGTCCCACGTGAGATTGGTCCGCTTCAGGAACGCCTGGAAGTCTGTGGTGGACATCACCTCCTCGGCAAGTCGCTCGACGGCCGTGGCCGGCATGTCGATGCCGTCGTCGGCACCCCAACCAAGTGCGGCGCCCCCGGTCATTACGTGCACCGTCTTGAACAATGCGAGATCGTTCCGCAGCGGCACATAGGTCTTGAAGGTCAAGATGTCGGGCGCGAGATCGACGGTCACGGGCTCCGGACTCGTGGCCCACGTGATCGACACGCTCAGCCCCCCCTGCGGCTGGACGGCCGCGATGCGTGGCAGCGGCTCCCCCACGACGATGGCGTTCGAGATCGTCTCAATCTCTTGCATTGAGCCTCGCCCATTCGCTTTCGAGCATGCACTTGTTCTCCGCACGCGATGCCCAGTCCAGCACGGCGGCCAGATCTTTCCGGTCGCAGGTACCCCGCATGACCTGCAGCGCCCGCAGGTCGATCAGCGCGTCGCTGTTGGGCGATCGCACGTGGAAATGCGGAGGCATGTGATCCGCATAGACCCAGAGCGAGAGAGCGTTCGTCAAGGTGTGAACGCGGGTCGCCCGACGTGTCTAATGCAGGCCCTGCACTCACACAAGTGTAGACCGCCTCAGCTGTGCCCCTGCTGCCGGCGCTCGCTCAGCGCCGCGGCCAACCGCAGGCGCAGCTGCTCGGAGAGCTCCTTGGCGTCGTTGATCTCGGCATCGCGCGCGGCGCGGATGTTCGAGAAGCGCTGGCTGGTGCGGTCGTAGCTCTTGAAGACGAAGGCCGTGCCTTGGGTGACCGGCAGGCCGGTGACGAAGTCCTCGAGCTTGTAGACTGCGTTGATGACGACGGTGGCCGAGCTCGCGCGGCCCGAGACGGTGTCGATCAACGGCGTCTGCACGCTCTCGTTCAGGGTCACGAACAACCGGTATTTCGGCGTCGGGTGCGATCCGGTGCCATTCAGGGCGAAGATCAGGTCGTCGCCGAGGTAATGCCCGATGCGCTCGGGAATCGGCTCGATGGCGATCGCCTGCAGATCGGTCTGCAGGCCGGGACCGCCCTCGGCGAACTGGCCGTACATCGGCGCGAGGCAGCCGCCGAGCGCGAGGCTGGCGGCGAGCGCGACGACGGCGGGAGGTCTACACCACCACATTGACGATCCTCTTGGGAACGACGATGAACTTCCTCACCGGGCGCCCTTCCAGCGCGCGCTGGACCGCATCGAGCGCCAGCGTCGCCGCCTCGATCTCCGCGTTGCTCGCCTCGACGGGTACGCTCACGTCAGCCCGCTTCTTACCATTCACCTGCACCGGCAGGCTTATCACATCTTCCTTAACGAGCGACGGGTCGCCGACCGGCCAGGGCGCCAGCGCCACGAGATCGTCGTGGCCGATGGCTTTCCAGCAACTCTCGGCCAGATGCGGCATCATCGGCGCGAACAGCTGCACCAGCACGTCGGCCGCCTCGCGGTACGCGAAGCGCAGGTCGGCGCCGAGGTCCGGCGTCTCGATCGCGCCGATCGCCTCGGAGAGCTTCTTGGCCAGCGTGTAGATGCGGGCGACGGCGCTGTTGAAGTGCAGCGCCTCGATGTCGTCGCCCAGGTGCAGCAGCGCCTCGTGCGTGGCCTTGCGCAGGGCGGCCGCCTCGGTCCCGATCGCGGCCGGGGCGGGGGTGCCGACGGGCGCGGCGATGCCCGCGATCTCGTGCACGAGCCGCCACAGCCGCTGCACGAATTGCGCGCGCGCCTGCACGCCCTCCTCGGTCCATTGCACGTCGCGCTCCGGCGGTGAATCCGAGAGCATGAACCAGCGCGCGGTGTCGGCCCCGAAGCTCTGGATGATCTCGTCGGGGTCGACGACGTTGCGCTTGGACTTCGACATCTTCTCGACGGCGCCGATCGTCACCTCCGACCCGTCCGACAGCTTGAACGCGCGGCGCAGGTCGCCGGCACCCTCGAAGCGCAGCTCGGCCGGGGGCACCCACTGGCCGGCGGCATCCTTGTAGGTCTCGTGGTTGACCATGCCCTGGGTGAACAGGCCGGCGAAGGGCTCGCTCACGCGGTCCTTGCCATCGCCCGCGTGCCCCGTCGCCGCCATCGCCCGGGTGAAGAAGCGGGCGTAGAGCAGGTGGAGGATCGCATGCTCGATGCCGCCGATGTACTGGTCGACGGCCATCCAGCGTGCCACCGCCTCGGGTGACGTCGGATCGGTCGCGTTCCACGGGTCAGTGAAACGCAGGAAATACCACGACGAGTCGACGAACGTGTCCATCGTGTCGGTCTCGCGTCGCGCCGGCGCGCCGCATTTCGGGCAGGGCACGTCGCGCCACGTCAGATGGCGGTCGAGCGGGTTGCCGGGCTGGTCGAAGGTGACGTCCTCGGGCAGCACCACCGGCAGGTCGGCCTCGGGCACCGGGACCGTGCCGCATCGCTCGCAATGGACGATCGGGATCGGGCAGCCCCAGTACCGCTGCCGCGAGATGCCCCAGTCGCGCAGGCGATAGTTGACCTGGCGCTCCGCCACCGGCGCGCCGCCGAACCGCTCGGCCTCGAGCCTCGCCGCCACCGCGTCCTTGGCCTGCGGCACGCTCATGCCGTCGAGGAATCGCGAGTTGATGAGCCGCCCGTCGCCGTCGAAGGCCTTGTCCTCGATGACGAGCGTCGCAGGATCGACATCGGGCGGGCAGACCACCGGCGTGGCGCCCAGCCCGTACTTGCGGGCGAAATCGAGGTCGCGCTGGTCGTGCGCCGGACAGCCGAAGACGGCGCCGGTGCCGTAGTCCATCAGCACGAAATTGGCGACGTAGACCGGCAGGTGCCAGCTGGGGTCAAGCGGGTGGATCACCGTCAGGCCGGTGTCGTAGCCCCGCTTCTCCGCCGTCTCGATCGCCGCCACGGAGGTGCCGAGCGCGCGGATCTCCTGGATGAAGGCGGCGAGCGCCGGGTCCGCCTCGGCGCAGGCGGCGGCCAGCGGATGGTCGGCGGCGATCGCCAGGAACTTGGCGCCGAACAACGTGTCAGGCCGCGTGGTGTAGACCTCGATCTCGCGGAACGGCACCGCCTCGCTCGCGATGGCGAACCGCACCTTCAGCCCCTCGGAGCGCCCGATCCAGTTGCGCTGCATCGTCTTGACCTTCTCGGGCCAGCGATCGAGCGTATCGAGCCCCGCCAGGAGGTCGTCGGCGAAGGTGCCGATCTTCAGGAACCATTGCGTCAGCTCGCGCTGCTCGACGATCGCGCCGGAGCGCCAGCCGCGACCGTCGATCACCTGCTCGTTGGCGAGCACGGTGTGGTCGATCGGGTCCCAGTTCACCTTGGCCTGCTTGCGGTCGACCAGCCCGGCGGCGAGGAAGTCGAGGAACAGCCGCTGCTGGTGCTTGTAATAGGACGGGTCGCACGTCGCGACCTCGCGCGACCAGTCGAGCGACAGCCCCATGCTCTTCAGTTGGGCGCGCATCGTCGCGATGTTCTTATAGGTCCAGGCGCCCGGCGAAGAGCCCTGCTCGCGCGCCGCGTTCTCCGCCGGCAGGCCGAAGGCGTCCCAGCCCATCGGGTGCAGCACGTCGAAGCCCTTGGCCCGCTTGTAGCGCGCGACGACATCGCCCATCGCGTAGTTGCGGACATGGCCCATGTGGATGCGCCCCGACGGATAGGGGAACATCTCCAGCACGTAGTATTTCGGCTTGGGCTCGCGCGGGCTGGCGTCGCGGCGCGGCGCGTTGCCGGTGGCGAAGATCCCACGCTCCGCCCACACCCGTTGCCAGTGCGGCTCGGCCTCGCGGGCGTTGTAGCGTTCGGTGGTCATGGTCTCGGGGTTGCTGCCGTGGAGTGGCGGCACTGACCACGGATCGGGAAAGCCGGCAACCGCGTCCGCCGGAACGGCGCGATCGCGTGCGGGTCGGCGGCGGCCTAGGTCGGGCGTCATAAAGCGCCGCCGCGGCATGGCGGCAACACTCGGGCGTCCGCGCGCTGCCCGGATGCCCGCCGCGAGTATTTTCGTTTCTCCCAGGCCGCCGCGGCGGATCGAACCGGCTGCGGCGCGGCACGCCGACCGGCGCCGGCGGGCCGCATCCGCGCCGGGCGCCTTTCCGCGACGGCGCGGCGCTCCTAAGCTCGGTTCAGCCAGGGGTTCGCCGTGCCGATGATCCGTCTCCGACCGCCGTATCGCCGCGCCGCGCGCGCGCTCCTCCGGCTGCTCATGCTGCTGACGCTCGCGCTGTCGGCGCCGGCGCACGCGCAATATTTCGCCCTCGGCAAGGGCACCCCGCCGCTCGAGCCCTACGACGTCGACTACGGCTTTCTGGCCGATCCCGCGCGACGCCTGACGCCCGACGACAAGCTGCACTACGTGCCGCTCGGCTTCGGCGCCTACGCCACCTTCGATGCCGAGCTGCGCGAGCAGGCCTGGGCCCAGAACAATTCCGCCTATGCGCTGCGCGCGCCGATCCGCAACGGCTACGACCTGCAGCGGCTGATCGGCAGCGCCTACATCCACTTCGATCCGCACATCGCCGTCTTCGCGCAAGTCGGGCGCTTCGACTCCTTCGACCGCATCAATCCGAGCGTCACCGATCGCGATCGTGGCCGCGTGCAGCAGGGCTTCGTCGAGCTGAAGGAGCGGATCGGCGCCGCCGACGTGACGCTGCGCGGCGGGCGGCAGGAGATCGCGCTCGGCTCCGGCCGCTTCGTGTGGGTCAACGACAGCTCCAACGTGCGCACCACGCACGACGGCGTGCGCGCCCACGCCGCGCTCGGCGACGGCACGACGCTCGACCTCGTCTACACCCGCCCGGTCACGTCGGTGCTCGACGCCTTCGCCGATTTCGACAGCCACGCCGGGGTCTTCGGCGCGGGCTATCTCAGCGAAACCGTGCGGCCCGACACCCACGTCGACGAATATTACTTCTATCGCCGCAACATCGGCGGGCAATATTCCGGCCTGACCGGCAACGAGGACCGCTCGACCGTCGGTGGCCGGCTCTGGGGCAAGATCGCCGGCCCTCACACCAGCTTCCTCTACGATGCCGACGGCGCTTACCAATTCGGCACCTTCAGCGGCCGTGCGATCTCGGCCTTCGGCGGCTCGGCACGCGTGCTGTACACGTTCGAGGATCGGCTCTGGCGGCCGGGGCTGCAATTCCAGGCCAGCTATTTCAGCGGTGGCGGCGGCACCACCACGCACACGATCGGCACCTTCTCCGCGCCCTTCCCGCGCCCCACCCTCTTCAACTACGTCGGCCTCGACACGCTGGAGAACGTCATCGAGGCCTACCCCGCCTTCGTGGTCAACCCGAGCGCCGACCTTGCGCTGCGCTTCGGCCCGGAATTCGTGTGGCGCGCGGACGTCAACGACGCCGTCTACATCTCGCGCACGACGCCGTTGGCGGCGACGATGGCCGCCAACGACAAGGCCGCCTTCATCGCCACCAACCTCATCGCCACGGCGCAATGGGCGGTCACGCGCAACATCTTCGTCTTCGCCGAGGCGCTGCACGAGCTGCCGGGCCCGGCCATCCTGCTCGCCAAGGGCAAGGCGGTCGATGCCGGCGTGCTGCAGGTGACGTTCAAGTTCTGACGCCGTCAGGCGACGGACCAGTCTTGCAGCATCAGGCCGGGCACACGTTCGAACTCGCGTGTGTTGGCCGTCACCAGGGTCGCGCCCCGCCGCCTCGCCTGCGCCGCGATGAGCAGGTCGTAGGGGCCGATGGGGGTGCCCTTGCGCCGGAGGTCGGCGCGAATGAGTCCGGCCTCAAGGGCGTCATCCTGCTCGAAAGGCAAAATGACGACCGGCGTTTGAAGAAAAAGTTCGAGCTTGCGCTGGTTCTCGGTTTGTCGCGCGCTGTTGGCGATGCCGAAGCGCAGTTCGAACAGCACAACGGCCGAAGCAACAATTGGCTCGCGAGCCGTCGCTTGCTCAAAACTGTCTGCAACGAGGCGAGAAGACTTGTTCATCATCGCCACCGCGACGTTCGTATCGAGGTGGAGCATCAGTCGAAAGGCGGGAGATCGTCGTCATCCGGCATGGGCGGCTGCTCGCGGCCGTTCTCCATGAATGGGATGTGCTTGTATCGGTCCAATTCGTCGAGGATCGCTTTGATCTGCTCTCGCGACATGGGCGGATTCATCGGCGCCAGCAGCAGGCCGTCGCCACACCAACTCACTTGGACTTCGGAACCCTTCAAGCGAAAGGCCTCGGGCAGCCGAACGATTTGGCCGCCACCGTCCGTCTCTATCGCAATCGTCGCGGTAACCGGCATCGCGCCATGCTCCCATGAAGGCTTCATTCCTATAGCACGCCCGCTGGACCCCGCCCGCATCCCCCGCTAGAACCCGGCTCAAATCCCCATCCCCAAGACGGCGAAGCGAGCCCCATCCCATATGGCGCGGCAGTTCATCTACCACATGCAGGGCCTGACCAAGGTCTACCCGACCGGCAAGAAGGTCTTGGACAACGTCCACCTCTCCTTCTACCCCGACGCCAAGATCGGCGTGCTCGGCATCAATGGCTCGGGCAAGTCCACCCTGCTCAAGATCATGGCCGGCATGGACACCGAGTTCCAGGGCGACGGCTTCGTCGCCGAGGGCGCCCGCGTCGGCTACCTGCCGCAGGAGCCGCCGCTGGTGCCCGAGCTCAACGTGCGCGAGAACGTGATGCTCGGCGTCAAGGCCAAGCAGGACATCCTCGACCGCTACAACGACCTCGCGATGAACTATTCCGACGAGACGGCGGACGAGATGACCCGCCTGCAGGACGAGATCGAGGCGCAGAACCTGTGGGACCTCGACAGCCAGGTCGAGCAGGCGATGGACGCGCTCGGCTGCCCGCCCGACGATTGGGGCGTGGAGCAGCTCTCCGGCGGCGAGAAGCGCCGCGTCGCGCTGTGCAAGCTGCTGCTGGAGAAGCCCGAGCTGCTGCTGCTCGACGAGCCGACCAACCATCTCGACGCCGAGACGGTGAACTGGCTCGAGGGCCACCTGCGCGACTACCCCGGCGCCATCCTGATCGTGACCCACGATCGCTACTTCCTCGACAACGTCACCGGCTGGATCCTCGAGCTCGACCGCGGCCGCGGCATCCCGCACGAGGGCAACTACACCTCCTACCTCAAGCAGAAGGCACGCCGCCTCAGCCTCGAGAAGAGCGAGGACACCGCGCGCCAGAAGCAGATCGAGATGGAGGCGGAGTGGATGGGCTCCTCCCCCAAGGCGCGTCAGGCGAAATCGAAAGCCCGCATCCAGCGCTACCAGGACCTCGTCGACAAGCAGGCCGACCGCGTGCCGTCCTCGACGCAGATCGTCATCCCCGTTGGCGAGCGGCTCGGCACCAACGTCGTCGAATTCACCGGGCTCTCCAAGAGCTTCGGCGACAAGCAGCTCATCGACAATCTCACCTTCAAGCTGCCGCCGGGCGGCATCGTCGGCGTCATCGGCCCCAACGGCGCCGGCAAGACCACGCTGTTTCGCATGATCACCGGGCAGGAGGCGCCCGACGGCGGCCAGATCCAGGTCGGCGAGTCGGTCAAGCTCGGCTACGTCGACCAGTCTCGCGACAAGCTCGACGGCAAGAAGAACGTCTGGGAGGAGATCTCGGATGGGCAGGACATCATCTATCTCGGCAAGCGCGAGATCAACTCGCGCGCCTACACCGGCGCCTTCAACTTCAAGGGCGCCGACCAGCAGAAGAAGGTCGGACAGCTCTCCGGCGGCGAGCGCAACCGCGTGCACCTCGCCAAGATGCTCAAGACGGGCGCCAACCTGCTGCTGCTCGACGAGCCCACCAACGACCTCGACGTCGAGACGCTACGCGCGCTGGAAGACGCCCTGACCGACTACGCCGGCTGCGCCGTCATCATCTCGCATGACCGCTTCTTCCTCGACCGCATCGCCACCCACATGCTCGCCTTCGAAGGCGACGCGCACGTCGAGTGGTTCGAGGGGAATTTCGCGGATTACGAGGAGGACAAGAAGCGGCGGTTGGGTGTGGAGGAGCTGGTGCCGCATCGGATGAAGCATAAGAAGTTTGCACGGTAGGGGACGAGTTGGCCGCCGACCTAGCGCGGTGTTTTGCGTAAGATACGTTAATCGAAGAAACTCTAAATCCGGAATAGCTGCAACTACCGATGACTCGCAGGGACTACCGCCTTCACGAGCTGAGCGAAGCCGAGTTTGAGCGCCTGGTGGTTCAGATTTGTGTGCGCTGGCTTGGCGAAGGCGTCACGCCGTTCGCACCGGGCCGAGACGGAGGGCGCGACGGAAAGTTCCACGGGACAGCAAACAGTTTTCCAAGCACTGCGCACCCTCTGACCGGTCACTGTGTGCTTCAGGCCAAACATGCCGCCGCCCCAAACAGATCGTGTTCGGACAAAGACTTCGGTACGCTCCTCGAAAAAGAGCATCCTAAGATTATCCGTCTCGTTGGCAAAAGTATCTGCGACCATTATCTGGTTTTCACGAATCGTAAATATTCGGGGGGCACCGATGAGAAGCTGATGGAGGCTTTGAATGGGCTTGGTGTGACCTCGGCACATATTATTGGTGTTGAGAGGCTGCACCTCGCCTTAGACGACTACGCCGACATCGCGAACCAACTTCCCAACCGCTACGACACAATGCCATTCCGGTTCGACCCCGACGACCTGGTAGAAGTAATCGGCGCATTACACACCTTCACACAAGACGACTGCATCACGTCATTTAGAAGCGCTTTTGATTTTGAGAAGATAAAGATACAAGAAAAGAATATCATCAACGGGGTAACCAAAGAGTACTACAATCAGATGATTGTTGACTCTATGGTTCATTTTGAGCGGGTGAAACAATTTCTGGGAAACCCACGCAACCGCGAATTGGCAGCCCTCTATCATGACTCTGCCGACGATTTGAAGCAAAAGATACTGACAAAGCGATCTCAGTTTGGCGCTTTCGACGAAATATTTACATTCATGAATGAACATATTCAGGAAAAGAAGGGAGCCTTAAGAGGAAAGAGGCGACTGATTACAATCCTTTTACACTACATGTATTGTAATTGCGATGTAGGGTCTAAGGTGTTAGAACAGGTCGATGCAGATGCTGACGCCTAGAAAGCATCTCGACCTTGACACGTCTGTCCTCCGCGTCTCCGGTTTGCTGTTGCGCGAAATGCAAAAAAAGCGCAGCGTTGTCGATTTCGAGATGTTACGCGCGCTTGTGATAAGACGTGTGGGCACCGATGGCGATCTTACATTCTTGCCAGCACTCGACCTGCTCTATCTCCTCGGAAAGGTCGAATACCATTTGAAGAACGACACGATCGAATTTAAGGCTGACTAACATGCAGCTCAGTCGCATATATTCCAACCGCGCCGCCATTTTTAATCCTATCAACTTCAACTATGGGAGTGAAGCCAATCGCCTGAACGTGGTTTTGGGTGATGTTAGGCGTCCAAAAGACAAAAAGCGTGACTCTCACAATCTTGGCAAGACCACGCTGCTTCGCTTGATTGACTTTATGATGTTGAAGGGACTGTCTGGCGAGCACTTTTTGTCCAAGCATCGGGATCGCTTTGCCGATTTCATTTTCTATCTAGAGATCGCGTTGAACAGCGGTGATTACGCTACCATCCGTCGAAGTGTCGCGAACCCAACACGGATCGCCCTTGCCCGCTATGCCAAGTCCAACAAGGACTTTGCCGAGGACGGCGACGCCGACTGGACCCACGCAGACCTCTCTCTCGACGAAGCGGTCAAGCTGCTCGATGCGTGGCTCGATCTTAGAGTGCTCAAACCTTATGATTATAGGAAAGCGATCACCTACTTTTTGCGCTCGCAAGGCGATTGGAGCGATGAGCTCTCCTTGCAAAAGTTTCAGATCGGCAAGGACCTGTTTTGGAAGCCGTTTGTCGCTCACCTTTTCGGTTTCAAAGAAGGTCCGATTGTCAGAAAATATGAGCTCGATGAAGCCATTCAGAAGTTGAAGGCCAAACAAGCCGAGCAGCAAGCAGAGGTCCAATTTAATGAAGACCAACTTCCGGGCCTCAAAGCAAACATTGCTGTTGTGCATCAGCAGGTTGACGATCTCGAACGTCAGCTAGATTCATTTCAGTTTGATGCGGAAGAACGCCGCATCGTGCGTGAGTTGGTCGACACCGTTGAACAGGAAATCTCGGATCTTAACCAGGCGATCTACGATATCCGATACGATATTCGACAGATCGACAACTCTCTCATTCACAAAGACAAATTTGACCTAAAGGACGTCGAGACTATCTTCTCTGAAGCAAACATCAATTTTCCAGGACAGCTTAAGAAGCAATACGAAGACCTTGTTGCGTTTAAGAAAAAGGTGACAAACGAGCGCAACGCGGCTTTGCGTGTGCGCCGCGCGGCGCTCAGCAAAGAGCAACTGGCGGCGGAAGAGCGGAAGGCTGCCCTCGATTTTCGACGTAAGGAACGGTTAACGATTCTTCGTAATACGGACACCCTCGAGAAGTTTAAGTCGCTTCAGAAAGAGCTGGCCAACCAGCGCGCTCAGCTTTTATATCTAGAGCAACAGCATAGTAAGCTCGAAAGCATGGTTGGAACGGCACGACAGGTTCGTGAAATCGAGCGCGACCGAGGTCGTGTGGTCGACGAGATAAAGGCGATGGTCGCACAACCGACTGCTATTTTCAAAAAATTTAGCAAGACCTTCAACGAATACTGCCAGCGCGTGTTGCATCAAGAGGGAATTTTTTACTTTCACGTAAATAGTAGCAACAACCTCGATTACACGATTAGCCTTGGGCTTGCCGGCAAAAAGGGGGAATTGTCAAGCCAAAGCGAGGGGACCAGTTACAAAAAGCTTGTGTGCGCTTTGTTCGATCTTGCTTTGCTAAAGACGTACGAAGACGCTCCGTTCTTCCATTTCGTCTATCATGACGGCGTGCTTGAAGCTCTAGATAATAGAAAAAAAGTAGAGTTCCTTAATTTGGTGAGAGATCAGACCTCGAATAAGAAGATACAGTACATCATGACAATAATAGCTTCCGACCTACCGCGCGCACCGGCGGGCTTAGTTGTAAACTTTCCTGACAACGAGGTGGTGCTTCGTCTGCATGACGACGGTGTGAAAGGTCGCCTCTTCAAGATGGGTGAATTTTAGCGCATTTGCCATTCGGCCGCAGCGCGGCGACGGCGGGGCAGGCTCTTGCCGCCGTAAGCCGCCGCCATGCCGGCCCCGTGCCGACCTGCTACGGCTGGACGCAAGACGTTGATTGGCGGACAGCACCGGAGATCGCGATGCTCGGGGACGACGACGACCTGGCGGTGCTTTGTCCGCGGTGCCGCAACGAGACCGCGCGGCCGGTGGGTTGGTTCAAGGAGAACCTGACCTTCCGCTGCGACCATTGCCCGGCCACGCTGCGCTACGACCGCGACCTGCTGCGGCTCGACATCGAGACCGCCGGCCCCATGCCGGCGGCAATCGCCGGCGCCGTGACGGTCGTCGCCGAAGCCTAGGCGCGACGGGACTCCGGCCTTGGACGGCACGGCGGCGGAGCGGGTGCTCGCGATGGCGGCGGGCATCTCCAGACCTCAGGCCGCAAGGCAAGTCGCCCCCCCCCCGGCGGGGCGTCCCTTCTCCCGGCTCGACGGGAGAAGGTGGCCGGCGGAGCCGGTCGGATGAGGGCGTTGCCGGAAG
>CAXTVT010000009.1:38872-64144 GCA_964247745.1 uncultured Beijerinckiaceae bacterium
GCTCGACGGGAGAAGGTGGCCGGCGGAGCCGGTCGGATGAGGGCGTTGCCGGAAGAGGCTCGATGGTGCCGATGGCCCGGACTTCGCCGCCTTCGCCCGAGCGCCCTCATCCGTCTCGCTCCGCGAGCCACCTTCTCCCACTGCGCAGGAGAAGGAGAGCCCCGCCCGCAACACCACGCGCGATCACACCACCTCGACCGCGACGAGGTGCCCGGCCGCCCTGGCAAGGCGGGCGTCGTGGGTGAGCAGCGTGGCGCCGAGCGCTTCCGCCAGCGCGACATAGGCGGCCTCATACGCCGAGACATCGTCGCGCAGCGCCCAGATGCGCGGCAGCAGGTCTAAATGCCCATGACGCTCGATGAAGAGCTCGCCCAGCAGCCCCAGCATGAGGGCGCCGCGGGCCGCGGTGATCTCGCCTTTCGCGGTCAGGCGGCGGAACGCGCTGGCCACCTCGACATCGAGCAGATGCGGCGCGTGGACGGGACGAGCCGGGTCGAAGAAGGCGGCTTCGATGGAAGGCAGCGAGGCCGCGCGCAGCAGCAGCTGGATCACCGCCGATGCGTCGGCCACGATCACCGATGCTCGCGCTCCTCGCGAAGGATGTCGGCGATGTCGCTCTCGAGCTGGACCGGCGGCAGGCGGCGCAGGCGAACCAGCATCTCCTCCCGCGTCGGCCGCGCGGCGATCGCGCCGACCTCGCGCAGCAGGAAATTTGAGAGCGATTGCCCCGCGAGCGCGGCGCGTGACTTGAGCGTGCGGTGAAGATCGTCCGGCACGTTGCGGATCTGGATCATCGAGGACATGCGCGGAGCATAGCTGCATGTGCCACGCATGCTAATGGATCTCACGATCCGCATGTCGGCGAACGGCCTCTTCGAAACGGTCGATGTCGCGGTACGCGGCGATGGCAGTGTTTTGTGTCGCGGTACCCTGACATCGGCCCCCGACAATGTCGCGGTACCCTGACTTTGGCAGGGCGGAATGTCAGGGCTCGCAACGGGCGCCGGGGCCTTGTCCGAGGGCGGCGACGCGCGGTTTGGTCCAAGCGCTTCGGTCATGCTACCTAGTCGGAATGGAGCCGGCGAGCAAGGGGCGCGGAGGAAATGGAGACGGGCTTGTGCGACATCGCACCGGGCGCCCCGGTCGGCCTGTGGATGCAGCCCGACCTCGCGGCGTGGGAGCGGGCGGAGGGGCCGGGCTCGGCGGCGGCCGTCGCGGCGGTGGCGCGCCGCGACGCCGAGCGCTGGATCCCCGGCCTGCCGGCGCGGCGCACCTACAAGGTCCTGGGCTGGGTGGTCGTCGCCGCGATCCTCGCCGACGCCGCGCTGGCCTGGCTGCCGGCCACGCCCGCCGTCGACGCGCTGGAGGCGACGATGCGCTACGGCACCGCCGGGATCGGCGTGGCGGTGGCGCTGTGGAGCCTGCTGTCGGAGGTCCGGGGCTGGGAGGGCAGCGACGCCGCGACCTGGTTCCACAAGGCCCGCGTCGACCGCCACGAGCGGGCGCTGGCGGCGCGCCGCCGGGTGCTGGCCGGCACCCGGATCGCCATCGGGCCGGACGGGCTGGTGGTGTGGCGCGAGGCCGGCGGGCAGCCCGCGGCGGAGGCGGTCGCGCCCGCCGCGATCCTCGGCCTCGTGCCGCAGGGCGAGCGCCACATGGTCGTGGAGCTGGCGACATCGGCCGGGCCTTGCAGCATCGACTGGCTGCCGCGCGACCCGGCCTTCGAGGCCGGGGTGGCGCGGATCAGAGCTGCGCGGTCTTGAACGGGTGCGTCCGCGACGCCTCCAGGTGCAGCACCTCGGCGGCGACGCGCAACGCCAGCAGGTGGTAGCCGGCGTCGCCCATGTGCAGCCCGTCGGGCGAGATCATCTCGGCCATGGTCATCACGCCGGAACGGATCCAGTCGTGCATGAGGTCGGTGCGGCGGATGACCGTCACGCCCATGTCGGCGCCGATGCGGCGCACGGCGACGCGGAAGGTGTCGGCGGCGCCGGTCGCCTCGAGCTTGGGGCACCATTGCGGCTCCATCAGCACCACGGTGATGCCGGCGCGGCGGATCGCGGCGATGCCGGCGCGGGTCTCGCGCTCGAAGCGCTCCAGCGGCACGTGGCGCAGCGCGTCGTTGCTGCCGGTCTGCCAGATCGCGATGTCGGGCCGCGCGGCGAGCACGTCGTGGCCGAGGCGCCCCATCATGTCGTCGACGTCCTCGCCGCCGATGCCGCGGTTGACGACCTGGACGCGGTCGCCGTCCGGCATCGAGGCGCGCAAGAGGAGTTCGAGCTGGGCGGGATAGGCGGCGGCGGGGCTCGAGGCGCCGACGCCCTGGGTCGAGGACGAGCCGAAGGCGACGATGCGCAGCGCGTGCGGGAAGGCGCCGGAGAGCTTCGGCGAGGCGCCGGCATCCGACAGGCGCGACGCGGCGCCCACCGTGGCGGCGACGACGGCCAGCGCGACGCCGAGCTTGCGGAAACGGGAGACGCGGACCGGGACCATGGATCGAGTCCTTCCGCCCGTGGAGCACGGGCGCTGCGGCAGATCGGGAGATGATGGGAGGGAGCCGCGGGTCGCCTCGTTGCGACGGATCGAGCTCGTGCAGCCGCTTTGCTCCAGGATCAAATTTGACGCAAGCCTTTCCTTTCGGCAGGCGATGATCGATCTCGCGCCATCGTGACAAGACGGCGCCCGGGAGGTGGACGCGGGCCTTCCGTTCGGTCATGCCAGCCGGCGAACGAGGGACGGGATCGCCCGCCCCGGAGGACGCGTGATGAAGCTCTTCTGGTCACCGCGCAGCTGCGCCATCGAGATCGCGGCGCTGCTCGACGAAGCGGGCGCGCCCTACGAGGCGGTGAAGGTCGACACCGGCGTCGGCGAACAGCACGGTGCGGCCTTCAAGGCGATCAACCCCAAGGGCAAACTGCCGGCGCTGTTGCGCGACGACGGCACCGTCCTCACGGAATGGCCCGCCATCGCGCTGTGGATCGCGCACACCCACCCGCAGGCCGGGCTGTGGCCGCGCGAGCCCGAGGCGGAGGCGCGGGCGGCGGAGATGCTGTTCTACACGGTCGGCACGCTGCACGGGCAGGCCTTCCGCCGCATCTTCTTTCCCAAGGAGTTCTGTAAGGACGAGGCGCACCTGCCCGAGGTGAAGGCCGACGGCAAGGCGATGGCCACCGCGGGCTACGAGATCCTCGCCGCGCAGCTCGGCGATCGGCCCTACGCCGCCGGCGAGACCTTCTCGATCGCCGACGCCGCGATCTTCTACACGACGCGCTGGGCCAAAATGACCAAGGTGCCGCTGCCCGCCGCCATCGAGGCGCTGGCCGGGCGCGTAGGACAGCGCCCCCCGTTCACGGCGGCGGTGGCGACGCTGGTCTGAGCGCGGCGCGGCGATCGACCTGGAAAGCGAGGGCGCGACCCCGCGCTCGTCAACCCGTCACGCGGCTGCGATAAGAGCGAGCAGGCAGCCGGCCCCCTTATCGGCCGGAGGCCGATCTCGTCCGGAGCGCCCATGAAGATCGAGATGCCCAATGTCCCGCACCGCGCGGTGGCGGAGACGGCGGAGGGCAAGCGCCTCGCCGAGGCCGACCGCGCCGCGCCAGGCGGCGTCTCGTGGCGCCGTTTCGGCCCCTACCTCAGCGACCGGCAATGGGGCACGGTGCGCGAGGACTACAGTCCGGACGGCGAGGCCTGGACCTACCTGCCGCACGACGAGGCCCGCTCCAAGGCCTACCGTTGGGGCGAGGACGCCATCGCCGGCTTCGCCGACGACAAGCTCGCCATCTGCCTCGGCCTCGCGCTGTGGAATGGTCACGATCCGATCCTCAAGGAGCGGCTGTTCGGCCTCACCAACAGCCAGGGCAACCACGGCGAGGACGTCAAGGAGCTCTACTACTACCTCGACGGCACCCCGACGCATTCGTACATGCGCATGCTCTACAAGTATCCGCAGGCGGCGTTCCCCTACGAGGACCTGATCGAGACCAACGCCAAGCGTTCGCTCACCGAACGCGAATACGAGATCATCGACACCGGCCTGTTCGAGCACGACCGCTACTTCGACGTGACGGTCGAATACGCCAAGGCCGCGCCCGACGACATCCTCATGCTGGTCACCGTGGCCAACCGCGGTGACGCGGAGGCCGCGCTCCGCGTGCTGCCGCAGCTATGGTCGCGCAACACATGGACTTGGAGCGGCGACGCCGCGCGGCGCCCGACGCTGGCGGCGGACGGCGAGCGGGCCGTGAGCGTGGCGCATCCCGACATCCCGGCGATGCGGCTCGCCTGCGACGGCGCCCCGGAGCTGCTGTTCTGCGAGAACGAGAGCAATCCGAAGCTCTGGGGCCAGCCGTCCCCCGGCTTCTTCAAGGACGGCATCGGCGACCATGTCGTCGGCGGCATCGCCGAAGCGGTGAATCCCGCGCGCATCGGCACCAAGGCGGCGGCGCATTACACCGTGACCGTGCCGGCGCACGGCGAGGTCACGCTGCGGCTGCGCCTGAGGCCGGCTGCCATGGCCGCCGACGCCTTCTCCAATTTCGACGCCGCGATGCAGGCGCGACGCGACGAATGCGACGCCTTCTACGCCGCGATGCAGGCCGGCATCGACGATGCCGACAAGCGCCTGGTGCAGCGCCAGGCCTTCGCCGGCATGCTGTGGAGCAAGCAATATTACGGCTTCGACGTGCGGCAATGGCTGAACGGCGATCCGGCCGAGCCGCGCCCGCCGCACGAGCGCCTGCTCGGTCGCGACGCCGACTGGAACCACCTGTGTTCCGACGAGATCTTCTCGATGCCGGATGCCTGGGAATATCCCTGGTTCGCCGCCTGGGACCTGGCGTTCCATTGCGTGACCTTCGCGCTGATCGATCCGGCCTTCGCCAAGGCACAGCTGGTGCTGCTGTTGCAGTCGCGCTTCCTGCACCCCAACGGGCAGATCCCGGCCTACGAGTGGAACTTCGGCGACACCAACCCGCCGGTGCACGCGCTGGCCGCGCTGCAGATCTTCGACATCGACCGCGCCCGCTGCGGCGTCGCCGATCTCACCTTCCTGCGCCGCGTCTACCACAAGCTGACGCTGAACTTCACCTGGTGGGTGAACCGCGAGGATTCCAACGACCGCAACATCTTCGAGGGCGGCTTCCTCGGGCTCGACAACATCTCGTTGTTCAACCGCTCCGGCCAGTTGCCCGAGGGCGGGCACCTGGACCAGGCCGACGGCACGGCCTGGGCGGCGGTCTACGCGCTCAACCTGATGCGCATGTCGATCGAGCTGGCGATGGACGACCACGTCTACGAGGACATGGCGATCAAGTTCTTCGAGCATTTCCTGCTCATCGCCGGCGCGGTGCATCGCAAGATCGGCTCCCACGGCGACGGCTTGTGGGACGAGGAGGACGGCTTCTACTACGACCTGCTCGAAATCCCCGGGCAGGACGAGGTGCCGCTCAAGGTGCGCTCGATGGTCGGGCTGATCCCGCTGTTCGCCGTGGAGCTGCTGCGCGGCGACATCTTCGAGACACTGCCCGACTTCGGCGCCCGGGTGAAATGGCTGTTCGCCAACCGGCCCGACCTGTCGAAGCTGGTATCGCGATGGAACGACGTGAACAGCGCCGACTATTCGATGCTCGCCTTGATGCGCAAGCAGCGCCTCAACCGCGTGCTGACGCGCATGCTCGAGGAGACCGAGTTCCTCTCGCCCTATGGCATCCGCTCGGTGTCGAAGGTGCACGAGGCGCATCCGGCCGTGGTGACGATCCAGGGCGAGGAGCACCGCGTCGACTACGAGCCGGGCGAGGGCACGACGCGGCTGTTCGGCGGCAATTCGAACTGGCGCGGCCCGATCTGGATGCCGGTGAACTTCCTCATCGTGGTGGCGCTGCATCGCTACCAGACCTTCTACGGCGACGATTTCGAGCTCGAGGTCCCGACCGGCTCGGGCACCAAGATGAAGCTCGGCCAGATCGGCCACGAGATCGCGCGGCGCCTGACCGGCCTGTTCCTGCGCGACGGCGACGGCCGCCGCGCGATCTACGACGGCAACGCGAAGATGCAGCAGGACCCACACTTTCGCGATCACATCCTGTTCTACGAGCATTTCCACGGCGACACGGGCCGCGGCCTCGGCGCCTCGCACCAGACCGGTTGGACCGGTCTGGTGGCGCTGCTGCTGCATCCGCCGCACGAGATGGACCCCGACTTGGGCGAGCGTGCAACCGAAGCTGAGCCGCAGGGTTCTTGCGCCGCAGGAGCAGCAGCATGACCGATCCGAAGAGCCCGACCGCCCCCCGCGCGCCCGACAGCGAGCCGCTTCCGAAGGTCGGCTACGCCGAGATCCTAAAGGGCCAGCCGGCGATCGTCACCGGCGCCAATTCCGGGATCGGCGAGGCCGTCGCGATCGGCCTGGCCCGCGCCGGCGCCGACGTCTGCGTGAACTACGTCACGCATCCCGAGACGGCCGAGGAGGTCGCCCACAAGATCGAGGGCTACGGCCGCAAGGCGATCGTGGTGAAGGCCGACGTCTCCAAGGAGGACGAGGTCGAGGCCATGTACAAGCAGGCCATCGACAGCTTCGGGACGATTCACATCTCGGTCAGCAACGCCGGGCTGCAGAAGGATGCCGCCTTCGTAGACATGACGATGGCGCAGTGGGAGACCGTCATCGGCGTCAACCTGACCGGCCAGTTCCTGTGCCAGCGCGCCGCCGCCCGCGAGTTCCTGCGCCGCGGCGTGGTCGAGAGCGTCTCGGTCGCCGCCGGCAAGATGATCTGCATGAGCTCGGTGCACCAGGCGATCCCGTGGGCCGGCCACGTGAACTATGCGACCTCGAAGGGCGGCATCAAGCTGATGATGGAATCCATGGCGCAGGAGCTGGCGCCGCACCGCATCCGCGTCAACGCGATCGGGCCCGGCGCCATCCGCACGCCGATCAACACCGAGGCCTGGAGCACCGAGGAGGCCTACAAGTCGTTGATGACGCTGGTGCCCTACAAGCGCATCGGCGAACCCGACGACATCGCCCAGGCCGCCGCGTGGCTCGCTTCCGACCATGCCGACTACATCACCGGCATCACCTTGTTCGTCGATGGCGGCATGACGCTCTATCCCGGCTTCGCCACCGGCGGCTGACACTCCCGGCATCGGGGCGTCCCAATGCCCGGACGTTCATCGCGATGTCTGGAAGCGCTCGTCGATCGTCGCGAAGCGCCGGACCAAGTCACCCGTGGCCGCGTCCGGCACGCCGCTCTCGGCCGCATAACGAGGAAAGGCGGCGACCGCGTCCCGGACCTTCTCGATCACGGCATCGACCGTCGCCGCCTTGATCGAGGCCGTTTGCGCAAGCGTCCTCAGATGCGCCCGACCAGGGCGCCGTCCTTCGCCGGCCACGGCCATGCTGTGCTCGCCGCCTGGCCCTTCCGAAGGCGTCACGTCGAAGGCCGGCGTCAACCGCCAGCGGCCGTCCCCATCCATTGCGTACGCATGATTCTTGGCATGATCGTCCTTGTTGCCGATCGCCACGTTGAAGACGGCGCGCCGGAACGCTTCCTCCACGTCCGACGCCCGCTCCGTCAGGATGCGCGTCGCCTTGAGGAAGGTCTCGTAGTCGACGGAGGGATGGCGGAAATCGGCATGGAGAAGACCGGCCAGGCTGTGCACGTGCACCCGTCGGCCCGCGACGCGATCGAATCGACGCACGGCGAAATGCGCTTGCCCGGACGCGCCGAGGATCGCCATCGTGTCGGGAAACGCGATCCCCGCGTGCCGTGCCGTGCGGGCGATGGCGTTCTCGATGCGGCCGGCCTCCTGTGGGTCGGTGTCCGTCCTGAACTTGACCAGCCAGGCCTCGCCGGCCGTCGTGGCTCCGGTATCGAGCGATGTCGCCGGACGCGGCATCGCGCAGCACCAGGATCTTCGGTCGTGCGCCCGCGGATCCTCCGTTCGCCCCCAGCAGGAGTTCGACGTCGCCCGTGCGGCCGGCATCCAGTGCGGCGCCCGCCCGGATCGCCGCCGCGCTCGCGGCCAAAGCATCGAGGTCGAAGCTGGCGCCCCCGTCGCTCCTCGGGGAGCGATCGGGGCGGTAGGACAGGGCACCCATTCCTCGCTCGCCGACGAAGGCGAGCCGCTCGATCGGCGTCGAGGCACCGGGATCGTATCCGAGCGCCCGAAGCTTGCGGTCGAGCAGAAGGCGGCCCCAGCCATCGGGAAGGCTGTCGGCGAAGACGCCGAACAGACCGTCGAACGGCGTCGGCGGCGCCGAGCGGACATCGGGACCGGCCGGCAGATGGAACGGTGAAATGGCGAGGCCGCGCGCCGCGAAGCGCCGGTCGAATTCGAAGGCGGCGGTTCGCGTGGTGCGCGACCAGGCCAACGTCCCGACAGGGCATTCCTCACCCGCGAGATGGAGGAGCACCGCCAGCCTGTCGACGCGTGCTTCAGCCACCGGCCGGCATCCGAGCCGGCGACGCCCGGCGACGCTCGCGTGGTGCGACGACATCGTCGATCGATCGGGGTCTCGGTGCCGGCAGGTCCATGAAGACGCTGCCGAGGCCGAGCGCGAAGCCGACCATCAGGACATGCTCGAGCGAGGCCGAGCCGGAGGCCTCGATGCGCTTGATCGTCGCCTCGGACACGCCCGACCGCTCGGCGAGGTCTTTCTGGGTCATGTTGGCGGCGAGTCGATGCTTGCGGAAGCCGGCGCCGAGCGCCCGCTTCGCTTCGAACGGCGTCGGCGGAAGGATCCGAGAGATCATATCGGAGCTTTAGCACGGCCGTAACGCGTATAAAAGATCACATATGATCCGCTGCGCTTGTCGATCTCAACCTGCGAGCGCGTTGGCCTCGGCGCGCGCGACGCTGGCGCTCCCCTTCGTCGTCAGCGCCACGACAAGCTCGCGTACACCGTCCTCGCCGCCGTCGCCCGGCCGCGCCGCGACGAGTCCGGCTGCCGCCAGGCGCTTCACGGCGGCGAGCACGTCCTCGGCGCGAAAGCCGGCGGTGTAGGGCACGCTGGTGCGGCCGAGCGCGTCGCGGCGCAGGCGCAGCGGCTTCTCGGCGACGTGGAGATAGGCGGCGAGCCGCGCGTCGAAATCCGTCGCGGCGAGCGTCTCGGGTCGCAACGCGGCGCGCCGTTCGCGGAAGCCGGTGATCGTCGCGGCGGCGGCGGACCAGCTGTCGCCGTCGCCGACGCTGAACAGGACGTCGCCGATGCCGGCATGGCCGGCGTCGAGCACCAGCAGCGGCTGCAGAAAGGCGGTGCCGCGCGCGCGGACGCCCTCGATCTCGGCGAGACCGGGCTGGCGCAGCAGCACGAGGCAATCGGCGTGCGGCGCGGCCACCAGGCGGAAGCAATAGTCGAGGCCTTCGCGCTCCGCCGCGTTCGGCGCGGGGAAGACCGCGGCGGTCGGCCGCTCCGAGAGGCCGCGCACGCGCCACAGCACGTCGGCGGCGCTGTGGGCGTCGTCGGCCTGCGGTTCGGCGAGGAACCCGGCGAGATCGACCTCGGATTGCGCCGCCGCGAGGTGCAGGAACTCGTCGCAGAAGGCGTAGAGCGCGTCGGGCTCGATCGGCTTCGACAAGATGCGGTCGAACAGGCAATCCGCGCCTCGCCGCGCCGCCAGCCCGAAATGGTCGGCGGTGATCGCGACCATGTTGAGGTTGGTGTTGGTCTTCTCGCCGAGCGTACGCATCAGACGGGCCAGCGCGTAGCCGTCCATCTCGGGCAGGTGATAGTCGATGAAGACGAGGTCGTAGGCATTGTCCTGGACGCAGCGCAACGCGACGAAGCCGTCGCCGGCCTCGTCGACCTCGTAGCCCCGCGCCCGCAGGAGAGCGGACAGCACGTCGCGCGAAACGGGGTCGTCCTCGACGAGAAGGATACGGGCCGACATGGCAGGCTGAGCCTCAGTTGCGGGTGGAACGGGGAGCGACGGCGCTGGGTCCGGCGAAGGCCTCGGGCGGCAGGTCGCCGCCGAGCTTCGGCGCCGCCGAGGCCACGGCCATCTCCGGCATCGGCGCGCGGACCGCGGCCGTCGTCGCGACGCCGCTGGTGAGATAGCGCGGCCCGGTCGCGGCCGGCGCCGGCGCCACGAGGTCGTCGCTCGGCTCGTAGATCGGGCGGTCGTCGCGGCGCGCCAAGGCGGTCGGACGGCGATGGCGATGCTCCGCGACACGGCGGCGTGCCGGGCGCTTGGGCTTGTCGGCCGCCGCTTCGTCGGCGATCGGCAGCACGCGGGCCTCGTCGTTCGCGGCCACGGTCACGGCCTCCTGCGGGCCGATGACGAGATGGTCGGTGAAGGCGGCCATCTCGTCGAAGCTGGTGCCGGCGCGGCACAGCCGCACGCGCACCGAGACCGGCCCCGCCAGCCCGGCATCCCGCGGGAGGCGGTTGGAGTCGATCCACTGCCACATGTACAGGCAGCGGATGTCGGCGCCGACACGGCCGAGCGCGAGGCCGTAGGGACCGTAATCGTTGCTGCGCTCGCGCTCGACCACCTGCATCGCGATGTGCGGGAAGGCGGCGCCGATCTCGGAGCGCACCGCGCCCTCGGTCGGACGGGCCAGCGGGACGCGTTCGTCGAGCGTGTCGCGGGCGTCGGTGCGCGCCAGCACGGTGATGCCGTTGCTCTCCAGCGGCACGCGCGCGCCCATCAGCGCGATGTCCTGGCGGAAGCCGTCGACGTAGTCGCGGGATCGCACCGCACCGACCGAGGCGGCCTCGGCCGGCAGCGCCGCCACGCGCGGATGATCGGAAACGGCGGCGACACGCTCGCGCCGGCCCGCACCTTCCGGAGCCAGCGCCATCATCCGCGAGCGCGGCTGCACGCTGTCCTCGAGGCTGGCGCCGGCATCGCCGGTGGCGTCGTGGGTGCAGGCGCCGAGCAGCAGCGCGAGCGGCAGGCAGGGCAGCCCGCGAAGGAGAAAGGACGAGAGCTTCATGAGGGCCGACCGGGACGCGACAGATCCGCTCCGGCCTTCGCCGTGGACGCCGCGGGAGCCGCGACGGCCGGCGGCAAGGCGGGCTGACGCTTCTTGCTACCATTCTCTCGTAAAGAGAGTTCCAACGCCCACAGCGTTCCGACCGGCGGGTCCTTCTCCATCGCGGTCGGCGCGCTGGCCTCGGCGGTGCCGTCCCAGCCCGGCTGCAGGGTGAAGCCCCAGCGCTCGTAGGGCATCGGGCCGACGCCGGGCACGCGGCGCGCGACGAGCGGGCCCGGTCCTTCGCGACCACGCAGCTTGGCGCCGGCTTCCTCGGAGGCGACGGTGTGCAGCGCCGAGAAGCGCAGCGGGTTTTCCGGCATGGCGGCGACAGGGAACTCGGTCCGCTTCACCAATGGTCGCACGCCGTCGATCGTGCCGTCCGACGTATCGTCCGGCGAGGGCACGCGAGCCCGAGCGAAGCCCGGCTGCTGCATCGCCATCATCGCGGCGCGACGACCGACGGGCGCCGCGGACGCCGGGTGCAGCGTGTCGGCCATGGTGCGGCCGGTCCAGTCCACGCCCACGCCGGCGGGTGCGAGGACCGCCTCGCGCGGGGGCGCCGACGGCCGCCGCGGATCGGCCTCGCAGGGCGGTGGCGGCGGGCGACGACCATCGTCGAAGGCGAGCTCCACCACCTTGGGGAACAGACCGTCGTAGCGGTTGACGACGTCGCGGAACTCCTTGGCCTTGTGCATGCGCTGCAGTGACAGCGCGTAACCGTAGACCGTCGCCTCCTTGGGCAGCCACGCCACCGCGCGCTCGAACCAGCGCAGCGCGAGCGGGTACTGGCAGGTGTTGTAGGCGTACCAGGCCAGGGCCTGCGCACCCTCGCCGGATTCCGTCTGCACCGTGACCTGGGCGTAGCGCTGCACGCGTTCGGGCTCGATGAAGGGCGGCTGCTCCCGCGTGAAGTCGCGTTCGAGCAGGTCGATGAACAGAATCGAATTGTTCACCAGCGGCCCGCGCCACGCGTAGGAGACCTCCTCGGCCTCGCGCTTCATGCCGAGCACCCGCAGCGTATGGGCGAGGCCGTGGGCGATCATCGCGTCGCCGCCGTGGCTCAACGACAGCTTGAACCAGTCCAATGCCAGCGCGTAGTCCGCCCGTTTGTAGCCATACCATGCCACCAGCCCGGGCTCGTCGGGGTTGGCGACGTCGTGGACGTAATCCTCGAAGCGCTTCAGCTCGTCGTCGGTGACGGTCTTGGCCGGCTCGTCGTGGAGGTAGGCCGAGATGCGGGCGCGGGTGATGTCGATCTCGATCGGGGCGAACTCGCCGTGACCGGCGGCATCGTCGTGCCCCATCGCGACGAGCTTCTCGACCATCACCATCGGGATGAGTCGGATCGCGAACTCGATCGTGGCGCGCCGCTCGGCCGGATCGTCGTGGCCGCTCATGATCTGGCGATAGACGACGTAGGCCTCGGAGCAGTCGTTCTCGTGCGCGTAGGCCTCGGCAATGACCCAGAGCGCCTCGGCGTCGTTCTTGGCCCAGCCGATGCCGCTCTCACGGAAGCTTTCCACGATCGCGTGCCACTGTTCGGCCTTGGCCAGACCCATGACCTTGGCGCGCAGCACCTTGGTGCGGATCTTGGCCTGCAGGTCCTCGGACGGCATCCAACCGGGCTCGGCCACCTGGCGCAGGGCGACGGCCTTGTCGATGTCGGCGAGACGGCTCTGCTGGTAGAGCGCCCACAGCGGGCCCTCGTCGTCGCGTCCCTTGCGGGCGGTGAAGAGGTCGGTGGGCGCGTGCCACGCCGGATCGAGCCTGGCGAGCCGGCGCAGCTCGGCCTCGACGCGGTCGCGCCGGCCGAGGGACGCGTAATAGCGCAGCGCGGTCTCGTCGAGCCGCGGCTTGGCGCGCTGCGGCACGGGCATGGAGTCCGGCCCGGGTTCCGCGGCTCGCGCCGCCGCTCCGGGAAGCGCCAGGAGCAGCGCCAGCGCGGTCAGTGCGCGAAGCATGACGGATACCTCATGTGGCCGGCGATGAGGGCGAGCATGTTGAGGGTCACGGCGTAGTAGTTCTCCTCGGCGCGGACGCCGTGACTCTCGTTCGAGGACACAGTGCCGCCCGAGGCGGCGCAGGCGGCGAGCGCGGCGACGGCGCCGTAGCCCTTCTCGACGAGCCAATCGGTCGGCTTGCCGGTCGAGGTCTCGATGATCGGCAAGGCCCCGCGAGCGTTCTTCTGCCAGGCCCGCACGAAGGGCGCGTAGATCTCGCGCTGACCCAGGCCGGCCCAGGCGATGTAGAGCGGGATGCGGATGGAATTGTAGGAGAAGCGCTGCGGGAATCCGTCGGCGGGGCGCGGCGTGGCGTCGTGCAGCGACACCCATTCCGTCGGCAGCGCGGCCGGCCCGAAATGCGTCTGCTTGACGAGTTCGAGACCGTTGCGGCTCAAACCGGCCCAATCCACGTCGGGCGCCACAAGCGGCAGCCGCGCGAAGGCCGGGAACACCCAATACGACAGGTTCACCACCGGACCGTCGGGGCGATCCTCGGCGGCGAAGCCGGCGACGCCGGGCAGCAGCAGCGCGCCGTCCTTGGTGTGCGGCAGGATCAGCTTGCGGCCGGCCTCGACCGCGATGCGGCGCCCAGCGATCTTGTAGGGCAGCACGTTCCAGGCGTCGGACGCCTCGGCCAGCGCCCAGGCCACCAGCAGGTCTCCGTCGGAAGCGTCGTTCATGTCGGCGACGGCCGGACGCGCGCCGGGCTCCCAGCGCCACGCGAGAAGCTCGTCGTCGCGCATCATCAGGTTGGCGCGGGTCCAGCCCCAGATCAGGTCGAAGGTGGCCCGGTCGTCGGCCGCCACGGCGAGCAGCATGCCGTAACCCTGGCCCTCGGAATGGCTGATCATCGCGTTGGCGGTATCGACGACGCGGCCCGACGGCGTGACGAAGCGCGAACGATAGAGCCGCCACGCTTCCGGGTCGTGCAACGTGCCGATCAGCGGCAGGGCGGCGGCGGCGCGGCGCAGCGGCAGCACCGGGTCGGCCAGCGGCACCGGCTCGGGCGCGACGTCGAGCACCACCGGCTTGGCCGGAAGTGTCGGCTCGTCCGCACGGGCGGCACCGACGGCGAGCAGCGCGAATGTCAGGACAGGCGCGAGCAGACGTCTCATTCAGGCCTCCGGCCGACGCCGCGCACGAACCAGAGCGTGGTGCCGCTCAGGCCCAGGGCCAGCAGGAGCGACATCGCGACGAAGGCGAGCGGATTGAGGGAAAACCATCCGGCCAGCACGAGGCGGCCGTTGCCGAGCGAAGCGCCCTTGGCACCCCGATACGTGAAGCTGGTCGCATCGGTGGCGACGACGTCGCCGGTCGCGGCGTCGAGCGCCGCCAGGCGTCCGTGCACCTTGGACCAGACCTGGGGATCGAACAGGCAGCCGACCCCGGCCTTCAACGTGGCGGCATCGGGCGCCGTGACGATGGTGGTGACGTCACCGTCGGCGCCGGTCACGCCCTGCGCCAGCAGCAGCGAGGCGTTCGCGTCGACTCCGGCGCCGGACGGCGGTGCCCCCGCGCTGCGCAGATGCGTCGTCATCCCGTCGACCCACCCACCGAACCGGTCGCGCCAGCCGGCGACCGGCGTCTCGTTCGCAGCCTGATCCAGGATGTCGTCACCCTCCTTGACCGGAACGCCGGCCGGCGGCTTGGCGAGCGCCACGGCGGCGGCGGCCGCATGCGGCGGCAGCTTGCAGGCGGCGGGTCCGTCGGGATTGCTCAACCACCAGCGCGCCTGGACCGCATTCGGCGCTGCATCGGCGGTCGGTGCGTCGGCGACGCTGCGCCAGGCCGCCTCGACGGCGGCGGGATCAAGCCCGACGCGAAGCATCGTGTTCGGATCGAGCGCGCGCGCCGAGGACACCACCAGCGTCGAACCGTCGCTGGTCGCCGGCATCTTGGTGGCGAAGGCGAAGGGCACGACGCGGCCCGCGGCGACCGCGACGCGCGCGGTCAGCGAGAGTGCCGCCCCCATCGTGTCGCGGTCCGGCTTCGGCACGACGAGGCGGGCCTTGCCCTGGGTGTAAGGCAGCGCGCCGGCGGTGGCCAAGGCGAGGTCGGGCAGGCGCTCCACCCGCGCCAACGTCGGCAGCCGGATCTGCGAGCCGTCGAGCAGGAGAAAGCGTTTGGCGGACGTGGCCGCGCAGCTCGAATCGGCCTCGCGCGGCGTCTCGGCGTAGATGTCGACGCGGTTGACGCCCGGCCGCATCATGCCGAGCGGCAGGAACAGCTGGTTGTGCTTGAAGACCTCGCCGTCGGCGTAGGGCAGCTTGATGATGCCGGAGTTGCGGCCGTTGACGTCGACGCGGACCTGCGCGCCGCGGGCCAGCCCCGAGGCGTAGCCGCCGGCGAGATCGAAGCTGCCACGCCCGTAGTCGGCGGCGAGCATGTCGGCCGGCAGGCTGAAGGACAGGCTTCGCTTGAAGAAGCGGCCGTTGAAATCCTGCGTCGACTGACCGAGGTCGCGAAGCGTCAGCGCCTCGGCGCCCTGCGTGGGGCGCGCGGGAAAATTGGCGGCGGCGACGAGGCCGCGCGCCGACCCGAACGGCTCCGGCAGGCGGGCGAGCCCGGCGATGGCGGCATCCACCTCGCGGTCGTCGGAGCCGGTGACCACCAGCGTCGGGCGCTCGCCTGCGACGCCGGGGATCACGACCGCGAGCGGGCCGGTGCTGCCGAGCGCGCCGGCGAGGCGGGGCAGCTTGGCCAGCGCCTCGCGGGAGCCGAGCGCGAGATCGAGGCCGTAGGGCTCGCCGGCATTCTGCGCGAAATCGACGAGCGGCTGCTGCATGCGGCCGCGCAGCGCCAAGGCTTGCGTCGCGCGCACCAGGCGGCCGAGGTGGGCCGGATTGGTGCGGCCCGACAGCACCACGTGGATCGGGACCGTGCCGTCCGGGCGCGGCGCCGCCGCCGGCAGGTCGGAGAGATCGGTCAGTGCGGCGGCGTCCGCCGGCAGCTCGAGCCCGGTCTCGGCGGGGTCGATGCGGGTCCAAAGCTCGTAGGTGGCGGCGACGGAGCAATCGACCCGATGCCGCTGCTCGATCACCAGCGCGACCTCGTTGAAGCCCGGCTTCAGCAGATCGGCCGGGATGGCGAAGGCGATGCGGCGCAGACCCTGCGGCGCGTCGATCGGGTCGGCGCCGACGACGCGGCCGTTGACGCGCAGCCGGAGCGACGACGTCTCGGGCAGGACGGAGACGGCGGACATGTAGCCGATGCGCAAGCGCAGCGGCGCCGCGGCCTGCGCCTGCGTGAGGAACAGCGGCCACCGCAGCTCGCCGTTCTCGCCGGAGATGCGCCAGCCGTCGAGTGGCGCCGGGAGATGGCGCAGGACCGTCGTGGCGGCGGCGGCCGGGAGTGCCGCAGGCGCGACGGCGACCGGGCCGACCACGCGCGTTGCGGGAGCCTCATCGCGGGACGCGGTGGCACCTGGCATCGTGGCCTCGGGCATGGCGACCCCGCGAGGACCGACGCCGGCCCACATCTGCGCCCGCGCGGGGGCGCCGAACGCGAGCAGGACGCCGACGGCCGCCGCGGTGCGAGCTCTATGCGGCAAGGGACGTCGCCGCATCGGCGGGCTCCAAAAGCGAGAGGGCGGGCTGCGGAAGGACGCGCTTCATGTCGGCGGCCGCGAGGCGCAGCATCGCCTGCATCCAGTCGGCGGGAACGATCGGAATTTCGACCGGCGCCATCGCGAGGGTCGCGGCAAGCGCGTCGAAATCCTCGTCGAGCACCGGCGCCACGATCGCGTCGCCAGCGACGACGGCGGGCGACGGCGCTGTCGCGACCGCGACGGGGATCACAGCCGCCAGCTCGATCGCGGGCACGAAGACCGGTGCCGCCTCGGCGGCCACCGTCGCTTCCAAGGCGACGACGGGCTCGATCGCGGTGGCGGGCACCGCGGCCACCGCGGTCCCGGTCGGCTTGCGTCGCAGGTAGGAAAGAGCCCTGACCGGCTCGGTGACACCCCAGTACAGGAACGTCAGGCTACCGACGACGAGGTTCTTGTGCGAGCGCCGCTTCTGCTGGAAGCGCAGCATGGCGCCGGGATCGCCGTACATCAGGTCGGCCAGCGCGGCGTAGCCCGGCGCGGCCATCGTGCCGAAGGAGAAACCGTAGGTGACGCCGTCCGCATCCGGCGTGGCGTGCACCAGATCGAGCATGAGAGGCGCGTGCGCCGCCTCGCCCGCGAGCGGCAGCACCGACAGGGTGCAGGGCGCGTCGGCCGCGAAGGCCGGCACGGCGCCTTCGGCGAAGCGCACGGCGCAGCCGCCGGCCGAGACCGACCGGATCGCGACCGGCGCCGTCGTCTCGCCGGATGTCAGCAGGCCGTGGCGGTCGATCGCGAGGCGCGGAAAACGGTCCGGCTCCCGACGCTCGGCGACGACACCGAGCGCGACGCCGGCGATGGCGAGGTTGAAGGTGGTCCACAGGCCCACGATCAGCATCAGCTCGGCGCCGGGCTCGAAGAGGTAGCGGTAGAAGGCGGTGACGGCGCCGACCAGCAGCAGCGCGAACACGACGAAGAACGGCTGCGCCAGCCCGCTGAGATGGTTCTCGTCGAGCGAGATGCCCTTGGCGGTGACGTTGAAGGTCGGCTTGCGCGGCTTGGCGATGACCGAGACGATGGCCTTGGCGAGGTAGACGCCCTGCACGTATTCGTAGAGCTCGCTCATGAACGGCCAGCGCACGCGGCCGTAGAGATAGTTCTGCAGCATCAGGTTCACGACCATGTAGGTCGCGGTGTAGGCCAGCGCCTCGTCCATCGAAGAGACGAAGATCTTGACGTCGAAGAAGATGTGGAGGAGCGGCGCGAAGGTGAAGACCATCCGCGGCAGCGGGAAGAACCAGAAGGTCATGCTTGAGAGGTAGGCGAGCTTCTGGATGGGCTTCAAACCCTTCTTGAAGAGCGGGTTCTTCAGGAGAAGGATCTGGAACATGCCCTGGCACCAGCGCGAGCGCTGACCGATGAAGCTCTCGAAGGTCTCGGGCTGCAGGCCGGCGATCAGCGGCTTGTCGACGTAAGCCGAGTGCCAGCCGGCGGCGTGAAGCTCGAAGGCCGTCTCGCAATCCTCGGTGATGGTGATGCCGGAGAAGCCGCCGGTGACGTCGAGCGCCGCGCGCCGCAGCAGCGCCGCCGAGCCGCAGAAGAACGAGGCGTCCCACTTGTCGAGTCCGCGCTGCGTCACCGAATAGAACATCTCGTTCTCGGAGGGCATCACCTGGAAGGTGCGCAGGTTGCGCTCGATCGGATCCGGGTTGAGGAAGACGTGCGGCGTCTGCACGAGGAAGAGCTTCGGGTCCTTGGCGAAATGGCCGATCGTCTCGCGCAGGAACGACTTGAACGGCGCGTGGTCGGCATCGAACACCACGACGATCTCGCCCGTGGCGTGCTTCAGGCCGTTGTTCATGTTGCCGGCCTTGGCGTGCTCGTTCTTCTCGCGGGTCAGGTAGCGTGCGCCCATCTGCGCGCAGAGCTCGGTCAGCGACTCGCGGCGGGCGAGCGCGGCGGCGGCCTTCTCCGGGTTCGCGTCGCCGACCTTCTGCGCCGTGCCGCCGTCGTCGAGCAGCCACACCGTGAGCTTGTCGCGCGGATAGTCCATCGCCCTGGCGGCGGCGATCGTCGTGGCCAGGATGTATTCGTCCTCGTTGTAGGAGGGAATGAACACGTCGACCGTCGGCAGCGCCGCGTCCGCCTCGCGCTCGAGTGGTTTGCGGACCAAGGGATCGGCGTTGATGATCAGGCTGATGATCAGGATGAGCACGCAGTAGAGCTCGGCGGCGACGAGCAGCAGGCCGAGCGCGAAATTCACGGGCTGGTCGAGCGGCGGCAACGTGTAGGTGGCACGCCAAAAGATGTAGCGCAGCACGACGAGGCTACCGAGCGAGAGGAAGGCCCAGCGCGCGTAGGACCCGCGGCCCCAGCGCCACACCGCGCCCATGGCGGCGATGACGGTGACGGCAAGCGCGAGCTGCGCGCCGGTGGAGACCGGTTGCGTCAGGAAGGTGAGGGCGACGAGGCTGGAGGTGGCCCAGGCGACGAGGCGGAGGGTCTTGAGCATCGGGGCGCGCCTCAGAAGCCTGCGCGCGCGTCGACGGAGACGTAGCCGCCGCTCTTGCGCACTCGATCGTAGAGGTAGCCGGCGGCGAAGGAGAATTGCAGCGGCCCCGTGCGCAGGCCGGAGAGCTGCGCGCCGATGCGCTCCTGATTGAAGAACTGGTCGCCGAGCGCCACGAACTCGGGGCCGACGTAGAGGTTGGGGCCGATCAGGTAGCCGCCGCGCAGACGCGCGAAGTAGGCGGTCTTGTTGGTCGCGAAGGATCCCTGCGCCGCGACCATCGTGTTGACGCTAGGTTTGGTGTAGAACTCCAGTTGCCCCTTGGCGCCGACGCTGGTGCCGATCACCGGGTTGGCCGGATCGGCGATCGACAGCGAGTTGTTGCGGACGTCGACGCCGAGATAGGCGGAGAACACCGTCGCGGGCGAGATCCATTCGTAGCCGGCGAGGAAGGCGCCGCTCTCCTGGCGGCCGTGGACGGTCTGGTTGGTGTCGGCGGCGTAGTAGCTGTAGACGCCTCCCAGCGCATCGGCACGTACGCGCAGGCCGCTTTGCGCCAATGTGCCCACCGGCGCACCGGTCACCAGCACGTCGCCGAAATACGAGCCCTGCGTCGTGATGTCGGTGGAGACGTCGACGGCGACGATCCAGTCGTCGGTCGGGGCCTGAGGCTTGGCCCCCGTGTACCAGTCCGCCGCCAGCGCGGGCAACGGCGCGGCGACCAGGCCGGCGGTGAGCAGACGAGCGAGCAGCATGAACAACTCACCAACGAAGACGCGATACATGGCGTGACCTTGGTCAGGGTCCCTAAACAAACACTAACGCGTTCCCGCAACGTCACGTCGGCGAATGGAACAGATCGCAGTGGTTCGTAGACCAACCTTAATGCCACCGCTTGATCAGCTGCTCGATCCGCAAGCCTCTGAAAACGGGCGCGTATCGGAGCGGCAGAGCCGGTTCGGCGCGGGCGCGCGCGACCGGCGGTGCCGCCGGCAGACACCGACTTTCCGCCCCTATGACAGGCTTCGTTAAGCTTATCGAAAGCGCGGCTTGCTTTCATCGCGGTGAAGAAAAGATGAACGCGGATGCCGGACGTGGATCAGACTGCATGCGACGCCAGCCGCCTGCGCAAGCGCAGATGGCTCTTCGTCGCCGGCGCCGGCTTGAGCCTCGGGATCGTGCCGGCAGGGACGATCGCGGCGGAACGCGCGCTCGGCACGTGTCCGGTATCGGTGTTCGCCGGTTTCGCTCTCACCGGCGCGGCGTTCGCGCTCCTTTGCACGATGGACGGCGCGGCCTCGCGCCGGCGCGACCAGGCGCAGGCGGACAGCGCCATCCGCGACAACGCGAGGCGCAGGCAGGAAGCGGCCGAGCTCGGGGAGGCGATCCGCGCCGCGCGCCTCGCCGAGGCCGCGGCCGATCAGGCCAACCGTGCCAAGACGGACTTCCTCGCCTGCATGAGCCACGAGATCCGCACGCCGCTGAACTCGGTGATCGGCTTCGCCGGGCTTCTCCTGCAGCAGCCCGACCTGGCAGCCCAGGCGCGGCTCTACGGCGAACGCATCCAGGCCGGCGGCGCCGCCCTGCTGACGGTCGTCAACGACATCCTCGACTTCAGCCGGGTCGAGGCCGGCGTGATCGAGCTCGACCGCGCGCCGTTCTCGCCGCACGGCCTCGTCGACGAATGCATCTCCCTGGTGCAGCAGGCGAGCGTGGCCAAGCGCCTCGCGCTCCAGGTCAGCCTGGTCGACCGCCTGCCGCCGGGCGTCTTCGGCGACGCCGGGCGCCTCAGGCAGATCCTGCTGAACCTGCTCAACAACGCCATCAAGTTCACCGAGGAAGGCTCGGTCACCCTCGACATCCGCCGCGACCGCGCGGCCGGCGACCCGGATCGCGTCATCTTCTCGATCATCGACACGGGAATCGGGATCGCGCGTGCGGACCAGGCGCGGCTGTTCCAGCGCTTCGCTCAGGTTGACGCCAGCATCCGCCGCACCTACGGCGGCACGGGGCTCGGCCTCGTCATCTGCCGCCGCCTGGTCGAACTGATGGGCGGCACCATCGGCGTCGACAGCCAGGAAGGCGCCGGCTCGACCTTCTTCTTCAGCGTGCCGCTGCCGGCGATCGCGCTGCCTGCCCGCGAGGCTGCCGCCGCGCCGCCGGTCCTCGGCAGCCCGCGCAAGGTGCTGCTGGTCGAGGATGTGGCGATCAATCAGGAGCTCGTCTGCCACATCCTGGGCAGCCGCGGCCACGTCGTCGACGTCGTCGGCAACGGGGCCGAGGCGGTCATGGCCGTGCAGGACATGGCCTACGACGTGGTGCTGATGGACGTGCAGATGCCCTACCTCGATGGGCTCGCCGCGACCCGCATGATCCGCGCGCTGGCGCATTCCTGCCGTGACGTGCCCATCGTCGCGATGACGGCCAACGTCCTGCCCGAGCAGACCGCCGCGGCGCGCGAGGCCGGCATGGTCGACGTGATCCACAAGCCGTTCTCGGCGGCGCAGATGTTCGCGGTGCTGGATCGAGTGGCCGGCGCCGAGGGTGCCATTCCCGTCTTCGACGTCGCCGCGGCGCCGCGCGGCAAGACCCATGACGGCGCCATCCTCGACAAGCTCGCGGCGCTGCTCGGCAGCGCGAAGATCGGCAGCCTTCTCGAGAGCCTCGCCGCCTCGCTTACGGATCGCTTCACCGCCGATCCGGAGACCGCGGACGGTCGCGCCGAGTTGCGCCGGCAGGCCCATGCCAGCGTCGCCGGCAGCGGCATGCTCGGGTTCACCGCCTTCTCCGTCGCCTGCAAGGCGTTGCAGACGGCGCCCGACGACGGCTTCACCGGCCGCTTCGAAGCCCTGAAACGCGACGCCGCCCTGGTCCGGGAGGCCGCGATGCAGATGGCGAGAGAGACGCAGCCTGCCCTGCGGCAGCGCACCGCTTGACTAGTAGACGCATTCCCTGAACGCCGGATCGACGCTGCGAGCCCAGGTGCCGTCGTAGCGCGACAGCAGCCGTTCGGCCTGCGTGCCGGCGGCGACCACGTCGTCGAGGACGTCGAGATAGACGGTCTCGTCGTGCCCCGCCGCATCCTTGTGCGACCGGGCGGCCAGGCCGGCGCGGGCGATGCGCAACACGTCACCGGCGACGTCGCGCAGCGTGCGTCCCGCGACCTCCGCCGCCAGCGCCTGTCGCGGCACGGCATCGCGCAGTCCCTGGCGATCGCCGGCCGACCAGCCGGAGACGAGATCCCACGCGGCGTCGAGAGCCGACGGATCGTAGAGCAGCCCGGCGAACAGCGCCGGAAGCGCCAGCAGGAACGGCAGCGGACCGGCGTCGGCTCCGCGCATCTCCAGGAAGGTCTTCAAGCGCACCTCGGGGAAGATCGTGGAGAGGTGGTTCGCCCAGTCGGACATCGTCGGCGTGTCGCCGGGGAGCAGCGCCGGGTGCCGCCCGGCGAGCAGGTCGCGGAAGCTGGTGCCGGCGACGTCGATGTACACGTCGCCACGTTTGATGAAGTACATCGGCACGTCGAGCGCGTAATCGACGTAGGATTCGAAGCCGGCGCCGTCCTCGAACATGAAGGGCAGCATGCCGGCGCGCCGGTTGTCGGTGTCCCGCCAAACCTCGGACCGGTCGGAGAGGAAGCCGGTCGGTCGCCCGTCCCGGAACGGCGAGTTGGCGAACAGCGCCGTGGCCACAGGCTGCAGCGCCACCGCGACGCGCAGCTTCTTCACCATGTCCGCCTCGCTGGCGAAATCGTAGTTCGCCTGCACGGTGGTGGTGCGAAACATCATATCGAGCCCGCGCGTGCCGACCTTCGGCATGTAGCGCGCCATGATGACGTAGCGGCTCTTGGGCATCACGGGGGTCTCGGCCCGCGTCCATTTCGGGCTCATGCCGAGATCGAGGAAGCCGATGCCGTGGCGCTCGGCGATCGGGCGCAGCGCCGCGAAATGCCGGTCCAGTTCGTCACGGGTCTCGTGGACCGTGGCCAGCGGAGCGCCGGACAACTCGAACTGCCCGCCGGGCTCGATCGAGATGGCGCCCCCGTTCACCTCGTCGGCAAGGCCGATGATCTTGCCGCCGTCGAGGATCGGCGTCCAACCCAGGCTCTCGCCCATCTCCTCGAGCAGCTGCCGAACGCCGCCGACGTCGGCGCCGGCCTCGTAAGGGACCGGCGTCAGTGCGGCGCGATAGAAGCCGATCTTCTCGTGCTCGGTGCCGATGCGATGGCGCGCCGCCGGCTTGCAGCCGCTCTCGAGCCAGGCCACGAGATCGCCGCGCCCGGAGATCGGGGTGCTGTCGGAGACGTCGCGCGCCATGAAGCCTTCGTTTCTTCCATCAGTCGAGGCTCCGCCGCGGGTCCGCATGAACCCGGCCCGGCCACCGTTCGGCGGTGTCTTAAACTTGGGCTCGGTGCCGCGCAAATCGCCGTGATCGAACACGAAAAAGCGGAGGGTCGGGGACCCTCCGCTTCCGAGACGATCGCGATGCGTCGTCGGCTTATGGGATCGAGACCACCGGGGTGCCGACACGCACGCGGCTGTAGAGGTCGGTGACGTCCTCGTTCAGCATGCGGATGCAGCCGTAGGAGGCGGCGGTGCCGACCGACTTGCGCATCTTCATGGTGGTGCCGTGGATGGCGACCTGGTCGAGCTGCAGCGTCATGGCCGCCGCGCCCATCGGGTTGTTGGGGGCACCGCCGGGAATGAAGGACGGCAGCTCGGGATGATCGCGCGAGACGACCTCCGGCGGCGACCAGTCCGGGCGGATGAACTTGCCCTCGATGTAGGTCTTGCCGCGCCACGACTTGCCGGTCTTGCCGATGGCCACGGGGTAGCGCACGGCGGTGCCGTCGCCGTTGGTGTAATAGAGCGAACGCTCGCTCTGCTTGATGATGATCATGCCGCCCGGATAATCGGACGGCACCGAGACCGACTGCCGGGCCTGCGCCGGCGAGAAGGCCGCCATGGCGGCGAGAGAGACGCCCATCGCGATGGACGCAAAGACGCCACCGGCCTTGCGGCCGATCGAAACGTTGCTGCTCATGTTATCCCCGTTGGACTTCAGTACCGATTTGCCGGCGTCGCGCCCCAGTCCTCGACGGGAGATTAGCAAGGCAGTCCTTCAGTTAGGGTTAAAACGTGAGGCACCCGGCCGTTTGGCCGGGCGCTGTTGCAGCGACATCACGGATTGGCCCCGATCGGCGCGGACTCGGCTCCTCCACCGGCGGTTCCACCACACCGAAAGTTTTTGATTTCGCGGTATGGCGCGTCCGCAGCTCGGACTCAGGCCGACTTGCGCGCTTCGCCGCCTTGCTGCGGGCGATTCGCAACGAGGTCGTCGACCACGGCGGGATCGGCCAGCGTCGAGGTGTCGCCGAGCTTGTCGATCTCGTTCTCGGCGATCTTGCGCAGGATGCGGCGCATGATCTTGCCCGAGCGGGTCTTCGGCAGCCCGGGCGCGAACTGGATCACGTCGGGCGACGCGATCGGCCCGATGTCCTTGCGCACCCAGGTGACGAGCTCCTTGCGCAGCTCGTCCGAGCCCTGCACGCCGTCGTTCAGCGTCACGTAAGCGTAGATGCCCTGGCCCTTGATGTCGTGCGGGTAGCCGACCACCGCGGCCTCGGACACCTTCTGATGGGCGACGAGCGAGCTCTCGACCTCGGCCGTTCCCATGCGATGGCCCGAGACATTGATGACGTCGTCGACGCGACCGGTGATCCAATAGTAGCCGTCCGCATCGCGCCGGCAGCCGTCACCGGTGAAATACTTGTGCGGGTAGGCCGAGAAGTAGGTCTCCACGAAGCGCTTGTGGTCGCCGTAGATGGTGCGCATCTGACCCGGCCAGGAGCGGGCGATGACGAGGTTGCCCTCGCAGGCGCCCGCCTGGACCTTGCCCTCGGCATCGACGATCTCCGGCTCGACGCCGAAGAACGGCAGCGTCGCCGATCCGGGCTTCAGCGTCGTGGCGCCGGGCAGCGGCGTGATCAGGATTCCACCGGTCTCGGTCTGCCACCAGGTGTCGACGATCGGGCAGCGGCTCTCGCCGACCACCTTGTAGTACCAGTTCCAGGCCTCGGGATTGATCGGCTCGCCGACGGAGCCCAGCACGCGCAGCGACCGGCGGCTGGTCTTCTCGACCGGGCCGTTGCCGGCGCCCATCAGCGAGCGCACCGCGGTGGGCGCCGTGTAGAACAGGTTGACCTTGTGCTTGTCGACGACCTCCCACATCCGCGACACGGA
>CAXTVT010000010.1:0-24553 GCA_964247745.1 uncultured Beijerinckiaceae bacterium
CTCGCCGGCATCATCGCCACGCAGCGCCTCGCCAAGCTCGCCAAGAACGTCGCGGCGGAGGCCTCCAACTTCCTGATGGGGCGCACCTTCCTCGACATCGACATGGCCCGTGCCGCCGATCTGCTGGGGCTGGAGCGTCGCCAGGCCGAGACCTTCCGCGACCTGTCGCGCGGGCGCTTCGTCGCGCTCGGTCCGGCCCTGTCGCGACGCCCGATCACGATCGCCGTCGGTCCGACCGAGACCACGAGCCGCAGCGTGCCACATGGGCTGCTGCCGCTGCCCGACGCCTCCGCCGGCGAGAGCCTGATCCTCGCGCCGGCCGACGACGCGCGCCCCCTCGTGCCGCGTCCCAAGCCGCGACCCGTGGCAGCGCAGGACGTGCTGGTGCAGCTCGCCAACTACCGGCCACCCCAGCGCGACGACCTTCCCGCGGCGCCCGCGGGCGATCCCGCCGAACGCGAGGCCGCGCTGTGCCGCGTGCTGGACGAGGTGCTGGCCGACGCCGATGCCGCCAGTGCCGCGCCGGCCGCGCTGTTCCAGGATTTCACGCTGCGCTGCCGCGTCCGCCGGATCGAGAGCGACTCGATCGGTTTACCGGAGTTCAAGCGCCGCCTGGCCGCGCGGCGCGCCGGCGGCGAGGCGCCGGACAGCCCGCACTGGGAGCAGGCGCAGGCCACCGCCGCCGCGTTGCCCGACGATCTCGCCGGGCCGTTCCTGCTCATCGCCCGCGCCGCCATCGAGGGGGCGCCCTGCCCGAGCGATGCCGGGCTCGCCGAGGCCTACGGCACCAGCTCGGCCGGTCGTGCCCGCCGCATGCTGGCCTATCTCGAGGAGCGCGGGGCCATCGTGGTTCGCCGCGACCTACGCGGTGCGCCGATCATCGCCGTGCCGGACCTTGGCGTCGAGACCGCCCCGGGCGAACCGCGGATGGCGGTGCAGGGCGGCCGGCGGTAGCGGCCCGCTCGCTCATGGCGCGCCAGCTCTGCTACAAGCCCGCCTTTCTCGGAGGATTCCCATGCCGGCCAGCGGCCTGCCGTTCGACGATATCCGCGCCTTGCTGCCGCTCATGCCGGACGCTTCGGATCGCGCCGCCGACGCGGTGCGCGCGCGCCAGGCACAATTGACGAAGCCGGCGGGATCGCTCGGCCGGCTCGACGAGTTCGTCGCCTTTCTCGCAACCTGGCAGGACAAGGCGATGCCGACGATCGACCGCCCGCAGGTCGCCGTCTTCGCCGGCAACCACGGCGTCGTCGCGCAGGGCGTCTCGGCCTATCCGGCCTCCGTGACCCGCGCGATGTTGGAGAACTTCGCCGCAGGCGGCGCCGCGGTGAACCAGATCTGCGCCACCTACGGCATCGGCCTCAAGGTCTTCGAGCTGGCGCTCGATCTGCCCACCGCCGACATCACGCGGGCCCCGGCGATGGACGAGGCGGCGTGCGCCGGCACCATCGCCTTCGGCATGGAGGCCGTGGCCGGCGAGATCGACGTGCTCGGCCTGGGCGAGATGGGCATCGGCAACACCACGGTGGCGTCGGCGATCTACGCCGCGCTCTACGGCGGCGGCGGCGCGGAGTGGGTCGGTCGCGGCACCGGCGTCGACGACTCCTCGATGGCGCGCAAGGTGGCGGCGGTCGACGCCGCGCTTGCCACCCATGCCGGTCACCTGAAGGACCCGCTCGAAGTGCTGCGCCGGCTCGGCGGTCGCGAAGTGGCGGCCCTTTGCGGCGCCATCCTTGCGGCGCGCATGCAGCGCGTGCCGGTCGTCCTCGATGGCTTCGTGGTCACGGCGGCGGCGGCGGTGCTGCACGCGCTCGATCCCGCCACGATCGAGCATTGTCTCGCCGGCCACGTCTCGGCGGAACAGGCGCACCTCCGCGCCCTGGAGCGCATCGGCAAGAGGCCGATCCTCGACCTCGGCATGCGGCTCGGCGAAGGCTCCGGCGCGGCGCTGGCGCTCGGCCTGCTCAAGGCGGCCGTCGCCTGCACGCGCGACATGGCCACCTTCGCCCAGGCCGGAGTCGCCGGGCCGGTCTGAGCCTACATGCCGCCGTCGAACACGCTGCCCGACGGGCCTCCGGTCTCCGACGCCCTGGAGGCGGCTGCCGGCACCTGCGTCGCCGCAGGATCGGCATGCGTTCGGGTCGTGGCCGAGGTCGCCCGGCCGACACGTGCGGCATGCCGGCGATGGACGATGTCGTGGGCTTGCGCGGGCGCGGCGACGAACGCCAGGGCCGCGTTCACCGCCAGGATCCATCCGACGACCATGGCTCAGGCCACCTACCTGCGCCCGGGAAGGCCGCCGACCGGCCCCCCCGTCGCGGTCTCCTTGGCGTCGGGTGCGAGTTCGAGCGCGAGGCCCGGTTCGCGATAAGCCCGGGCGGTGAGACGGGCATTGGCCTCGCCCTCCCAGCCGCCGGCATAGCCGTAGCCGTAACCGTTGCCATATCGACCCGCGCCGTAATAACCCCCGTAAGCCTGAGGGTAAGGCGCGTTGCGGTAGCCGTAAGGCTCGCCGCTGCCGTCAGGCTGGGCCGCCGCGTACCGATAGTGGCGATGATGATGGATGCTGTGGGCCAGCGCCGGCGACGCCGCCAGCATCGCTCCCGTCGCAAACAAGGCGATGGTCATGGAGGTGGAGGACATGCACGTTCCTTTCACCACGAGAACCGAGCGCGACGGCGCGTCGTTCCGCGCCCGCGGCGCGACGTTGTGGACGAAACGATTATGCCGCAGCCTCGATGGCGCCTGTTCCCTCAATGGCCCGTGTCGACCTCGATGAGCCGGCGCGCGTCCTCGCGCATCGCGGCGCGGGGCTCGTCGTCGAGGTAGGGCATGTGGCCGCCGCCGTAGACGGCGAGCCGCACTCGCGACGGATCGCCGTAGGCCGGCAGCTGGTCGATCAGCATCTTCGAGGTGAAGTACGGCGTCACCTCGTCGGTCACGCCGTGCATGACGATCGCGCGAAAATGCGGGTCGAGCGATAGCAGGGTCGAGAGGTCGCCCATCGCCTCGGCGGGGCGGCGTCCACTGTCCCAATCCCAGTGCGCGTTGACCTGCATGTTGAGGATCTCGTAGCGGGCCTGCACCGGCCATTTGAGCTTGTTCGCCGTGACGTCGGCCATGGCGGCGGCGAACGGCGTCTTCAGCGCGTCGAGGATCGGGTCCTCGCGATGACCGGCATTGTCGAAGGGCTCGGGGTCCCAGCCGGTGACCGTCGCATCGTAGCTGCTGGCGATGCGCCCGGCACTGCGCAGCTTCTCGCGCGTCAGCACGCCCGCCGACACCCGACCGCCGAGCCGGGCGACGAAGGGTTCGTCGATGCCGAGGAAGCCGGCGACCGTGGTGCTCATGCGACGGAGCGCGGCGGGGTCGCGCTTGCCCTTGAAGAGGTCGACGAGATAGGGCCCGGCGGCATAGCTTTCCGCCGCCATCAGCTTGTCACGCGGGTTCGGCCCCTTGAGGCCCTTGGCGGCGGCGACGAGCGACGGGAAGTGCGCGGCGACGACGGCCGGATTGTCCGCGGCCTCGAACCAGGCGAAATCGAGCACCGGCGACAGCATGGCGATGCCGGCCACGCCGACGCCCTCGCTCTGCTCGAGCTTGCGCGCCAGCTTGGGCGCGCGGAAGCCGCCGTAGCTCTCGCCCAGGATGAAGTGCGGACTGGCGAGGCGATCGTTGGCGATCAACCATTTGCGCACCACGGTCGCCAGCGAGCCGATGTCGCCGTCGATCGAGTGGAACGCCTTGCCGGCTTCGTCGCCCTTGCCGAGCGCGCGGCTGTAGCCGGTGCCCAGCGGGTCGATGAAGAGCAGGTCGGTGAAGTCGAGCCAGGTGTCGGCATTGTCGACCACGCTCGTCGGCATCGACGGCGAGATGTCGCCGCTCCTCACCGGCAGGCGCCACGGGCCCACGGCCCCGATGTCGAGCCAGGCCGAGGGGGCGCCAGGCCCGCCGTTGATCGCCACCGTCAGCGGCCGCTTGGCCGGATCGCCGCCCTCGAGCCGATAGGCGACGTAGGCGATGTCCGCGATCGGCGTGCCGCTGCCGGCGTCACTGAGCCGCACGGCGCCCGCTGTCGCCTTGAAATGCAGGGTGCGGCCGGGAAGCACGAGCGTGTGGTCGGTGGTGACCTCCGCCGGCAGCGGATGCGGTGGCACGGTGTCGGCGAGATCGGGATGGCCGCCTGCCGCAGGCGCGCTCTGCGGCTTGGACCTGCCGGCATCCTGGGCGTGGAGCGCGGCGGCGGCGGAGCAGGACAGGACGCAGGCGAGAAGCAGGGCGCGCAAAGGCAATCCTCGGGTTGGCAAGTAGACGCCTGCGCCGGGATCGTGGTCGCGCGATGGCGCCGAACCTTCGACGGGACGCGCCGTTACGGCTGGGCCCCGCAGGACGCCCGCCCCATGATCGCCCGGTACGCCATCGCCTACGTCGCCACCCTCGTGGTCTTCCTCGCCGTCGATGCGGTGTGGCTCACGATCATGGCGACGCGGCTCTACAAGCCGACGCTCGGCGACATCCTGATGCCGAGCTTCCTGGTCGCGCCCGCGGCGCTGTTCTACATCGTGTTCATCGTCGGCATCCTGATCTTCGCCACGGCTCCCGCCTTCGCCAGCGGGCACTGGACCACGGCGCTGCTCTACGGCGCGCTGTTCGGTTTCTTCTCCTACGGCGTGTACGACTTCACGAACTGGTCGACGCTGCGCAACTGGAACGCCACGATCACCATCGCCGACGTCATCTGGGGCACGGTGCTGACCGGCACCGCCGCGACGCTGGGCTTCCTGATCACGCAGGCCCTGACGAAAGCGTTCAAGCTGGGATAGGCGCCCGCGCCCGCGCCACGCCGATCAGACTGTCCCGGGTCACCAGCCCCGCAAGCGCCGTCTCGTCCCAGCCGTCGGTGCCGTCCGGACGCAGAGGCAGCACCATATAGCGCATGTCGGCGGTGCTATCGTGGACGCGTAGCGTCACGTCGTCGGACAGGTCGAGGCCGAACTCGCGCAGCACGCCGCGCGGGTCTCGCACGGCCCGGGCGCGGTAGGCACGGCCCTTGTACCAGGCCGGTGGCAGGCCAAGCAGGACCCGCGGGTAGCAGGAGCACAGCGTACACACGATCATGTTGTGGACGTGGGCCGTGTTCTCCATGGTCAGGATACGGTACGGGCCTGTCGCGAAGCCGAAAGTGGCGGCTGCCTTCTCCGTGCTCTCGAGCAGCAATGCCTTGTAGTCCGGATCGAGCCAGGCCCGGGCCGCCATGCGCGCGCCCGTGCCGGCGTCGCGGCCCTCCATCGCCTCGACCTCGCGGGCAACCTCGGCGGCGGTGAACACGCCCTTCTCGACGAGAAGCTCGCGCAGCGCGATCTCCATCGCCTGGTAGTGCGTGGGCGGCCCCTCGGCATGCGGGATGGTCGGATGATCGTGCCCGGGGTGGCCTTCGCTCAACGCACCGCCTCCTTTGCCTCGAGCCAATGCTCGTAGATCTCGACGTCCACGGTGTCGGTCGCGGACCCGGCATAGTCCGGCCAAAGCGCGTGCTGCGCGAAGCGGACGCGGTAGAGCGTGCGCGCCGGCAGCCCGGAGCGATGAAACGCCAGCTCTTCGGGGTTGGCATGACGGCCGAGGACGGCCGCGACGGCGCCGGCGTGGCCGCGGACATAGGCCGGCGTGCGGATATGGCCCGGCGGCCAGGCCTCGCGCACGCTCACGGGATCGCCTACCGCGAAGGTCACGCCGTCGGCTCCGGCGAGATCGTCTCCCGCGAGGCGACCTCGGCCATGCGGCGCCCGAGCTCGTCGCTGGTGACCACTCCGCGCTCGATCATCAGCCGCGAGATGGCTGCGATCCAGCGCTCGTAATAGCCCATGGTCTCGTAGGCGCCGGGGCCGAGTCCCTCGACGGCACGTCGCAGCTCGTCGACGACCAGCAGCTTGCGCGAGGGATGCGACAGAAGCATCATCATCGCATCGACGCGGTATTCCCAGAGCGCGTGAGGGTGCTCGTCCTTATCCGGCAGTACCGACGGCAGACCGCCGACATCGTGCGGCCCAACAGACTGGTCGTGGTTCACATCGTCTCCCGGCTCGATGACGCTCAATGCCCCTTCTGAGGTAATGCGAAGGCAGCCTTCGGGCCAGCCCCGGTCTTCCAGGCCTTCTCCGCCAGCGCCACCATCGCCGGGAGCCGCTCGGGCGCGTCGAAGCTCAGCTCGACGGCCTGCCCGTCCCGGCGTCGTAGGCGCAGCCCGAGCATGTCGGGCGGCGTCGCGAGCAGCGTCGTGGCATCGCCCCTGAGGACGAGGCGCCAAGCCGTCGGACCGCTCAGCCTCGGCGGCCCGCTGAGTTCGAGCGACCCGGCGTGCAGCGGCCCCACGGTCGCGATGCGCGGCGCCGCACCGCCGTCCACCCTGAAGGCGGCATCGACGACGAGCTTCGCGTCGGGGGCCGCGCTTTCGGGCGCGATCCGCAGCGTCAGGGCGAGGCCGCTCGCCGGGATCGTGACGACGGCGACCAGCGCCGGCAAAGCCGACGGCGGCCGCTCCAACGTCCAGACGACCTTGCCATCCGCGCCCCCCACCGGGACCGACCCCGTGATCTCGGCTTTGGCGGCACCGTCGAACACCGGATCGGCCGATCCCGCCGACGTGGCGCGCGGCGTCTCTGTGGGCAGCGGCGCGAGCGCGAAATGCTGCCGCAGGAGAAGGGTCTCGCCGCCGGTCGCGGCGGTGAGGAGGCTGGTGTCGCCCTCCTCGCGAGGGGTCAGCCAGCGGATGCCCGTCGCCGGCGTCGACAACATCAATGGCATCAGGCCGGCCCCGATCCCCATCGCTCCGAGGTAGGTGGCGACCCTGGCGTCGGTCTCCTTGGAGGCGGGTTCCGTGAAGGCCGTGGAAGAGATGGTACGCTCGCTCACCAGCTCGCGGCCGATCTCCCGCTTCTGGCCGCGCACGATGCGAAACAAGACCCGGAACACGCGCCGCTTCACGATGCGGACGCCCCTCATGCTCATCTGGTGGACGCCGACGTGCGTGGCGAGACCGCCGACCCGGCCGACGCCTGCCGCGAGCACGAGCACGCAGGCCGAGGCGCAGATCGCGCCGGGACTGCGCGGCTGGGCCGTGCCTGGCCCGCAGCTCGCGCAGTCGGCGATCGTCTGGGCCACCGCGACGTCGAGGCGACGCTCGCGGATCAGCGTGCCCATCGCGAGCGCGTCCTCGATCGCGCCGCCGCCGGAATCGATGAACACGGGCAGCCGCCGGGCGCCCAGCGTCCGCAGCACGCCCGCGAAGGCCTTGCCCGTGCCCGGCACGATCTCCCCTTCCGCCGCGATCCACTCGGCACAAGCCTCGCCGCAGCCGGGCCGGCCGTCGCGCACCACGCGCAGCTGCATGGGAGCGATCCGAGCCGAGAGGTTGGGCTTGCCGGCCGTCGCGGCCGGATGGGGAGCGGTGGTGGCGGGCGCACGCCGCAGCGCGGCGGGATCCGGGGCGCCGCGGATCGGCCCGAAGGGAATCGGACCGGGCGGGATTCGCTCGGTCATGCCCGGCGACAGGCCGATCGCGCCGGCCGTGACGAGGGTCAGGACGCGCAACACGAGCCTGAAGGCTTGACCTGGCATGGGTCGCATCCGGCAATGATCGAGCGGCCACCGCCGCGACCGTCTCAGGCCGGGCTCGCCAGTGTGGCATGCGGCAGCGCGGACGTCATCCTCGACCGCGTCCGCGACTCGGGCGAGACGCCGGCTTCAGAACGCCGTGCGGCTGCGCAGCGCCGCCGAGAGCGTGCCCTCGTCGAGATAGTCGAGCTCGCCGCCGACCGGCACGCCGTGGGCGAGACGGGTGGTGCGCACGTCGAGATGCGCGATGAGGTCGGTGACGTAATGCGCCGTCGTCTGGCCATCGACGGTCGCGTTGACCGCGAGGATGACCTCGGTGATGCCGTCCTCGGCGACGCGGCCGGCGAGGGTGGCGAGGTTGAGGTCGTCGGGGCCGACCCCGTCGAGCGGGGACAGCGTGCCGCCGAGCACGTGGTAGCGCGCCCGCACCGCCGCCGCCCGCTCCAGCGCCCACAGGTCGGCCACGGTCTCCACCACCACCAGCACCGCAGGGTCGCGTCGTGGATCGCGGCACACCGAGCAGGGGTCGACGGTGTCGACGTTGCCGCAGCGCGAACACGTCCGGATCGTGTCGCGCGCGCGCGCCAGGGCGTCGGCCAATGGCCCGAGCAGCTCCTCGCGCTTGCGGATGAGGTGCAGCGCGGCGCGGCGCGCCGAACGCGGCCCGAGACCGGGCAACCGCGCCAGCAGCTGGATCAGCCGCTCGATCTCCGGTCCGGCGATCCGTTCAGCCATGATGGATGAGCATCAAAACGGCAGCTTCATCCCGGGCGGCAGCGGCAGGCCGGCGGTGACGTCGCGCATCTTCTCCTCGGCGAGGCTTTCGGCCTTGCGCCGCGCGTCCTCGTGGGCCGTGACGACGAGATCCTCGAGGATCTCCTTCTCGTCGGCCTTCATCAGGCTCTCGTCGATGACCACGTGCCTCATCGCGCCCTTGGCCGAGAGCGTGATCCTGACGAGGCCGCCGCCGGCCTGCCCCTCGACTTCCAGCTGCTCCAGCGCGGCCTGGGCCTCGGCCATCTTGGTCTGCATGGCCTGCGCCTGCTTCATCAAGCCCATCAGATCTTTCATGTCGGTCCTCTCCGCGAGACGGCACGCTGGTCCATTCGCATGGCTCCGTCAAAGCCCTGGAAACACCACGCCTGCCGCAAGGATCGCGAAGGCGGCGACCATGGCGCCGAAACGGTGCGTCGCGATCACCGAGTGCACCACGGGAACGTGCGTGTAGATGTCCACCACCGTGACCGCGGCCAGGATGACGGCGAGAAGGAAGACGGGGAAGGTCGGGGGCGTCAGGCGCATGGCCGGTCTCCGGGTTCGCGGAACGGCCATACAGGAGCTCTCGACCTATCGGAAGAACGCGCGCCGTGTCTGACGTCGGACATGTCGCGGCCGGTTGGGCATATACAAGCCGCCGCGATGCCGGCGCATTTCGGCTCGTGAAGGCCGAGGCCTTCCAACCTGGCGGGCTTATCTGCGCCGACGCCGGCTGCAGGGCGAGCGCCGCCGGCAGAAGGCAAGGTGGAAGGCACGGTACGTCAGGAAACCCGCCCCGACACGACGGACCGCAACATGCAAAAAGGGGACCGGCTCGCGCCGGTCCCCTATCTCGAATCGCAGGATAGGACGCGCTATTCCGCCGCGATCCGCTGCGGCTCCATCCCGATGCCCTTGGCGACCGCCGCCCCGAAATCGGGGTGAATCTTGTACCAATGCTTGAGCATGCGCTCCTGGATCGGCCGAGGGTCGGCGATGCCCATGTTGGGATTGGTCATCGAACCGACGATGTTCTCGACGAGATGGGCGCGGCCGGTCTCGTCGAGCACCTTCTCCCAGAACGCGCGCGGCTGGCCGTAATAATCCTCGTCGTCGTTCTTGTAGTCGTAGCGCGCGGCGTTGCCATCATCCGCAGCGGCGGCTCGGCGATCGCGCGGTCCTCCACCGGTCCACCGAACGAGTTGGGCTCGTAATCGACCTCGCCGCCGTAATTGCCGTCGACCCGCATCACGCCATCGCGATGATAGGTCTGGTACTTGGCGGCCTTGGGCTGGTTGACCGGAATCTGGTTGTAGTTCGGACCGCCGAGCCGATAGCGATGCGCGTCGGCATAGCTGAGCACACGATTCTGCAGCACCTTGTCCGGCGAAAAGCCGATGCCCGGCACCACGTTCGACGGCTCGAACGAGGCCTGCTCGACCTCGGCGAAATAGTTCTTCACGTTAAGGTTCAATTCCATCACGCCGACTTCCTGCAAGGGATAGTCGGAGTGCGGCCAGGTCTTGGTCAGGTCGAAGGGATGGATGCGATAGGTCTCGGCATCCTTTTCCGGCATGACCTGGATGAACATCTTCCACTTCGGAAAATCGCCGCGCTTGATCGCTTCGATGAGATCCTGGCTCGAATAGTCCGGATTGTCGCCGGTCATCTTCGCCGCGTCGGCGTCCGAGAAGTTCTGGATGTCCTGCTCCGTCTTGAAATGGAACTTCACCCAGCTGCGCTCGCCGGCCGCGTTCCAGAACGAGAAGGTATGCGACCCGTAGCCGTTCATGAAGCGGGCGGATTTCGGCGTGCCACGGTCGCTGTAGAGGAACATGACCTGGTGCAACGCCTCGGGCGACAGGCCCCAGTAGTCCCAGCGACGCCAGTGTGGCTTGAGATGCGTGCCGGGATCGCGCTTCTGCGTGCGGATGAAGTCCGAGAACTTGAGCGGATCGCGGATGAAGAAGATCGGCGTGTTGTTCCCGACGAGGTCCCAATTGCCGTCCTCGGTGTAATATTTCATCGAGAAGCCGCGTGGGTCGCGGGCCGTGTCGGCGGAGCCGGACTCGCCGCCGACCGTCGAGAAGCGCGAGAACATCTCGGTCTTCTTGCCGACGGTTTCGAAGATCTTGGCGCAGGTGAGATGGGTGATGTCCTGGGTCACCGTGAAGGTGCCGTAGGCGCCGTAACCCTTGGCGTGCACCACGCGCTCCGGAATGCGCTCCCGGTTGAAATGGGCCATCTTCTCGATGAGATGATAATCCTGCATCAGCATCGGTCCGCGCGGGCCGGCCGTGAGCGAGTTCTGGTTGTTCTCGACGGGACGTCCGAAAGCGGTCGTCAGTATCGGTCGATCGGCCATGCCTGATCCCTCTCTTGAGCACTGCGGCGGCGATCGCACTCCACGACCGGCCACTCCGCAACAAAAGCCGGTCTTGCGAACGGAAGTTCCCGGCTTCGACCGGTCCGGAATCTCGAGCGAGGCACCGCCGGCCCGATGCCCTTTCGATCTGGACCAGCTCCTGTTGGACGACGCGGTTCTGGCCAAGCGCGCCGCACGCGACACGCCGCTCCCTTGATCGCTGCCGACCGCGCCGCTACGAGGCCCGATGCTTACGCTGCCAGAAAGATCCCGCATGCGCGTCCCCGCCCCGCCGGCCGAAGCCGCCGCGTATAGCGACCCCGCCTTGGGTGCCCTGCCGGAGTGGAACCTCGCCGACCTCTATCCCGGCATGACATCGCAGGCCTATGCCGACGATCTCGCGACGATGGCGCAGGAATGCAGGGCCTTCGCGGCTGACTACAAGGGCCGCCTCGAGATGCTCGTCCGCGACGGTGGTCTGCTGGCGGCGGTGAAGCGCTACGAGGCCATCGACGATCGTCTCGGCCGCATCATGAGCTACGCCGGCCTGGTCTATTCCGGCGAGACCACGGATCCGGTCAACGCCAAGTTCTACGGCGACGCGCAGGACAAGGTGACGGCCGCCGCCGCGGACCTTCTGTTCTTCCAGCTCGAGCTCAATCGCGTCGACGATGCGGCGCTCGACGCGGTCGCCGCCGGTGAACTCGCGGCCTACAAACCCTGGCTCGACGACATTCGCAAGGACAAGCCGTTCCAGCTCGACGACAAGGTCGAGCAGTTGTTCCTCGAGAAGAGCGCCACCGGCGCCTCGGCCTGGAATCGTTTGTTCGACGAGACGCTGGCCGCGCTGCGCTTCACCGTCGATGGCCAGGAGCTGTCGCTGGAGCCGGTGCTATCGCTGCTGCAGGACGAGCATGCCAAGACCCGCGAGAGGGCGGCCAACGCGCTCGCCGCCGGGCTCAAGACGAACCTGCGCACGTTCGCGCTGGTCACCAACGTGCTCGCCAAGGACAAGGAGATCTCAGACCGCTGGCGCGGCTTCGCCGACATCGCCGACTCGCGCCACCTGTCGAACCGGGTCGAGCGCGAGGTCGTCGACGCCCTCGTCGCGGCGGTCACGGCCGCCTATCCCCGCCTGTCCCATCGCTATTACCGGTTGAAGGCCAAGTGGGTCGGCGTCGACAGCCTGGCGCACTGGGACCGCAACGCCCCGCTGCCCGACGTCCCCACGCGCACTGTCTCGTGGACCGAGGCGCAGAAGACGGTGCTCGATGCCTATGCCGGCTTCTCGCCCGCCATGGCCGGCATCGCGCAGCGCTTCTTCGACGAGCGCTGGATCGACGCGCCGACCCGCCCGGGCAAGGCGCCGGGCGCCTTCGCGCATCCCACGGTCCCGTCGGCGCACCCCTACGTGCTGCTGAACTACCAGGGCAAGCCGCGCGACGTGATGACCCTCGCCCATGAGCTCGGCCACGGCGTGCACCAGGTGCTGGCCGGTCCGCAGGGCGCGCTGATGGCGCCGACGCCGCTGACGCTGGCCGAGACGGCGAGCGTCTTCGGCGAGATGCTGACCTTCCGCGCTCTTCTGGATCGCACGACGTCCAAGGCCGAGCGCCGCGTCATGCTCGCCGGCAAGGTCGAAGACATGATCAACACGGTGGTGCGCCAGATCGCCTTCTACAAGTTCGAACGCCGCCTCCACGCGGCCCGGCGCGAGGGCGAGCTGACGGCGGACAAGATCTGCGAGATCTGGATGAGCGTGCAGTCCGAGAGCCTGGGTCCGGCGATCCGGCTGATGCCGGGCTACGAGACCTACTGGGCCTACATTCCGCACTTCATCCATTCGCCGTTCTACGTCTACGCCTACGCGTTCGGGGATTGCCTGGTGAACTCGCTCTACGGCGTGTTCCAGCGCGCGCAGGACGGCTTTGCCGAGCGCTATCTCGCCATGCTCTCGGCCGGCGGCACCAAGCATCATTCCGAGCTGCTGGCGCCCTTCGGCCTGGATGCCACCGATCCCGGCTTCTGGGAGATCGGTCTCGGCATGATCGAGGGCATGATCGGCGAGCTGGAGGCGATGGACGGCTAGTCTCTCGCTAGGCCCGGACGAGCGGGGTGGCGTCGTCGTCCGTCAGCCGCCGCAGGCCCGTGAGCCGTTCGCTCAAGGACAGCTCCGCGGGCCACGCGAGTCGTGCGAGACAATCGAGCATCGCCGCGGGAAGGTCGTCCGGCACGGGAAACGCGCGCGTCATCGTCGGCTGAAAGTGAACGTAGAGCGAAGCGGCGCTGAAGGCAGGTTTGCGAGGCATGCTGCGACATCCATGGATGACGCCAGTTTCGAACGATCGCGCTGAGGATCGTTTAACGACGATGGGGCGGCCTCGGCATGTTTCCGGGCACGGTAAACGAGGTTTGAGTGCAGAAGCGCTGCACGATTGGCAGCCGGCGTTCTGGAGGGGCGCAGGCCGCGTCACTCTGGCGATGTCGCATCGTAAAATTGAGAGTGCTGGCGGAGAGGGAGGGATTCGAACCCCCGATGGGCTTGCACCCATGCCGCATTTCGAGTGCGGTGCATTCGACCACTCTGCCACCTCTCCGGAGGGGCGCGGAGGCGGCAGGCCGCCCGGCGCGTGGTCGAGGGCACCTAGCACGCGGCCGGCGCTCGAACAAGCACCGCGAAATTGACTTCGAGATCGCCGTCCGCCATAAGCCCGCCGACGTTCGAGCGGGCGCGGAAGACGCGCTGGCCGGCGAATTGCGACCCTGATTTACACGGAACCGCCTGTCCGCTGCGCGTGGTGGCGGTCCGCGTTGGAGACCACCCGTGAAACGGACCTACCAGCCCTCCAAGATCGTCCGCAAGCGGCGCCACGGCTTCCGGGCCCGCATGGCGACCGTCGGCGGCCGCAAGGTCATCGCGGCCCGCCGCGCGCGCGGCCGCAAGAAACTCTCCGCCTGACACGGACGCCCCGGCGGCCGTCGGCGCCGGCAGAGGTGCGAACCTGAGAGGGTGCGCGATGCAGGCCAACGACGATCGCGGCGCCCGACAAACGGCGCCTCTGCGGCTGAAACGGCGTGCCGAGTTCCTGCGCGTCGGCCAGGGCCAGCGTTGGCACGGCACGGCGGTGAGCCTCCAAGCCGAAGCGCGTGTCGTGGATGCCGGCGGACCGCCCCGCTTCGGTTTTACTTTGACCAAGAAGGTCGGCAATGCGGTCGTGCGCAACCGCGCCCGGCGGCGCCTGCGCGAGGCGCTCCGCCTGGCCGCGGGCGATCTACCGGCCAAGCCCGGGCATGATTACGTGATCGTCGGCCGCATCGCGGCGGTTCGCCTGCCGTTCGCGACGCTCGGGCGCGAACTCGGGCGCGGCCTCGTCGCCGTCCACGAACGCGGCAGGCGACGCGACAAGCCTCGGCTCGCCGACGGCAAGCAGTCCGACACCAAGCGATCCGACACCAAGCACGCCGACACACCGGGGCGCCCGGCGCCCGAGAGGACCAGGCCCAAGCCATGAAGCCCGAGACCAACAACTACCTGTGGGCGATCGTGCTCTCGGTCATGGTGGTGTTCGCCTGGAACTACTTCGTCGCCAGGCCGCAATTCGACAAGCAGCGCCAGGTGCAGGCGGCGGCGCACCGGAACCCGTCCGATGCGCGCGACGACAAGGTCACCGGCGCGCCGGGATCGCTGCCGCCGCAGACGGTGAACGCCCCGCCGCAGGGCGGCATCGCGCCCGAGAATCCCGCCGCGCGGCGCACGCGTCGCGAGGCCATCGCCGAGAGCCCCCGCGTCGAGATCGACACGCCTTCGCTGCACGGCTCGATCGCCCTCACCGGCGCCGCCCTCGACGATCTTTCGCTGAAGGACTACCGCGAGACCCCCGACAAGAGCAGCCCGCTCATCACCCTGCTGTCGCCGCACGGCGTCCCCGCCGCCTATTACGTCGTTTCGGGGTTCGCGCCGGCTCCGGGCAGCGACGTCGCGGTGCCGAGCCCCGCCACGGTCTGGACCAAGAGCGCGGGCGACAAGCTGACCCCCGCGACGCCCGTGACGCTCACCTGGGACAATGGCAAAGGCCTGGTCTTCTCGCGCACGTTCGCCGTCGACAGGGACTACATGTTCTCGGTGACGCAGACCGTCACCAACAGCGGTGCGTCGCCCGTCACGCTGCGGCCGTACGCCCTGATCGCGCGCGAGGGCACGCCGCCGACCTCCGGCTATTCCGTGCTGCACGAGGGCTTCGTCGGCTATGTCGGCGATGCCGAGCAGGAGATCACCTATCCCAAGATCGAGAAGGAGCCGAACGCGACCTCGAAGGTCAGCGGCACCGGCGGCTGGGCCGGTTTCACCGACAAATATTGGGCCACCGCGCTGATCCCCGACCAGGGCAAGAGCTTCGAGGCGGATTATTCCGCCGCCGGCAGCGGAGAGAAGACCTACCAGACCACGACGGTCGAGCCCGAGGTGACGGTGCCGGCCGGCGGTCGGATCGACGTGGCCACCCGCGTCTTCGCCGGCGCCAAGGTCTCGAAGCTCCTCACGCGCTACGAGGAGCAGGGCATCAAGAAGTTCGACCTGCTGATCGACTGGGGCTACCTCTGGTTCCTGACCCAGCCGATGGCCAGGCTGCTCGGCATCCTGAACCACCTGATCGGCAACATGGGCGTGTCGATCATCGCGCTCACCTTCCTCGTCAAGCTGGTGTTCTTCCCGCTGGCGAACCGCTCCTACCTGTCGATGGCCAAGATGAAGCAGGCGCAGCCGCAGCTGGCCGCGCTGAAGGAGCGCTTCCCCGACGACAAGATGCGCCAACAGCAGGAGATGATGAAGATCTACAAGGCGGAGAAGATCAATCCGGTCGCCGGCTGCCTGCCGATGGTGATCCAGATTCCGGTGTTCTTCGCGCTCTACAAGGTGCTGTTCGTCACCATCGAGATGCGCCAGGCGCCGTTCGTGCTCTGGGTTCGCGACCTGTCGCAGCCCGATCCCACCAACATCTTCAACCTGTTCGGTCTCATCCCCTACAATCCGACGACGCTGCCCGTGGTCGGACACTTCCTGGCGATCGGCATCCTGCCGCTGATCATGGGCGTCTCGATGTTCGTCCAGATGAAGATGAACCCCGAGCCCACCGACCCCGTGCAGAAGACGATGTTCGCCTGGATGCCGGTGGTGTTCACCTTCATGCTGGGGTCGTTCCCCTGCGGCCTCGTCGTGTACTGGACCACCAACAACACGCTGACCATCATCCAGCAGTCGGTCATCATGAAGCGCGCCGGGGTGAAGCTGGAGCTGTTCGACAATCTGCGCGGCATGTTCCGGCGCAAGGCGCGGCCCGCCACGACGAACCTCGCCGCGACGAAGCCCGCGAAGATCGCCGACAACCGTCCCGACGAGGAGAGCAAGGCGCCGGCGGAATGAACGAGACGCAGCCGGCGGAGGCCGACGACCTCGCGGAGGTCGGCCGCAAGCTCTTCGCCGGCGAGTGCCAGTTCATCTGGGCCGGCGCCAAGGCCGACGCGCTGCCGCCGCTCGGGCCCGCGGAGATCGCCTTCGCCGGCCGCTCCAACGTCGGCAAGTCCTCGCTCCTGAACGCGCTGACCGGCCGCAAGGCCCTGGCGCGCACCTCAAACACGCCCGGCCGCACCCAGGAGCTGAACTTCTTCACGATCGGCAGCGAGCCGGTGCGGCTGCGCATCGTCGACATGCCGGGCTACGGCTACGCCGCCGTGTCCAAGGAGAAGATCGCGAATTGGACCGGCGTGATGCACGACTACCTGCGGGGACGGCCGACGCTGGCGCGCGTCTTCGTGCTGGTCGACGGCCGCCACGGGGTCAAGGCGCTCGATCGCGAGATGTTCGAGATCCTCGACAAGGCGGCTGTGTCCTATCAGGTCGTCCTCACCAAGAAGGACGAGGTCAAGATCTCCGCGCGCGAGACGGTGGTCGGGACGACGCTGGCGGAACTGCGCCAGCGCGTGGCCGCCTATCCCGAGCTTCTGTTCACCTCGTCCGAGACCGGCGAAGGCATCGCCGAGCTGCGTGCCGCGGTGGCCCTCCTGCTGCGCGAGCGCGGGGCTTAGTCTCGTCAGAGATAGCTCTGGCTCATCGCCGGCTCGGCCGCGAGCGTATGCGCCATGAACTCGAGCGCCGTGCGCACGCGGTCGCGCGATGCCGGCCCCCCGAGGCAGACGCGCACGTGCTCGTCCGGCGTGCCCTCGACGACGAAGGCGTCGCTGGCCACCACGCCGATGCCGGTCGCGCGCATGTGGCCGATGAAGGCCGAGCGCGTCCACGGCCGGGGCAGCGGCACCCAGAGATGAAACGACAGCGGGTCGGCGCGGAACGAGCCCGCTGGCAGGATCGCCGCGGCGAGCTTCTGCCGCGCGGCGGTCTCGGTGCGGATGAAGCGCAGGATCATGTCGGCGGTGCCGTCCTCGATCCAGCGCGTCGCCAGCGCCACCGTCAGCGGCGAGGCCATCACGTTGGAGGCCCGCAGCGCCGCCGCGAACGGCCAACCGGAGCGCGCGTCCGGCGCCACGACATAGGCGGCGCGAAGTCCGGCGCCGATGCATTTGGCGAGGCCGGCGATGTGCCAGGTGAGGTCGGGCGCGATGCTGGCGATCGGATGCACGCCGCTGGCCGGAATGAAGCCGTAGGCGTCGTCCTCGATGATCGGGAGGCCGTGGTGACGCGCCACCGCAGCGATGGCCTCGCGCCGTCGCTCCGGAACGGTCAGGGTCGTGGGGTTCTGCAGCGTCGGGTTGAGGTAGAGCGCCTTGGGCGCTCGGGTGCGGCAGGCCTCGTCGAGAGCATCTGGCTCGATGCCCTGCTCGTCCATTGGGAGGCCGACCAGCTCGAGGCCGAGCTGGGCCGCGATCGAGCGGACGCCGGGATAGGTGATCGCCTCGCACAACACGCAATCGCCCCCGCGCGCCAGCATCGACAGGATGGCCTGGATGGCCGGGTGCGCGCCGGGCGTCACGAAGACGCGCTCCTGCTTGGGCACCAGGGCACGCCGTCCGAGCCAGGCGGACGCAGCCTCCTTGTCGGCCCGGCTGCCGCCGAAGCCCTGGTAGCGCAGCAGCCCGACTAGGTCGCGGGCGACGTCGGCGAGGCCCTCCCGCATCCGGACCACGAGATCGGCGTCGCTCGGCTCGGGCGGCAGGTTCATCGACAAGTCGACGATGTCGCGATGATCGCCGCCGCGCGAGCCCGCCAGCTTCGCGCCGCGGACGAAGGTGCCCTGCCCGACACGGGAGTCGACGAGGCCGCGGCGCTGCGCTTCGACGTAGCCGCGCGCCACCGTCGTGAAGTCGATGGCGAGCCGCTTGGCCAGCGTGCGTTGCGGCGGCAGCCGCTCGCCGTCCGCCAGCCGACCGCTCTTCACATCATCGGCGATGATGTCGGCGATCGCGAGGTAACGCGGCTTCGCACTACGGGAAAGGTCGGGACACCAATCGGTCATAGGGGCCTTTCAAGTCATCACACCTTGCAAAAGCCAATCCAGACATTGACTGGATTTATCGCATGCTGGTGCTGCCGCCCTCTAGCAATACACGGTGTGGCTCGCGAGCTATATCGCCAGGAAGCGTCTCCGGCAGCAGACTAACTTTGAGGCCGTACGCCCAAATCGTGGGCACGATGCCCGGCAGGAACCAAATCAAGATTGATTGCATGATTGATTGCATGAAGCTTGCTGCTCCGCTAGCGCCCCGAGCGTTTTGCACGGTTGGCATGTGCGTTGCGTGAGCCTGTCATCCCACACGTCGTCGGGAGCTTGCGTAGAAGGATTTGCCAATGCCCGCCGTTACGATGCCGGCCCATAAGAAGGGCGACTTCCTCGTCGACTACGAGGACAAGAAGTTCGAGGACGTCAAAGCCCAACCGGGTGAAAAAGCGCTCATCACCTTCCATACCGTCGCGTTCGAGGGCTCGATCGGCCTCGTCAACCTGCTCCAGGCGACGCGCATCCTGCGCAAAGGCTTCGAGACCAGCGTCCTCCTCTACGGCCCTGGCGTGACCCTCGGCCTGCAGCGCGGCTTCCCGACTCTCGGCGACGAGGCATTCCCCGGCCATCTCGCGATGAACAAGCAGGTCGAAAAGTTCATGTCCGAGGGTGGCAAGGTCTACGCTTGCCGCTTCGCCTTGCAGGCGCTGTACGGGCACGGCGAGCCGTCGCTGATCCCCGGCATCACGCCGATCAGCCCGCTCGACGTGCTCGACCTCATCCTCCTGCACCGCCGCGCCAACGCGTTCATGCTCAACACCTGGACGCTCTAATCTGGACGCTCTGAGCGTCTCCGCGGCCCGGCGCCGCCCCCGATGTCGATCGGGCGGTGCCGGTCCGTCTCGTGCGGAGTCCTCCCTCAAGGAGACTTGCCTTGGAAAAGCGTAGCGTTCGCGTCGCAGCCGTACAGATCTCGCCGGTCCTCGATCGGCCGGGCGGTACGCTGGAGAAGGTCCTACAGGCGATCGGCGAGGCCGCCGGCCGCGGCGTGACCTTCGCCGTCTTCCCCGAGACCTTCATCCCGTACTACCCCTATTTTTCTTTCGTCGAGCCGCCGATCGCGCAGGGGCCGGCGCATCTGCGCCTCTACGACGAGGCCGTCGTGGTGCCCGGCCCGGTCACGCAGGCGCTGTCGTCCGCCGCGCGCCAGCATGCGATGGTGCTGGTGATCGGCGTCAACGAACGCGACGGCGGCACGCTTTACAACGCGCAACTCGTCTTCGACGCCGACGGCACGATGCTGCTGAAGCGGCGCAAGATCACGCCGACCTACCACGAGCGCATGATCTGGGGTCAGGGCGATGGCGCCGGCCTCAAGGTCGTCGACACCGCCGTCGGTCGCGTCGGCGCACTGGCCTGTTGGGAGCACTACAATCCGCTGGCCCGCTACGCGCTGATGGCGCAGGGCGAAGAAATCCATGCCGCTCAATTCCCCGGCTCGCTGGTCGGGCAGATCTTCGCCGACCAGATGGAGGTGACGATCCGCCATCACGCCCTGGAGGCCGGCTGTTTCGTCGTCAACGCGACCGGCTGGCTGAGCGACGAGCAGATCGATTCGATTTCCACCGATCCCAAGATGCAGAAGGGACTTCGCGGCGGCAATTGCACCGCGATCGTCTCGCCCGAGGGCCGGCACCTGGTGCCGCCGATGACCTCCGGCGAGGGGCTGCTGATCGCCGATTGCGACATGGCGCTCATCACCAAGCGCAAGCGCATGATGGATTCCGTTGGCCATTACGCCCGACCGGAGTTGCTGCAGCTTCACCACGATGCTCGCCCGACCAGCACGATGGTGCAGCACGGCGCCCGTCAAGACGCGGGTCTCGCCGCTCCCATCCCGCAACACCCGGCCGCGTCCGCCGCAGCCTCAACGCCGAAAGAGGACCATGGAAGAGCTTCCGACGGAACGGCTGATCAACGAGTTGCAATCCTTCGGAGTGCGGCTGGCTGACGGCAGGGTCGGAGCGCAGAGCCGCCGCGGCGGCGCCGGGCCGTCCGACCACAAGGCCGTGACCATCGCGGGCCGAACCGTGATGGTTCCGATCCATACCGCCGCGTCGCACGAGTCGCCCTACAGCGCGACACGCCCAGGCGTCGACGGCGTCGCCACGATCGAGCGTGACGGCATCGTCGTCGGGCGCATGACGTTCCCGCGGCAGCCGCGTTTCTACGCGCTCCAGACCTTCGACGGCATCCCCTACTCGAAGATCGCCGTGCTGCACTCCAAGGACGTGCTGGCGACGACGGTTCTGCAGACCTGCATCCGCTACCAGAGCCGCGCCAAGACCTGCCAGTTCTGCGCCATCGGGCAGTCGCTCGCGGCCGGCCGGACGATCGCGCACAAGACGCCGGAGCAACTCGCCGAGGTCGCCCGCGCCGCGGTGCTGCTCGACGGCGTCAAGCACATGGTGATGACCACCGGTACGCCGAACGCCACGGATCGTGGCGCCGCCGTGCTCTGCGAGAGCGCCTTCGCGATCAGGGCGCGCGTCGACCTGCCGATCCAGGCGCAGTGCGAGCCGCCCGACACCGACCGCTGGTTCGAGCGGATGAAGGCGTCCGGCATCGACACGCTCGGCATGCACATCGAGGCGGTGACGCCCGCCGTGCGCGACCGCATCATGCCGGGCAAGGCGAGCGTGCCGCTGGAGCGCTACATGAAAGCCTTCGAGGCGGCCGTGCCGGTGTTCGGCCGCGGACAAGTCTCGACCTACATCCTCGCCGGCCTGGGCGACACGCCCGACGCCATCCTCGAGATGGCCGCGCAGCTGGTGGCACGCGGCGTCTACCCGTTCGTCGTGCCCTTCGTGCCGATCGCCGGCACGCCGCTCGAGGATCATCCCACGCCCTCGCCCGCCTTCATGCACGCGGTGCTCGAGCCGCTCGCGGCGATGCTGCGCGTCGCCGGCATGAGCAGCGGCCAGGCCAAGGCCGGCTGTGCCAAGTGCGGGGCCTGCTCGGCCCTGTCGACCTATGAGCGGAGCGGCAACGCCTCGACCCCGGAGCTTCCGATTGCGGCCGCGCCGCGCTTCGTGCCGGCCTCGCCCGATCTGATCCTCGAAGGGGTGCGGGCGTGATCGCCGACAGCTTCGGCCCGTTCGCCGCCTGTCATTTCAGGCTCAAATTCGCGTCCGAGCCTTGGGAGCAGCAGGGCGCGGCCGCGCTGCGACGGCAAGTGTTCTGCCACGAACAGGGTCTCTTCCAAGACCACGATCGCGACGCGATCGACGACGAGGCGATCCACCTCGTGGCGCTGTCGACGATGGCCGTCCTCGCCGACGAGGTCGTCGGCACGGTTCGCATCCACCAGCGCGAGCCCGGCGTATGGTACGGCTCGCGGCTCGCGGTCGATCGCCGCTACCGCCGCGTCGGCGCGCTCGGGGCCGCCCTGGTCAAGCTCGCCGTCTCGAGCGCCAATTCGTTGGGCTGCCATCGGTTCTACGCCCACGTCCAGGCCCAGAACGAGCTGATGTTCCGCCGTTTGCATTGGGACCGCGTGTCGGAGATCGAGCTGCACGGCCAGCCGCACGTCTTCATGCAGGCCGATCTCGCCGCCTATCCGTCCCTGGCCAACGCGCCCGAAGGTTTCCACGCCATCGCCGGCAGGAGGGCGGCGTGACGGGTGCGAGCCTGCGGTCGCTGGCCGACGCCGTGCTCGCCGGTCGTGGCACCGCCCACAAGATCGACATCGCCGACGCCGTCGCCGCGCTCGGGGTCGACGCCGCCTCGGCGATCCGGGTCGGCGACGACTGCGCCGCGATCCCCGACGGCGACGGCTGGCTGCTCTTCGCCATCGAAGGCTTCGTCACCGACTTCGTCGAGGCCGACCCGCGGTTCGCCGGCTGGTGCGGCGTGATGGTCAACCTCAGCGACATCGCCGCGATGGGCGGGCGTCCGCTCGCCGTGGTCGACGCCATCTGGGCGACGGGCCGCGACCAGGCCGAGCCGGTGCTGGCCGGCTTGCGCGAGGCCTCGCAGGTCTACGGGGTGCCGGTCGTGGGCGGCCATACCAACCATCGCACCGCGACGGGCGCGCTGGCGGTGGCGGTGCTCGGGCGCGCCAGGCGCCTCATCACCAGCTTCGATGCCCGTCCCGGCGACGTGCTCGTCGCTGCCGTCGACACCCGCGGCGGCTTTCGTGGCGGCTCCCTCAATTGGGACGCGGCCAGTGGCGCGCCCGCCGAGCGCCTGCGCGGGGACCTCGCGCTGCTGCCCGATCTCGCCGAGGACGGCCTCGTCGCGGCCGGCAAGGACATCAGCATGGCCGGCCTCGTTGGCACGGTCATGATGCTCTGCGAGGGCTCCGGCTGCGGCGCGCGCCTCGAAGTCGACGCCGTCCCCTGCCCCGCGGGGGTCGATCTCGTCCGCTTCCTGCTCGCCTTTCCCAGCTTCGGGTTCATCCTCTCGATCGCGCCGGGCAAGGTGGGGGCCGTGCTGTCGCGCTTCGCCGCGCGCGACATCGCCTGCGCGGCGATCGGCGTCATCGACGATTCCCGGCGCGTTCGGCTATGGCGCGACGACGAGGAGGTCGAGGTCTGGGACCTGTCGCATCCGTTCATCGGCTGCGGTCCTCCTCTCGCCGTCGCCGGAGGATGCTGATGCCAGAGACCCGGTTCAAGGTTCGCTGGCCCGACGGCGGCGTCGAGACCTGTTACTCGCCCTCGACGATCATCCGCGATTTCTACGAAGTCGGCCGCAGCTACACGCCGACCGAGTTCCTTGCGGTCTCGCGCGCGGGACTCGGCGCGGCGAGCGAGCGGGTGCGGGCGCGCTACGGCGGCTCGGGGTGCTCGCGCGCGATGGCGCAGCTCGCAGCCATCGAGACGCGGGCGAAGACGTTGGACGCGGGCGCGGCCATCGAGGTCGAAGCTTTCCTAGGGTGAGGATCTGAGCCGTGGTGGACGAGATCACCGACGCGAGAGTGAATGTCGACGGCGTCGACACGCGGAGCGACGCGGATCGCGACAATGGACATGTACCTGTCCTGATCGTCGGTGGCGGCCAAGCCGGTCTGTCGACGAGCCACCTCCTCAAGAAGCGCGGCATCGCGCATGTCGTGCTGGAGAAACATCGCATCGGCCATGCCTGGCGCGACGAACGTTGGGACACGTTCTGTCTGGTCACGCCGAACTGGCAATGCACCCTGCCGGACTATCCCTACCAGGGTCCGGACCCGGACGGTTTCATGGTCAAGGACCAGATCGTGGAATACGTCGAGGGCTTCGCGCGCATGGTGGACCCGCCGATCCATGAAGGCGTGACGGTGACCCGCGTCTCGCGCGATGCCGACGGCCTCTTCCACGTCGAAAGCACGATGGGCGACTGGAGCGCCGACAACGTGGTCATGGCGATCTCGGGCTACCACGTGCCGTCGGTGCCGCGCGTCGGCGAGCGCTTGCCGCTCGACCTCACCCAGATCCATTCCTCCGCCTATCGCAATCCGCAGCAGCTGCCCAACGGCGAGACGCTCATCGTCGGCACCGGCCAGTCCGGCTGCCAGCTCGCCGAGGACCTGCACCTCGCCGGCCGCAAGGTCCACATCGCGGTGGGCGACGCGCCCCGTTCGCCGCGCTTCTATCGCGGCAAAGACGCGATCAAGTGGCTCGACGACATGGGCTATTACGCGACGACGGTCGACACGCATCCGCTCGGCATCGAGGTCCGAAAGAAAGCCAACCATTATTTCACCGGACGCGACGGCGGTCACGAGATCGACCTGCGTCAGTTCGCGGCCGAGGGCGTCAAGCTCTACGGCATGCTCGACACGATCGACGGCGACACGATCACCTTCCGCCCAGACCTCGCCAAGCACCTCGAGGCGGCCGACAAGGTCTACCTGCGCATTCGCAAGATGATCGACGATTTCATCGCGAAGACCGGCCTCGATGCGCCGCCGGCCGACGCCTACGTGGCGCCGTGGAGCGTGGTCGAGGAGCCCAAGAGCCTCAGCCTCGCGGCCGAAAACATCACCTCCGTGATCTGGTCCACCGGATTTCGCGCGGACTTTTCGATGGTCGACATCCCGGTGTTCGACGGCCGTGGCTACCCCGGCCATCATCGCGGGGTCACCACCGTGCCCGGACTCTACTTCCTCGGTCTGGGCTGGCTGTGGACCTGGGGCTCGGGCCGCTTCTCGGGCATCGCCCAGGATGCCGGCCACGTCGTCGACCAGATCGGCACGCGGTTCTGGTCGGCCGACCTGTCGCGCGACCCTCAACAGCGGGTGGCGTGAGCGAGCCCGACGACAGGTCGCGCGCCTCTGTCCCGCCGAGGCTTCGGAGAATATTCTTCCGCAATCGGACGGTTTGCGCTC
>CAXTVT010000010.1:24653-61145 GCA_964247745.1 uncultured Beijerinckiaceae bacterium
AGGTCCCGGTCATCGACGGGAGCCGCTTGCGACCCGGTTCGAAGACATGATCCGTCCGCTCCGCGACGATCGCGGGGGGAAGAGGCACGTTCGATGGCCGACTCGGGATCGCTCGTGAGGTTGCCCGAGGGGGCGCCGCGCGGCGAAGCGTCCCGGCCGAGTTTCTTAGCGTTCACCGAAACGTGGGTTCGCCTCCGGCGGACTCGCCCGCTGTTTGACATCGTGAATCGGAGATCAGGCTGCGGCGGAGACCGTTCGGGCAACGCGGGGCTGTCGTCGCTCGGCGATATCGACTAGCAATCCACGGCATACTCCATTGCCGAGGACGTCATGACGATCGTCTATCCCGCCACGACCGCCATCTTCGCCGCCCTGCTGGCGATCGAGTTCATCCTGCTCTCGGGCTGGGTGGTGATGGGTCGCGTCAACAAGGACGCGCTGTTCGGCGATGCCAACGACGGCACGTTCGCCAAACGCATCCGCACGCAGGCCAATTTCGCCGAATACGTGCCCTTCGCCGTGCTGCTGATCGCCTTGCTGGAGGCGCGCGGCGGCTCGCATGGGCTCGTGATCACGCTGCTCGTGATCCTGCTGATCGCGCGGCTGATCCATCCCATCGGCATGTTCGCACCGCCGAATTCGCCGCAGCAGTTCGGCTGCCGTGGCGGCGGCATCCTCGCGACCTTCGGGGTCACGCTGATCGCGGCGATCGCCCTGCTCGTCTGATCACGCCACGCCGTAGGTCCAGAAGAAGAAGATCGTCAGCACCACGCCAACGGCGATCACGAAGACGCGGATGAAGCGTGCCGAGACGCGCTTGGCGGTCGTGATGCCGACGATGCCGCCGATGATGGCGGCGACGCCCAGCACGAGCGTCGGCAGCCATTGCACCAGCCCTGCGACGATGAAGGTCGCCACGGCCGCCACGTTCATCAGCATGGAGAGCACGATCTTCAGGCCGTTCATCGCCTTCAGGTCGCGCAGCCCGAACAGCGTCAAGGCGGCCAGCATCAGGATACCGATGCCGCCGCCGAAATAGCCGCCGTAGATCGAGACCACGGCCTGGATCGCGTAGACGCCGCGGCGTCCGAGATGCAGACCCCTAGCGCCCTCGGTGATCTTGGAGCCGCGGGCGAACACGCCGGTGGCGAACAGGATCAGCCAGGGCACGATGTGGGTGAAGACGCCCGGCGGCGTCACCAGCAGCAGCAACGCGCCGACGAAACCACCGAGCAGCGCGATCCCGGCGAGCACGCGGAGATCGATCGCCGCGTGCTCGTCGCCATCGAGCGCCTCGAGGTCCCCACGCGCCATGAAGGACGTCACGGCCTGCGCCGGGAACAAAGCGACGGTGCTCGAGGCATTGGCGCCCAATGCCGACAGGCCGGCCGCGATCAGCGCCGGAAGCGTCACGAACGAGCCGCCGCCCGCCAGGACGTTCATGAACCCGGCGCAGAAGCCCGCGAGGGCCACGAGGACCAGGATCATGGCTCGTCGTCCGTGGCCGCAACGGCACACGTCCGCGATGTTGTTTGTCCACAACCTGTGAGCAGTGTGAAAAACGGGGATCGGCCGGTGAAGTCAGGCGGTCGATCTCCTTGCGTCTGCGTTCGTGCCGCGTCTCCTGGCAACCCTGATCCTCCTCGCCGCCTGCGCCCTCGCGGCCACCCCGCGTCTCGCCGACGCGGGCGCGTTCCTTATGGACGAGGGTTACGGGCAATTCATAGCCGGTGTCGGCGTCTCCGAGGGCTCACGCCGCTTCGACCGCGGCGGCACGGCCCAACCGACGCCGGCGTACCGCAAGATCCTGGCCAGCGGCTACCTGGAATATGGATGGCGATCCTGGCTGACATTGGTCGCCGCGCCGACGCTGGCGCGCCAGAATGGTGTGGCCGTCAACCAGGTGACCGGCTCCGACGACAGCGCCTTCGGCGCCAGGCTCCTGCTGTTCGGCCAACCCGGCCGAGTGGTCTCGCTGCAGGCGCTGGTACAGCCCCCGCTCGGCGGCGATCGCGCAAGCCGGCTCGCGGACGGCGGCGCGCGGGCGCTCGCGACCGATCTGCGCCTGCAGTTCGGCCAGGGCTTCGCGCTCGGGGCCTGGCCGGCCTTCGTCGATGTCGCGCCCGGTGTCCGGCTGCACGCCGCCCCGCTGCCGACCGAGGCGCGACTCGATCTCGCCTTCGGCCTGCGCCCGATCCCGCGCCTGTTGCTCCTGCTGCAGGATTTCTCCAGCCTCGCGCCCTCGCGTGGCACGGCGGTCCCGAGCACCTCGTACACGAAGGTACAGGGCAGCCTCGTCTACGACCTCGGCCTGCGGTGGTCCGTGCAGGTCGGCGGGTTTCGCACGCTCGCCGGCCGCAACGCCTTGCGCGAGACGGGGCCGCTGGCGGCGGCCTGGGTCAAGTTCTAGGTCCCACGCCCACGGCTTCTCGTACCGGCCTCAGTCCAGCACGCCCTTCAAGGCTTGGCTCTTCGCCCGCACCAGATCGGCCGTTCGGTCGAAGCCCTCCTTGTCGGCGACCATCTCGGCGATGGCGTCCGTGCCGAGATGACGCTCCATCATGGTGCGGGTCAGTGCCTCGTCCTCGCTGAGCGTGCCGGTGGCCAAGCCGATGATGTGATCGGCCAGTTCGTTGACGGTGAAGGACGACGCGGTCGCCGAGATCGGCGCGTTGAGGATGAATCGCTCCTCGAGCCCGAGGCCGAGTTCCACCGCCATCAGCGAGTCGAGTCCGATCTCGCTGAGCGGCGTGGTGCGTGCGACGTCCTCGCGCGGCAGCCGCAGCACGCGCGCGATCTCGTCGACGATCAGGCCGCTGATGATCGTCCGCGCCTCGTCCGGCGAATTCTTCGCGACGAGGTCCGCGATGTCGATCTTCTCCTTGTCGCCGGCGCCCGCCTCGTCCTGGCTGGCCAACTTGCGGTAGGCCGGCGCCTTCAGCACGGCGAGGTGCTGACGCGCGGCCGACCACGTGATCGGGGCGATCGCCACCACGGCGTCGTCCGCGCCCGTCGAAGGGTCGCCGAGCACGTGGCCCATCAAGCGCAGCGCCTCCTGCGCCAGCATGCCCCGGATGCCCATGCGGGTGGCGAGCGCTTCGCGGGTCGTGTCGGCCCGGGCCAGGACGCCGACGTCCTCGATCGCGCCCCAGGCGATCGCAAGGCCCGGCAGGTTGGCGCGGCGGCGGCGGCGCGCCAATCCTTCGAGGTAGCCGTTGGCCGCGACGTAGGCCCCCTGGCCAGGATTGCCGATCAACGTCGTCGCCGAGGAATACATCACGAAATAATCGAGCTGGAGATCGCGGGTCAGTCCGTCGAGGATGTCGGCCCCGGCGATCTTGGGCCGCAACACGCGCTCGATCTGCTCCGCCGTGACGTTGGCGATCATGGCGTCGTCGAGGACCATGGCGGCATGGATCACGCCGCCGAGCTGTGGCAGGTCGCGCCCGAAGCGGCCGAACAGCCGGAGCAGCGCGGCACGATCGGCGATGTCGACCGCCTCGGCGCGCACGCGCACGCCATCGGCCGTCAGCTCGGCGATCGCCGCCTTGGCGGCCTCGCTGGTGGCGCCGGAACGACCGATCAGCATCAGGTGGCGGGCGCCCCGCGCCGCGAGCCAGCGCGCGGTCTCGATGCCGAAGCCGCCGAAGCCGCCGGTGACGACGTGCATCTTGTCGGGCGAGGCCTGGAAATTGTGACGCGGCCGGGCGGTGAACTCCGTCGCCGCGGGCGGCCGGACCACCAGCTTGCCGACGTGGCCGGACTGCTGCATCAGCCGGAACGCCTCGGCCGTATCGGCGGCATCGAACGCGCGGAACGGCAGCGGCGTCAGCTCGCCCCGGGCGAACAGGCGCATGACGGAGCGCAGCAGCACCTTGCTCGTCGCCGGATCGTCGATCAGCAGCTGATCGAGGTCGACGCCGAAATACGAGAGGTTGCGGCGGAACGGGCGCAAGCCGATGTGCGTGTTGGCGACATAGTCGCGTTTGCCGAGCTCCACGAAGCGGCCGAACGGCCGGACCACCGAGATGGAGCGCTCCATCGCCTCGCCGGACAGGCTGTTCACCACCACGCCGACGCCCTCGCCGGTGACGCGGCGCACATCCTCGACGAACGCGCCGGTGCGGCTGTCGAAGACGTGCTCGGCGCCGAGCGCGCTCAGGAGTTCACGGCGCTCGGGCGATCCGGCGGTGGCGATGACCCTGGCGCCCCGCCAGCGCGCGATCTGGATCGCGGCGAGACCGACGCCGCCGGCACCGCCATGGATCAACACCCACTCGCTGGGCTTCAATCGGGCGCACAGCATCAACGCGTGATACGCGGTGAGGAAGGCCACGGGGATCGTCGCCGCCGCCTCGAACGACAGCGTGTCCGCGATGGGGGCGACCACCGCCGCCGGCGTCGTCACGTGGGTGGAGAAGGCGTTCTTGGCGAAGGCCATGACCCGGTCGCCGATCTTCAGCCCCTTGACCGAGGCGCCGATCCGCTCGACCCGGCCGGCGCATTCGAGACCGAGCGTCGGGCCGGCGAAACCGTGCTCGAGAATATCCTCGGGCAGAAGGCCGAGACCGAACATCACGTCGCGGAAATTGAGCCCGATGGCCTCGACCTTGATCTCGACGTCGCTCGTGGCGGGTCGCTGGCGGGCGATCGGGTCCCAATGAAGCCGGTCGAAGCCGGAGCCGTCGCCGCGCTTGAGCCGCGCCGCCTCGGCTCGGGGGCCTTGGCCCCTGTCGTGGCTGGAACCGTTCTCGAAGCGAAGCACGCCCGTCTTGTCGCGGCCGAGCACGATCTCGGTTTCCGACGTCGTCGACAGCACGAGATCGCGCAGGCGCTCGGCGAGCACATCGGCGCGCAGATCGTCCGCGACGTCGACGCGGCGTACGTCGAGCGTCGGGACCTCGTTGGCCAAGGTGCGGCTGAAGGCCCAGAGCCCCGCCGCGACGTCGGCACCGCGGTCGCCCTGCGCCGTCACCGCACCGGCGGTGACCAACCACAACGTGGTCGGCCGCGCGCCGAGCGCCGCGACGAGGCGCTTCAACTTCAAGCATTGCGACGTCAGGCTGCGCACGGCATCGACCCGCGCGTCGGGATCCTGCGCGAAGACGATGATGAAGGCGGGTGCCTCCACGAGGCTCTCGGCATCGACGCCGTCGTCGAGGGCGAGCGAGACGTGCAACCCGGACGAGGCGAGAAGGGTCGAGAGGGCCGGGATCGTCGACGGGCTGCGCGAATCGTCACCGCCGACGATCAGCGCGTCGCCAGAGCCGCTCCAGCTGCGCCGCTCGGCCTCGACCTGCGCCGTCAGCAGCAATGCCGTGCCGTCCGTCGTCTCGACCGGGAGCACCTCGGCCTCGGTCAGCCCGATGGCCTGCAACGTCTCGAGCCAATCGGCTTCCCCGATGGACGATCCGTCGCCCTCGAGCCCGACGAGCCGCGCATCGAGGCCGAGCGCGAGGTCGCGGAAGAACGATGGCGCCGGCTCGATCGCGGCGAGGAGCGCGCCGGGCGCGAGCGCGCGGCGGAGGTTGGCGAGGAAACCCGGAACGCGGTGACAGCGGTGCAGCGCGTCGGCGGCGACGGCGATGTCGACATCGGCCGACACGAGGTCTTCCGCCTTGTCGAGAAAATCGACGTCGCCGCGATCGGCGAAGGCGATGCGGGCGCGTTCCAGCCGGCGCCGATCGGGATCGAGGATCGTCAGCCGCGCCTGCATCTCGTCGGCCAGCTTCAGGGTCGCCGAGGTCAGCGGGCCGAAGCCGATCTGCAGAAGGCGCAGCGCGCGATCCTTCGGCCAGGCCCGCGTCGATCGGCGCAGCATCGCGGTGAGGTAGACGGACGCGGCCTGGACCCGGCTCGAACCCAGCTCGAAGCCGTCGAGCACCTTGGCCGACAACGAGCGCTCCAGCGCATCCCCGCTCCCGGCTTCGACGGCGCGGATCGCGGTGGTCGTGCTCGCCGCCACCAGCAGCTCGGCCGACAGGTTCTGATGCTCGTGCGCGATGGTGCGGAGGATCTCGTCGGGCGGCGGCATCTGCGCGTCGGGGTCGATATGACGGCCGAGCTGGTCGCGATGGCTCAGACCCGAGCGCTCCAGCGATACCAGGACATCGTCCAGCCACGACCGAAGCCGTCCAGGCAGGCGACCGGCGAGCACCAGCGCGTCGACGTCGACGACGTTCGCCGTGGCGAGCTCGCGCGCCGTCTTCAGCGCGAGGCTGGTCGCCCAGCCCTCCAACAGCACGAAATCCTCCGACATGGCGTGCGGGATCGCGGCGACGACGCCCTGGCGCAGCGTCGCGAGCGTGAGCGCGCGATCGCTCCTTGCGGCCGTCGGCTCGACCGCCAGCGTCGTGGTCGCATAGATCATCTTGCGCACGGCATCGCCGCCGCGCGAGGTGCGGATCGCCTGGAATCGCGCCTCGCGGAGGAAGAGCACGACCTCGCCGTCGGCATCGACGAGCAGGAAGTTGGCGATGATGATGCGCTCGTCTCGGCGGAGCACGTCGATGCGGCCGCGCACGAACGTCGCCCCCGGCTTGCGAAGCATGATCTCGCCGAAGCGCACCGGGATGTAGGCGGTCCCGAGCACCGCCTCGCGCAGGCTGTTGAAGATCAGCACCAGAGCGTGGAAGCAGGAATCGAGACGCGCCGGGTCGATCCCGTAGGCAGGATCGGCGGCCTCCGCGGTCAGATCGAGCTTGATGCAGTCCGGCCGCACCGCGGTCGCGGTGGCGAGTTTGCGGAACGACGGCCCGTAGCGGAGGCCGGCCCGATCGGCCATCGCGTAGATCTCGGTCCCCGTCACCGCGTGCGACGGGGTGAGCGGCACGACGTCCTCGATCACCGGCAACGTCCCGACGGCGACGTCGCGGAGGATCTTCGCCGTGGCGTGGCTCTGCCAAGGGGTCTGGCCAAGCCGCGGACGGCTCAGGATCTCGACGTGGTTGATCAAGGGCGACAGCCGGCAGATCACCTCGCGCGCGGCGTCCGGCGTGAGCTGCATCGGGCTGGTGATCTCGAGATCCGCGACCGTCGCCGCGCCGGTGCCGAGCCAGTCGCGCGCGACCGCCAACGCCATCTCGGCGAAAGCCGCACCGGGCAGGATCGCGCGTCCGTCGACGTTGTGATCGGCCAGGCCGGGATGGGAGGTGGTATCGAGCGTGGAATGCCACTCGAGCCGGTCGGCCGCGAAGCGTGCGCCGATCAGCGGATGCCATACAGTCGGCATCGACAACGAGGCGTTCTCGGTGGTGTCGCCGAGCCGATAGATCGTGCGCTGCCAGGGGTAATGCGGAAGCTCGACCCGGGTGCCGGGCTCCAGCGCCGCGCCGAACACGGCCGCCTCGTCGACCTTGGCGCCGCGCGCGATCGCCGTGGCAACGGCGATCTTGATCGGATCGAAGCCCTTGTCGCGCTTGTCCAGCGTCGGCAACGTCGCGATGGTCGCGGTGCGTTCGTCGATCGTATCGGCGATGTGCGACAGCAGCGTCGGCGCCGGCCCGATCTCGACGAAGATGCGGGCGCCGGACCGGGTCGCGCCGATGATGGCATCGGAGAACAGCACCGGTTCGCGCACGTTGCGCCACCAGTACGCCGCGTCCATCTCGTCGCCATCCAGCACCGAACCGGTCACGGTCGAGACGAAGGCGATGTCGCCGTTGTGGTGCCGCAGGTCGTGGAGGCTGCGCAGAAGCGGCGCCTCGACCGGCGCCATCAGGGCGCTGTGGAAGGGATAGTCGAGATCGAGCTTGCGCACCCGCGCCTTGAAGCCCCGGGCGAGCCCGGCGAGTTCCGCCATGTCGGCCTTCGGCCCGGAGACCGTGAACGCGCGCGGCGAGTTGCAGGCGGCGATCGACACCTCGGGCAGCGTGGCGAGAATGCCATCGGTGGCCTCGCGCGAGCCGATGATCACGGCCATTCCACCCGCGCCGTGGGTGAGCTCCTGGTGCAAGGAGCGCGAGAAGATCGTCCGCAGCGCGCCGGCGGAATCGAGGATGCCGGCCGCCTCGGCCGCCGCCACCTCGCCGACGCTGTGGCCGACGACGAAATCGGGCACCAGCCCATCGTGGCGCAGGGCGTGGCTGAGAGCCGACTGGATCGCGTAGAGCAGCGGCTGCGAGATTTGGGTGAGCTCGAGCCTGGACGCGAGGTCGGGCGCGTTCAGCGCCTCGACGATCGACCATCCGGCGAGCGCCTCGAAGTCGCGCGAGATGAGATCGAGCTTGTCTCGAAAGACCGCGTTGCGGGCGTAGGCGGCGAGGCCCATCCCGGCAAACTGGCTGCCGTTGCCCGAGAACACGAAGCACACCGGCGCCGTGCGCTCGATGGCCGTGCCCCGCGCCGCGCCGGCGAGGTCCTGGCTCTCGTCGGCGAGACGATCGAGCGTGGCGACGACCTGCGCCGGATCCTCGACAGGAACGACGACGCGATGGGCGAGACGGTCGCGCCGGTAGACCGCGGCGGTCATCAGGGTTGCCGCCTCGCCTGCGTCGGCGCCATCGAGGCGGGCGGCATAATCGGCGACGAGCGCGCCGAGTGCGGCGCGGCTGTGGGCCGAGATGACGAGATAGGGCGGTGGCGCGACGGACTTCGCCGCGCCCGCGGCGTGGCCGTCGGCGAGGACGACGTGGGCGTTGGTGCCGCCGAAGCCGAAGGAATTGACCCCGGCGTAGCGCCGGTATCCGGCGATCCGCGGCAACGGGGTCGGCTCGCGCGCCACCTCGAGGTTCAAGCCTTCGAAATCGATATGGGTGTTGAGATCGTCGCTGTGCAGCGAGGGAGGCAGCAGGTCGTGCTCTAGCGCGAGCATCGCCTTGAGCACGCCCCCCAGGCCGGAAGCCGCCTCCATGTGGCCGATGTTCGTCTTGATGGAGCCGATGAGCAGCGGCTTGCGGCGACGGCGCCCGATCGTCTCGCCGATCGCGGTGGCTTCGATCGGGTCGCCGACCGGCGTCCCCGTGCCGTGTGCCTCGAAGAAGGCCAACGCGTCGAGATCGAGCCCGGTGTCGATGTAGAGCTTCTCGAGAAGCTTGGCCTGGAAGCCTTTCGACGGCAGCGAGATCCCGTTGGTGCGTCCGTCCGAGTTGACGTCGGCCGCGGTGATGTAGGCATGCACGGCATCGCCGTCGCGCTCGGCCGCCTCGCGAGTCTTGAGGACCAGCACGGCGCCGCCTTCGGCACGGACGTAGCCGTCGGCGTTGGCGGAGAACGCCTGGCACAGGCCACGGCGCGACAGCATCGCAGCCTGCGAGAAGCCGACGAAGGATTGCGGGCTGGCAAGGATGCTGACGCCGCCCACGAGCGCGGTGTCGATCCGACCGCTGCGCAGGCTGACGACGGCCTCGTTCAGCGCGACGAGAGCCGAGGAGCACGCCGTGTCGACGATGAAGCTCGGGCCGTGCAGGTCGAAGATGTACGACAGGCGGTTGGCGACGACCGACAGAGTGTTGCCGGTCATCATGTACGCGTCGGCCGCCGGCATATCCAGCATGCGCAGGGTGCCGTGGTCGACCGCCGACACGCCGACGAACACGCCGGTGTCGCTGCCCGCCAGCTTGGAGGGGCGGATGCCGGCGTCCTCCAGGCTTTCCCAGGTCAGCTCCAGCAGCAGCCGTTGCTGCGGGTCGATCTGCTCCGCTTCCCGCGGCGACATGCCGAACGCCCCGGGATCGAAGCCCCAGATCTCGTCGAGAACGCCGGCGGCGAAGGTGTAGGTGCGGCCGCGTTCCGCGATCCGCGGGTGCAGCAGCCGCTCGTGAGACCATCGATCCGACGGGATCTTCGTGACGGCGCAGCGGCCTTCGGAAAGAAGCGACCATAACTCCCGGATCGAGGGAGCCCCGGGCAGACGACAGGCCCGGCCGACGACAGCAATATCCTGGCGCTCGTTCAAAGATCCAACGGTCCTTTGGGCTTCCGCACCCGGACTGATGCGGACACGGGAGGTCGCGGACGATAAATCGAGCCACGTCGCGTCGGCCCGTTCGGTTTTCTTCCTTCGTTCCTTGACCACCTGTCAACCGCGACGACGGCGCGATGGCGCCATCGAGACGGGTCGCCGCTGCGTTGAAAAGCGTGTCAGGTCGTCAAAGTCAGCCCGGTGGGTCCGGCGCTGGCGCGACCGCGACACTCGGCGATGGCCTGCACGACGCCGGTGATCTGCTCGGCGCTATGTTCGGATGACAGGAAGAACCGCAGCCGTGCGTTGCGCTCGGGAACCGCCGGATGAATGATCGGCTGGACGTTCACGCCCCGCTCGAACAGCATCTGCGACAACATCACCGCGGCGAGCGAGCTGCCCATCACGACCGGGATGATCGCGTGTCCGGCGCTGGAACCCACGTCGAGTTTGCGCGCCTTGGCCTGTGTCCAGAACAACGAAGCATTGCGGTGGAGGCGCGCGACACGCGCCGGCTCGCGGTGAAGGATCCGGAGCGATTCCAACGATGCGGCCGCCATCGGCGGCGGCAGGCCGACGCTGTAGATGAAACCGCCCGACATGCATTTGAGATATTCGACGAGCGCCTGGCAGCCGGCGATATAGCCGCCGCAGCCCGACAGCGTCTTCGACATCGTGCCCATCCAGATGTCGACATCCTGTGGCGCCACGCCGCAATGTTCGAACGATCCGCGGCCGGTGTCGCCGAGCACGCCGAGACCGTGCGCCTCGTCGACCATCAGCCAGGCGCCGTGGCGCGTCTTGATATCGACGAGCGCCGCGAGGTTCGGCGAGTCCCCGTCCATGCTGTAGAGACCCTCGACGACGATCAGCACGCGCTCGTATTGCGCACGGCACGAGCTCAGGATGCGATCGAGCGCCTCGGCATCGTTATGCGGAAAGGCGCGGCGGGCGGCACCGGACAGGGTGGCACCGAGCACGATCGAGTTGTGGGCCAGGCTGTCGTGGATCACGAGATCCTTGGAGCCGAGCAGCGACCCGATGGCGGTGACGTTGGTGCCGTGACCACTAACGTAGACGACGGCGTCCTGCTGTTCGTAATGGTCGGCGAGCGCACGCTCGAGCTGGCGATGCAGCGGCCGTTCCCCGGCGACGAGCCGACTGGCGGAACACGACGTGCCGTAATCGGCGATGGCGGCGCAAGAGGCGGCGTGAACCTCGGGGTGGCCGTTCAATCCGAGATAATCGTAGGACGAGAAGTTGCTGTACGAGCGCCCGCCGATGCGCGTCCAGGCGCCGGCGCGTGCTTCGTGGACGCGGAAGAACGGGTTGGACAGGCCGATGTGCTCGGCCGCCGAGCGCTGCAGCTTCAGTTCCTGCATGCCTGGCAGGGTGCCGAAATCGGTGTTCTGGACGAAGGGGTTGGTCAGGCGGTCGGGACTGCGGATCGCCTTGCGCTCGGCGCTCATGCGACGCGCCACGATATCCTGAAGCGCTCCGCGGCTGTCGCTCTCGAGGCCGGCCTGGTTACGCTTCATGCGGACAAGGACCCTTTCGCACGACGCACGGAAAGCACGCGCCTGGTTAACGATGGCTGAACGCGCGATCGAGAGCGTCCGCTGCAATGCGATAGAAGCACGAACCAAGCCGCGAAGCTGTAGGCTCCATGCAACATAGGCGCGTGATGCCTTCCGGCAAACGTGTTTTTCGCAATGCAATATGAGAGAGCATCTCGACGAAAGCGGGGCAGAGTACACCGGGCGGCCCGCGCGAGGATCGTGTCCGACCGATCGGCGCTGTCGCGAGCCGCCGGGATGTGCTTCATGCCGCTCGATCTTGGGGTGGCAGCGATGGTGGAGTGCGTGGCGGACGAGACCTTTCGTGTGACGCGCATCCAGGGCAACATCGTCGCGCGGCGTGAGCGTCAGCTCCTCAATTGGCTTTGTGCACGTCTGCCGGCCTTCGTGACCCCCGACGCTCTCACGACCCTCTCGGTCATCGGCGCGGTCGTCGTCTTCGCGAGCTACATCCTCAGCCGAAGCCACCCGACCTTTCTCTGGATGGCTTCGTTCGGGCTGGCGATCAACTGGTTCGGCGATTCGCTCGACGGCAGCCTCGCACGCCACCGCCATATCGAGCGCCCGATCTACGGCTATTTCCTCGATCACACCGTCGATGCGCTTTGCAATCTCCTGATCATGGCGGGGCTGGGCTTCTCCCGCGACGTGTCGATGGCCGCTGCCCTGTTCGCCCTGATCGGCTATTTCCTCCTTTGCATCTACGTCTTCATCAACAACCACGTGTCCGGCGTCTTTCGCCTGTCGTTCCTCTGGGGCGGCCCGACCGAATTGCGTGTCCTGATCGTGTGCCTGAACATCGGCATGTTCGTCGCGCCGCACGCCGGCATCACGCTCGCCGGATCGTTCCTATCGTTCTACGAGGCGCTGGTGCTCCTGGCCGGCACGGTCATGACCCTGATCTTCGTCTATCGCGTGGTCCTCGGGATCCGCGAATTGCGCGATCCCGCTCGTAGCGGCGCCGCCTCCGGCGCTCAAAGCCCTTCGATGAAGGCGTCGAGCCCCTCGAAATAGGTCGTCCAGACGGTCGGAGCGAGCCGGCCGTCCTCGGTGGAGCGTGGACCGATCTTCGCTTCCACCGCACGAAGCCAGCCCTCGCCGTCGAGCGGCGACACGCGCTCGATCCCCGGCGCATCGATCTCGCGGAATGCGGAGATGTCGGAGGCGATCACCGGCGCTCCGGCCGCGAGCGCCTCGTGAACGGGGAGGCCGTAGCCCTCGCCGAAGGAGGGCATCAGCAGCGCCTGCGCGTTGTCGATCAGGCGCTTGAGCCCGGGAGTCGAGAGCCCGTTCACTTCGAGCACGTGGTCGCGAAGCGGCGGGCTACGCTCGATGAGGTCGATGATCGGATCGTAGTGCCAGCCGCGCGTGCCGACCAGCACGAGCTTGGGTGTCGCCGGCCCGAGCCGCCGCGCCAGCGCGCGCCAGGCGGCGAGGATCATCAGGTGGTTCTTGCGCGGCTCGATCGTCGAGCAGAGCACGAAGAACGGATGCCCGGCGAAATCCGGCTCGACGACGCGGGGCGTCGAGAAGGTCGGAGAGATCGGGGTGGGGCGCACGAAGATCGGAAGATCGCGGCGCCCCAGACCCGCCATGTGGGCCGCGAGGTCCGCGGCGACCGTGCCCGTCGTGACCACCGCCGCCGCGGCGAACCGCGCCACGTTCCGCATCCGGGCCTGGTGGCGTTCGAACTCGGCCACGCAAAAATATTCGGGCAAGGTGACCGGCAGCAGATCGTGGACGAAGAACACCGCTCTCACGTCGCGCCGCTCCTCGAGCCAGGTGAAGCTCGAGGCGACCCAGAGCGGGAACTGACTCACGTTGACGTAGACGCCGTCCTTGGGAAGATGCGCGCGAGGCGTCCGGGCGATCGGCAGGCCGTGGCGAGCGGCCCAATAGCCGATCGCGCTGACGGGAAACGGCAGGCCGAGCCTGGTGCGTTTGCGGTGCGGCGCGCGCAACGAGACCTGCTCGCCGGCGATCCAGGCCTTGACGTGCTGGTAGATCGGGTCGGCATCGACATCGCGGCCGGTTTCGCCCCAATGCCGGGCGATACCGTTGACCGCCTCGGCCGCGGCGCGCCCCTTCAGCAGTCTTGCCCCGATGCCGGTCGCCGTCGAACCGAAGGTGTGATCCGGGGCGCCGGCGAGAAAATGCTGAGCCAGGGCGTGATCGACGCGATCGATGCCGTTGGGCGTCGCGTTCAGAATGCGCGTCAGGAGACGCGTGATGTCATAGCAAACGGGGCGCCGCATGGGCGCCCCTTAGCAGTCGCGTGATGCCGGAAACAGGGCCTACGGGACGGAAGGTGCCGGGTTAAGATAGAAGTTCTGCGGCAACAAGACGTTGTCGATGATCGGGCGGCCGCTCGCCGGCAACGAACCCTCGATGACCGGCTGCGACCGGCCGGGAACGTACGGGGGACCCTGGATTTCCGAGTTGCCGAACCGGTCCGGCGCGAAGATCTGATCCTGCGTCTTGTTGTAGACGGTGTTGGCCGCCACGTAGCTCGGGCCGTAACCGCCGCGCGACGACACGCTGTTGCCCGAGTCGAGCCAGGAGCGACGGTTCACAGTCAGCGGGATCGACGTGCCCAAATCCGGGCTGGCGGCGAGCACGGGCGCGGTGGCGCGGGCCCTGTGCCGCGTCTGCGCGGAAGCGTCGGCGGTAATCGCGGTCACGGCCATAAAGGCGAGTGAAGCGGCGGCGATGGTCTTGCGCATGGTAGAAGTCCCCTCTTCTGATCCGACAACGCCCGTCGACGCATCTTAGTTCAGGGTCCGAGATACGCCGCAACAAATCCTTAATGACGCCGCGAAGTCCTCAGGTGTGTGACAGGTTTGTCGTCCAGCCAAGCGGCATGCATCGCGTCCGGCGCCAGACCGGCGCCGGCGCAATCCGGGTTGCGGCGCCGCTCGCTGGCGGCGAAGAAGTCGATCATCGCCCGGTCGTCGCCGCCCGACGCGAGGTCGAGCCGATCGACCAGGCAGGCCAGTGCCTCGCGCATCATCGGCTGGCCTGGCGCGCCGCAGGCCAATCCCGACATCGTGAACGCCGGCGCTTCGAGCGCGAGGCGAAAGCCACGGCAGGCTACGCGGGACACCGACCCGTCGGTCAGCGCGACGTCGGCGATCTCGAAGCGGCCGAAGCGCGTCGGCATGAGATAGGCGAGACCGGCGCGCCCGACCGACAATCCCGCGTCGGCAGCCTGCGAGGCGATGACGGCGAACAGCGGCGGCGGCGGCGCGGCTCCGCCGGTCCGGCGGGTCAGCCGGAGCCGCAACGACGCGTCGCGGCCGGGGATGCCGTAGGCCAGCACGTCCTCGCGCCCATCGCCCGCGGTGCGCCGTCGAGCCGTATAGACGAGCGCCGATCCGCGCAGCAGCGGCGCCTCGAGGTCGAAGATGTGGATTGGTCGCGGGACGTCGATCCATTCCGCCGCGATGGGGGCCGAAGCCGGCGCCACCTTGCCGGCAGTGTGCAGGCGTACGAGCGCGCGGCCGGCGACCGCGAGCAGCAACAGGGCGACGATCAGCGTTGCGAGGGCGGCCGCCGTGCGGACGTCGAGCCTCTTCCACGGCAGCCGCGGCAGGCCCCGGACGGGCAGCCACGTCGGCTTCCAGCCCAACGACGGGCTCGGGCGCAAACTTTGGAGGACGGCGTCGCTCATGAGAGAGCATGCTGCAGCACGGGCTTGAGTCGGAGCTTAAGCCCGCGCTAGGACAAGGAAACAGCGTCAACGACGCGTTACCTCCGGGTTGCCGCCTCATGGCAGAGGACCGCGCCCGCCGTTCGGAGATGAATCGCGATGGGTTTCAAGGTCGCCGTCGTCGGCGCCACGGGCAACGTGGGCCGCGAGTTGCTCGACATCCTCGCCGAGCGCCGGTTCCCGGCCGACGAGGTCGTGGCCCTGGCCTCGTCGCGCTCGCTGCATCAGGAGGTCTCGTTCGGCGACAAGACGCTCAAGTGCAAGTCGCTCGAGAACTACGATTTCGGCGGTACCGACATCTGCCTGATGTCGGCCGGCGGCACGGTTTCGAAGGAATGGTCGCCGCGCATCGCCGCCCAAGGCTGCGTCGTGATCGACAATTCCTCGCAATGGCGCATGGACCCGGACGTGCCGCTCGTGGTGCCGGAGGTCAACGCCGACGCGCTGGCCGGCTTTTCCAAGAAGAACATCATCGCCAACCCGAACTGCTCGACCGCGCAGCTCGTCGTGGCGCTGAAGCCGCTGCACGACCTTGCCAAGATCACCCGCGTCGTCGTCTCGACCTACCAATCGGTGTCCGGCGCCGGCAAGGAGGCCATGGACGAGCTCTTCGCCCAGACCCGCGCGGTGTTCGTTTCCGACCCCGTGCAGAGCCACAAGTTCCCGAAGCGGATCGCCTTCAACGTCATCCCCGAGATCGACGTCTTCATGGAGGACGGCTTCACCAAGGAAGAGTGGAAGATGGTGGTCGAGACCAAGAAGATCCTCGACCCCAAGATCAAGGTCGTCGCGACCTGCGTGCGCGTCCCGGTCTTCATCGGCCACTCGGAATCGGTGAACATTGAGTTCGCCAACCCGATCTCCGCCGACGAGGCGCGCAACATCCTGCGCGAGGCGCCGGGTTGCCTCGTGATCGACAAGCGCGAGACCGGCGGCTACGTCACGCCGCACGAGGCGGCGGGCGAGGACGCGACCTACATCTCGCGCATCCGCGACGATCCGACGGTCGACAACGGCCTCGTGCTCTGGTGCGTGTCCGACAACCTGCGCAAGGGCGCCGCGCTGAATGCGGTGCAGATCGCCGAGGCCCTGGTCAACCGCAAGCTGGTCGTGCCGCGGCAGAAGGCGGCTTAGGTTCGATCCCGCGGTGGGCGGCGCTCTTCGCGGAAGTGCTGTCTCGTTCCGAGTTCAAGCCGTTGCCGATCACGCTGGAACATGCCGGAGTGGCCGGTGCGCTGCCAGGGTCTCACAAGGACCCGTTCGACCGGATGCTCGCAGCGCAAGCGCAGCTGGAGCAGTTGGTCCTTGTCATCGCCGATCCGGCTTTCCTGACCTTCACGCGGACACTCTGGTAAACGTCAGCCGCCCTCGGCCAAGGTGAGCACGGGCTTGCCTTCCAGCCGCCGCAGCGCGAAGGCGCGGGCGATCGGCACCTCGATCCAGCGGTGGACCGCCGAGGCGACGACGATCGCCAGCACGAGGCTGGCGCCGACGAACGGCCAGTAGCCGATCCGCCCGCCCAGCTGCGCGGCCGTGTAGAGCCGCACGAGCGTCAGGACGACGAACGGGTGCACGAGGTAGAGCGCGTAGGAGGCGTTTCCGAGCGCCACCAGGCCGGCCGTCAGCCTTGCGGCACCACGTGGTTCACCGAGCGCCGCCGCGGCGACGAGAAGCGCGGTCGGCAGCCCCCAGGCGATCACCCGGGCCTCGTCGGTCGGGGTGATCCAAGTCACGGCCTGGTGCGCGGCGTCGAGCCCGTCGAAGGCGAGCGCCGCGACGGCGGCGACGGCCAAAGCCCCGCGCGCCCAGCCGGGCAGCCGCACCCGCTGGTGCCAAGCCAGCCCGACCGCCATGCCGAAGGCGAACTCCAACACGATCGGCTGCGTCCAGAAATCCAGCGGGCCCGGCGGGAGCGCCCAAACCCGGTTAGCCGCGACGCCCGCCGCCAGCACCGCGGTGACGGCGGCGACGCAGGCGCGCCGCGGCAGCGCGACGAAGGTGGCGAACAGCGCGTAGAACAGCATCTCGTACTGCAGCGTCCAGCCCAGCGCGTAGATCGGGCGCAGCACGCCGTCGCCGTGAACGTCGCGTGGCCAGAACAGGTACGAGGCGGCAAGGTCCGCGCCGCCGACCTGCTTGTGGGTCGCGAACTGGATGGCGACGTAGAGCGTCGTCGCCAGCCAGTAGAGCGGGACGATGCGCTTCAGCCGCCGCCCGAAGAAGGTCGCCGCGGCCCCCGGCGCCGCGAAAAGCCGGCCGGACGCCACGACCATGATGAAGCCGGAGATGGCGAAGAACAGGTCGACCCCGGCGCCCCACGGCAGCAGGTGCGACGGCGCGAAAGCGCTACCCTGGTTGAGCGCCGCGACCAGCGCCTCGGTCTGGGCGTGGCCGACGACGACCATCAGCGCGGCGAGTGCCCGCAGGCTCTGGATGGGCTCGATCTGGCGCAAGGCGGTACGGGCCTCCGGAAGCGGCTCCGTCAGCCTAGACGCCACGCCTTAAACATATCCTATCCGGCGAAGGGCTCGGTCAGCACCGCCTGCACGGTGGCCTGCGGCGCGGCGTCGAGCGCCTCGATCCACACCTTCGGCGCGTCGTACTGGCACGGTCCGTAGGGGCTGGCGAAGGCCACGTCGGCGGCGTCGCGGCCGACGCCGATCCGTACAAGCCCGGCGGGGTCGGCCATGCGCGTGGCATCGAAGATGTACCAGCCCGGCCCGTTGGGCCCGAGCAGGAACGCCTCGAACACCGCGTGGAAGTCGGGCGGCTGCAGGCGGAAGGCGTAGGCGCTGACGTAGCGCGCCGGGATCGCCATCGTCCGGCACAGGGCGACGGCGAGATGCGAGAAGTCGCGGCACACGCCGGCGCGTTGCGTGACGGTGTCGAAGGCGGAGGTCATCGCGTCCGACACGCCGCCCTCGTAGGCGACGTAGCCGTGGATCCAGTTGCAGATCTCGGCGACGCGGAAATAGCCTGGTGCGCAATGACCGAAGGTGGTGTTGGCGAAACGCTCGAGCTTGTCGGACTGGCAGTACCGGCTCGGGTAGAGGTGCGGGAACACCGACAGCGGCAGCGTGCCCGGCATCAGCTCGGTGACGAGCGCCGGATCCTCCAGCGTGTATTGGAGATCGACCGTCGCCTCGTAGCTCAGCGTGAACCGGCCCGCCGGCGCCAGCGCTCGGACATAGCGGTTGCCGCTCTCGGGCATGATCCAGGTGTCGCGCGGCGCGTCGGGCGTCGTGGTCAGGCTCTCCTGCTCGATCGTCTGGGCGGCAAACCGCGCGGTCTCGACGTTGAAGAGGAACGGCATCGCGTTCTGCGCGGTGTAGGACAGCGAGCAACCGAGCTTGAAGCGCATGGAACCTCCGGGGTTTGTCGCGCGGCAAGCAGCCATCGGGCCAGACGCCCACACGCGATCCGATCGCCCGCCATCTCCTCGCCGCGAAGCTTTGCGCAAGGTGCGCTTCAAGGCGGAGAGTTTCGATGCGCGCGGGTCTCGGTTGTGTGGTCGGCCTCGCGACCTTCGTGCTGGCGTCGCCGGCTCTCGCGACGGGCGGCTGCCACGGCGACTTTCCGTCGTGGCTCGCCAAGATCAAGCAGGAGGCGATCGCCCAAGGCATCTCGGCCAGCGCGGTCGACGAGGGGCTGTCCGGCGTCACCCTCGATCCCAGCGTCATTCGCCGCGATCATGGGCAGGGCGTGTTCCGGCAGAGCTTCGAGCAGTTCTCGCAGCGCATGGTGCCGCCGCGGCTCGGCCGCGCCCACGCGCTGGAGAAGCGCTACGCCCCCATCTTCAGGAGCATCGAGTCGCGCTATGGCGTGTCGCCGCCGGTACTGCTGGCGATCTGGGGTCTCGAGACCGACTTCGGCTCGACCAGCGGCAATTTCTCGATGATCCGCTCGATCGCGACGCTGGCCTACGATTGCCGCCGCTCCGAGATGTTCACCGCCGAGCTGTTCGACGCGCTGAAGATGGTGCAGCGCGGCGCCGCCTCCGGCGCGAGCCGTTCGGCCTGGGCCGGCGAGATCGGGCAGACCCAGTTCATGCCGTCGACCTACCTGAAGTCCGCCGTCAGCTACGGCGGCGGCGGCGCGCCCGACCTCAATCACAATGCCGGCGACGTGCTGGCCTCGACCGCGCATTTCCTCCAGCAGCACGGCTGGCAGCGTGGCGCCGGCTGGGCGCCGGGCGAGCCGAACTTCGCCGCGATCCAGGAGTGGAACAAGAGCAAGGTGTATTCGCGCACCATCGCCTATTTCGCCACGCGCCTCGCCGGCACCTCCGAGGCCGGCTACAAGGGCGCCGACGACGACGCGCCGACCCCGACCCGCGCCAGCCGCAGGCAGCGCGACGACAGCATGGACGTCGACCAGGGCGGTGGCGACAACGGCGGCTATACCGCGCCGCGCCAGCCCCGCGCGGTGGACCCGCTCGACGAGCAGTAGGGCCGGCTCCTCCCGCCTCGGACGGCCTTACCGCGAGGCCGCCCCCATTTGCGCCATCGCCGCCCGCGTCTCGGCATCGTGCGCCGCCTCGTCCGCTCGCGCGGCAGCGGGACTCCAGCGGCCGCGCATGGCGAAGATCGAGAGGAGGAAGACGACGATTCCGGCCGTGCAGATCCAGTACCAGGTGGTCCATTGTCCAGGCGTGGCGGCGGCAGCGGCCTTGATGATGCCGAGCTCGTGCATCAGCTCGACGCCCGGCGTCTCTCCGGCCGCCTTCACCTTGGCGAGGGTGGCGAGTACGTGCGGAGCGCCGACCAGCGGGGTCACCGTGTCGATCACGTGCGGGATCGCGACGAAAGCGGCGGTGACGACGAGGCGAAGCAGCCAGCCCCATATCGCGAGACCGGTTGCGGTGGCAGCCGGGTCGTGCGCCTCGACCGTCTCTGTGAAGCTCGCCATCCAGGTGGCGTAGGCGAAAGCGACGCAGATCGATTGGCCGCTGCTGATCGCGGCGAGCGTCGCGACGCTCGGATTCGCGCCGGCCTGCATCAGCCAAGCCACCGTGAACGCCAGCGCTCCGAGCCCGCCGGCCAGCATGAACGGCTTGCGCACCCTCAACCTGTCCGAGGCCACCCCGGCCACGACCAGCGCGATCGCGTTGGTGCCCCAGGCCCAATTGCCGATCATGTTGGCGGTCGCCACGGAGAGATGCTGCACGGTCACGAGGTAGATCGTGCCGAAGGCGACCGCCGTGTAGTAGAACAGGAGCAGCAGCGACACGCCGATCGCCGACCCGATCACGTCGATCCTGGCCAGCCGCGCGAACGAAGTGGTGACGCCCTCGCGCCGTGCCGCGGCGCCGGCCTCCGCCGCGCGAGCCTCCACGAGGGCGCGATCGCGATCGCTCACCATGACCTGGTCGCGCAAGCCCGGCGCCAGCTCGCGCAGGAAGATCAGCGCGACGACGAAGACGGCGAGGCAGAGGACGCCGCAGATGATGAACTGGCTCTGCCACGTTCCGAAGATCGGCAGCGTCATCGTGGTGAGCAGGCTGACCATCAGGCTGCCGAGCACCGGGCCGATCGTCCAGAACCCCATGGCGGTGGCGCGCCCGACCTGGGGCGAGAAATCGCGAATCAGCGCCGGCGTCGCGACCAAAATGACGCCCTCGACCACAGCGACGAGACAGCTTTCGACGCCGTAGGTCCAGGCGTCGTGCGCCATCGGGATCGCCACCAACGTCAGCAACGCGACCACCAGCAACCCCCATACGACGAGGTTGGCGCGGCCGAACCTGTCGCACAGGCCCGCCATCAGTGAGGCGAACGCGCCGAGGGCGCTGCCGATCGCCAGGATGCCGACGAAGACGCCGAACGGCATCTTCAACGCCGGCAGCATCAGGGTAGCGACGCCGCCGTTGACGTAGAGCGCGTAGTACAGCGCCACGGTGATCAGCACCGTCAGCCCGAGATGCATCCGGCGCTCTGCTCGCGGCGGATAGGAGGTCAGCTGCCTTCCGCGGCGTGCGACCGCCACGGCTTCTCGCGGGGCCGCGCCGACCGTGCTCGTGGCCATGATTGATCCTCCGGTACGCTCCACCGCGCAGATCACGCTCACGCAGCTTTGGCGCGGTGTCGAGACCTTCGAAAGTACGGTATGGCGTTCGGGGGATGGGAACAGCGTCCCATCGGACGGCTCGATCGCCTTGCGGGACCTTCGTGCAGCTCGGCGTCAACGGCAAAGCGCACGACGGCGACGCCGTCGAGATCGTGCGCCGTGCCGGGGCGACCCGAGACCGACGCCGGTCAGCCTTCGGTGGCGGATGACGTTTCCGATTCGATCCCGTCGCAGGACCGCTTCATCGCCTCGCCACGCCGCACCCTCGCGTTGCGACGGCCGGCGCGCGACGCGGCCCTGTCACAGCTTCGGCACGCCGAGGTGCCAGCGGCGGATCTCCTCGCGGGTCAGGATCTTGAGCCGGGTGGAGGGCACGGTCTCGGCGGCGGCGATGAGTTCGGGGCTGATCCCCATCTCGCTCGAATAATCCTCGAGGAACGCGCGCATGTTGCCGTCGTCGAAGCGGCGGTGATGCAGGATCGCCGTGCCCGAGGTATCCGCGCCGTCTTCCGTGACGAACATGCGGTGGATGCCGACTTGGCTCCCTACGGGTATCACGCGCTTCTTGGCACCCATCAGCGCGTAGACGCAGGCCGAGAAGCACTGGGCCTCGGTCATGATCGTGCCGCCCCGCCCGTCCGGGTAGACCCGCGCCACCACCGCCGCCGCGCCGACCTTGCGCAGCAGGGTGCCGAACTCCATCGAGGCGACGACCCGGCCGCCCGGCGAGTCGAGGAAGACCACGGCGTGGAGGTCGCTTTTCGTATGGCTCTCGATGAAGTCGAGGAAGCGCTCCGGCGTCGATTGCGTGATCTGCCCGGTGGCGGCGATCACGACGGGGCAGTCGGCGCCGCAGGTCTGCGTCTCGCCGAGGCGCACGGCGCGAAACGTCATCTCGCCGGCGGCGTGAGCCGGCGCGGAAGCCGCCAGCGCGGCGGCGAGCAGGGCGAAGACGGGCAGGCGACGGAGGCGGCGCATGGGAGATGTCGGTCTCGGCGGAGGAGCCAGGTTAAACCCCGTCGGCCGCAGCGCAAGCGCCCGCGTCCCGGCGCCGGCCCCCGAACGGCACTGCAAGAGCCGCGATGGCGGAACGTGGATGCACCGTTCGCACCGGGCGTAACCCTTCGTTCACCATGTCCGCCCAAGTCTAGCGAAGCTTCACGAAAAGGTGCGCCATTGCGTCAGCTCCTCCCCATCCTGGTTCTCTGCGCGTCGGCCGGGCCCGCGATGGCCGCGGACCTCGACATCCGCGACCCGCTGGAGCCGGCGCCCTTGGTGGCGCGCCCCGTCGTGGTGCCGCCGCAGGCGGTGCTCGGACCCAACCTCGTGCCGGTGCCGGGCCTACGCGTCGGCGGCGCGTTCGTCTACGCGCCGGGCCTCAACGGACCGGACGGCCCACCGGCCTATCCGCTGCTCCCGTTCGCGTTCGGCTACGGTTACTGAACGGACGCTTCAGCCCTCGTTCAGCCACGCGGCTCCAGCTTTCTCGGGCTTGAGAGGGAGCCGAACCATGCGCGTCACGCCCGTACTTGCCCTGATTGCCGGTTTGGCCGGCGCCGCCCTGGCGCTGGCCGCCGGGCCGTCTTCCGCCGCCGACCTCGACTACGGCTATGCCCCGCCAGCACCGGTCGAGCGCGTCTACGAGCGTCCGGTCGTCGTCGAGGAACGACCCGTCATCGTCGAGCGTCCCGTCGTGGTCGAACGCCCGGTCATTGTGCCGCGGCCGTACTATCGGCCCTACGGCTACTATCGGCCATATCGCTCGTTCTACGGGCCGCGTTTCGCCTACGGTCCGCGCCCCTGGGGATGGTACCGCTAGGCTCCCCAGGAGGTGCCCATGCATCGCATAATTGCCGGCCTGCTGGTGCCGGCCGGCTTTTGTGTGCTCGCAGCCACCGCTGCCCCTGCTTCGGCCGCCGCGGACGAGGCCGCCGCGTTGCGCGCGACTCCGGCGCGGACCGTCTGCGACGCCGTTGGCCGTTGCTACGAGACCGGGGATCCGGGCTACCGCGACGACGATGCGCCGCCGCCGCGCCACCGCTACGATCCCCGGGACGACGACGATCGTCCGCCGCCGCCAAGGCGCCGCTACGATCCCGACGCCGACGATCGCCCGCCCCCGCCAAGGCGCCGCTTCGACCCCGACGACGACGATCGTCCGCCGCCACCGCCGCCGCGTCGTCGCTACGATCCCGACGGCGACGATTGATCGACCGGCCAGCCGAGCCCGATAGGCGGCGGGTGCTCGGCTTGCCGCTCCAACGCAAAACGGCCATGGTGCCGGGCAACAAGCGAGGGCTTCGGATCCCCGCCCAGCCCAAGGATTGCGTGCGCCCATGCCGGTGAAGCCGTTTTCTGTCGCGAGAGTGAGCCTCGCCGCCTTGGCCCTGCTGTCGGCCGCGGCACCGGCTGCCTGGGCCAAGGAATCGCTCAATTTCTCGACGCCGTTCGAGGTGTCGGACAATCCGGCCGGCAACTATCTCTCGGCGCTGATCGCCGGCGCCGACCACGACACCATCGCCGCCGCCACCTTCTTCCGCGAGGCGCTGCGCTTCGATCCCAAGAACCCGCAGCTGATCGAGCGCGCCTTCGTCGCCGCGCTCTCCAACGGCAACATGCTCGACGCCTTCACGCTGGGCGACAGGCTCGTGGCGCGCGATCCCAACAATGGGCTCGCCCATCTCGCCCTCGGCGTGAAGGCGATGCATGTCCACAACTGGTCGGCGGCGCGCGCGCAATTCGCCAAGGGCGGCCCGGCGCAGAGCCGCGACATCACCGCGACGCTGCTCTCGGCCTGGAGCTGGGCCGGCGCCGGCGACCTGCGCAAGGCGCTCGAGACCTGCGATCGGCTCCGCGACGACAATTTCGCGGTGTTCCGCGACTTTCACGCCGGGCTCATCGCCGACATGATGAACGACAAGGTCGAGGCGGGGCGCCGCTTCGCTGCCGCCTACGCCGGCGACAAGAACACGCTCCGCCTGATCGACGCCTACGGCCGCTACCTGTCGCGCACGGGCGACAAGGAAGGCGCGTTGAAAGTCTACGAGGATTTCGACGCCGTCCTGCCCAACCATCCGATCATCAATGCCGCCGTCGCCGACCTCAAGGCCGGCAAGACGCTCGATCCGCTGGTCAAGACCGCCGACCAGGGCGGTGGCGAAGTGCTCTACGGGCTGGGATCGGCCGGCGGGCGCCAGGGCGACGAGATCGCCGCCATGGTCTACCTGCGGCTCTCGCTCTATCTCGCGCCCAAGAACGCGCTGACGCAGATCACGCTGGCCGACATCTACGACCGGCTGCATCAGAACGAGGAGGCGATCGCCGTCTACGAGGGCGTGCCGGAAGGCAGCGTACTGCGCACCACCGCCGACATCCAGATCGCCCAGCTGCTCGACAACCTCGGCAAGAAGCAGGACAGCGCGGATTACCTCCGGCACATCGTCGCCGACCATCCCGACGACGAGGATGCGCTGCTCGCGCTCGGCAACGCCCAGCGCAACGACAAGAAATACGCCGAGGCGGTCGACACCTATTCCAAGGCGCTCGCCGCCTCGAAGAAGCCCGAGAAGGTCGAGTGGCCGCTGTATTACTTCCGCGGCATCTCCTACGAGCGCGAGCAGATGTGGGACAAGGCCGTCGCGGACTTCCGCAAGGCGCTCGAGCTGTTCCCCGATCAGCCATTGGTGTTGAACTATCTCGGCTACAGCTGGGTCGATCGCGGCCAGAACCTGGATGAAGCTTTCAAGATGCTGCACAAGGCGGTCGAGCTGCGGCCGTCCGACGGCTATATCGTCGACAGTCTGGGCTGGGCCTATTTCAAGCTCGGCAAGTACGACGAGGCGGTGAAGGAGCTCGAGCGCGCGATCGACCTCAAGCCGGGCGATCCGACCATCAACGACCATCTCGGCGACGCCTATTGGCGGGTCGGCCGCAAGCTCGACGCGCATTTCCAGTGGAACCATGCCCGCGACCTCGGGCCGGAGCCGGAAGACAAGGCCAAGATCCTGACCAAGATCGAGAACGGGCTGCCCGACGCGAAGGCGCCCGAGGCCGCCGACGCCAAGGACAAGGGCGCCCCCGATTCGGGCGACGCCGCGCCGAAGAAGGATGGCGGCTAGACCTCATCGCGAAGCGAAGGCGAAGCCCTCCGGGGGTCGCGCGGCGGCTCTCGGTCGCTCCGCTGCGCTCGCGGTGACGGCAGGCAGCGCATGACGCAACACCAACCCTTTCCGAAACCGATGCCGCTCGTCGAACGCGCTCCCGCGAAGATCAACCTGACCTTGCACATCGTGGGGCGGCGCGCCGACGGCTGGCACGAGCTCGAGAGCCTCGTCGTGTTCACCCGCAGCGGCGACACGCTCATGCTGGTGCCGGGCGGCGCTCTCTGCCTCGACGTCGTCGGCCCGACCGCGGGGGCGGCCGGTGCCACCGGCGACAATCTCGTGCTGCGCGCCGCCCGCGCCCTGGCGGCGCGCGTTCCGGATCTCCGGGTCGGCGCCTTCACGCTCACCAAGCGCCTTCCGGTGGCGGCGGGGATCGGCGGGGGATCGGCGGACGCCGCCGCGGCGTTGCGGCTGCTCGCGCGCGCCAACGGGATCGCGACCGACGATCCGCGCGTGATCGAGGCCGCAGCGGTCACGGGTGCCGACATCCCGGTCTGCCTCGCCGCCAAGGCCCGGATGATGCGGGGCGTCGGCGACAGGCTCGGACCGGTGCTCGACCTGCCGCCGCTGCCGGCTCTCGTGGTCAACCCCGGCGTCCCGCTCGAGACCAAGTCGGTGTTCGCGCGCATGGGCCTCGAGCCCGGCTGGTCCAACACAGCCTCGGCCCACGCGGCGATCGCGGGCGGCGAGACGGCCGACGCGATGTTCGCCGCGCTCAAGCGCGGACGCAACGACATGGAGGACGCCGCCTGCGTGCTGGCGCCGATCGTCTCCGACGTGCTCGCCGTGCTCGGCGCCGCGCGCGGCTGCCGGCTCGCCCGCATGTCCGGCTCCGGCGCCACCTGCTTCGGCCTGTTCACCGATTGCCGCGCGGTCGCCCGCGCCAAGCAGGCCATCGCCCAGGTCCATCCGGGCTGGTGGGCCAAGGCCACGATGCTCGGTTAGCCTGGCGGATGCCCGTCGCTCGCCCGGACGTTTGACGCTGATACGACGAGCTTGTGACAAGAAGGTGGGATGACTGTGGCTTTGCTGCCACGCAACCAGATGATGATCGAAGCACACGATCGCGCACGATCGTCTGCGATCGGCTGCGCAATCCCGCAACCTGTTGTTTCAACGTAGAAATACAGCTTGGGTTAGGTAAATTCTCTTTTAAGTTCCGGAGTGGGTTCCCTCGCGGTGAGGCGATTATGTCATCCCCCTGGCGTCGCTGTGGCGCTATAGCGAAGGAGATGGCAGCGACTGGGGGCAGTCGCCTGACGTTTTCTGGGGGATACAGTGGCTCGCAATCCAAACCGCATCCGCACTTTCACGGCAGGCTTCGCCGCCACGCTCATGCTATCGGTGTCGGCCACGGCGCTGCATGCCGAGACCTCCAACGCCGAGCTCGCCAAGGAAATCGCCGAGCTCAAGGCTCAGATCCATGCGATGAAGGGCGCGATCTCGCAGAACCGCGCCGAGACCCGCAAGGCGGTCCGCGTGGCCCGGCCGGGACCGTACGTCCTGCCGCCGCCGAGCGCTCCGGCCTTTGCCGGTGGCGTGATCCCGCCGGGCGCGACCCCGGTGTTCGTCACCGCCGACAAGAAGATGCAATACGGCGCGCTCACCATCACCCCCGGCGGCTTCTTCGCGATGGAATCGGCGAGCCGCACGCGGGCGGAAGGTGCCGGCCTGACGAGCGCCTTCGGCTCGATCCCGACCAACAACAGCGTTCTCGCCCATGTCGGCGAAAGCCGCTTCGAGGCGCGCCAGTCCCGCCCCGCCTTGCTGATCGAGGCGCCGATCACCCCGAACTACCTCGTGTCCGGCTACGCCGAGCTCGACTTCCTCGGCGCCGGGACCACGTCGAACTTCAACCAGACCGACAGCTACGTGCCGCGCATCCGTCATCTCTACGCGACCTTGGACAATAACGAATACGGCATGCACGTGCTGGCCGGCCAGGAATGGTCGCTGGTGACGCTGAACTCGAAGGGCATCACGCCGCGTAACGAAGTGACGCCGCCGCAGATCGATCCGGCGTACATCCCGGGCTTCGAATACGCCCGTCTCCCGCAGATCCGTTTGACAAAGGACTTCAACAAGAAGCTCTGGCTCGCCGTCAGCTTGGAGCAGGGCGCCACCGCCAACATCAACGGTTGTGGTACGACTGTCAGCAACACTCTCGCCGCGGGTGGCGGCGTGACGGCCAACAGCACCAACGTTTTGGGTGGCGTCAATCAGGTCGCGACCTGCCAATCGGCGACCGGCGCGCCGAACCTTGGGCAGGGCGGCCTCAACGAGAACCTGGCCTTCAACAAGATTCCCGACGTACTCGCGAAGGCGGCCTACGAGGCGCGGCTGGGTGATCGCGATATTCATCTCGAAGTGACCGGCATCTATCGCGACATCTACAACAACACGAATGTTGGAGTGGCGTTACCGACGACGGCAACGAGTCCCGGTGGCTTCGTCACCTCGTCGAACCACGACACGACAGGTTACGGCATCGGTGCCGGCTTCATTGCTCCAATCCTGCCAAAGCGCCTCGACTTCCAGGCTCAGGGTCTTGTCGGTCGTGGTCTCGGACGCTACGCCTCCACGAACGCATTGCCTGACGCCACGATCGAGGCTGACGGTCGGCTGCACGCCGTCGGCGCCGCCAGCGCCTTGGCCGGCGTGATCGCCCACATCACCCCTTCGATCGACGTGTACGGTTTCGCCGGCTTCGAGCAGGTCAATCGCACCTTCTCGTCGGTCGGCGGAACGACCATTGGCTACGGTGCGACGGGCGGCGTCAACAACTCCGGCTGCTCTCAGGAAGGCGGAACCTGTCAGGGCGCTACGCACCGCGTGATCCAGTTCACCGGCGGCATGTGGGACAAGCTCTACAAAGGCTCGTTCGGTGAGGTTCGCGTTGGCGTGCAGTACTCCTACACCGAGCGCTTCCTATTCAGCGGCACCGCCAACGCCAACGGCATCGCAACCGCTGCCGCGCCAATGGTCGCCGCTCGCGCCAACGACAACACGATCCTGACCTCGTTCCGATACTACCCCTTCCAGTAAGACCAGCCGGTCTCCACGCTGCGACATGAAAAGCCGCGAAGCCTGTGCTTCGCGGCTTTTGCTTGCCGGTTACGATCCGTCGTAGCCGGGAGGCCCACCGACCGGCCCTCCCGTCGCGGTCTCCTTGGCATCGGGCGCCAATTCCAGCGTCACGCCGGGGTCCCGCTCCGACTGCACCGTGGCATTCAAGACGGCGCTGCCAGGCCCCGTGTAGCCCGCATAGGGGTTGCGGTTGAGGCCCGCGTAAGGCTCCTGGCTCTGCACCGGAGCGCGCGCCACAGCCGTTGCCGCATGATGATGATGGTGACGCCATGGGGTAGCAGCGGCTGGCGCGGCAGCCAGGCACAATGCAACCGGTGCGAGCAGAACAAAGCTCTTCATGCGACGACCTCTCGCGCTCGACCATCGGCGTCTGCCGAGAGCGCGGCGCTCTTCATTCGCGAAACCGCCACCCGTATCCGACGTTCCTCGCCGCGACGAAGAGCCCGCTAAAACCTCTTTTAAGAACCCCGGTCGTGATGCCCTATAAGGAAACCAGGGTGCCGATCCGGCCTCACGTCCTGTTTCTGTTTGACCAGCCGCAATCTAAAGATCATTTTATTTGAAGGTTGCCTGCGGCGGGCGCAGCTTGGTGGCCCATTGCAGGAGGTTGCCATGATCAAGCTTTCCCTCACGTCCGTCGCGTTGTCCGCCGCCATGATGGTCGGCACCGGCGGCCTCGCGTACGCCCAAGGCGTCGCGCCGAGCACCGAAGTGCCACGGGTCGCCGGCCAGATCCCGACCCGCGACCAGCCCGGCGGCGACGGCATCGCCGCCAACGGCCGCTGCGGCGGCGTGTCCTTCGGCACAGGAGCCAGCCGCTGCGGCGACGCCTCCGGCGGACCGGCCGATGGAAACGACAGCCGCAACTGACGTCAGGCCGGAGAGTTTCGCCTGCGGTCTGCGCCAAGACGGCAAAGCCCTTCTCCCCTCGCGGGAGAAGGGAGGAGCCCGCGCCGGATGACACTGCTCTTTCTTAGATGCCCTACGCCAGCGCGCCCGCGAACTGCTCCGCGATCCAGTCCGCTTCCTCCGCGCCGATGATCAGCGGCGGCGCGATGCGGATGGTGTGCTCGTGGGTCTCCTTGGCGAGCAGCCCGCGCGCCGCCAAAGCCTGGCAGACGCGCCGCGCGCCGCCCGAATCGTGGTGCAGCTCCACCGCGATCATCAGGCCGCGCCCGCGCACGTCCTCGACGCGGTCTCCGACCAGCTCGCGGAGCGACGCCAGCAGCCGGCTCCCGATCAGCGCCGAGTTCTCGACAAGCCTTTCCTCGATCAGCACGCGCAGCGCCTCCCGCGCCACCGCGCAGGCCAGCGGGTTGCCCCCGAAGGTCGAGCCGTGCTCGCCGGGCTTCAGCACGCCGAGCACCTCGCGGTCCGCCAGCATGGCGGACACCGGGTAGAACCCGCCGCCCAGCGCCTTGCCGATCAGCGTGACGTCGGCCTCCACGCCCTCGTGCTCCTCGGCAAGCAGCCTGCCGGTGCGGCCGAGCCCGGTCTGGATCTCGTCCAGCATCATGAGCACGTTGTTGGCGCTGCACAGCTCGCGCATCCGCCGCAGATAGCCCGCGGGTGGAATCACCACGCCGGCCTCGCCCTGGATCGGCTCGGCCAAGACCGCCACGGTGTTCGGCGTGATCGCGCGCGCCAACGCCGCGGCATCGCCGAACGGCACGGTGACGAATCCCGGCGCGAACGGACCGAAGTTCTCGCGCGAGCCTGGATCGCTGGAGAAGCCGACCACCGCGATGGTGCGGCCGTGGAAGTTCTCCGAACAGACGATGATCTCGGCGCGATTCGCCGGCACGCCTTTGACCTGGTAGCCCCATTTGCGCGCCACCTTGAGCGCGGTCTCCACCGCCTCGGCGCCGGAGTTCATCAGCAGCGCCTTGTGCGAGCGGGTCAACGCGCAGAGCTCGGCCAGGAACGGCGCGAGCTGGTCGTTGCGGAAGGCGCGCGACGTCAGCGTGAGGCGCGAGGCCTGCGCGGTCAGCGCCGCCAGGATGCGGGGATGGCAATGGCCCTGGTTCACCGCGGAATAGGCACTGAGGCAATCGAGGTAGCGCTTGCCCTCGACGTCCCAGACGTAGGCGCCCTCGCCGCGGGTGAGCACCACGTCGAGCGGCTTGTAATTGTCGGCGCCGTGCTCGCGCTCCAGCGCGACGTAATCCGCCGTCGCCCGCGGAATCGCGGGATGCGCGAACCGATTGCTCACGCCGCCGCCTCCGCCGGGGCCGGCCGCGTCTCGGACGCGGCGCCGACGCCGGCGCGATCGAGCCGCAGCGTCATGCAATAGGCCCCGCCGCCCGAGAGGATGAACGGCGCGAGATCGACCTCGTGCAGGCGGTAGCCGCGCTCCGCCAGCCTCGCGCGCAGCCGGTCGGCGGCGCGCGCCATCACGATCTCGCGGCCGAAGGCGACGGCGTTGACGCAGAACCGGGCCGCGTCCTCGTCTTCGGCGATCAGGCGCTGCGCCGGCTCCACACGCACCTCGATGGCCCGCAGCGCCTCGGGCGTGAATGCCGGCGGATAGTACAGGATCTCGCCGCCGGGGAGCGGGCAGAAGCAGGTGTCGAGGTGGTAGAACTTCGGTGTCGTGAGCTCGAGCCGCACCGTCTCGCGGCCGAAGAAGGCCGCCACGGCATCGGTCCCGGCGCGGTTCGAGCGCTGGCCGTGACCGGCCCAGAACAGGTCGCGCGAGGCGTCGTAGAGGAAGTCGCCCGCGCCTTCGTGGACGCAGCCCCGCGGCAGCGTGGCGACCTCGTCGAGCAGGCCGCGCTCCCTCAACGCGTCGAACGCCGCCCGGAACAGCGGCTCCTCGACCTGCCGCTCGGGATGGGAAAAGCGCGCGAGGATGGCGCGGCGGTCGAGCACCACGGCGGCGTTGGCCGGGAACACCAGGTCGGGCGCCCCGGGCGCGCCCTCCATCGTCTCGACGCGCGCACCGGCGTGGCGCAACGCGTTGGCGAGCTTGGCCGAGGCCATCCAGGCGGCGCCCTGCAGCGCCGCGCCGTCGGCGCTCCAGGCGGCCGGCGACATCCACGGATTGATCGCGTAGGCGACCTCGTAGTGCCGCGGATCGACCATCAGGAAGCTGGGCGCGCTCATCGAAATCCCCTCGTGATCGCTCAACATGCCCTCCCTGTGTGTGAGCGAAAAGGCAGCGGATCGCGTGAAAACGCGTTAGAAGCCGGCAGATCGGCAGGAGGCGCTGACGTTTCGCCATGGACGATCTCGATCGCCGCCTCGTCGCGCTGTTGCGCGACAATGCCCGCACGCCCACCGCGGTGCTGGCCAAGCAGCTCAAGGTGTCGCGCGGCACGGTGCAGAACCGGCTCGACCGCCTGCAGGCCGCGGGCACGCTGCTCGGCTACACGATCCGTCTCGGCGACAGCGACGATGCCGGGCGGGTGCGCGCGATGACCACGGTCCAGATCGAGGGCGGACGCATGGCGGCCGTCGTGGCCGCGTTGCGCGCCGTGCCGGCGATCCGGGCGGTCCACAGCACCAACGGCCGCTGGGATCTCGTGGCCGAGCTGGACGCGCCGGACCTCGCCGAGTTCAGCTCCGCGCTCGACGCGATCCGCGCCGTGACCGGCGTGGTGGCGACGGAATCGAGCCTGCTGCTGACCACCACGCGATTTTGAGGTGCAGACCGCCTTCGTCCCTTCCCGCCCGATCAAGACGGCGAGACGAGCGGGATCGTCGACCTCGATCAAGTGGACGTCGCCGAAGGCGGGGCGGAGACGCCGCTCCGCTCTCCGCCTACGCGCGCCGCTCCGATGCGCCGCGCCCGAAGTCGGCCGCGGCGGTCTCCTGGCCCTGGGCGATGATGCCGCGGCGGATCGCGCGGGTGCGGGTGAAAAGCTCGAACAATCCCTCGCCGTTGCCGTCGCGCACCATGCGGGCGAGCGAGGACAGGTCCTCGTTGAAGCGTCCCAGCACCTCGAGCACCGCGTCGCGGTTGTTGAGGAAGACGTCGCGCCACATCGTCGGGTCGGAGGCGGCGATGCGGGTGAAGTCGCGGAAGCCGCCGGCGGAGAACTTCATCACCTCGGCCTCGGTCACGCGCTCGAGGTCGGAGGCCGTGCGCACGATGTTGTAGGCGATGAGGTGCGGCACGTGGCTGGTGATCGCCAGCACGAGGTCGTGGTGGGCGGCGCTCATCACCTCGACGTTGGCGCCGATCGCCTCCCAGAACGCGACCGCCGCGCCGACCGCACGGGCCTCGGTGTCCTCCGGCGGCGTCAGGATGGCCCAGCGGTTCAGGAACAGCGTGGCGAAGCCGGCATCGGGGCCGGAATATTCCGTCCCGGCCACCGGGTGCGCCGGTACGAGATGGGCGTGAGGCGGCAGGTGCGGGCGCACGGCCTCGATCACCGAGACCTTGGTCGAGCCTACGTCGGAGACGATGGCGCCCGGCGCGAGGTGCGGGGCGATGGCCGCCGCCACCTCGCCCATCGCGCCGACGGGCGTGCAGAGGATGACGAGGCCGGCGCCGGCGACGGCGGCTTCGACCGTCTCGGCGATGGTGTCGGCCAGGCCGATCTCGCGAGCGCGCGCGCGCACGGCCGCGTCGACATCGGCGCCGACCACCGTGTCGGCGACGCCCTGCCGCCGCGCCGCGCGGCACAGCGAGGCGCCGATCAGGCCGAGGCCGACGATCGCGATCTTGGGGAAGAGCGGCGCGGGCAGAGGGGCACCGAGAGTGTCAGGCACGCGCGAGCCTCGGCGAAGCCCAGGAGACGGGGCCTTTCGCAAGACGGGGCCAAGGACTCATCCGCGCGCCTTCGCGAACGCCGCGAAGGCCTCGATCACCAGCCTGTTCGCCACCTCGCTCCCCACCGACAGCCGCAGGCACGACGGCAGCTTGTAGGCGCCGACCATCCGCAGGATCAGGCCGCGCGCGGTGAGGAACGCGTCGGCCGCCGCCGCCTCCTCGGGCGACGCCAGATGGATCAGCACGAAGTTGGCCGCGCTCTCCGTCACCGGGAAGCCGAGCGCGCGGATGTCGCGCGTCAGCACCGAGCGCCAATGCGCGTTGTGCGCGATCGCGGAGTCGATGTGCGGCTGGTCTTCCACCGCCGCGACGCCGGCGCGCATCGCCGGATCGTTGACGTTGAAGGGGCTGCGCACCCGGTTGATCGCCTCGACGATCGCGGCCGGCGCGTAGCACCAGCCGAGCCTCAGGCTCGCCAGTCCGTAGATCTTCGAGAAGGTGCGGGTGACGACGACATTCTCGCGCTCGTGCACGAAGGCGAAGCCGTCGTCGTAATCGGCGTCGCCGGCGTATTCGGCGTAGGCGGCGTCGAGCACCAGCAGCACGTGCGGCGGCAGCCCGTCGGCGAGCCGACGCACGGCCTCGCGGCCGACGTAGGTGCCGGTCGGGTTGTTGGGATTGGCGATGTAGACGATCTTGGTGCGCCCGGTGACGGCGGCGAGGATCGCCTCGACGTCGACGCGGACGTCGCGCTCGGGCACGATCACCGGCACCGCCTCCGCGGCGAGCAGCGCGGTGCGATAGAGCAGGAACCCGTGCTCGGTGTAGATGCCCTCGTCGCCCGGTTCGCAGTAGATGTTGGCCAGCATGTAGAGCAGCTCGTCCGAGCCGGCGCCGCAGACGATGCGCGCGGGATCGAGCCCGTGACGGCGGCCGAGCGCCTCGCGCAGGGGCGTCGCCGTGCCGTCGGGATAGGCCGGCAGCGCGTCCACCGCCGCGCGGAAAGCCTCGATCGCGCGAGGCGAGGCCCCCAGCGGCGTCTCGTTGGAGGACAGCTTGTGGACCGGCCCGGCGAAGCCCGGCGCCTTGCTCTTGCCCGGCACGTAGGGATCGGCGGCGAGGATCCCGGCGTGCGGCCGGGGTCGAACGGGCGTGTCGGTGGTGGCGGTCATGACCTCGTCTCGGATGCGCGGCCGACATACGCCGCGTCGCGGCCAAGGTCGAGGCCTTCGGTCCCGCCGACGGCGCGACGCGAAATCGACGAACAGGGCGCGGAGACCATGGTGCCGCAAGAGGGAATCGAACCCCCGACCCCCTCATTACGAATTATAGGGACCCCGTGTCCTTGCATGTCCTTCCTTATCCCGGACAGTCCTTAAGCCACTGCAGCCAATAGGAATGGCATCCCTATCGGTCCCGAGGTATCCTCGGCTATCCCGTCTTTTTGGCCACCAGCTGGTCACCCGTACATGCCTTTGCCCAGAAGCCCGTTGAAGCTCACCAAACGTGTCGTGGACACTGCTACTCCGACAGCTAGCCGCTATTTTGTTTGGGATAGCGAGCTGAAAGGCTTCGGGGTGCGGGTCGCACCGAGTGGCACCAAAACGTATATCGTTCGCTATCGTCCGCGGGGAATGGGGCCGAGCGCACCACGGCGTTTCGTCGTTCTCGGTCGCCATGGTCCGCTGACCCCGGACGAGGCACGTGCCCGCGCAAAGACTCTGCTCGGCGCCGTGGCGGCGGGTCGTGATCCTGCACGTGAGCAGATCCGCACTGCAGAGGGGATCACTGTGGCTTCGCTCGTCGAAGTGTTCATCGAGGAACACGCGAAAGCCAAGCGCAAGAGCGGCACGGCGGGCAACTACGAAGCCATCCTCAAGACCTACCTCGTTCCACGTCTTGGCAAGCGAGCGGCCGAGAGCGTTACAGCGGGCGAGATCGCGCAGGTTCACGTTGGCCTTCGCGATCGGCCCTATCAGGCCAATCGGCTCCTCGCGATCGTCGGCAGCATGTATGGCTTTGCAGCCAAGCGTGGTCTCGTCCTGCGGGGCACCAACCCCGCCCTCGGTCTCGAACGCTTCCGCGAGATGTCGCGGGAGCGTTATCTCTCCACCGAAGAACTCGCTCGCCTCGGCGAGGCACTGCGGCTTGCTGAAACGGTCGGACTGCCGTGGAAGTCTGATCCCGCCAAGCCGCCCAGCAAGCACCTGCCCGCGCAGTCGTTGCGGCGGACCTTGCTATCTTCGGAGGTGACGCTGGCCTTCCGACTGCTCCTCTTCACGGGTGCGCGACTTCGCGAGATTTTGCATCTCGAATGGCGACACGTCGACTTGGAACGGGGGCTCATTCTGCTGCCCGATAGCAAGACGGGGCGGAAGACGATCGTCCTGAGCGTGCTGACCGTCGCCCTACTCCGCTCCGCACGCCGGTCCGGGCCATTCATCATCCCGGGCGCTGTCACGGATCAACCGCGGTCCGACCTGAAGAAGCCCTGGCTTGCAATCCAGCGGCATGCCGATCTGGAAGGCGTCCGACTGCATGATCTTCGGCATACCTTCGCGTCGATCGGCGCCGGAGCGAGCCTCGGGTTGCCGATCGTCGGGAAGCTCCTCGGTCACTCGCAGCCGGCGACCACTGCGAGGTACGCTCACCTCGATGCCGATCCGCTCCGACGCGCCACCGATCTGATTGGCGCGCAGCTCGCTGCCGCGCTCGCGCCAATCGAGCGGAGCAAGGACGTGAACGACTGAATCTGGCCGAAAGCCGTCAGTCGTGCCGTCTGGATCGGTGGTGAAGATGGCATAGTCTCGTGTGCTGTCCCGCAAGTCTCTTTACGTAGGCGTTTAACAGAGCCATGATTCGCCAGGAGGGCGGATCATGGCGCGCATCGGTCGACCGCAGGAAGAGGTCCTCACGCTCAGCGACATCGAGCGCGAAGAGCTCGAGCGCCTTGGACGATCGCAGTCGGCCTCGCACAGCGGGCTTTCCAAGAGCACGGTCGCGCGCATGCTGACGCTCTTCAACGTCAAGCCCCACCGCTCCAAGACCTTCCGGCTGTCGAGCGATCCGCTGTTCGTCGACAAGGTGCGTGACACTCCGGATCAAGTCCGGGGCCGGGCTCTACCTCGACCCGCCCGACTATGCCCACGTCCTTTGCGTCGATGAGAAGACGCAAATCCAGCGCTCGAACGCCGCCAGCCGATGCTGCCGCTCGGCCTCCGAAGGTCCGCGCATGGCTGGCCGAACGACCTCGTTTCACCCTGCATTTCACA
>CAXTVT010000011.1:0-45400 GCA_964247745.1 uncultured Beijerinckiaceae bacterium
CGGCATCAAGTTCGACCTCTTCGACGTCGCCGAGATCTTCAAGAAGACGCCCTACATCGCCGATCTGAAGCCGGGCGGAAAGTACGTCGCCAAGGACATGTTCGAGGCGGGCGGCGTCCCGATCCTCATGAAGACGTTGCTCGACAACGGCTTCATGCACGGCGACTGCATGACCGTAACCGGCCGCACCATCGCCGAGAATATGGCCAAGGTGAAATGGAATCCCGATCAGGACGTCGTGTACCCGGCCGACAAGCCGATCACGGTGACCGGCGGCGTCGTTGGCCTGCGCGGCACGCTGGCGCCCGAAGGCGCGATCGTGAAGGTCGCCGGCATGCCCAAATCGCAGCTGACCTTCACGGGCCCCGCGCTCTGCTTCGATTGCGAGGAGGACTGCTTCGAGGCGGTCCGGCTGCGCAAGTACGAGGAAGGCTGCGTCTTCGTGATCCGCTACGAGGGCCCCAAGGGCGGTCCCGGCATGCGCGAGATGCTGTCGACCACGGCGGCGCTCTACGGCCAGGGCGTGGGCGACAAGGTCGCGCTGATCACCGACGGGCGCTTCTCGGGTGCAACCCGCGGCTTCTGCGTCGGCCATGTCGGGCCGGAGGCAGCCGTGGGTGGCCCGATCGCGCTGGTCAGGGATGGCGATCTCATCACGCTCGACGCGGTGGCCGGCACGCTCGACCTCCACGTCGACGAGGCCGAGCTCGCCGAGCGACGCAAGGCATGGCAGCCGCGCTCGCATGATTTCGGTTCGGGCGCGCTCTGGCGCTACGCCCAGACCGTCGGGCCGGCGGTCGATGGTGCCGTCACCCATCCCGGCGCCAGAGGCGAGACCCATGTCTATGCCGACGTGTAGTCGCTTCACGCCTGCCGTCGCGCTTGTCGCCGTGCTGGGTCTCGCGGGCGCGAGCCTGCCGGCGCGCGCGTTCGACGGGGCCTCGACGTCGTCGAGCGATAGCCATTCGCCGCTGCCGATCTTCAAGAACCCCAAGGCGGCCTTGCGGGCCGGACTGGAAGGCGTCCGCGCCGGCCACGCCCGCACCGCGGTCGCCGCGCTGGAATACGCCGCCGAGGGTGGCGAGTCGCTGGCGCAGTGGAAGCTCGGCAAGATGTACGCCGCCGGCGACGGCGTGCCCCACGACGATGCCAAGGCCTTCGATTATTTCTCGCAGATCGTCGACAATTTCGACGAGGACGATTCCGACCCGCGCGAGACGCCTTTCATTTCCAGCGCCTTCGTCGCGCTGGGCGTCTACAATCTCAATGGCATCGCCAACACGCGGATCGGAGCCAATCCCGAGCGAGCGCTCGAGATCTTCCATTTCGCCGCCGTCAATTTCGGCGATTCCACCGCGCAATACGACATGGCGCGCATGTATCTCGATGGTTCCGGCGTGGCGAAGGACCCGCGCCAGGCGGCGCGCTGGCTGTACCTCGCGGCCGACAAGGGACACATCCAGTCGCAGGCGCTGCTGGGGCAGATGCTGTTCAACGGCTACGAAGGCGTGGCGCCGCAGCGTGCCAAGGGCCTGATGTGGTTGTCGCTCGCCAAGGACGGCGTCACCGACAAGACGCACGACGCCTGGATCGTCGACCTCTACAGCCGGGCGATGGGTGCGGCGACGGACTCGGACCGCCAGGTCGCTTCGCTCTACCTCGAGGATCACGGGCGCCACCGCTGATCTCGGGCGCGCACCCCTCGATCAGAGCGCGATGCCGTTGTCCTGAGCCAGCTGCCTCAGATCGACCTTCGGTCGCGCGCCGAGATGCTGGATGATTTCGGCCGCCGCCAGCCCGCCGAGCTTGGCGCAGGTCGTGTGGTCGAGACCGCGCACCAGTCCGGCGACGAAGCCGGCCGCGAAGAGGTCGCCTGCGCCGGTCGTGTCGAGAACCTGCGCGACAGGCGCGGCAGGCACCTCGATCGTCGCTCCCGCCGCCACGACGATGCAGCCTTTCTCCGCCCGCGTTACCGCCGCCAACACGCGCTCCTTGCGCAACGCGGCGAGCGCGGCTTCGAAGCTCGTCTCGTAGAGGCTCGCGACCTCCGCCTCGTTGGCGAAGAGCACGTCGACGGTGCCGTCGCGGATCAGGCCGAGGAACTCGTCGCGGTAGCGTCCGACGCAGAAGGCGTCGGAGAGGCTGAGCGCCACCTGGTTGCCGGAGGCATGCGCGATGCGCGCCGCCTTGAGGAAGGCGGCCTTGGCGCCCGGCGGATCCCAGAGGTAGCCCTCGAGATAGACGACCTTCGAGGCCTCGACCGTGGCCGGCTCGACATCGTCTTCCGAGAGGTCCTGGCACGCACCGAGATAGGTGTTCATTGTGCGCTGGCCGTCGGGCGTCACCAGGATGAAGCAGCGGCCGGTGGTCGGGCCGTCGACGGCATGCGAGACAGGAAAATCGACGCCGGCCGCCTTCACGCCATCCGCGAAAAGGTCACCGAGCTTGTCGTTCTTGACGCGACCGATGAACGAGGCCGAACAGCCGAAGCTGGCCGCACCGATCACGGTGTTGGCGGCGGATCCGCCAGCGACGGTCGCGGTGGAGCCCATCGCGTCCAGCAGCATCTGCGCCGGCGCCTCGTCGATGAGCGTCATGGCGCCCTTGGCCATCCGGTGCTCCATCAGGAAGCCGTCGGGCACCTGCGAGATGATATCGACGATGGCGTTCCCCAGGCCGAGAAGGTCGTAGCGTGCCTGGGTCATGATTGTCCTCGGTGGCGGTGCAGCCGGCGCGCTCATGGCACCCGGCACCGGCACCGGTCAAGCGACGGTTCCTCCACGAAAAAGGCGCCGAGCCAACGCTCGACGCCCCCATTCAACGTCGAAGCTACGGCGATTCAGCCGCGGCGGCGCTTGATCCGCACGGGCACCAACGCCGCGTCGCCACGCTGCGCGACGAAAGCCGAAACAGCGGCACCCACCGCGATCATGGTGCCGACCAGTGCAACGAAATGCATCTCCACGTTCCAGCCCTCGCGATTGATGTCAGCCTTGTGTCAAGAACTCGAACGCCACGTCCCCACCCGGGTTCCTCGCATCATAACCCATCGAAGAGGGCTGTCGAGAGGTAGCGTTCGGCGAACGAGGGTATGATCAACACGATCGTCTTACCCTTGAATTCCGGTCGCTTTCCGAGTTCGACGGCGGCGGCGACGGCTGCGCCCGACGAGATGCCGCCGGGAATGCCTTCAAGCCGCGCCAGCATCCGGGCATAATCGAACGAGGTCTGGTTGCCGACCGCGATCACCTCGTCGATGACGTCGCGATCGAGGATCGGCGGGACGAAGCCGGCGCCGAGCCCCTGGATCTTGTGCAGGCCGGGCTTGCCGCCCGCCAGCACTGGCGAATCCTCGGGCTCGACGGCGACGACGTGCAGCGAGGGGCGCCTCGGCTTCAGGGTCTCGCCGACACCGGTGATGGTGCCGCCGGTGCCGACTCCGGCGACGAACCCGTCGATCTCGCCGCCGGTGTCGGTCCAGATCTCCTCCGCCGTGGTGCGGGCGTGGATCTCGGGGTTGGCCGGGTTCTCGAACTGCTGCGCCATCACCGCGCCGGGCGTCGCATCGACGATCTCGTGGGCCTTGGCGATGGCCCCGTTCATGCCCTTGGGCGCCGGGGTCAGCACCAGCTCGGCCCCGAGCAGCAGCAGCATCTTGCGCCGCTCGATCGACATGCTTTCCGGCATCACCAGCGTCAGCTTGTAGCCGCGCGCCGCCGCCACGAAGGCGAGCCCGATGCCAGTGTTGCCCGACGTCGGTTCGACGATCATCGTCTCGCCCGGCTTGATCCGGCCCTCGCGCTCCATGGCGTCGATCATCGCGACGCCGATGCGGTCCTTCACCGAAGAGGTCGGATTGAAGAACTCGAGCTTGGCCAGCAGCGTGGCGCCGACGCCCTTCTCCTTGGCGATCCGGTCGAGGCGCACCAACGGCGTGTCGCCGATCGTGTCCGTGATGGAGGCGTAGATTCGGCCGCGTCCGGGACGGCGGGCGGTGTCCTCGAGGGGAAGGCTCTTGGTCATGATCTGGTCCTCTGGTCTCGGTTTCGACCCCGAATGTCGGCGGCCGCTCCGAAAACGGCAAGGCGCCTTGACCCCGGCCGAAGGGTGTGTCGGTCTGTCGACCGATCGTCGGGGTGCTCAGCAGCGCCTCGCTTCGGCCGCCTCGCGAAACGCGATGTCGCGAGCCCTGACATGTCGGCCTGCCAATGTCAGCGTACCGCGACAAAAACCAGGGCCGATGTCGCGGTTCCCTGACAAGAAAGCCTGCCACCGACGCGTACCGTGACATGGCCAGTCTTCGGGTGGCCGTTCGGCGACACGCCATTGGCCGCCGTCGTTCGGCCCTCCGGAGCTACCCCGCTGCCAGCTCCTTCAGCCCGCGCCGGATTAGCGCCGGTGCCTCGGCCTCGGCGCCCAGACCCTTCACCGCGGTGGCGACGGCGGCGGCGGCCTGGGGGCGGGCGTAGCCGAGGTTGACCAGGGCCGAGATCGCGTCGTGCACGGCCGGCGGCGTGCCGCGCGCCGGTTCCTCGCCCGCCAGCCGGGCGACGGCGGGATCGACGCTGCCCAGGGCCGGCATCTTGTCCTTGAGTTCGGCGGCGAGGCGGGCGGCGAGCCGGGGGCCGACGCCGGAGGCGCGCGCGATATAGGCCTTGTCCTGCAAGGCGAATGCCGAGGCCAGCTCGTCGACGGTGCCGACGCCGAGGATCGCCAGCGCCACCTTGGCTCCGACGCCCTGCACGCCCTGCAGCAGGCGGAACCAGTCGCGCTCGCCATCGGAGCGGAAGCCGTAGAGCTTGATCGCATCCTCGCGCACGTGCGTCTCGATCGAGAGCGACGCGGCCTCGCCGGGGCGGGGCAAGGCCTGCAGCGTGCGCGTCGAGCAGGCCACGAGATAGCCGACGCCACCGACGTCGAGCACGATCGAGTCGCCGGAGTAGGAATCGATGATGCCGCGCAGCTTGCCGATCATGGCCGCCTCCCGATGGCGCCGCCGGGCATCGTGAGCTCCGCCAGGCGCCGCAGGGCGCCGCGGTGCTGGGCGTGGGTGATCGCCACGGCCAGGGCGTCGGCGGCGTCCGCCGTGCCGAAGTCGCAGCGCGGCAGCAGGATCCTCACCATCATTTGAACCTGGCTCTTCTCGGCATGGCCGGCTCCGGTGACGGTCTTCTTGATGAGCAGCGCGGAATATTCCGCCACGCTCAGCCCGGCCAGCGCCGGCACCACCAGCGCGATGCCGCGGGCCTGCCCCAGCTTCAGCGCCGATTGCGGGTCGCGGTTGACGAAGGTCTCCTCCACGGCCGCCTCGTGCGGGCGATGCGCCGCGATCACGGTGGCGAGGCCGTCGTGGAGCGTGCGCAGCCGCTGCGCCAGCGTGTCGCCGCCGTCCGACTTCACCGCACCGCAGGCGACGAACGAGAGCCGCGTGCCGGCGGCCTCGATCAGCCCCCAGCCGGTGGTGCGCAGGCCGGGATCGATGCCGAGGATGCGGATGGGGGCGGGAATCAGGCGGTGCTCCGGGTCGGCGCGAGGCTAGCGGAAAACGCGGCGTGGGGCGACGCGACGGGGTCGCTCGCGTGGCGACGAGGGTCTTTCGCTCGTCACATTCACGGTGCCTTTGCTGCGCTGCCGCGCGCGGACAGGGCGCGGCGGACAAGAACAGGGGTGCCCGTGGCGGACGTCGGCTTTCGTGACCTGATCGGTTCCATCGCACCGGGGCGCCGCGCCGAGCCTACGGTGGCGCCGCCTTCGCGGGACATGGCGCCGCCGGTCGAACACGCACCGTCGGCTCCGGCCATCGTCACGCCGCCACCGCCCGCCGCACCGGCGCTGTTCGGCCCGGACAGGCAGCCGGTCGACACCCTCGGGTTGGAGCCGACCTTCGGCCGCCTGGCGGAACTGGCGCTGCACCGTCGCACCGGCACGCCGCTGACGATCGGCGTGCTCGGCGCACCCGGCAGCGGCAAGAGCTTCGCCTTGGGCCGCATCCTCGATCGGGTGCGCGCCCTCGCCGGCGCCGCCGACCAAGCCATGAATCCGCCTTTCGTGTCGCGCCTCCACGTCGTGGCGATCGACGCCGCCGGACTGTCCGGGGATCCGACGACGGCGCTTGCGGCGCGGCTGCACGCGAGCCTCCGTGGCCCCTATCCCGACCTCGCCCGCGAGATCGGCCACGGCGCGCGCGACCCCCACGCCGCGTTGCGCGACGCCAACGACAAACTCGACGAGGCGCGCCGCCGCCTCGATTCGGAGCGTCGCACGCTCGACGACGCCGGCTCGCGCCGTGCCCGGCTCGTCGAGACGGTGCTCTACGAGACCTCCGGCAGCGCCGTCGACGCCTACGCCCGCTCCAACCGCGCCGGGCACGAGCGGCGCTTCGCCGGCTTCGGCATCGGCGGCGACGCGACCCGCAGCTACAAGGATTTCGTGCTCGCCGCCGCCGCGCCAGGCGGCAAGCTCTCGCTGGCGCTGCGCTCGCTCTACGCGTTCAAGGGCCAGACCAGGTTGATCGTCGGCGCGATCCTGCTCGTGGCGGCCGGCATCGGCTTAGGCATCGCCATCGAGACGCAGGATTCCTGGCTCGCCAGCCTGCGCGGCGGCCCGCAGGCCGGCGCCGGCCTCGCCACGTGGATGGAGGCGCACATCGGCCTGCTGTCCACGGCGCGGTCGGCCGCCTTCGTCCTCGCCGTGCTCTGCGTCGCCGCAGTGCTGTGGCGGGCCGCGGCGTTTCTCAATCCGATCGTCCGCGGCACCACGCTGCTCGAAGGCGATCTCGACGGCCGCCGCCGCGACCTCGACGGGCTTTACGCGCACCAGACCAAGCGCGTCGACGCGCTCGACGGCGACGTCGAGCGGCTGACGCGCGAGGCCTCGGAGGCGGAACGCCGCGCCGGTGGCCGCGCCGATCCCTCGCCGTTCGAACCGTCCACGGATGGCGCGGCGCAGGCGGTGTTCGCCGCGCTCGCCACCGCGACGGGGCGCGACCAGGGGCCGGCCGCGCCGCGGCGGATCGTGCTGGCGCTCGACCATCTCGACGCGGTGGCGCCGGAGCGTGCCGACGCGATCCTCGACGCGCTGCATCGCAGAGCCGGCGCCGGAATGGTGACGCTCGTGGCCGTCGGCACCCGACGCGCCGAGCCCGCGGGCGTCGTCGAGCGCTGCATCGACCTGCCGCTGCACCTTCCCGCGCTCGAAGAGCCCGGCGCGCTGGTCGAGCGACTGCTCGGCCGCGCCGTCGCGCCAGCTGGCCCGGTCAAGACCGACGCGTCGACATCGTCGCTGGACGCGCCGCTCGACGACGACGAGAGCGCGATGGTCACCGCCGTCGCGCCGCTCGCGGGGCGGACGCCGCGCGCGCTGCGCCGCTTCGTGGGCTTGTATCGGCTGGCGCGGCTCGAGGGCGACGCGCCGCGCGGGGCGCTGGCCTTCGCCTTGGCGCTGCAGCTCGGCGGCACGCCGGACGAGCGGCAGGCGGTGGCGCAGGGGCTTGGGTCAGGGCCGAGCGGCTTCGAATTGCCGCCCGACGCCAGCCGACGGTTGCACGACGCATTGAGCGCCTCAGGTCACCCGTTCGGCGAGGCCGCGCTCGCGGCCGCCGGGCGGCAGGCGAAGCGTTTCGCCTTCGATGCGTGACGCCTGTCCGACATTGACAGCGAGGTAGAATTCTATTCTCCTGCTCGCCCGGCGCGAGGGCGTCGTCACGAGACCGGAGATCATGTCCGACGACGCCAAGCCGCTCGATGCGATCGACAAGCGCATCCTGGCCCTGGTCCAGGTCGATGCCTCGATGGCGATCGGCCAGATCGCCTTCAAGGTCGGGCTGTCGCAGACGCCGTGCTGGAAGCGGCTGCACAAGCTCGAGCGCACCGGCTACATCCGGCGCCGCGTGGCGCTGCTCGACCAGAAGAAGCTTGGTCTCGGCTTGACCGCCTTCGTCTCGATCGAGGTCGGCGAACACAGCGCGGAATCGCAGGACAAGCTCGTCGCCGGCATCACGGCGATGAAGGAGGTCATGGATATCTACCGCATGGCCGGCGACGTCGATTACATGCTGCGCGTGGTCGTCCCCGACACCGCCGCCTTCGACGCCTTCTACAAGAAGCTGGTGGCGCTGGCGCCGCTGAAGGGCGTCAAGTCGCGCTTTGCGCTGGAGGGGCTCAAGGCCGAGACCGCGCTGCCGATCATGTGAGCGGGCAGAGTTGGGCGGCTTCCCTCGCGATCGAGGCTGTCCCGGTGCCCATGCCAACCGTCGGTTCCGGGATCGCTTCGTTTCCGGCTGCGAAGTCGTCCGGGCGAGCGGTCAGGCGCCGATACCCCGCATCACGATGGCGACATGGGTCTCGATCAGGATGTCGGACGGTTGCTGGCCGAACTCCGGGAAGGCCAACAGCATCGCCACGACCCCATGCCACGAGGCCTGCACCGAGCGCGCGATCGTGTTGGAATTGGCATCGCCCTTGAAGACACCGGATTGCATGCCCCGCGCGATCTTGCTTTCCAGCCTCGAAAAGCACGCTTCGCCGAGCGCGCTGCGCAACGGCAGCCCGTCGGCCACGTTGCTGCGGCGTCCGTCGCGCAGCATAAAAGCCAATCGATACTCGTCGGGATGCTCAAGCCCGAAGCGCATGTAGGCGCGTCCCGCATCCCTGACCGATTGGATCGGATCATCGTGGGCGGCCTCGGTCAGGACAGCGCCGAGCTTTGCGAAGGCATCGGTCATCAACTGATCGAGCAAGTCATCCTTGGTCGGAAAATAGTTGTAGAACGCGGTCTGCGAGATGCCGACGCGAGCTGCGATCTGCCGCGTCGAGACGCTCTCGACGCCTAGCTCGAGGAAAAGTTCGCGGGCGGCGGCGAGGATCTCGCCGCGACGCTCGTGTCCAGAGCCGCGCGCTTTGCGGTTCTCCAGCGACACCACGAAGCTCTTCGCCGCCTTCGACACGTCGCTGACCATCGACACCGCTCCGCCTTCCTCCGCGATCGGGCGTCGTCCACACCCTTCCACCCTGCCTAGTCTCTCCAGGGGGCAAGGTGAAGGCGGACCTTCGACGCGGCTCGTGTCCGACTCGCCTCGATCGAAACGCCATTGCCAGCAGACGCAGAGTGACTATGTTCATCGAACAGTGATCGTCGAAAAGTGATCGCTGAACGTGAAAGCAATCGCCATGATCCGCACAATCATTTTCGCCACCGCCATCGCCGGAACCGCTACGACCGCTATCGCCGAAGTCGGCATCGTGCCGTCCCCCGCCAACCCGTTCCCCGCCAACCCGATCGCCACCGACGGCTCGCCGCTGCCGCGGAACAACGGCACCCACAATCGGGCTGTGACCATAGACCGCAACGGCGTGCTGTCGTTCTTCAATGGCGGCTACGACGCGTCGACGGCACGCGCCCGCTGACCATCGAGCGGTTTGACCGGCGTTCGTCGAAGACGAAAAAGCCCCGGAGCTGCGCTCCGAGGCTTAGTGTTACAGCGACGCCTGGGACCGCTGCCTACTCGGCCGCGACAGCCGTCGGGCCGGGCTTGTGCTTGAGGTCGGACACCGAGGTCGACTTGTCGTCTTCCTCGTGGTGGAACTGACCCATCGTGTTGTGGGTGCCGCCGGCCTTCAGCGCGGCCTCGCCGGCGAAATACTCCTTGTGGTCGTCGCCGATGTCGGAGCCGGCCATGTTCTGGTGCTTGACGCAGGCGATGCCGTTGCGGATCTCCTGGCGCTGCACGTCGAGCACGTAGCCGAGCATGCCTTCGTCACCGAAATAATCCTTGGCGAGGCTGTCGGTCGAGAGCGCGGCCGTGTGGTAGGTCGGCAGCGTGATCAGGTGGTGGAACACGCCGGCGCGCTTGGCGGCATCCGCCTGGAACGTGCGGATGCGCTCGTCGGCGACCTTGGCCAGTTCGGTCTCGTCGTATTTCGCGTTCATCAGGCCGGCGCGGTCGTACTTCGAGACGTCCTTGCCGTCTTTCTGCATGGCGTCATACACCTGCTGGCGGAAGTTCAGCGTCCAGTTGAACGACGGCGAGTTGTTGTACACGAGCTTGGCATTGGGCACGACCTCGCGGATGCGGTCGACCATGGACGCGATCTGCTCGATATGCGGCTTCTCGGTCTCGATCCACAGCAAGTCGGCGCCATTCTGCAGCGAGGTGATCGAGTCGAGCACGCAGCGGTCCGCGCCGGTGCCGGGCGTGAACTGGAACAGGTTCGAGGGCAAACGCTTCGGACGCACCAGCTTGCCGTCGCGAACGAGGATCACGTCGCCATTCTTGGTGTTGTCGGCGGTCACCTCCTCGCAATCGAGGTAGGAATTGTAGAGGTCGCCGAGGTCGCCGGGGGTCTTGGAGACGGCGATCTGCTTGGTGAGGCCTGCGCCGAGCGAGTCGGTTCGGGTGACGATCACGCCGTCCTCGACGCCGAGTTCGAGGAAGGCGTAGCGCAGGGCGCGCACCTTGGCGATGAAGTCCTCGTGCGGGACGGTGACCTTGCCGTCCTGATGGCCGCACTGCTTCTCGTCGGACACCTGGTTCTCGATCTGCAAGGCGCAGGCACCGGCCTCGATCATCTGCTTGGCGAGCAGGTAGGTCGCCTCGGCATTGCCGAAACCGGCGTCGATGTCGGCGATGATCGGGACGACATGGGTCTGGAAGCCGTCGATCGCGCTCTGGGCCTTCTGCTCCTTGGCCGTGTCGCCGGCCTTCTTGGCGGCGTCGAGGTCGCGGAACAGGTTGCCGAGCTCGCGCTGGTCGGCCTGGCGCAGGAAGGTGTAGATCTCCTTGATCAGCGCCGGCACGGAGGTCTTCTCGTGCATCGACTGGTCCGGCAGCGGACCGAACTCGGAGCGCAGCGCGGCGACCATCCATCCCGAAAGGTAGATGTAGCGGCGCTCGGTCGAGCCGCCGAAATGCTTCTTGATCGAGATCATCTTCTGCTGGGCGATGAAGCCGTGCCAGCAGCCGAGCGACTGCGTGTACTTGGCCGGGTCGGCATCGTAGGCGGCCATGTCGCGGCGCATGAGTCCGGCGGTGTAGCGAGCGATGTCGAGCCCCGTCAGGAAGCGATTCTGTAGGCGCATGCGGGCGACGCTCTCGGCCTCGATGCCGTTCCACGCGCCGTTCTTGTCGATGAGCGCTTTCGATTGCGAAATGAAATCCTGATACGACACTGTCGTGCTCCCTGGGTGGCGAGAACCGCGCGCGTCCTGCCGCATGCGCAAGCAATACGGACCACGCGCCACGCCATCTCCCTCCGAAGCGGCGCCTGCGATGAGGCGTAAAATCATCATCGGGGCCTTGAACGCAAGCCGAGCCTCGACGGAATAGGGTCATCGTGTGAAAGATTTACATAGCGTCTTTGTAATGAGGTAAACGAATTTACATGCCTGACGCGGCTTCCTCTGCGCCGACCAATGCGGCTCGCAAGATCCTCGCCGGACCACGGCTGAAGCGCCTGCGGCGGGAGCGCGGCCTCACCCAGGCGCGCATGGCCGACGAACTCGCGGTGTCGCCCAGCTATCTCAACCTCATGGAGCGCAACCAGCGCCCGATCACCGTGCCGGTGCTGGCCAAGCTCAGCGAGGCCTACGGCGTCGATCCGCGCGAGTTCATGGAAGGCCACGCCGACGTCGCGATCGAGGGCGTCGAGCAGATCCTGGCCGACCCGCTGTTTCGCGACATCGCCGTCGCGCGCGCCGAGCTGCACGATGCCGCGGAATACGCGCCTTCCGTGATCGCCGCGATGCAGAAGCTCTACGCCGCCTACGTCGGCGTGCGCGACGCCAACGAGGCCCGGGTGCTCGCCAGCGCCGACCCCGACCGCACCGAGGTGCTGGTCGGCGACGGCCCGATCGAGCGCGTGCGCAACATCCTCCAGGAGAATCGCAACCACTTCCCCGAGCTCGACGACCTCGCCGAGCGGTTCGCGTCCGACCTCGCGCTGGAGGGGCCCGAGCCGTTCCACGTCATGGCCGAGCGGCTGAGGGCGCGCCACGGCATCCGCGTGCGGCTGATGCCGGTCGACATCATGGGCGGTCGTCTCCGGGTGTACGACCTGCACCGGCGGCAATTGCTGATCTGCGAGATCATGGACCAGCCCGGCCGCACCTTCCAGGTCGCCTACCAGCTAGCGATCTCCGAGCACGGCCAGCTCGTCAACGCGATCTGCGCCCGCCTCGAGCCCACGGACGACACCGCGCGCCGTCTGCTGCGGGTGACGCTCGCCAATTACTTCGCCGGCGCCGCGATGATGCCCTACGCCCGCTTCCACGAGGCGGCGGAGGCCACCGGCTACGACATGGAGGTGCTCGCGGCGCGCTTCGGCGCCTCGTTCGAGCAGGTGGCGCACCGGCTCACCACGCTGGGCCGGCCCACCGCGCGGGGCGTGCCGTTCTTCCTGGTGCGCGTCGACATCGCCGGCAACGTGTCGAAGCGCTTCTCCGCCGGGCGCTTCCCCTTCGCGCAGGCCGGCGGCACCTGCGGCCTGTGGTCGATCCACGCGACCTTCGCCGAGCCCGGCCGCATCCTCACGCAGATCGTCGAGCTGCCCGAGGGCGCGCAATGGTTCTCGATCGCGCGCACCGTGCGGCGCGCCATCAACCCGCACGGCGCCATCGCGCCGCGCTTCGCCCTCGCCGTGGGCTGCGAGATCAAATACGCGCACCGCCTCGTCTACGCCCGCCGGCTCGACCTCGCGACCCCGGAGGCCACCCCGATCGGCGTGTCCTGCCGGCTGTGCGAGCGCCCGAACTGCCCGCAGCGCGCGGCACCGCCGGCCCTGCGCCCGCTCGACGTCGACGAGACCGCCCGCAGCCTGTCGCCCTTTGCCTTCAAGGAGTTCTAGCAGGATTGATCACTTCGGCGCGTCGAGCCGCTTGTCCAACCATTCGCTCACCGCCGTCATCTCCGGATCGGAGATCGCGTGCGCCATGCCCTGGTATGGCTCGAAGGTGACGGCGATCCCGCGCTTCTCCAGCGTGGCCTTCGCTGCCGCCGCGGAGCCGAACGGGATCACGGGATCGCTGGTCCCATGCGCGACGAAGAAGGGCGTGCCGTTCGGCCCCGGTGGATCGCCGGCCAGGGCGGAGGGGAACAGCGTGCCGCTCATGACGACCGCGCCGCGGTAGCGGCCGGGCTCGTGCAGGGCGACCTCATAGGTCATGACGCCGCCCTGGCTGAAGCCGCCGATGAACACCCGTTTCGGATCGGCGTCGAAGCGCTTGATCGCGCTCTCCACTACGAGGTCGACGATCTTGCGGCTGAGCTCGAGATCGTGGTCCTGGGTCGCGCCCTTGCGGTACCAGCGCCAGCCGCTGCCGCCGAATGGCCCGCGTGGCGACACCACCGCAAATTGCGCCGGCAATTGCTTCCAGAGCCCGATCATGTCCGTCTCGTCGGCCCCGGCGCCGTGCAGCAGCACCATCAGCGGCGGGTGCGGCGAAGCGACGGATGGTGGATGCGCCAGCATGGTGAGGTCGTCGGCGCGAGCGGCGTACGAGCCGACGAGGGCGACCGCCGCCCAGAGCAAGCCGAGCCGTGTCGGTGAACAAGATCGCATCGCAGCTCCCGGCGGGCGTGCCGCCTCTGGTGGAAAGGCCGCCATCTTAGACTAACGTCCGAAGGCGGAGGCTGGACAATTGGATCGTGCGCTCGACATGTGCCCGGAGCGCGACAGCGCCAAGGAGGCCCCGAAGCGGGCAAAGGGAGAAAACGACCTATGCGTACTCAGATGATCCTCGCCGGCCTCGTCCTCGCAGCAGGCACGCTGACGGCCTCGGCCGCATCGCTCGAGAAGGAAATCACCGTCAAGGCGCCGGCGGACAAGGTGTGGGCGATGATCGGGCCGTTCTGCTCGATTGACAAGTGGCACCCGGCGATCGGGACGTGCACCGAGGACAACGGCGTGCGCACGCTGACGACCAAGGACGGCAAGGCCACCTTCGTCGAGAAGCAGACCAAGAACGATCCCGCGGCCATGAAGTACACGTACGAGATCGAGAAGAGCCCGCTGCCGATCACCGGCTACAAGTCGACGCTGAAGGTCACAAAGAAGGGTGCCGACGAGTCGATGGTAACGTGGTCGAGCACCTTCACGCCCGACAAGGGCAAGGACGACGCGGCCAAGCAGGCGATCGCCGGCATCTACCAGTCGGGTCTCGACAACATCCAGAAGATGGCCGCGCAGTAGGGCCTCCGAATCCGCGACCAAGGTCCGGATCGTTCGTTCGCGCCGTCGCCGCAAGTCATGCGGCGGCGGCGCTCGCACATCGCGCTCCCGAAATCGAGCGCGGCGGCTTAAGGCTTTGCGAGCGCGACGGTGGTGTCGAGGTCGCGCAGGCAGACGACCTTGACATATTGCTTACCGGGCTCGGGTCCGAGCGAGGTCGGCGCCAGCATGGCTTGGCCCATGAAGCCGCATTGCTGCGGGCTCGAGACGCGCATCGACTGAATGACGTCGATCGCGGTGTCGCGATTGCAGTGGGCGTGGTCGACGGCCATCGGGCAGATGAGAATGAGGATCTTCAGCATGGATCACCCCTCCGGGCCGAACGTCGGAGTGGCGCGCGGCCGCGATGGCAGTTCAGCAAACATCTGGCCAAAGAGGGATTAAAAAACGCAAATCATGGTACGGATTTTGCGCGTGCGTCAAAGATGTTGCTTTAAGGCAACGTTTTTGGCGTGCGCCCGGCAGGAGATGCGTCCGCGAAGGGTGCCATCGCGGCGTGGATCCGGCTTTGAAACTGGTTGCCCATGCCTTCCGCCAGGACCGCCGCGTTGTCGGCGACGCCGCCGCAGAGCGCTTCGAGCCAAGGGCTCTCGTCCTTCGCGAAATGGCCGAGGACGTAGCCGAGCACGCGATCCTTCGTGCCCGGGTGACCGATGCCGAGCCGCACGCGCCGGTAGTCGTTGCCGAGGTCGGCGGTGATCGAGCGAAGCCCGTTGTGGCCGGCATTGCCGCCGCCCAGCTTCACCCGCACCACGCCGGGAGCAAGGTCGAGTTCGTCGTGGAACACCGTGATGTCGGCGAGCAGAATCTTGTGAAAGCGCGCCGCAGCGCCGACGGAGCGGCCGCTGTCGTTCATGTAGGTCTCCGGCTTCAGCAGCAGCACGCGCTCGAGCCCGAACCCGACCTCGGTGACGAGGCCCTGGAACTTGGCGCGGAACGGCGGGGCGCGGTGGCGCGCGGCGATCGCGTCCAGCACCATGAAGCCGATGTTGTGGCGTTGCCCGGCGTGCTCGCGGCCGGGATTGCCGAGGCCGACGAAGAGACGCATGGCGAGCCCGAGGCAACGATCGTTTCGGAAGGGGTGCCCACGCCGCACGCGGCGCGGGCCGAGTCTTACTTGTCGTCGTCGCTCTTCTTGGCGTCGTCGGCGGCGCCCTCGCCGCCTTCGGCAGCGGTCTCGCCGTCGGCTCCCTCCTCGCCCTCGACGAGCGTGATCGGCTCTTCCTCGGGCTCGGGTTCCACGAGCGGCGGCTGGATGTTCAGCACCGCGTATTCCTTGTCCGCCTCGTTGGTGAGGCGGGCGCCACGCGGAAGCTTGAGGTCCGAGACATGGATGCCGTCGCCGACCTCCATGTTGGTCACGTCGACGTGGAGGCCCTCGGGGATCGCGTCGGCGGCAACGGTCAGCTCGATGACGTGGCGCACGATGTTGACGACGCCGCCGTTCTTGATGGCGATCGACTCGTCCTGCCCGGTGACGTGGATCGGGATCTCGACCGCGATCTTCTGGCCGGCCTTGAGCCGCAGGAAATCGACGTGCAGCGGACGGTCCTTGACCGGATCGAGCTGGTAGTCGCGCGGAATGACCTTCTCGACCTCGCCGTCGACATCGATGTCGAAGGTCGTCGTCATGAAGCCGCCGGCGTAGATCAGCTTGTTGACGTCGTGCCAGGAGAGCGAGATCGGGGTCGGCTTCTCGCCGCCTCCATAGATCACGCCCGGAATGCGACCCTCACGGCGTACGCTGCGGGCGGCCCCCTTGCCGACCGAGCTGCGCACCGAGGCCGCCAAAGACTTTGCTTCGGCCATCAGGTGTTCCTAGTGTTCGATGTTTGACGTCTCGCGCCCACGCCTCCAGGGGTGTCGGATTGCGCGCGAAGGCCGGCTCTATAGAGCGAGGAGCAGGGCAGGGCAACAGGGTGGTGAAGCGCGACCGCTTTTGTCAAGCCTCGAGACCTTGCGGCCGGAGGCTGCAGCGCCGGCCCTCCAGTCGGCACGCCGCCGGTCGATCCACGATCCGCGCTCGGCTCGGGCGTGAAATCGACGTGCCGGCGACTGCCTAGTTTTCGATCGGCGTGCCGCACATTCATGCTGCGCTGCAGCGTCGGCCAGGTTTGCTGTCGGCGACGGCTATGGTTGATGGCGGCATACGTCTTGCAAACCATTCCAAACTCCGCGTCCGGACCCCACGGCGGGGCGACCGATCCGAATGTCTGAAAGGCGAGCGATGGGCGGCGAATTCTCGTCCGAACAAAAGCGATATCTCGAGGGCTTCACGTCGGGGATCCAGGTCGGTCGCCTGAAAGCGGAGGGTGCTCCGACCGGCAAGGCCGCGCCGAGCGGTCCCGACGCGCCGATGCTGCTTGCGATGGCGGCGCAGGAGGCCAAGGGTAAGAAGCTCACCGATATCGAGAAGGGCAAGCGCGAGAGGCATCCGCTCGACGATTACGAGAAGTTCAAGGCGCTGGCCGCCAACGACCAGTTCCCGAAGGGCGGCGACACGTTCCGCTTGAAATATTTCGGGTTGTTCTACGTCGCGCCGGCGCAGGACGCCTTCATGTGCCGCCTTCGGATCCACAACGGGATCCTGAGCTACTGGCAGCTCGCCGGTCTCGCCAAGCTCGCCGACGATTGCGCCGGGCACTACGCCCACGTCACCACGCGCGCGAACTTCCAGCTGCGCGAGATCCCGGCGCGCCACTCGATGGAGGTGTTCGAGCGCATCGTCGATCTCGGCCTGGCCTCGAAAGGGTCCGGCGGCGACAACATCCGCAACGTGACCGGCGACGCCACCGCCGGGATCGCGCCGGGCGAACTGCTCGACACGCGACCGCACGCGCGCGACTGGCACTTCCACATCCTCAACACGCGCGAGATGTACGCGCTGCCGCGCAAATTCAACGTCGCCTTCGACGGCGGCGGTCCGGTGCCGACGCTCGAGGACACCAACGACATCGGCTTCCAGGCGGTCGCGCTGAAGGATGCACCCGGGATCGCCGACGGCGTCTATTATCGGCTGATGCTGGGCGGCATCAGCGGCCACAAGGATCTGGCGCGCTACACCGGCGTGATCGTCCCGCCGCGCGATGCCACCAAGGTCGCCGACGCGATCGTCCGCGTGCTGGTCGACAGTGGCGACCGTAGCGACCGCAACAAGGCGCGCATGAAGTACGTGCTCGACGATTGGGGCTACGACAAATACGTCGAAGCCGTCGAGCTGAAGCTCGGCAGCAAGCTTCTGCGCGTCGAGGACAAGTGGATGCTCCCGCGCCCTCCGCAGGACCGGCACGCCCACGTCGGAGTCCACAAGCAGAAACAGCCCGGCCTAAACTATATCGGCGTGGTGCTGCACGTGGGAAAGATGCTGACCGAGCAGATGTACGCCATCTCCGAGATCTCGCGCGATCTGGGTGACGGCGACATTCGGTTGACGGTGTGGCAGAACCTGCTGATCTCCGGCGTCCCCGACGACAAGGTCGACGAGGCCAAGGCGCGCATCGAAGCCGCGGGCTTGGAATGGCGGGCGTCCTCGATCCGTGCCGGCCTGGTGGCGTGCACCGGCTCCCAGGGCTGCAAGTTCGCCAATGCCACGACGAAGTTGAATGCCGAGCAGATCGACGCCTGGTGCGAGCCGCGGGTGACGCTCGACACGCCGGTAAACATCCATGTCACCGGCTGCAAGAACAGCTGCGCGCAACATTACATCGGCGATATCGGGCTCATCGGCGTTCGCGTTCCGATCAACGAGGACGGCGATACGGTCGACGGATACAACATCTTCGTCGGCGGCGGCTTCTCCAATACCGCCGCGATCGGGCGCGAGGTCTTCAGCAACGTCAAGGCGACCGAGGCTCCCGAGGTCGTCGAGCGCGTGCTCAAGGGCTACCTCGCCAACAGGACCGGCCCCGAGCAGACGTTCCACGCCTTCGCCGCGTCGCACGAGATCGACGCCATCAGGTCCTTCGCAGACAAGGTCGACGCATGAGCTTTCAGGCTCCCACTCCTACCGTCGCTCCGTTCATCCCCGAGAACGCGCCTTTCTCCGAGGAACAGCGCGCCTGGCTCAACGGCTTCTTCGCGGGGTTCGTGGCGCCGCAGGCCGGTGATGCCCAGCCGATCAGTGCCGCCGACGCCGGCATGGAAGAGGACGACGACGCGCCCTGGCACGACCCCGCGATGCCGATGGCCGAGCGGATGGAGTTGGCCGAAGGCAAGCCGATCCAGCGCAAGCTGATGGCCGCGATGGCGCAGCAGGATTGCGGCCAGTGCGGCTACGATTGTCACAATTACTCGAAGGCGATCGCCGACGGCAAAGAGCCGGCGCTGAACCTGTGCGTGCCCGGCGGCAAGGAGACCGCGCGCAAGGTCAAGGAGCTGTTCGCCGACGTGGGCGCCGCGCCTGCCGCGAAGAAGGACGACGAGGCGGCCGGTGCCAAGGCCGACGACAAGGTCGACGATGCGCGGCCCGGTTATTCGCGCGCCAAGCCGAGCGAGGTGATCCTCGAGGGACGGCGTCGGCTCAACAAGGCCGATTCGGCGAAGTCCACCTATCACGTGGACATCGATCTACGCGGGTCGGGCATCGAATACGTCGTCGGCGATTCCTTCGGCCTGTTCCCGACTAATTGCGCCAATCTCGTCGATGCGGTCGTCGCGGCGATCGGCGCGCCGCGCGACTTCCCGATCGGCGACAAGACCATCGTCGAGGTGCTGACGTCGGAGATCTCGCTCGGCACGGCGCCCGACACGCTGTTCGAGCTGGTGTCCTACATCACCGGCGGCGAGCGCCGCGCCAAGGCCAAGGCGCTGGCCAAGGGCGAGGATCCCGACGGCGACGTGGCGACGCTCGACGTGCTCGGCGTCCTTGAGAAGTTCCCCAATCTCCGGCCCGACCCGGAGGCCTTCATCGAGGCGCTCGACCCGCTTCAACCGCGGCTGTACTCGATCTCGTCGTCGCACAACGCCACGCCCGGCTACGTGACGCTGACGGTCGATCACGTGCGCTACACGATCGCCGATCGCGTCCGCCTCGGCGTCGCCTCGACGTGGCTCGCCGAGGACCTCGCGCCCGGCAGCCGCATCAAGGCCTACGTGCAGAAGGCCCACAACTTCGCGCTTCCGACCTCCACCGAGACGCCGATCATCATGGTCGGCCCGGGGACCGGCGTGGCGCCGTTCCGCGCCTTCCTACACGACCGCAAGGCCGCCGAGTCGAAGGGCGGCGCGTGGCTGTTCTTCGGGCATCAGCGCCGTGCCGCCGACTATTTCTACGAGGAGGAGATGGAAAGCTTCCTCGAGGACGGCACCCTGTCGAAGATCTCCCTGGCCTGGTCGCGCGATGCCGAGACGCCCAAGACCTACGTGCAGGACAAGATGCGCGAGAACGCCAAGGAGCTGTGGACCTGGCTCGAGAAAGGCTCACACTTCTACATCTGCGGCGACGCCAAGCGCATGGCGAGCGACGTCGACAAGGCGCTCGTCGAGATCGTCGCCAACGAGGGCCGGCTGGCACCGGCCGACGCGAAGGGCTTCGTGGCCGAGCTGAAGAAGGCCGGCCGCTACCAGGCCGACGTGTACTAGGGGCACAGCATGGCGGACGCTGTCCGTACGACGTGTCCCTATTGCGGCGTCGGCTGCGGCGTGCTGGCGACACCCGATGGCAACGGCGGCGCTGGGATCGCCGGGGACAAGACGCATCCCGCGAATTTCGGGCGGCTTTGCTCGAAGGGATCGGCTCTGGGCGAGACGCTCGATCCCGCGACGCGGCTGATGCATCCGATCCTCAACGGGCAGCGCGCGACGTGGGACGAGGCGCTCGACCATGTCGCCTCGGGCTACCGGCGCATCATCAATGCGCATGGCCCCTCGGCGGTGGCCTTCTACCTGTCGGGTCAGCTCCTGACCGAGGACTATTACGTCCCCAACAAGCTGATGAAGGGCTTCATCGGCTCGGCCAACGTCGACACCAACTCGCGCCTGTGCATGTCGTCCTCGGTGTCGGGCCACAAGCGGGCCTTCGGATCCGACACGGTGCCGGGTTGCTACGAGGATCTCGACGAGGGCGACCTGTTCGTGCTGGTCGGGTCCAACGCCGCCTGGTGCCATCCCATCCTGTTCCAGCGCATGATGAAGGCGCACGAAAAGCGCGGCGCCGCGCTCGTCACCGTGGACGTCCGCCGCACGGCGACGGCGGAGGAGGCCGAGCAGCACCTCGGCGTGGCGCCCGGGCAGGATTCCGCGCTGTTCGCCGGGCTGCTCGTGCACCTCGCCGACAACGGCCACCTGAACCACGCCTACATCGAGGCGCACACCGAGAACTTCGCGGCGACGCTGGCGGCAGCGAGAGCGATCGCGCCCAACGTCGCCGCCGTGGCGTTGCGCACGCGCCTGCCGGCCGAGGACGTCGCGCGGTTCTATCGCCGCTGGGCCGGCGCGGAACGCGTCGTCACGCTCTACAGCCAGGGCGTCAACCAGTCGGCGCAGGGCACCGACAAGGTCAACGCGATCATCAACTGCCATCTCGCCACGGGGCGGATCGGCAAGCCCGGCGCCGGGCCGTTCTCGCTGACCGGCCAGCCCAATGCCATGGGCGGCCGCGAGGTCGGCGGCCTCGCCAACCAGCTCGCCGCGCACATGGCGTTCAACGATGCCGATCTCGACAAGGTCGAGCGTTTCTGGAACGCGCCCAACCTGGTGCGCAAGCCCGGGCTGATCATCACCGAGATGGTCAAGGCGATCGAGGACGGTGCGATCAAGGCGCTCTGGGTGATCGGCACCAATCCCGCCGTCAGCCTGCCGCAGACCGGCGACGTCAAGGCGGCCTTCCGAAAGCTGGAGCTCTTCGTCGTCTCGGAGAACGTCGTCTCCAACGACACGTTGAACAGCGGCTCCCACGTGCGACTGCCCGCCCAGGCCTGGGGCGAGAAGGACGGCACGGTCACGAACTCGGAGCGTCGCATCTCGCGGCAGCGCCGCTTCCTCGATCCGGTCGGCGAGGCGAAGCCGGACTGGTGGGCGGTCAGCCAGCTCGGCAAGCGGCTCGGCTTCTCGGGCTTCGACTTCACGTCGCCGCGCGACGTCTTCGCGGAACATGCGGCGCTGTCGGGTTTCGAGAACGGCGGCACGCGCGACTTCGACATCGGCAGCTTCGGCGCGATCGGCCAGACCCTCTACGACAGGCTGGCGCCGGTGCAATGGCCGCAGCCCTCGGGCGGCGGCGGCGTGCCGCGGTTCTTCGCGGCGGGCGGCTTCTACACCGCAAGCCGCAAGGCGCAATTCGTGGCGCCGGCGCCGCCGCAGCTCGCCGAGCAGGTCTCGTCGTCGTTCCCGATCCTGCTCAATACCGGCCGCATTCGCGACCAATGGCACACGATGACGCGCACGGGCCTGTCGCCGCGCCTCGGCAGTCACCTGCCGGAGCCGTTCGTCTCCGTCCACCCCTACGACGCCAAGCGCTTCGGCCTCGTGGACGGCAGCCTCGCCCGCCTGACCAACCATCACGGATCGGGCACCTTTCGCGTGATGTTCAGCGCCGGTCAGGAGCGTGGCGCCGTGTTCGTGCCGATGCACTGGAACGACGAGACGGCGAGCGACGCGCGCATCGGCTCGATGGTCCATGCCATCGTCGACCCCGTGTCCGGCCAGCCCGATTCCAAGGCGACTCCCGTCGCCATCGCGCCGGTCGCGATGCGGAGCGCCGGGTTCCTGCTGTCGCGCAGACGCATGCATCTGCCCCGCACGAGCTACTGGGCCTGGACGGCGATCGGGGGCGGTTTCGCCGCCCGTGTCGACACCGACGGCGACGGCGCCGATCTCTTCGCCGTCGTCGCGGAGACGGCGGGTGAGGCCGACACGCTGCGCTACGTCGATGTTCGCCGCGGCATCTCGCGAACCGCGCTGATCGCCGAGGACCGCCTCGTCGGGGGCCTCTTCCTGGCGCCGGCCGCCGAGCCTCCGAGATGGTCGATCCTCGAGGACGCCTGGAAGGCCGAGAGTATCGACAAGCAGATGCGGCGCGTCGTGCTTTCGGGCAAGCGGCTCGACGGCGCGGCGGACGAGGGTCCGCACGTCTGCGTGTGCTTCGGTGTGCCCGAGGGGCGGATCGTGGCCGCGATCAAGGATGGCGCGTCGTCGGTCGAGGCGATCGGCGCCAAGCTGAAAGCGGGTACCAATTGCGGATCGTGCAAGCCCGAGTTGAAGCGGCTGCTTTCGTCGGCGGGCGGCTCTCAGGTCGCCCGCGCCAAGCAAGGTGCGTCGTGAGACATCGGGCGTCGTAGCCTCGACGGCCGGTCCCGTCCGGGCCCCTTCCCTTCACTTCCGCTTTGGACTAGGCAGGGACGTCGCCGTTTTCACGGCCGCGGTGCGCCTTGCCGGACAGACCTCCGCCGGCCGCCGGACCGAAGATAGAAACTCCTTCGACGCTGCCGTCCCGCGGACGGAGTGGACGAGGCGAAGCCGACGAGTGGGAGCCTTTGGTGGACACCAACAATCAGGCCGTCGATGTCGATACGGCGGTCGCCAAGGCGCCGGTCAATCACGACGAGCTGGTCGAGAAGATCATCGACACGATCGTGACCGAAGGCATGATCGATCGCGAGAAGGTGACGCCGGACGCCACGATCGAGAGCCTCGACCTGAAGTCGATCGACATCGTGATGATCCTGACCGCCATCGAGGACAAGTTCGACGTCTACATCCCGATGGACGGGCCGTTCCACGACGCCAAGAACGTCAGCCAGCTGATCGACGCGATCGCAAGCTACATCATCAAAGAAAAGCAGCAGGCCTGATGGCCGATCGAAAGCGGGTGGTCGTCACGGGCATGGGCGCCGTGTCGTCCGCCGGTGTCGGTGCCGGCAAACTGTGGGCTGCCGCCCGCGACGGTCGCTCCTGCATTACCGCTCCGGTCTTCCCCTACGAATATCGCGGCAGGATCAAGATCGCCGCGCAGGTCCAGGATTTCGATCCGACGCTTTATCTCACGCGGGACGTCCTGCCGTTCTGCGACCCGGTCAGCCAGTACGTGCTGGTGGCGGCCGACGAGGCAATGGCGCAGGCCGGCTACGATCGGGAGACCCGGCTCGGGCCGCGCGCCTCGACGTTCATCGGCACCGGCATCGGCGGCATGTTCACGATCGAGGAGGGCATCCATCTGTCCCTCGTCAAGAAGGGCCGCCCGCACCCTCTGATGGTGCCCAAGCTGATCCCATCGGCCTGTCCGGCCAATCTCTCGATGCGCTACGGCCTGCAAGGTCCGTCGTTCGCGATCGCGTCGGCGTGCTCCTCCGCGACCCAGGCGATCGGTCTCGGACTGCAGATGATCCGCGCCGGGATCGTCGACACCGCGCTCGTCGGCGGTACCGAGCACTGCATCACCAACAATTCGATGTACGCCTGGGAGGCGTTGCGGGTGATGACGCCCGACCTCTGCCGGCCGTTCTCGAAGAACCGCAACGGCATGGTGCTCGGCGCGGGTGGGGCGGTGATCGTACTCGAGTCGGAGGACCACGCGCGCAAGCGCGGTGCGACGATCCTCGCCGAGCTCGCCGGCTACGGCACGACGACGGATGCCAAGGACCCCGTGGCGCCCGACGTCCACGGCGCCGCGCGCGCCATGCGCGAGGCCCTCGCCGATGCCGGCGTCGAGCCGGACGAGATCGACTACGTCAACGCGCATGGCACGGCGACCGTGGTCAACGACGCCACCGAGTCCGCCGCGCTCGCGATGATCTTCGGCGAACGCGCGCCGCGGGTGCCGATCTCCTCCACCAAGGCGGTCCATGGCCATGGGCTCGGTGCCGCCGGGGCCCTCGAGATGGTGGTGACGCTCGGCGCCATGCGCGAGAGCATCGCGCCGCCGACGATCAATTTCGAGGTGCCGGACGAGAAGTGCCCGGTAGACGCCATCCCGAACGTCGCGCGGCCCATGGCGATCCGCACCGCCATGTCGAACTCCTTCGCCTTCGGCGGCATCAACGCCGTGCTGGTTCTTCGCGAGGCGGCGTGACACCGCTCGGACCTTTCGCGGTTCGTGCGGAGCTTGCCGCCGTGCACGCGTTTCGCGCCGCAACAGGCCTCCCGCCGGGCGAGACCGTGCCGGCGACGTTCCCGATGCGGTGGCTGGCCGAGCCCGCGATCCGAGATGCGTTGCTCGCGCTGGCCGCCGCGCCTGATGTCGTGCCGGTGCACGAATCCCAGACGTTCGATTATGCCGCGCCGCTCTCCATCGGAGAGAGCTACAAAATACATCTCGCCGCGCGCCGCGAGACGATGCCCGATCGCCTGATCCTGACCGGCACGGTCGCCGGCAGCGATGGTTCGATCCGCGTGAGGCTCGAGACGATCCTGCGGCTGTTCTCGACCGCCGCGGTGGCGGCGTGAGCGTCCCGCCCCGCCAGGGCGAGACCATCGGTCCGCGTCGCTTCGGGCCGTTCACCCAGGCGAACGTCGCCGCCTATGCCACGGCCTCGGCCGACGATAATCCGCTGCACAGCGATGCGGCGCTCGCCGCCAAGGCCGGCCTGGCGCGCCCGCCGATCCACGGCATGCTGATCATGGGCTGTTTCGAGAGCTATCTCGCGCTGTGGCGGCCGGGCGCGACCCTCCGCAAGCTTTCGGCCAAGTTCATCCGCCCCGTGCTGGTCGACGAGGGCATCGAGATCTCGGCCAAGGTGGTGCAGGCGACGCCGGGCTCGGCGGCGGTGCTGCGGCTCACGGTGAAACGCCACGCCGCCTCGGGCGAGTCCGATCTGGTCTGTCTCGGCGAGGCGTTCGTCGACGCATGAAGCGCTCGCACCGCTCCGTGCTGGTCACCGGCGCCTCCAGCGGCATCGGGCGCGGCATCGCAATGGCCTATGCCGCGCCCGGCATGCGACTCGTCCTGATCGGACGCGACGCGGGACGTCTCGAGGCCACCGCTGCCGCCGCCCGCGACAAGGGCGCGGAGGTCGAGACCGCGACGCTGGACGTCCGCGACCGTGTCGCCATGGCGAACTGGATCGCGGCCGCCGACGATCGTCACCCCTTCGATCTCGTCGTCGCCAACGCCGGCATCACGACCGGGCTCGGCCCGGACGATTTCGCCGAGGAGCCGGAGGCGGTCCGCGCCATCATCTCGACCAATCTTATCGGCGTGCTGAACACGATCGAGCCGCTGATCCATCCGATGTCGACGCGGGGCGTCGGGCATCTCGCCATGGTGGGGTCCATCGCCGGGCTGCACGGGCTGCCCTACTCGCCGGCCTATTGCATCACCAAGGCGGGAGTGCACGCCTATGCCGAGTCGATCCGGGCCCGGCTGGAACGGCGCGGCGTGCTCGTCAGCCTCATCGTCGCGGGCTACGTCAAGACGCCGCTGAACGATTCCATCTCGGCGTTCAAGCCCGGCGAACTGTCCGAGGCGGCGGCCGGCGCGCTCATCCGCCGGCAGCTGGAGCAGGGCAGGGCGACCATCATCTTCCCGCTCTTCCTCTACGCCGCCGCGCGCTTCGGGCGAGTGCTACCGTCGCGCTGGTACGACCAGATCATGCTGCGGTTCGTGGCGCGCGTCCCGCAGACCCGCGAACGGGTCTAGCACGCTCCTCGGCCGGCAAAAATTCGCCCGCTTTGCCTCGCTTAGATGCCACCGCCGCGCTCGTTGTCCGGATCCGCAAGCGATGAAGTTGTCCCGCGTTCTCCTCGCCCTCACGCTCGCGACCCCGCTCGCGGCGGCGGCGTTGCCGACGCGCGCCCAGGATTACGACCGCCCTCCGCGTGGCTACGAGGAGCCCGCCACCGGCGATCCCGATTACCCCATGGCGCCGCGCTCGCAGGTCGATACGCCCGATGCTGGCTCGGTGGCGATCCGCATGAGCAAGGCCGAGAACCGCATTCGCGAGATGACCGGACAGATCGAGGAGCTGCAGAACGCCAACCGCAGGCTGGTCGAGCAGCTGCAGAAGTTCCAGACCGACGTCGACTCGCGCCTCAGCGCTGCGCCGCCCCGCAAGCGGGCGGAGGCCGAGGTCCGCGCGCCGTCCGATCAGGATGCCATGGCGCAGGCCGAGCCTTCGACGCCGAAGACGCGCAAGCGCCGCGACGACGCCTTCGATCCCGATGCCGCGGGGGCGGGCGCCCCCGGCAAACCGAAGCCGCTCGGCTCCGCCGCTTCGGCCCAGCCCGACGATGGCGGCGGCGCACCCATGGATCTGGCCGGCGGCAAGCTCGCGCGCGGCGGCAACGACGATTCGCTGGCGCCGACGCTGCGCCTGCCGTCCTCGACCCCGCGCCAAGTCGGCGGCACCGTGACCGCCAACGGCACGATCGTCGCCAATGCCGACCCCGCCGCCGGTGCCGCGCCGACGACGCCGCGCGGCGAGTTCGATGCCGCGCTCGGCCTCTACCGCGACAAGCAGTACGAGAGCGCCGAACAAGGCTTCACCACCTTCATCAAGAAGAACCCGAAGTCGAAGCTCGCCGCCGACGCGACCTACTATCTCGGTGAAAGCTTCGCGCAGCGCGGGCGCAGCCGCGAGGCGGCGGAGCAGTACCTCAAGATCTCGACCGATTTCGCGAGTTCGTCCCGCGCACCGGACGCGATGCTGCACCTCGGCCTGTCGCTGAAGCAGCTCGGTGCCAAGGAGCAGGCTTGCGCCACCTTCTCCGAAGTCGGGAAGAAGTACCCCAACGCGCCAGCCTACGTGAAGAACGGCGCGGAACGCGAGCTCAAGCGCGCCCAGTGCTGAGCACGGTCGGCTTTGCCGCCGTTGTGTCCGACGGGCTGGACCTCGCGACCCTTTTCGACGGCCTCGACGAGTCACCCGCGCTCCTCCTCGCCATCTCCGGCGGTCCCGACTCGACGGCGCTCCTCCATCTGGCTGCGCGATGGCGAGCCGGCATGGCGCGCGGGCCCGAGCTTCACGTCGCCACCGTCGATCACGGGCTGAGGCCCGGGGCCGCGGCCGAGGCCGCGGGGGTGGCGACGGCGGCCGCTCGCTACGGGCTGGCGCACGCGACGCTCGCCTGGGTCGGCGCCAAGCCTGCCGGCGGAATTCAGGAGAAGGCGCGGGAGGCGCGCTACCGGCTGCTGTCCGAACATGCCCGGGGCGTCGGCGCATCGCTGATCCTGACGGCGCATCACGCCGACGATCAGGCCGAGACCGTGCTGATGCGGCTCGGCCGCGGCAGCGGCGTCGCCGGCCTCGCCGCCATGCGGCGGACCACGCTGCTCACCGACGGCATTGCGCTGGTGCGCCCACTGCTCGGCCTGACGAAGCGGGCGCTGCTGGCGATCTGCGCCGCGGAACACCTGCCCTTCGTCGTCGACCCATCGAACGAGGACACGACCTTCCATCGCGTCCGCCTGCGCCGGCAGGCCGAGGCGGCCGCGGCGTTGGGGCTCGATCCGCCCGCCTTGCTGCGGCTGGCGCGGCGCATGGCTCGCATCGAGGAAGCGCTCGAGACCGAGGTCGCGCGCGCGATGGCGTCACTGCGGCCCGTGGCCGAGCCCGGCTCGTGGCGCGCGGACATCGCGGACGTCCGTTCCATGGCGCCGGAGATCGTGCAGCGGCTGATTGGGCACGCCGTCCTCCACGTGACCGGCGCGCCGATCGTGCCCTTGGAGAAGCTGGAAACGCTCGCGGATTCGCTGCGAGCGGCGCTTGAACGTGCGCAGCCTTGTCGCGCGACCCTGGGCGGCGCGCTGCTCGCGCTGGACGGCCGCGGCAGGCTCGTCGTCATGCCGGAGCGACCGCGCCGCCGCGGCGCTTCGAGCCCCGATTAAGGCCGAATTGACGCGCACCGTCCGGTTCCCTTGGCAAGGTTCCGCCGGCGCCATACATTCGCTGCCGCCTCGGTTCACCGGTGGTGAATTCGGCCGAAGAAAATGCCATCGTCACGTCAGCTGCCCCTCGGGGCTTGGACCTCGGGTCCGCTCCACCTGGATCGCACATGAACCCCAACTTTCGTAACTTCGCTCTCTGGGTGATCATCTTCCTCCTGGTGGTCGCGCTGGTGATGCTGTTCCAGGGTGGCCCGAACCAGAAGACGACCTCCACGGAGGTGGCCTACAGCCAGCTGGTCAACGACGTCGATCAGGGTCGCGTGCGCGATGCCACGATCTCCGGGCAGGAGATCACCGGCCATCTCAGCGACAATCGCGCCTTCGTCACCTACGCGCCGGTCGATCCGCAGTCGACCTTGGTGCAGTCGATGCTCAAGAAGGGCGTCAACCTCAACGCCAAACCGCCGTCCGACGGCAACGGCTGGCTGATCGCGCTGCTCGCCAACGGTCTTCCGCTGCTGGCGCTCATCGCGCTGTGGATCTTCGTGTCGCGGCAGATGCAGGGGGCCGGAGGCAAGGCCATGGGCTTCGGCAAGTCGAAGGCCAAGCTGCTGACCGAAGCGCATGGCCGCGTGACGTTCGAGGACGTCGCGGGCGTCGACGAGGCCAAGGAGGATCTGCAGGAAATCGTCGAGTTCCTGCGCGACCCGCAAAAATTCCAGCGCCTCGGCGGGCGTATTCCGCGCGGCGTGCTTCTCGTCGGACCTCCCGGCACCGGCAAGACGCTCCTGGCGCGCGCCATCGCCGGCGAAGCCAACGTTCCCTTCTTCACGATCTCGGGGTCCGACTTCGTCGAGATGTTCGTGGGCGTCGGCGCCAGCCGCGTGCGCGACATGTTCGAGCAGGCCAAGAAGAACGCGCCCTGCATCATCTTCATCGACGAGATCGACGCCGTCGGCCGCCACCGTGGCGCCGGCCTCGGCGGCGGCAACGACGAGCGCGAGCAGACGCTGAACCAGCTGCTCGTCGAGATGGACGGCTTCGAGGCCAACGAGGGCATCATCCTCATCGCCGCGACCAACCGTCCCGACGTGCTCGATCCCGCGCTGCTGCGCCCCGGCCGCTTCGATCGCCAGATCACCGTGCCGAACCCCGACGTCATCGGTCGCGAGCGCATCCTGAAGGTGCATGTCCGCAAGGTGCCGCTTTCGCCCGACGTCGACCTCAAGGTGGTCGCCCGCGGCACGCCCGGCTTCTCCGGCGCCGACCTGATGAACCTCGTCAACGAGTCGGCCTTGATGGCGGCGCGGCGTGGCAAGCGCATCGTCACCATGGTCGAGTTCGAGGATTCCAAGGACAAGATCATGATGGGCGCCGAACGCCGCACGCTGGTCATGACCGAGGGTGAGAAGCAGCTGACGGCTTATCACGAGGGCGGCCACGCCCTGGTGGCGCTGAGCGTGCCGGCGACCGACCCCGTGCACAAGGCGACGATCATCCCGCGCGGCCGTGCGCTCGGCATGGTCATGCAATTGCCCGAGCGCGACAAGCTCTCGATGAGCTACGAGCAGATGACCTCGCGTCTTGCCGTGCTGATGGGCGGCCGCGTGTCCGAGGAGCTGGTGTTCGGCAAGGAGAAGGTGACGTCGGGCGCGCAGTCCGACATCGAGCAGGCGACCAAGCTCGCCCGCGCGATGGTCACGCGCTGGGGCTTTTCCGATGATCTCGGCACCGTGATGTACGGCGAGAACCAGGAGGAGGTGTTCCTCGGCTATTCGATGGGCCAGAAGAACACCTTGTCCGAGGAGACCTCGCGCAAGATCGACGCCGAGGTGCGCCGGCTGGTCGAAACCGGGCTTTCCGAAGCGACTCGCATCATCACGACGAGACGCCACGATCTTGAGACGCTGGCCAAGGGCCTGATGGAATACGAGACCCTGTCGGGCGACGAGATCATCGGGCTGCTCAACGGCAAGCTGCCCGTGCGCGACACCGGCGACGATCAGCCCCCGGCCCCGCCGCGCGCTTCTCCCGTGCCGCAGACCGGCTCGCCGCGGCCCAAGCCCGGCCCGGAGGCGGGCGGCCTGGAGCCGCAGCCCTCTTAAGGCAAGTTGCCGATCGTCCTCGGCGGGCGATCACAGTGGCGAGTGTTCACGGCCCAAGCCTGTCCCCGCGCAAGTGCGGGGACAGGCTTTTCATTAAATGCCAGTCGTATTCGACAACCTCGGCTCGCCCGGAAATGCTTGCCTTCGGCTATCCATGTGGCCGGAGCAAAGCTCCTCTTCACAGCCCTACTGACGTCAAGCTCGAGGCGAACCTTGAGACCATCGGGCGAAGCACCGCTAACAGTATCATCGCGAGCTCGCCGCACGCTGTCTCGACCGAGCGCTGGAATTGCTCGAGACCTCTTGCGCTAGAAGCCGCTGCCGATCGCTCCCGCGCCGACCGTGGAGGTGGTGCGAGCCGCGTTCGTCGAAGCGGCAGAGGCAGCCGAGAGGGTGGCGAGGTTTGAGGAATTGACCGAACCGGCAAACGTCTGGCCGAGCGAGAAGCCGCCGAGCACCGGCGACAGCACGGTGTTGATCACGCCGACGACCTTGGTGATCTCGATGTAGGGCGAGTTCGAGACGAACACGATGTCCTTGTCGTGGATCGAGAACTTGCGCGCGAGGAACAGCGAGCGCGCATCGCGCATGTTGAGGATGTAGACGGTCGGCACGAGGTTCAGCGCCGCCTGCTGCGGCGTCAGGCCAGGGTAGTCGCGCACCACCGAGACCGGCTCGTAGCGGAACACGAACACGCCTTCGGGATCGGCGCGGCCGTCCGAAAGGCCCGACGATTTGCCGATCGCCTCCTCGAGCGAGATGCCGATGGCGTTGAAGGGCACGATGGCGTTCGTGCCGGTGGCGCCGATCGCCGTGAAGGTGAGCGGGTAGCGCACCACGCTCAGCACGTCGTCGGGACGCGCGAAGATGTTCTCCTTGGGTGTGTTCAACACCGACTGGAACGGCACGCGCACCGTGTGCCCGTTGCGCGTCAGCTCCAGGAAGGTCTCGTAGGCCGGCGTCGTGATGCCGCCGCCGGTCGCGATGACGTCGAGCAGACGGTCGCCGGCGGCGGTGAGCGGGATGCGGCCGCCCTTCACCGATTCGCCCTGGAGCGTGACGGCCGTGGCGATGTTCTCGCTGAGCGAGATGACGATCTGCGGCTCGATGGCCTTGCCGGTCAGCCTCGTCACGATGTCGCGCTCGATCTCGTGGACGGTGCGGCCGGCGACCGGCACGCGGCCGGCGTAGGGCACGGTGATCGAGCCGTCGCGCTGCACGATCTGCGGTGGCAGCACCGCCGAATGCGAGCCGCCACCCGCCTTCGGGTCGCCGCCGGACGAACCGGAGAAGAGACCGCCCGCCGCCGCCTCGAAGATGGTGACGCGGATCGTGTCGCCGATTCCGACGCGCTGCTCCAGCGCGCCGCGATAGTCGCCGAACTTGCCGTAGAGGCTGGGGCCGGGGAAGCGCTCCAGCTTCTGGATGACGAAATCCGACATGCGGATGAGGAGATAGGGAGGCACGTCCCGCGTGCCGCTCGTCACGATCGCATCCTTGCTCGGACCGGAGGTCGGCACGATGGAGCAGCCCGACAACGCGACTCCGCCAGCGAGCGCGCAAGCCAGCAACGTGAACGGGGCCGATCGCCGGCGAGAAAGCATCGTCATCCTTTACGCCCGTCCACCCGAGCACGCTTCTGGCAGAGCGACCTTACGCGATTATGAGCGGCCGCAGAAATGCGGGCGGCCGCAATGACGGCCGCTGTGGCCCTGCTGCATCAGTCCCCGCACAGCCGGAGTTCGAAAGTCGCGCGCCTTCGCGGGTGGTCGCGCTCGACGCGGTCGGCCCTCCGATCGGCGCCGGTCCCGTCCGAGGCGACAGCCGACGCCGGAGGCGTTAAAGGGACCGCGCCAACAAGCCCGGACCCGATGCCCGATCTCCTGCTCGAACTCTTCTGCGAAGAAATCCCGGCCCGCATGCAGGCCCAGGCCAGCGAGGACCTGCGCCGGTTGGTTACCGACGCACTGCTCGAGCGGGGCCTGACCTTCGCCGGCGCCGCCGCCTTCGCGACGCCTCGCCGGTTGGCGCTGCACGTCGCCGACCTGCCTCCCGCGCAGCCCGACCGGCGCGAGGAACGCAAGGGGCCCAAGGTCGGCGCGCCCGAGGCGGCCGTCGCCGGCTTCCTGAAAAGCGCCGGACTCGCCTCGATCGAGGATGCCAAGGTGCAGAGCGATCCCAAGAAGGGCGACTTCTACGTTGCAATTATCGAGCGGCGCGGTCAGCCGACGCTCGACGTCCTGGCCGCTCTCCTGCCGACGGTGATCGAAAGCTTCCCCTGGCCGAAGTCGATGCGTTGGGGCCCGGCATCGGTGTCGTCGTCGAGCCTGCGCTGGGTGCGCCCACTGCATTCGATCGTCGCCACGTTCGGCCCCGAGACCGAGGAGCCGGACGTCGTGCCCTTCGCGATCGGCGGGATCCAGGCCGGCAGCACGACCTTCGGCCACCGCTTCATGGCGCCCGCGCCGATCTTCGTGCGCCGCTTCGACGATTACGTCCCGGCGCTGCAGGCGGCCAAGGTGGTGCTGGATCCGGCCCGCCGCCGCGACATCATCCTGCACGACGCCCGCAACCTGGCGCTGGCCCAGGGCCTCGACCTTGTCGAGGACGATGCGCTGCTCGCCGAGGTTGCCGGCCTGGTGGAATGGCCTGTCGTGCTGATGAGCGAGTTCGAGGAGAGCTTCCTCGCGATCCCGCCGGAGGTGATCCGGGCCACGATCCGCGCCAACCAGAAGTGCTTCGTGCTGCGCCGCGGCGGGACGGACCAGCTCGCCCCCCGCTTCATCCTCGTCGCCAACATCGAGGCCTCCGACGGCGGGACGACGATCGCCGCCGGTAACGCCAAGGTCGTGCGCGCTCGCCTCGCCGACGCGCGATTCTTCTGGGAGAGCGACCTGAAGGTGCCGCTGGCCGACCGGCTGCCGAAGCTCGATGCGGTGGTGTTCCACCAGAAGCTCGGCACCCAAGGCGAGCGCGTGCAGCGGCTGAAGCGGCTGGCGGCCGACTACGCCGGCCTGGTGGGCGGCGATCCCGCCGAGGCCGAGCGGGCCGCCGAACTCTGCAAGGCCGATCTCGTGACGGACATGGTCGGCGAGTTCCCCGAATTGCAGGGCCTGATGGGCCGTTACTACGCCGCCCATGCCGGCGAGAGCCCGGCCGTCGCGCTGGCCTGCGAGGAGCATTACAAACCCGTCGGCCCGAGCGACCGCGTGCCGACCGCTCCGGTCTCGATCGCGGTGGCGCTGGCCGACAAGATGGACATCCTGGTCGGCTTCTGGGCCATCGGCGAGACGCCGACCGGGAGCAAGGATCCCTACGCGCTGCGTCGCGCCGCATTGGGCGTCATTCGCTTGGTCCTCGAGAACGAGCTACGCCTGCCGATCCTCGACGCCGGCGCGATGGCGCTGCTGCGCTTCGAGCGTTTCGCCGACATCGGCCAGGACGGAAAGGTCGCGCTGCTGCGCGCGCTGCTCGGCTTCTTCGCCGAGCGGCTCAAGGTCTATCTGCGCGAGACGAAGGCGCGCCACGATCTCATCGACGCCGTGTTCGGGTCGTCGGGTTCGGACGATTTCACTCTTGTAGTGCGTCGCGTCCGGGCGCTCGGCGACTTCCTCGGGACCGACGAGGGCGCCAACCTCCTCGCCGGCTATCGCCGCGCCGCCAACATCCTCAAGGCCGAGGAGAAGAAGACGCCGGCGGAAGCCGCATCGATCGAGCAGCCGTTCGACGCCGGGCTCGTGACCGAGCCGGCGGAGCAGGCGCTGGCCGCCCGCCTCGCCAGCGCCGCGCCGGAGGCTGCCGCCGCCGTCGGGCGGGAGGATTTCGCCGAGGCGATGAGGGTGCTGGCGAGCCTGCGCGCCCCGCTCGACGCCTTCTTCGACGACGTCACCGTCAACGCGTCGGACGCCGCGCTGCGTCTCAACCGGCTGCGCCTGCTGGCCGGGTTCCGTGCCGCGGTCCACGCGGTCGCGGATTTTTCCCGCATCGCCGGTTGATCCACGCGATAGCGACAATCGTCGCAAGTCTTCCTGCAGACGGGCGGCTTTAGATCAGTAGAATTTTAAGTAGAAGCTTTCCTCAAATCGTTCATGCAAAACGAGAGCTTACTTTTACGGTCCATTTACGTCGAAGTGTGAACGTCAGATTCAGATTGTTGCTTAAACTCGTTTTCATTCGGGCACCCTATAAATCAACCCATCAGAGGCCGCCACGCGGCACCGGGGACGAGGGGACAGGACGATGAACACCACCGCGCTGAAGACCGACATGAGCCGCATGCACAACGAGACCGAAGTCGCGGTGCGGCCGGCCTATCTCGAGGCGCTGACGCTGGTCGAGCGGCTGCATCGCCGGCTGCTCGATGTCATCAAGGACGAGTTCGATCGCCGCGGCCGCTCCGATGTCAACTCGGTCCAGGCGCTGCTGCTCTACAACATCGGCGACAAGGAACTGACCGCCGGCGAGCTGCGCACCAAGGGCTACTACCTCGGCTCGAACGTCTCCTACAACGTCAAGAAGCTGGTCGAGCTCGGCTTCCTCCACCACGCCCGCTCGCGCCTGGATCGCCGCTCGGTGCGCATCAGCCTGACGCCGAAGGGCAAGGAGGTCCACACGATCGTCGCCGCGCTCTACGACAAGCACGTGGCGACGGTGGAGCAGATCGGCGGCATCTCGACCGGCGAGTTCGCCGCCCTCAACAAGTCGCTCGAGCGCCTCGAGCGCTTCTGGACCGACCAGATCCGCTTCCGCCTCTGAGCTTCCTTGCTCAACGACGAGCTGCCTGCTAAGGTATTCGTACCTTAGCAGGCAGCTTTTTTTGTTTCATGCGAAAGCCTCCCTCGAGAGCGAGGTCGGCGAGCGGCAATTCCGGGTCGGCGTACGACGATCTCGAAGAAAAAGATGTCGGCGGTCGGCAGCGCCGGATTTTCGTTATTGTCGGGTGACAGCTACGCCGGAATTCGGCGTGAGGCCGAAACCCGAAATTGCCCGGTCAGCCCCCTGCGAGCTGCCGATAGCGCGACCGCAGCACGTCGATGGGCTGGCTTCGGCCGTCGATGTCGCAGCACCAGAACGTCCAGCCGTTGCAGGCCGGCAGGCCCTGCGCCAGCGCACCGATCTTGTGGATCGAGCCGACGATGGCGCCGAGCGCCACCGTGCCGTCGGCGCGCACCGTCACCGCGTGGCGTCGTCTCTCGTCACGCAGCACCGTGCCCGGTGCGAGCAACCCGGCCTCGATCAGCGCGGCGAAGGCCACCCTGGCCTCTGCGCGACGGCTCGGCACCTCGGTGAGCAGCTCCGGTGCCAGCGGCGTCACCGCCGCGATGCGCGCGGCGGCGGCGGCGGCGTAGATCGGATCACGCTCGATGCCGATGAAGTTGCGACCGAGCCGCTTGGCCACCGCGCCGGTGGTGCCGGAGCCGAAGAACGGGTCGAGCACCGTGTCGCCGGCCTTGGTCGCGGCGTGAAGGATGCGGGCGATCAGGGCTTCCGGCTTCTGGGTCGGATGAGTCTTGCGGCCATCACCGTCCTTGAGCCGCTCGGCGCCGGTGCAGATCGGGAAAAACCAGTCCGATCGCATCTGGCAATCGTCGTTGGCCGCCTTCAGTGCCTCGTAGTTGAACGTGTAGCTCTTGGCGGCGGCGTCGCGCGAGGCCCAGATCAGCGTCTCGTGGGCGTTGGTGAAGCGGCGCCCGCGAAAGTTCGGCATCGGATTGGCCTTGCGCCAAACGATATCGTTGAGGATCCAAAAGCCGCCGTCCTGCAACGCCGTGCCGACGCGAAAGATGTTGTGGTACGAGCCGATCACGAACAGCGTGGCGGCCGGCTTCATCACGCGGCGCACGGCGGCGAGCCAATCGCCGGTGAAGCGATCGTATTCGGCGAAGGAGCCGAACTTGTCCCAGGCGTCGTCGACGGCGTCGACGCGGCTCTGGTCGGGCCGCGACAGGTCGCCGGCAAGCTGCAGATTATAGGGTGGGTCGGCGAAGACGAGATCGACGCTCGCGGCCTCCATGCGGCCGAGGATCTCGATGCAATCACCGAGGAGAATAGTGTTGGTCGGTGTCTGGAAAGTCGACACCAGTCCGGTGGGCTTTGGTTTGGCAGTCGTCGTACGCTGAACCTTGATCGACGACTTGAAACCTGGCCCACCGGCCTGTGCGATACGCATTGAACACACACCGATACGCAACGAACCAACGAGAATGACCCTGCGCGATCGCGGTAAAGGGCGAGTTAGGCGCGATGGGAAAACGCTGTCCTCTTTTCGTACAAGCCGGCCGAGCGCGGATGCCCGATGCCGTTGCGAGCACATCCGAACAGCTGGGAGCTGTGGGCGCATCCTCGCCGCGAAGGCACTACGCATGCACGCGTTTAGACGGCCCCGGTGCTATCGACTCCTCCCTTGTCTCGTTGCGGCTACGAGGCTCACGCGAGCGAATTGCGTGGCGGAAAGGTATCGTGCAAAGCGTACGTTCGGTCGGCTCTATCGACGATGGTTTCGCGCCAAAGAGAAAGCCGTAGCAGTCCGATCTCTTAGCTCTTCGGCGGGACGCCGGCTCTGGTCGCGCGCATCGGTGAGCTGGATGATGCCGAACGTCACCGCCAGCGCGTCGCCGTCGGTTTGCACCCGTCGGTCAGACGTGACGACTTATCGTCGGTCAAATGCCGCTTCTGGCGCGGCTCGCGTCCGTCGCGAGGCGGGTCTCGATCCGTGCCCCGACAGTCCTCGACACGGCCTCGTCCTCGGTATGGGCGCGGATCATGGCGCGGAACGAAGAAGGCGAGGCTATGGCGTCAAGTGCCGGCCGTCGTCGGCTGCCTGGAAGACGTCCGCGCTATCGTTCCGCCATCGGCCAGCTGGCGCGCAGCGGCTCGGCGCCGGCGATGCGGTCACCGAGCAGGGCGACGCCGAGCGCGTAGCTCGTCGAATTGTTGTAGGCCTTGATGACCTTGAAGTTGCGGGTCACCAGGAAGTGCGGGCCGTCGACGCCGGCCGGGGCGAGCAGGGCGGCCTGGCCCTCGCGCGGCATCGGAGCGCCGTCGGCGCGGCGGAAGCCGGCGTCGGCCCACCAGGCGAAGGGGCGCATCGCCTTGCCGTCGGCACGGGAAGATATCCGCGCAGCCGAGGGCGCCAGCACCTCGTAGCCCCAGGGCTCGCCTTCGGCCCAGCCGTGCTTCTTCAGGAAATAGGCGGTGGACCCCAGCGCATCGGGCACGTTGCGCCAGATGTCGCGGCGGCCCTCGCCCGAGAAGTCGACCGCGTAGCGCTTGAAGGCCGAGGGCATGAACTGCGTCTGCCCCATCGCCCCGGCCCAGGAGCCGCGCATCTCTTGCGGCCCGATGCGGCCGGCCTGGAGGATGATGCGGCCGGCCTGGAGGATATCGAGCGCGTCGAGCAGCTCCTTGCGGAAGTAGTCGCCGCGGTAGCGGGCGTAGGCCAACGTGGCGAGGCAGCGGATGGTCGAGAGGTCGCCGGGGTTGTGGCCGAAGTTGGTCTCCAGGCCCCAGACGCCGAGGACGACGTAGGGGTCGACGCCGAAGCGCGTCTCCGCCTTCTCCAGCACATCCTTGTAGGCGCGGCCGTTCTCGCGTCCGGTCTCGATGCGTGTCGGCGAAACGGCGCTGGCGAGATATTGCGCGGTGGTCTTCTTGAATTCGGCCTGGTGATGCGTCTTCTCCAGCACCGCCGCATCGGGCGTGACGCCGGCGAAGGCGGCGTCGAACGTCGCGCGCGAGACGCCGCGGCGGTGGGCCTGCGGCCGCAGGCTCTCGACGAAACCGTGGAAGCCGCCCGTCGCGCCGCTCTCCTGGGCATGGCTCTGGCGCGCCATCGCGACGAGGGCGATCGCGAACAGCAGGCACAGGGTCAGCGTGCGGGCGATCTGACCGCCATCGATCGCGGGACGGCGGCGCCGGTCGTCGTGCGTGGTGAGGCTGCTGGTGGCGATCGTGTAGAGGCTCATGCCCGGCTCCGACCGCGGCATCCGACGCGGCACTCGTGCAGCGTGAACGCAACGTGTTGATCCCCCGTTAAGGTTGATGCTTCGTCAGCGGCCCGCCCAGCGCGCGTGCGGCGATCCCGACGACGCGACATCGTCGGTTCGCCGAGCACGGCAATCGAGGGCCGCATTGCCGTGGAATTCGGTCCCGCTCGACGCTTGTGGCGAACCGGACCCATGGCCTGTCAATTGCTAGCTTGATGTGCAAAAGGGCGGGGACGCGAAGCTTTGTCGGGACCGGGTGTGGCGGCGGATTTCTACGACGAGATGAAGGGCGGGGATGGCGCGACGCGGCTCTGCTACGAGCGCGTGGCGCGCTGGCTGGCCGACAAGCCCAACGACTTCTTCACGACGCGGCGCGGCCATGCCGAGATGATGTTCCGGCGCATCGGCATCACCTTCAACGTCTACGGCGACTCCGAGGCCACCGAGCGGCTCATCCCGTTCGACATCATTCCGCGCATCATCCAGCGTTCGGAATGGATGCGGCTGGAGGAGGGATTGATCCAGCGCGTCAAGGCGCTGAACACCTTTCTCTCCGACATCTACGGCGCGCAGGAGATCCTGAAGGCCGGCGTGATCCCGCGCGACATCGTCGAGGGCAACCCGCAGTTCCGGCCCGAGATGGTCGGCGTGAAGGTCCCCCACGACATCCGCGTGCACATCGCCGGTATCGACATCGTGCGCACCGATGCTCACGATTTCTACGTGCTCGAGGACAACGCGCGCACGCCTTCCGGCGTCTCCTATATGCTCGAGAACCGCGAAGTGATGATGCGGGTCGCGCCCGACCTCTTCGCCGACCATCGCGTGGCGCCGGTCGAGAACTATCCCGACGCCTTGCTGGCCACGCTGCGGTCGGTCGATCCGGTCGGCAGCGGCGATCCGACCATCGTGGTGCTGACGCCGGGGCCGTTCAACTCGGCCTATTACGAGCACTCGTTCCTTGCCGACAAGCTCGGCGTCGAGCTGGTCGAGGGGCGCGATCTCATCGTGGAGAACGACACCGTCTACATGCGCACGACCGAGGGCCCCAAGCGCATCGACGTGATCTACCGCCGGATCGACGACGATTACCTCGATCCCGAGGCCTTCAACAAGGACAGCGTGCTCGGCGTGCCGGGCATCATGCGCGCCTATCGCGCCGGCAACATCACCGTCGCCAATGGCATCGGCACCGGCGTCGCCGACGACAAGGCGCTCTACACCTATATGCCCGACATCGTGCGCTTCTACTTCGGCGAGGCGATGAAGCTGAAGAACGTGCAGACCTGGCGCTGTCGAGAGCCCGACAGCCTAAAGCACGTGCTGGAGAACATGGGTGATCTCGTCGTCAAGGAGGTCAACGGCTCCGGTGGATACGGCATGCTGGTCGGTCCCCATGCCACGCGCGAGCAGGTCGAGGCGTTTCGCGCCAAGGTGACGGACGATCCGTCGAACTACATCGCGCAGCCGACGCTCTCGCTTTCGACCTGCCCGACCTATTTCGACACCGGCGTCTCGCCGCGCCACGTCGACCTGCGCCCCTTCGTGCTGTCGGGCGCCGACGGCGTGCGCGTGGTGCCGGGCGGGCTCACGCGTGTCGCGCTGAAGGAAGGATCGCTGGTGGTGAACTCGAGCCAGGGCGGCGGCACCAAGGACACTTGGATCGTCGATGATGCCGACGCCGGCCCTGGGCTCGCGTGCGACCTGCCGATGGGCCATGCGGTCGCCGCCGGCATGCAGGCGGAGGCCGTCAAGGCCGGCCCCGCCCAGAGCCAATCGCAGACGCAGCGGTAGCCGAAACCATGCTCGCCAGGACCGCCGATTCGATCTTCTGGGTCTCGCGCTACATGGAGCGCGCGGATTTCCTGGCGCGCATCATCCAGGCGACACAGCGGCTTGCCGGCTTGCCCGCGGCCTACGGCTCGTCGAGCGCCGGCACCGCCACGCAGGGCACGGAGTGGGATTCGGCGCTCGAGGCCTCAGGCGGCGCCGAGGGCTTCCTCAAGGCCGGCGGCGCGGTCAACGAGACCAACGTCATCGAATATCTCGCCTTTTCGACGCAGAACCTCAGCTCGATCCGCAATTGCATCGCCTTCGCGCGCGCCAACGCGCGCTCGATCCGCGTCGCACTCACCACAGAAATGTGGGAGGCGATCAACGCGGCCTGGTTCGAGCTGGTGCGCTTCGAGCAGCTGAAGGCCGGTCCCGGCCTGCAGCGCGACGAGCTCAACCGCTTCCTCGACTTCGTCAAGCAGGCCTCGCTCGACTTCGACGGCCGCGCCTACCGCACGATGCTGCGGAACGACGCTTATTGGTTCTCGCGCCTCGGCGTCTACATCGAGCGCGCCGACAACACGGCCCGCCTTCTCGACGTCAAATACAACGTGCTGCTGCCGGAAAACGAAGTGGTCGGCGGCTCGCTCGACTACTTCCAGTGGACCGCGATTCTGCGCGCGGTCTCGGCGCTGACGCAGTACCACTGGGTCTATCGCCAGAGCGTGAAGCCCTGGCTCGTGGCGGACCTGCTCATCCTCAAGATGGACATGCCGCGCTCGTTGATCTCCTGCTACGACAACATCGTCTACTTCCTCGATGCGATCGGGCGCGCCTACGGGCGGCAGGGCGGCGCGCAGCACCACGCCCGCAACGTCTACGAGCGGCTGCGCCAGTCGAGCACGCGCGACATCTTCCAGGCCGGGCTGCACGAGTTCATCACCAGCTTCGTCGAGGACAACAGCCGGCTCGGCGAGACGATCAGCCTGCAATATCTCGACACCGCCGGCCTGACGCCGGAGAAGGTCTAGGCGCGGCTTGCGCTCGTGCCGGCGTGGCCCGATGTCTCGTTCGCATCCTAGCCCAGGGAAGACAGCATGGCGCATATCGAGATCAAGCCGCATGCCGGCAGCGTTCGCGTGATCTGGCGCGGCCGCGTCGTCGCGACCAGCGAGCGGGCGCTCGACCTCGTCGAGGGCGGCGGCCGGCCCGTGCTCTACGTGCCGCGCGAGGACGCCGACATGAGCGTCTTCGTGCCGACGGCGAAGCACACGCATTGCCCGCACAAGGGCGAGGCGTCGTATTTCACGCTCGCGGCGGACGACGCCCGCGATGTCGACGCGGTCTGGTCCTACGAGGCGCCGCTCGACGCCGTCGCCGCCATCAAGGGGCATCTGGCCTTCTACCCGAACCTGGTCCGCGTGGAGGGCTGACGCTCACGCGCACGGCGCGGAGGGGGTCAATCTGAAGATTTGTTAAGCCTCGTGGACGCGAGTTCATGCAACGCCCGTCCCTGCGGCGCCATTGATCCTGCGTCGTCCAGCCGCGACCGAACGATCGTCGGGTTCGCCACTGGTCTACGAGGGAGTTCAAACCATGTCGTCCAAAGCCTTCATCGCGCTCCTCGCCGTCGGCACCATGCTCGCCGGAGGCACCGCTTTCGCCGACCAGCAGGCTTCGACGGCCGCGACGCCGCCGCCCGGACACGCCGCGATGCTCAAGGATTACGGCAAGCTCTCGGCCGATGGCGCCCGCGCCTACCAGGATTTGACGCTGGCCCGCCTCGCCATCTTCGACGGCCGTGCAGCCGATGCCAAGAAGTATGTCGACGATGCCGACACCGGCTTCAACAAGGCCAAGGGCGACGAGAGCGTCTTCACCCAGGCCGAGGCGACGCTGCGCACGCATGTCGCGCAAAAGAGCGGGTCGACGGGCACGAGCGCGGCCGGCGCCAAGAGCGGAGCCGATACTGACGCTTCAAACGGTTCCGCCTCCAACGTCAACGATGTCAATAAAGCGGTGGCGTGGCTTCCGGTCGATGGCGCCATCAGCATCAACGAAGACTTCACGGCGAAGCCGGAGAAGGCCAAAGCGGTGCAGGACGCCAACAAGAGCCTCGCGCAGGGCGATAAGAAGGGCGCGATGGAGAAATTGAAGCTCGCGGAGATCGACACTTCGGTCACGCTCGCCGTGGTGCCGCTGCAGCAGACCATCGACGACGTCGACCAGGCCAAGCAGCTCATCGATTCCGGCAAATATTACGAGGGCAGCCAGAAGCTCCGCGCGGTGCAGAACGCCACGATCGTCACCATCGCCGACGTGCCGGCCACCCCGCCGAACGGGCCGGTCGGGTCACAGGGGAACGCGCCCGCGCCGTCGCACTGAGGCCATTTCACCAAGACCGACGGGGGCAGCTTCAGGGCTGCTTCTCGTCGGCCAATCCTTTCCAAGTTCTTTCCGCATCATTGCAGTTTAACGACCTCTTCATCATGAATTAAGACACGGCGTTACTCTTAAAAATTATCCTTTATGATGCCGGCATCGTGTTCCCGAGGGTGCGTACATGTCGGTGCGTTGCTTGTTTCTCTCCGCCGCCGTGGCGTGCCTGATGCCCGCGGCGATCGTCGCGACGTCGGCCACGGCTTCGGCCGCGGGCCTCTATCTTCCCAGCCCGTTTCCGGACGACACCGCACCGCGGCCGAGCTATCGCGAGCGTCTGCAGCAGTTCCCGCCGCCGGGCGGCCGGCTCGGTGGCGGCCCGCTTGAATACATCCAGACCGGCGGCCGGCCGGTGCCCGTGGCGCCGGACTATGCCGAGACGGTGTTGCCCAATTTCGTCAAGCGGCCCTACGCCCGGCCGGGCGACCGGCGGGCCGACTACGGTGGCGTCAGCGCAGGCCCCCGGCGCACCGACCCCTACGCGCCGCCGGCCTACGCCGAGCCGGTGTACGCCCCGTCCGCCTATGCCACGCCCTATCCCGATCGCGCGCTGCTGCCGCAGGGTGCGCTGCCCCCTTTTCTCGGAAGCGGAGCGCAAGACGGGTCTTACGCTCCGCCTTCTGACGGGCTGTCCGGTTACAGCGGCCTGGCGGTGATCGATCCGGCACCGCATGCGCGTGCGGCGCTGCCGTCCTACACCGCGCTGGCCGCCGCGCAGCCGGAGCCCGCGCCGGCTCCAACCGCGCGGCCGGCGTTCGACTGGCCCGACTTCAGCCAGCCGGCCTTCGGGGACACCACCGGCAGCGTGCGCACCGCCGCCACTCCCGCGCCCGCCGATCTCGACCCGCTGGGCCTCGGCGCGCTGTTCGGCGGACCGCCGTCGCGCCAGCCCGCGACGACTGCGCCGGTCGCACCGTTGCGCGCGGGGGTCGACCCGATCTACCAGCGGCAGGAGGTGGCCTACGCCGGCCGCGAGCGGCCCGGCACGGTGGTGATCGATACGCCCGACAAGTTCCTCTACCTGGTAAAGGGCGGGGGACGGGCGTTGCGTTACGGCATCGGCGTCGGGCGCCCCGGCTTCACCTGGGCCGGCGTCAAGACGGTGTCGCGCAAGGCGGAATGGCCGGGCTGGACTCCGCCGAAGGAGATGCTGAAGCGCCGCCCCGACCTGCCGCGACACATGGTCGGCGGCGAGGCCAACCCGCTCGGTGCCCGCGCGCTGTATCTCGGCTCGTCGATGTACCGCATCCATGGCACCAGCGAGCCCGACACGATCGGCACCAACGTGTCGTCGGGCTGCATCCGCATGACCAATGCCGACGTCGCCGACCTCTACGAACGCGTGCCCGTGGGAACGAAGGTCGTGGTGCGCTGACGCCGTCTCTCTCGACACACGCGGAAGCGATGCAGGCACGAAGCCTTCTCCCGCGAGGGGAGAAGCGGTCTCGGTCCGAGGCGGCGGTGTTTGAACATCAAACCCGCCTAACCGCCTACACGTCGTAGCTGCCGTCATCCCCGCCGCCGGCATCCTGCGCATCGTCCTGATCCTGGTCGGCGTCCTGCTGCCAGTCGGCGGCGGTGCCGCCGGAGTTAGCATTGTCGGCCGAGTCCTGCGCCATGTCCTGCTGGTAGTCGGCCGCGGTTTGCGAGCTGTCGCCGCCGTAGTAATTGTTGATGGTCTCCCCGGCGCCGTGGACGCCCTCGCCGATCCCGAGGCCGCCGGCACCGCCGCCCATCAGGCCCTTGATGCCGTCGAACAGCAGCGCGCCGCCGGCGACGCCCGCCGCGGTCGTGAGGGCACCACGCAAAAAGCCGCCGCCCGCCGGGGCCTGCGGCTGGCCGCCCCAGGGCCCGGCTTGCGGCTGCGGCGCGTAGCCCTGCTGCTGCCCGTAGCCGCCTTGGGGTTGGCCGTAGCCCGGCGGGGGCGCCTGCGTGTTGCCCTGGTTCCAGACTGGGGGACGCTGCGCCGGCACCGGCGCGCGCGACGCCGCGGCCCCGCCGCCGAAGATGCTCGACAGGAAACCGCCGCCCTGGCCCTGCTGCGGCTGACCGCCCTGCTGCACCTGCTGCTCGAGGTTCTCGATATGCTGGTTGGCGGCCTGCAACGCTTGCTCCTGCACGATGACCGCCTGGGTCAGGAAATAGGGGGAGTAGGGCTGCTGGCGCACGTTGTCGGCGATGAGCCGGTCGGCCTCGGGATCGCGCTGCGCGGCCGCGTTGTTGCGCATCCGGTCGAACACGCCCTGCAGAAGCTGGCGCTCTTCGGGTGACATGATCTTCTCCCTGTCCTGGCGCGGCCGTCGGCGCGTCCGCGCAGCATATGGGGCCGCGTGCCGCAGGCTGGAAGAGCCCGGCCTTGCCCCCTTGGTCGACCCTCCGATAAGGAAGCGGCCTCTCCGAGAGACCCCCATGAGCGACCCCAACAAGCAGCTCGCGCGGCTTCCGCGCGGCTTCGGCGACCGCGACGCGACCGACATCGCCGCGACGCACCGCATGCTGGAGAAAATCCGCCAGGTCTACGAGCTCTACGGGTTCGCGGCAGTCGAGACGCCGATGATCGAGTTCACCGACGCGCTCGGCAAATTCCTGCCCGATCTCGATCGGCCCAACGAGGGCGTGTTCTCGTTCAAGGACGACGACGAGCAATGGCTCAGCCTGCGTTACGACCTGACCGCGCCGCTGGCCCGCTACGTGGCGGAAAACTTCGACCGGCTGCCGAAGCCCTACCGCTCGTTTCGCGCCGGATACGTCTTCCGCAACGAGAAGCCGGGTCCGGGCCGCTTCCGCCAGTTCATGCAGTTCGACGCGGACACGGTGGGTTCGGCGAGCATCGCGGCGGATGCCGAACTCTGCATGATGGCCGCCGACACGCTGGAGGCGTTGGGGATCGCGCGCGGCGACTACGTGATCAAGGTCAACAACCGCAAGGTTTTGGACGGCGTGATGGAGGCGATCGGGTTGGGCGGCCCCGAGAACGCCGGGCGCCGGCTCACCGTGCTGCGGGCGATGGACAAGTTCGACAAGTTCGGGGTCGAGGGCGTGCGCCTGCTGCTGGGGGCGGGGCGCAAGGACGAGAGCGGCGATTTCACCAAGGGGGCGGGGCTGAGTGAGGGGCAG
>CAXTVT010000011.1:45500-58649 GCA_964247745.1 uncultured Beijerinckiaceae bacterium
GCGCAAGGACGAGAGCGGCGATTTCACCAAGGGGGCGGGGCTGAGTGAGGGGCAGGCCAACAAGGTGCTTTCTATCCTCGATGCCAAAGCGGCCAGCAATCACGCGACTGCGCAAAAGCTCGCCACCGAGTTCGCCTCGACGCCTCGCGGTCATGAGGGTGCGGAAGAACTCCGGTCCCTTGCCGATCTATTTGGTAATTACGCCGACCGCATCGTGATCGATCCCTCCGTCGTGCGAGGCCTCGAATACTACACCGGTCCCGTGTTCGAGGCCGAGCTGACCTTCGTGGTGAAGGGTGAGGACGGCAAGCCGATCCGCTTCGGCTCGGTCGGCGGCGGCGGCCGCTTCGACGGGCTGGTCGGACGCTTCCGCGGCGAGGACGTGCCGGCCACCGGCTTCTCGATCGGCGTCTCGCGCCTCGCCGCCGCGCTGACCGCGATCGGCTCGCCGCTGATGGCCGGCACCAAGGAGAAGGCGCCCGTCGTGGTGCTGGTGCTCGATCGCGACCAGCTCGCCGGCTACCAGGCGCTCGTCGCGCGCCTGCGCCAGGCCGGGATCGCCGCCGAACTCTACCTCGGCCCATCCGGCATGAACGCCCAGCTCAAATACGCCGACAAGCGCGGCGCGCGCTGTGCCGTGATCCAGGGCTCCAACGAGCGCGACGCCCCCGGCGGCCCGCAGGTCATGGTGCGCGACCTCGTGCTCGGCCTCGAGCTGGCCAAGGGCACCAAGGATCGCGCCGACTACCTCGAGCTCCGCGCCAAGGCGCAGATGGCGGTGGCCGAGGACGCGCTGGTCGACACCGTGCGCGAGGTGCTCGGCCGGCACCCCTGATCGTCATCCGGGGCTCGCGACAGCGAGAACCCGGAACCCATTGCGGCTGGCGGGAAGGGCGCTCGCCGGGGATCGCAATGGGTTCCGGGTTCGGCTGCGCCGGCCGGGAATGACAGCCGCAACCTCTGTCATCCCGGGGCTTGCGGAGCGAGAACCCGGGACCCATTGCGGCTGGCGGGAAGGGCGCTCGCCGGAGAGTGCAATGGGTTCCGGGTTCGGCTGCGCCGCCCCGGAATGACAGCCGCAACCTCTGTCATCCCGGGGCTCGCGTAGCGAGAACCCGGGACCCATTGCGGCTGGCGGGAAAGGCGCTCGCCGGGGAGCGCAATGGGTTCCGGGTTCGCTGCGCCGCCCCGGAATGACAATCATTGGTTCAGCATCTCGTAGAGGTCCCGCCACTCGGGGTTCATCCCCTCGATCAGCGCGCACTTCCAGCTGCGGCGCCACTTCTTGAGCGCCTTCTCGCGGGCGATCGCGTCCTCGATCCGGTCTTAGACCTCGAACCACATCAGCTTGTCGACGCCGTAGCGCGAGGTGAAGCCGAGGAACGCTTTCGTCTTGTGCTGGAAAACGCGTCGGCCGACGTCGTTGGTGACGCCGAGGTAGAGCGTGCCGTGCTTTCGGCTGGCGAGGAGATAGACGAAGTAGGGCACGCTGTTCCCTCCGCTTCGCCGCAACAGTGTTTCAATGCGCAATCCCTGTCATCCCGGGGCTCGCGGAGCGAGAACCCGGGACCCATTGCGGCTGGCGGGAAAGGCGCTCGCCGGGGAGCGCAATGGGTTCCGGGTTCGGCTGCGCCGCCCCGGAATGACAGAGGCGTTACAGCGCGCTCACCGGCTGCGTCCGTGAAAATTCCCAGTACAGCTCCCGCGCGCGTCGCCACAGCGGCCCGGCCTCCAGCGGACGCCCCTCGATCCGCGTCACCGGCACCACCTTCGCGAAATTACCCGTGGCGAAGATCTCGTCGGCCTCGCAGAAGTCCGCCCAGCGCAGGGTGCGCTGGTGGACCACCACGCCATCCGCCTCCAGCAGCGCGATCGTGCGCTGCCGCGTGATGCCGTCGAGGAAGGTGCCGTTGGGCGCCGGCGTGTGCACCGCGCCGTCCTTGGCGAGGAACAGGTTGGAGTTCGCCAGTTCGGCGACGTTGCCGAGCATGTCGAGCATCGCGCAATTGCCGAAGCCACGGGCGTAGGCCTCGATCAGCGCGCGGCCGCCGTTGGGATAGAGGCAGCCGGCCTTGCTCTCCACCGGCGCGGTCTCGCGCGTCGGCCGACGGAACGGCGACAGGGTGATGGCGAAGCCGGTGGGCGCCGGCATAGGCGCCTCGTAGAGGCACAGGCACCAGCGCGTCGACGCCGGATCGAACCGCACGCCGCCGCCGGCCGCGCCGTGCTCGGGCCAGTACATCGGGCGGATGTAGAGCGCGGCGTCGGGCGCGAAGCGGGCGAGCCCCGCGCGCGCCAGCGCCATCCATTCGTCGACGGAGACCCGCGGTTCCAGCAGGAAAGCCCTAGCGGACTGGTTGACCCGCTCGAAATGCTGCGACAGGTCGGGCGCGCAGCCCTCGAACACGCGGGCGCCGTCGAATACGGTGGTGCCGAGCCAGGCGGCATGCGTGCGCGGCCCCATGATCGGGTGGTTGCCGGGGTGCCAGGCGCCCTCGTAGAAGGTCCAGGTGTCGACGGTGGTGTCCGTGGTTGCGGCCACGGTGGCGTCGGATGCGGCGGAGGTCATGGCATGCACTCGTGGCCGGCGGACGCGGCGGATCGATGACCGAGGCGATGGACCCGCAGGCGCGGCGCTTCCTCGCCATGGTCGGGCTCGCCGGCACCATCGGCGGCGCAGCGAGCGTCGACGAGCGCCGGGCGTCCTTCGCCAGACTGATGCGTTTTTCGCGCGCGCCGACCGCGCCGGTGATGGTCGAGGAGCGGGTCGCACCCGGTTGCGGCGGCCATGCCATCGCGTTGCGGCTCTACACGCCGTCCGGCGCCTCGCGCCCGTCGCCCGGCCTGGTCTATTTCCACGGCGGCGGCCTGGTGGCGGGAAGCCTCGACACGCACGACGCGCTGTGCCGCAGCCTCGCCGCCGGTTCGGGCTGCCGCATCGTCGCAGTCGACTATCGTTTGGCTCCGGAGCATCCGTTCCCCGCCGCGATCCTCGACGCCTTCGCCACCGTGCGTTTTTGTGCGCGCGCGGCTGGTGAGCTGGGGGTGTCGCGCGCGCACCTCGGCGTCGGCGGCGATTCCGGCGGCGGCACGCTCGCCGCCATCGTGGCGCGGGCGCTGGGCCGTCGCCTTGGCCTCAAGGCGCAGGTGCTGCTCTGCCCGGTGCTCGATTTCGCGGAGGCGCGCCCGTCCAAGCGGCTGTTCGGGGCCGGGCATCTGCTCGACGAGGCTACCATGGCGGCCGATCTCGCGCTCTACGCACCGCACCGCCGGCTCGACGATCCCCGGATCTCGCCATTGCGCGCCGATCTCGCCGGCCTGCCACCGACGCTGATCCACACCGCCGGCTTCGACCCGCTGCGCGACGAGGGCCATGACTACGCGGCCCGGCTGCGCGCGGCGGGCGTCGACGTCCGCCACACCGATCATGGTTCGCTGGTCCACCATTTCTACGGCCTCACCGGTGCGATCCCCGCGGCCGTGCCCGTCCTGGCCGCCATCGCGCGCGAGATCGGCGAGGTGCTGGCGTGATGTTTCGATCCCGTCATTCCGGGGCAAGCCGAAGGCGCGAACCCGGAACCCATTGCGCTCTCCGGTGACGCTCTTTTCGAAACCGTAATGGGTTCCGGGTTCGGCTGCGCCGCCCCGGAATGACAAAATCGGATGCGCCGGCTCAGGCCGCACGGGCGGCGCTCGTGCCGAGCAGGTCCAGCCAGTTGCGGACGAACGCGACGGCGAAATCGCGGGGCAGGGATGACGGCGGGACGATGTGCGGCAACGCCGCATCGGAATGCCCGGCGTCGACGTGGGCCCGCAAGGCGGCCTCGTCGGCGGCGGAAAAATAGTTCGCCGGCAAACTCGGGGCTTCGCTTGCGCCGGCCTGCCAGCGTGCGAGGTCTCGCCGCGCCTCGCGGCCGAGGGCGCCGGCATCGTATTCGGGATGACCCTGCAGGAAGACGAACTGGCTGCCGCTCGCGCGCACGAAGGCATCGACGCCCATCGCGCCGCGCGTCAGTACGGTGTAGCCGGCCGCCGCCAGCTCGGCCTCGTCGAGGTCGTTCCAACGGGAATGACACACCTGCAGCGTTGCGCCGGAGCCGGCGAGCAGCGGATGGTCGCCCACCGCGGTCACCGGGAAGACGCCGGTGCACTTCGCCGGCAGCGGCCGGCGCGCGATGCCGTCGAGGTGCAGCACGGCGGCATGGGCGGCGAGGCACGACCAGATCGTCGAGCGCGTGTCGGTTCGGGCCCAATCGATCACCTGGGCGAGCTGCGGCCAGAATACCTCGTCGCGCAGGTCGGCGGCGCGCGGCTCGGCGCCGGTGACGAACAGCCCGTCGAGCCGGCCGCCGAGCAGCGCGTCCAGACCGAAGTAGGTGCGGGCCATGCGCGCCCGCGTCGCGTCGCCGCGCGCGATCGAGGGCAGGGCGAACAGTCGTAGCTTGACACGCGCGGCGCCGCAGCAGAGCTCGAGCAGGTCGACGAGCTGGCGCTCGCCGCTCTCCATGCCGGAATCGCCGAGGTTGTTGAGCAGGCCGATCTCGATGTCGCAAGGGCCGCGTGCGGGCGAGGCGGGCGTGTCGAGGACGACCGGCATCGGCGCTACTCCGCCGCGCGGGCGAGCGTGGAGGCCGCGGCCAGCGCCTGGTCCAGGTCGGCGACGATGTCGTCGACGTGCTCGATGCCGACCGAGATGCGGATGAGGTCGGGCGTCACGCCGGCGGCGTCCTGCTCGTCCCGGTTCATCTGGCGGTGCGTGGTCGAAGCCGGGTGGCAGGCGAGCGAGCGCGTGTCGCCGATGTTGACGAGGCGCTTCACCAGGCCGAGCGCGTCGTAGAAGCGCTTGCCCGCCTCGAACCCGCCGCGCACGCCGAAGGTGAACAGCGACGAGGCCTGCCCGCCCATCATGCGCTGCGCCAGCGCGTAGTAGGGACTGTCCGGAAAGCCGGCGTAGTTGACCCAGGCGACGCGCGGATCCGCGCGCAAGAATTCCGCCACGGCGCGGGCGTTGGCGACGTGACGCTCCATGCGCAGGGCCACCGTCTCGATGCCTTGCAGGATGAGGAAGGCGTTGAAGGGCGACAGCACCGCGCCGCAGGTGCGCTGGTAGACCGAGCGCGCACGGGCGATGTAGGCCTGCGCGCCGTAATGGTCGGCGTAGACCATGCCGTGGTAGCTCGCGTCCGGCTTGGTGAACATCGGGTATTTGTCGGCATGGTCGCGCCAGGGGAAGCGCCCGCTGTCGATCACGGCGCCGGCGAGCGTGGTGCCATGGCCGCCCATGAACTTGGTCAGCGATCCCATGACGATGTCGGCGCCATGGTCGATCGGGCGGAACAGGATCGGCGTGGCGACGGTGTTGTCCACCACCAGCGGCACGCCGTGGCGGTGCGCCACGTCGGCCAGGGCCGCGACGTCGGCGATGTTGCCGGCGGGATTGCCGATGCTCTCGCAGAACACCGCACGGGTGTCGTCGTCGATCAGCGCCTCGATGGCCTGAGGGCTGGCGTCGGCGGCGAAGCGGCAGGCGATGCCCTGGCGCGGCAGCACGTGGGCCAGCAGCGTGTGGGTGGTGCCGTAGAGCTGCGCCGGCGCGACGATGGTGCCGCCGTGGTCCGCCAGTGTCGCGATGGCGTAGTGGAAGGCCGCCTGGCCGGTCGCGGTCACCAGCGCGGCGGCGCCGCCCTCGAGCTGCGCGACGCGGCGTTCCAGCACGGCGCAGGTGGGGTTAGCGATGCGACTGTAGCGGTAGCCGGGCACCTCGAGGTTGAACAGGGCCGCGCCATGGTCGGCGGAGTCGAACTCGTAGGCGACGGTCTGGTAGATCGGCACGGCGCAGGCATGCGTTGTCGGATCGCCGTCGTAGCCTCCGTGAACCGCGACCGTCTCGCTGCGCATCATCTGCCCTTCGCCCGGCGTGCCGTTCCGGGACGCCTTCGCCGCTGCGGCGTCACCGCAGCAGCCCGCGTGCCAGCGCCGCCGCTCTCGTCCTACGCGGTGTTGCCGGCGTCCACCGTCAGCACCGTGCCCGTCACGTTACGCGCCTTGTCCGACATCAGATAGGCGACGGCGTCGGCGACGTCTCGCACCTCGACGTTGCGCTTGAGCGCCGAGCGCCGCGCGATCTTCGCCATGTCGTCGGTGCCGAGCCCGGCTGTCATGTCGGTGGCGACGAAGCCCGGCGCCACGGCATTCACGGTGATGCCGAGCGGGCCGACCTCGCGCGCCAGCGAGCGGGTGAAGCCGATCATCGCCGCCTTGGTGGCACCGTAGACGGACAGGCCGTCGTAGCCGGTCGAGGCGACGATCGAGCTCATGGCGACGATGCGCCCGGCGCCGGCCGACATCATCGAGCGCACCGCCTGCTTGGCGAGCAGCATCGGCGCCGTTACGTTGAGGCGGACGAGTCGCTCGATGGCGGCGGCGGGCATCGTCGCCAGCACGCCCTCGGTGCCGAGCCCGGCGTTGTTGACGAGGCCGTAGATCGGGCCGTGCGCCTTGGCGAGGCCGCGTACGAGATCGGGGATGGCGTCGAGCGTCTCGAGATCGAACGGCACGAAATGGATCGCGCCGGTGCCGGCCCATTCCGCCTCGGCCACGATCCGCGTCAGCGCCTCGCCCTGCGTCCGAGCCAGGGCCAACACGCGAAAGCCGTCGGCGGCGAGCGCCGTGGCGATGCCGAGCCCGATCCCGCGGCTGGCGCCGGTGACGAGCACGTTACGCAAGCACGGGCTCCCGGTTGAGCTTGCCGGCGGCGGTCAGCGGCAATGCCGGCACGAACTTGACCAGCGCCGGGACCTTGTGCGCCGGCAGCCGCGCGCGGCAGAGATCGAGGATCGCGGCCTTGAGCGAGGCGTCGGCCGCGACGCCGTCGCGCACCACCACCTCGGCCACGACGATGGCGCCGGTCAACGGGTTGCGCCGCGCCTTGACCAGCGACATCCGCACGTCGGGATGCGCGTTGATCGCGCCCTCGACCTCTTCCGGGTTCACCTTGAGGCCGCCGACGTTGATGATGCCGCCGCGCCGCCCGACGAAGCGACAGCGCCCGTCGACAATGTCGATCAGGTCGCCCGAATCGACGAAGCCGTCGTCGTCCTTCAGCGGGGCGGGCGCGGCGCCGAGATAGCGCGACGCGGCGCGGCCGGAGCGCAACCGCAGCGTGCCGTCCACGATCTTCATCGCGACGCCGTTGCTCTCCGCCTCCAGCAGCGCGGCGGGAAAGCCTTCGCGGCCGTCGTCGACGGCAAAGCCGACGCCGGCCTCGGTCGAGGCATAGGCGTGGCCGATCGCGGCCTGGGGGAAGGCGTCGGCCAACGCGTCGAGCACCATCTGATCGGCGATCTCGCCCGAGAGCCGGATGTAGGCCGGCGCGAAGGCGCCGCGCTGGCCGCTCATCAGCACGCGGCGCCAGTGCGAGGGCGTGCCGGAGATGGAGCTGACGCCGGCGGCGGCGAGCCGCGCGAGATGGTCGCCCAGCGCCTCGTCCGGCGCCGAGACCACGAGGTCGGTCCCGTCGTACAGCGCGCGCAGAAAGATCTGCAGGCCGCCGTAGCGGCGGATGTCGTAGAAGGTCGCCCATTTCCGGGGTGCCGCGCCGGGCGGGACCTGCCGGATCGCGCCGGTCAGCGCGGCGAGCGAGTGCGCGACGAGCTTCGGCCGCCCGGAGGTTCCCGAGGTGGCGAGCACCCATTCCGTGTCGAGCTCGCGGGCCGGCAGCGGGTGCGGCGCCGGGGCGGGCAGGGCGACGGCGGTCGTGTCGAGGTCACCACGGGCGAGGAGATCGGGCCTGTCGGTGGCGACGACATCCACCTCGCCGTCCTCGAGCAAGGCGGCGAGATCATGGGACGCCAGATCGGGTGGCGCGACGACGAGGCGGCTGGCAACGCCGTCGAGTTCGACCAGCACGCAGGCGGCCGCGATCTGGCCCGATGTCGCCACCAGCACGGAGCGGCCGGCGAGGCGCGGCGCGGCGCCCCCGAGACAGCTCGCGCCGCGGGCGAAGGCGGCGAGGTCGGCGCGCCAACGGCCGTCGTCGATCGTGGTGCGGGCGCGGCCGGCGAGCCTGGTTCCAGAAGGGCCGGTGGCGTCAGACAAGAGCCCGCTCGTAGAAGGCCACGAGGTCGCCGATCGTCACCGGCAGCGCCACGTCGTCGGCTTCGCTGAACGGATCGGTGCCGAGCTGCTCCTCGAGGCGGGCGACGAGCACGGCGAAGCCGAGCGAGTCGAGCCCGCAGGTCATCAACGACGCGTCATCGTCGAGCGGGCCGAGCGTCTTCTTCTGCTCGGTCGCGATGCGCTTCATCTCGGCGAGGATGGTGTCACGAACGGTCATGGCACCAGTAAACGCGAAAAGAAGTCTGGTTCAAACTCCAAGTGGCGGCAGGGTGAACGGGCGTCGTTCCGGGGCGGCGAAGCCGAACCCGGAACCCATTGCGGCTGACGGGGGCTCGCAATCGGTTCCGGGTTCGCGCGATGCGCGCCCCGATATGACAAGCCGTGCCTCAGGCCCCGCTCTCGATCATCGCCAGCTCGGCCTTGGGCATCGAGAACACGTTCTCCCGACCCGGAAAACTTCCGTCGCGCACCGCGGCGGCGAAGGCGCCGGCGGCGTCGCGCATCACGGTACCCAGCTCGGCGAAGCGACGGTTGTGGCGGTAGCCGACCTTCGTCAGGCCGAGGATGTCGTGGATCACCAGCACCTGGCCGTCGGTGCCGCGCCCGGCCCCGATGCCGATCGTGGCGGCTGCCACCGCCTGGGTGATGCGCGTGGCGACCTCCTCGGGGATCAGCTCGAGCACGAGGAGCGCGATGCCGGCCGCGCCCAGCGTCACCGCGTCGGTCTTGAGCTGCCGCGCGGCGGCGGCGGTCCTCGCCTTCACGCGCCGCTCGTCGTGGTGCTGGCATTCCAGGCCGAGGTGGCCCGAGGCGGCGATGCCGGCGGCGGCCAGGGCGCGGGCGACATCGGGCCGGGCGCCCTCGAACTTGACCATGTCGGCCCCGGCCTCGACCAGGTGCCGGGCGCTCGCCACCGCCGCTTCGGGCGTGTCGTAGGTGGCGTAGGGCAGGTCGGCGAGGATCGTCGCCTCCGACGCGCCGCGACGCACGGCGCGGACGTGGTGGGCGATGTCGTCCAGGGTCACTTCGCGCTCGTCGGCATAGCCGAGCACCGTCGTGCCGACGCTGTCGCCGACGAGAATCAGGTCGATGCCGGCCTCGTGCTCGGCTCGCGCGGTCGGGGCATCGTAGGCGGTCAGGACGGTAATCCTTTCGCCCCGACGCTTCATGTCGAGGAGGCGGGCGACTTTTTCGGACACGCTTTGTTCCTATATTCGACGTAGGATCCGGCTGCAGGCCTGTTGAAACGGGGGACAGCGTGGCGCGCGCAGGTCCGCCGGGCCATGGCACGGGTTAGGTGTGATCGCCATGCGCTTTTCGCCATCGTTCCTCGACGACATCAAGGCCCGCGTGCCGGTCTCCGAGGTGGTGCGCCGCCGCGTGACGTTGAAGAAGGCCGGCCGCGAGCTGGTCGGACTGTCGCCGTTCGGGCAGGAGAAGACGCCGTCGTTCTTCGTGAACGACAGCAAGATGGCCTGGTTCGACTTCTCCTCGGGCAAGAACGGCAACATCTTCGACTTCGTCATGGAGACCGAGGGGCTGACCTTTCCCGAAACGGTCGAAATGCTGGCCGGCGAAGCCGGGCTCGCCCTGCCGGCGCGCACGCCCGAGACCGAGCGCGAGGAGAAGCGCCGCGCCGGCCTGCACGAGGTCTGTGAATGGGCTGCCGCGTTCTTCGAGGCCGAGCTCAGGAGCGAGCGCGGCGCCCGCGCCCGTGCCTATCTCGACGGCCGCCGCATCGAGGCCAGGAGCCGGACCGAGTTCCGCATCGGCTACGCGCCGTCGGGCCGCCACGCCCTGCGCGACGCGCTCGCCGCCAAGGGCGCCGACGTCGCCACGATGTGCGAGGCCGGCCTGCTGATCCACGGCGACGACGTGGCCGTGCCCTACGATCGCTTCCGCGAGCGCGTGATGTTCCCGATCCACGACCGCAGCGGCCGCGTGATCGCCTTCGGCGGACGCGCGCTGGAGAAGGACGTCGCCGCCAAATACCTGAACTCGCCGGAGACTCCGCTCTTCCAGAAGGGTCGGCTGCTTTTCAACCACCACCGCGCCCGCAAGGCGGCGCACGACCGCGAGCGCGTGATCGCCGTGGAGGGCTACATCGACGTCGTCGCGATGCACGCCGCCGGATTTCCCGAGACCGTGGCGGGGCTCGGCACGGCGCTGACCGACGAGCAGGCCGGGCTGTTGTGGAGCATGGCGCGTCAGCCGGTGCTGTGCTTCGACGGCGACAAGGCCGGCCGCAAGGCCGCCGCGCGGGCCGCCGCGATGGCGATGCCGCATCTGGGGCCGGACAGGACGCTGGCCTTCGCGCTGCTGCCCGAGGGCCAGGACCCCGACGATCTGATCCGCACGGCCGGTGCGCCAGCCGTCGAGACGGCGCTCGCCGCAGCGCTGCCGCTGGTCGACCTCGTCTGGAGCCGGGCGACGGAGGGCCGGCCGCTGGCCACCCCGGAGCACCGCGCCGCGCTCGAGCGCGAGATGGCCGAGACGGCGGCGACGATCAAGGACGAGGCGTTGCGTCGGCACTACCGGGCCGAGTTCGACGCGAGGCTGCGGGCGCTGTTCGGCATCCCGGAGCGGCGGGAGCCCCGTGCCCGCGGCTCGCAGACCGGCCGCGACGGCTACGCGGCGAGGCGCCCGTTCCGGCCCGGGCAGCCGCCCGAGCGTGTCGGCTATCTGTCGGCGCCGGCCCTGGCCAGCGCGAGCCTGGTGCAAAGCCTGAAGCCGAACGCGGCGCTGCCGCCGCGCGAGGCGCTCATCCTGCTCATCCTGTTGACACGCCCCGAGCTGATCGAGGACCACGCCGAGGATGTCGCCGCGCTGGATTTCGACGACTTCGGCGTCAGCGGTCGGGAGCTCGCCGCTTTGCGCGACCGCATCCTCGATCTCGCCCACGATCTTGCCCTTGATGGCGCCGGCGCGGCCATGGCGGACGCGCTCACCGCCGCCGGTTTCGGTCCGGCTTTGGAGCGGATCATGCGGTCGCGCACCGGTTCGGGCTGGTATCTCGCGCCGGAAGCGCCGTCCTCGGACGCGGCTTTCGTGCTACGGCAGGCGCTCGTCTTGCACCACGAGACGAGGGCGCTACATAAAGAGTTGCTTTCCGCCGAAACAGCCCTAGCTACCGACGCCAGCGATGCCAACATGGCTCGAATGCGCGACATACAGGAGCAGCTCAGCGCGCTCGCCGGCAAGGAAGCAGCTGCGGAAGGTTTCGGGGCAACGACGGGACGCCTCGCGACCACGCTCTAGACGGTTTCTCGTTCCTGGCCAAATGGCTTGTGGGCGGAGACCATCGAAGCAATCTCCCGGTAAGCGCAGGTATTTCGAGCGAAGCGGTGGCCCCTCGGCCCGCTTCTGGTGCGGTGTCGGTCTTGGGATCGCACCGGGTGGATGAGGACGTGATGGCCAAGAAGGACAACGAGAAGGGCGAAGCCGAAGGCGCCGTGGCGGAAAATGCCGACGGCCCCTTGCTCGATCTCTCGGATGCCGCCGTCAAGCGGATGATCAAGGCCGCCAAGAAGCGCGGCTTCGTCACTTATGCCGAGCTGAACGCCGTGCTGCCCTCCGAGGAGGTGAACTCCGAGCAGATCGAGGACATCCTCGCCATGCTCAACGAGATGGGCATCAACGTCGTCGAGGCCGAGGAGAGCGACAGCGACGAGGCGGAAGAGAAGGAAGAGGAAGAGGAGGCCGAGGGCGGCGATCTCGTCGAGGCGTCGCAGGCCAAGGCCGTCGTCGTACGCTCGTCCGAGCCGGCGGATCGCACCGACGATCCCGTGCGCATGTACCTGCGCGAGATGGGCTCCGTGGAGCTTCTGTCGCGCGAAGGCGAAATCGCGATCGCCAAGCGCATCGAGGCCGGCCGCGAGGCGATGATCGCGGGATTGTGCGAGAGCCCGCTGACGTTCCAGGCCATCATCATCTGGCGCGACGAGCTCAACGGTTCGAAGGTGCTGCTGCGCGACATCATCGATCTGGAGGCGACCTACGCCGGTCCCGACGGCAAGAACACACCCAAGATCGACATGACCGCGCCGGGCGCGCAGGAGGCGCTCGCCGCCCAACGCGCGCCCGCGACCGCGCCGATCAATCCGCCGGCCGGGCTCCGCCCCGCGGGCGAGGACGGCGGCGAGATGCCGATGGGCGAGAGCTTCGACGACGACGACGACATGGAGAATTCCGTGTCGCTGTCGGCGATGGAGGCCGAGCTCAAGCCGAAGGTGCTCGATACCTTCGACCGCATCGCCGATTCCTACAAGAAGCTGCGCAAGCTTCAGGACCAGAACGTCGAGAACAAGCTCAAGAACGAGGCCCTGACTCCGACCCAGGAGCGCAAGTACAAGACGCTCAAGAAAGAGGTCGTCACCGACGTCAAGTCTCTGTCGCTGAACCAGAACCGCATCGATGCGCTGGTCGAGCAGCTCTACGGCATCAACAAGGGGCTGATCGGACTCGAGACCAAGCTGCTGCGGCTCGCCGAAAGCTACGGGGTCGCGCGCGAGGATTTCCTCAGGACCTACCAGAACTCGGAACTCGACCCGAAATGGGTGCTCCGCGTGTCCAAGCTCGGCAATCGCGGGTGGAAGGAGCTCATCGGCAAGTCGATCGACGCGGTGAAGGACATCCGCGGCGAGATCCATAACCTTGCGACCGAGACCGGCCTGGAGATCCAGGAATTCCGCAAGATCGTGCATATGGTGCAGAAGGGCGAGCGCGAGGCGCGCCAGGCCAAGAAGGAGATGGTCGAGGCCAACCTTCGCCTCGTGATCTCGATCGCCAAGAAATACACCAACCGCGGATTGCAGTTCCTGGACCTGATCCAGGAGGGCAACATCGGCTTGATGAAGGCCGTCGACAAGTTCGAGTACCGCCGCGGATACAAGTTCTCGACCTACGCGACTTGGTGGATCCGCCAGGCGATCACCCGCTCGATCGCCGACCAGGCCCGCACCATCCGCATCCCGGTGCACATGATCGAGACGATCAACAAGATCGTCCGCACGTCGCGCCAGATGCTGCACG
>CAXTVT010000012.1:0-57119 GCA_964247745.1 uncultured Beijerinckiaceae bacterium
ACGTGGTGTGCGGCGGCTTCGGCCTGCCGATCGCGCGCGACATGTGCCAGAAGGTCATCGTCGTCGCCTCAAACGACCTGCAATCGCTCTACGTCGCCAACAACGTCTGCTCGGCGGTGGAATATTTCCGCAAGCTCGGCGGCAACGTCGGCGTCGCCGGCATGGTCATCAACAAGGACGACCACACCGGGGAGGCTCAGGCCTTCGCCGAGGGTGCCGGCATCCCGGTCCTGGCGGCAATCCCGGCCGACGAGGACATCCGCAAGAAGAGTGCGAATTACGAGATCATCGGCACGCCGGGGAACCGTTGGGCCTCCGTCTTCGAGGATCTCGCGCAAAACGTCGCCGACGCGCCGCCGGTGCGGCCGAAGCCGATGACGCAGGACGGCCTGCTCGGCCTGTTCTCCAGCGACGTCGTCGGCCGCAACGTGGTGCTGGTACCGGCCACGATGGAAGACATGTGCGGCCGCGCCGACGTGACCAAGCCCACCCTCGAAGTCGTCTACGACGAGGTTTGAGGGTCATGGATTTCGACGCGCCCCTCCACGCCGACGGCACCGGACCCATCACCCTCTCCGAAGCCGGCGAGCCGGTCGCGGCGAGTGGCGATGGCTGCCACGGCGGCAAGGCGGAGATGCGTCGTGCAGCCGAGAAGGCCGGCAACAGCGAAGTGCTGTCGCGCTACGCCGCCGACTACCCGCAGGGCCCGCACGATCAGCCCCAAAGCATGTGCCCGGCCTTCGGCTCGCTGCGCGTCGGCCTGCGCATGAAACGCACCGCCACCGTGCTGTCGGGCTCGGCCTGTTGCGTCTATGGCCTCACGTTCACCGCGCATTTCTACGGCGCGCGTCGCTCCGTCGGCTACGTGCCGTTCAACTCGGAGACGCTGGTCACCGGTAAGCTCTTCGAGGACATCCGCGACGCCGTCCACGCGCTGGCCAAGCCCGAGGATTACGACGCGATCGTCGTCACCAACCTCTGCGTGCCGACGGCCTCCGGCGTGCCGCTGCGTCTGCTGCCCAAGGCGATCGACGGCGTGCGCATCATCGGCATCGACGTGCCGGGCTTCGGCATCCCGACCCACGCCGAGGCCAAGGACGTGCTGGCCGGCGCCATGCTCGCCTACGCCCGAGAGGAGGTCATGGCCGGCCCGGTGCCGGCGCCGGAGAAGGGCCGCTCCGACAAGCCAACGGTAGCGCTGCTCGGCGAGATGTTCCCGGCCGATCCGGTCGGCATCGGCGCGCTGCTGGAGCCGCTCGGCCTCGCCGCCGGCCCCGTGGTGCCGACGCGCGAGTGGCGCGAGCTCTACGCCGCGCTGGATTGTTCGGTCGCCGCCGCGATCCATCCCTTCTACAAGGCCTCGATCCGCGAATTCGAGGCGGCCGGCCGCCCGATCGTCGGTTCCGCGCCCGTCGGCGTCGACGGCACCTCGGCCTGGCTCGATGGTATCGGCCGCGCCGCCGGCGTCGCGCAAACCAAGGTCGATGCCGCCAAGAACCGTTTCCTGCCGGCCATCAAGGCCGCGCTCGCCGCCAAGCCGATCAAGGGCCGCATCACGATCTCCGGCTACGAGGGCTCCGAGCTGCTCGTAGCCCGCCTGCTGGTCGAGAGCGGTGCCGACGTGCGCTACGTCGGCACGGCCTGTCCGCGCACGCCCTGGTCGGAGGCCGACCGCGAATGGCTCGACGCCCGCGGCATTCCCGTGACCTACCGCGCCTCGCTCGAACAGGACCTCCAGGCGATGGAGTGCTTCGAGCCGGACCTCGCCATCGGCACCACGCCGCTGGTGCAGAAGGCCAAGGCGCGCGGCATCCCGGCGCTGTACTTCACCAACCTCATCTCCGCCCGCCCGCTGTTCGGCATGATGGGCGCGGGATCGCTCGCGGAGGTGATCAATACCGCCATCGCATCGCGCCCGCGCTTCGATGCCATGCGCGATTTCTTCGAAGGCGTCGGCACCGGTCACGCCGCGGGGGTTTGGCAGGACCAACCTGTCGATCGGCCCGACTTCCGAGCCAAGTACAAGAAGGCGCTCGACATCAAGGCCAGGCAGCGCGCCGCCTCGACCCAGGATCTGGGAGGGCCGGCCTGATGCTCGTCCTCGACCACGACAGGGCCGGCGGATATTGGGGCGCGGTCTACGCCTTCACGGCCATCAAGGGACTGCAGGTCGTCATCGACGGTCCGGTCGGTTGCGAGAACCTGCCGGTAACGGCGGTGTTGCACTACACCGACGGCCTGCCACCCCACGAGTTGCCGATCGTCGTCACCGGCCTCTCCGAGGAGGAGCTCGGCAAGACCGGCACCGAAGGCGCGATGCGCCGCGCCCACAAAGTGCTGAACTCGGACGAACCCGCCGTGGTCGTGACCGGCTCGATCGCCGAGATGATCGGCGGCGGTGTGACGCCCGAAGGCACCAACATCAAGCGCTTCCTGCCGCGCACCATCGACGAGGACCAGTGGCAGTCGGCCGACCGTGCCATCAACTGGCTGTGGACCGAGTTCGGACCGAAGAAGGCGTCCGCGCCCAAGCCCCGCAAGGAGGGCGCGCGACCCAAGGTCAACATCGTCGGGGCGATCTACGGCACCTTCAACATGCCCTCCGACCTCGCCGAGATGCGCCGCATGGTGGAAGGCATCGGCGCCGAGGTGGCGATGACCTTCCCTCTCGGCAGCCATGTCGCCGATGTCGGCAAGCTCGCCGAGGCCGATGTCAACATCTGCCTCTATCGCGAGTTCGGCCGCCTGCTGTGCGAGGGGCTTGGGCGACCCTACCTGCAGGCGCCGATCGGCCTGCACTCCACCACCAAGTTCCTGCGCAAGCTCGGCGAGCTGCTCGGCCTCGACCCCGAGCCGTTCATCGAGAGCGAGAAGCACACGACCATCAAGCCGCTTTGGGATTTGTGGCGTTCGGTGACGCAGGATTTCTTCGGCACGGCGAGCTTCGCGATCGTGGCGACCGAAACCTATTCCCGTGGGGTTCGGCACTTTCTCGAGGACGAGATGGGGCTGCCCTGCACCTTCGCGGTGGCGCGCAAGCCCGGCGTCAAACCGGCCAACGACGACGTGCGCGAACTCTGCCGGACGAAGGCGCCGCTGGTAATGTTCGGCTCGTTCAACGAGCGGATGTATCTCGCCGAGGCCGGCTCGCGCGCGACCTACATCCCGCTCTCGTTCCCCGGCGCCATCATCCGCCGGCACACGGGCACGCCGGTGATGGGCTATTCCGGCGCAACCTGGATCGTGCAGGAGGTCTGCAACGCGCTGTTCGACGCGCTCTTCCACATGATCCCCCTGGCCTCGGCCATGGACAAGGTCGAGGCGACGCCGGCTCGGCTCGGCGCGCGCACCAACGCGCTGGACTGGGACGACGATGCCCGCGCCGCCCTCGAGACGCTCGTCGAGGCGCAGCCGATGCTGGTGCGGATCTCCGCCGCCAAACGCTTCCGCGACGCGGCCGAACGCGTTGCCGAGCGCGACGGCGAGGGCCGCGTCACGTCGGACCACGTCGAGGCTTCGGCCTCGCTCTTCGCCGCGGGGCAGCCCGCATGACCAGCACGCGCCGCCAGGCCACCACGCTCCGAGGGAGAACCGCATGACCTTCATGACCGCCAACGAGCGGGTCACCCGTGATTGGGACAGCCTGCAATTTCGCGCGATCTTCGCGGTCTGCTACCCGGCCTGCTTCTTCGCCGCCGCGTCGCGCCGTTTGAGCCCGAACTTCTGGCAGAACGCGTCGTCGCCCCGCCGGCTCTTCGCCGAGGCCCGGGAGGCCGCCGGCACCATCGCGCGTTTCGCCCTCGCGGGCTGACGTCGCATCGAAGTTATACGTCCGGGTGACCAGACGCATAAAACGCCGGGACATGGTGTTCCGGCAATCCTGCCGCAGGGACTGTCGCGGTAATCGCCCCAAGGGGCCTTAGTAGGGAGGGTAACATGGCTGAAGTCCCGGGACGCGACGTCTCCATTTCAGGCATGACGGAACCGGAAGCACGTGAATTCCACTCCATCTTCGTCACCAGCTTCATCGCCTTTACTGTGATCGCGATCATCGCGCACATTCTGGTGTGGCTGTGGCGTCCGTGGATTCCGGGTCCGAATGGCTACAAGACGTCGATGGACGTTCTCCATCACGCACTCACCATGCTCGGTTAAGGGGAGAACATATCATGTGGCGTGTTTGGCTGCTTTTCGATCCCCGCAGGACGCTCGTGGCTCTGTTCACGTTCCTCTTCGCGCTGGCACTGCTGATCCACTTCATCCTGCTTTCGACCGATCGCTTCAACTGGCTTGAAGGATCGCACGCGAAGCAGGCTGCGGCGGCCAGCCAGATGTCGCCGGTCCCCGCACCGGCGCACTAGCGCCGCCGGATCGACGCACGACGATGACGACGGCCGGTTCGTTCGGCCGTCGTTTCCAGGACGCGTATGAGCCTACGACAACAAACGGTTTGGCACGGCGACGAGGCGAGAGACCCCGGGCACGTGCGGGGAGACACTCGTCATGTCAATGCTCAGCTTCGAGCGCAAATATCGCGTGCCCGGTGGCACGCTCGTCGGGGGCGACCTGTTCGACTTCTGGGTCGGGCCGTTTTACGTCGGCTTCTTCGGCGTCACCACGATCTTCTTCTCGTTCATCGGCACGGCGCTGATCGTCTACGGCGCGGCGCTCGGGCCGACCTGGAACATCTGGCAGATCAACATCGCGCCGCCCGACGTCTCCTACGGCCTCGCCCTCGCGCCGCTGAAGGAGGGTGGGCTCTGGCAGCTGATCACGATCAGCGCGATCGGCGCATTCGGCTCGTGGGCGCTTCGCGAGGTCGAGATCTGCCGCAAGCTCGGCATCGGCCTCCACGTGCCCATCGCGTTCTCCGTCGCGATCTTCGCCTACATCTGCCTCGAGGTGGTGCGGCCGGTGCTGCTCGGCGCCTGGGGATTCGGCTTCCCATACGGGATCCTGTCGCACCTCGATTGGGTCTCGAACACCGGCTACCAGTACCTGCATTTCCACTATAATCCCGCGCACATGCTGGGCGTGACGTTCTTCTTCGCCACGACGCTGGCGCTGTCCCTGCACGGCTCGCTGGTTTTATCCTCGACCAATCCGCAGAAGGGTCAGAGGGTCAAGACGCCCGAGCACGAGAACACGGTGTTTCGCGATTACGTCGGCTGGTCGATCGGAACGCTCGGCATTCACCGCCTCGGCCTGTTCCTCGCGCTGTCCGCCGGGTTCTGGAGCGCCGTCTGCATCGTGATCTCGGGTCCGTTCTGGTCGCGCGGCTGGCCGGAATGGTGGTCGTGGTGGCTCAACCTGCCGATCTGGCGCTGAGGGGAGGATCAGTCATGGCCGAATATCAAAACATCTTCACCCAGGTTCAGATCCGCGGTCCGCTCTACCTCGGCGTCGCCCTGCCGGGACACGGCAACCGCGAGCGCGTCGGCGCGCCGTTCTTCAACTTCTGGGCCGGCGTGATCGGCGACGCCCAGGTCGGGCCCGTCTACCTGGGCTTCCTCGGGATCGCGTCGCTGCTCTGCGGCGTGCTCGCCTTCGAGATCATCGGGCTCAACATGTGGGCCTCGGTGAACTGGGATCCCGTGCAGTTCGTGCGTCAACTGCCGTGGCTCGCGCTGGAGCCGCCGCCACCATCGTTGGGGCTTTGTATCCTCTGCCCGCTCGACCAGGGTGGCTGGTGGCAGATCGCCGGATTCTTCCTGACGGCGTCGATCCTGCTGTGGTGGGGCCGCATCTACCGTCGCGCCAAGATCCTGGGTATGGGGACGCACGCGGCCTGGGCCTTCATGTCGGCGATCTGGCTGTACCTGGTGCTCGGCTTCATCCGGCCGCTGCTGATGGGTAGCTGGGGCGAGGCGGTGCCGTTCGGCATCTTCCCGCACCTCGATTGGACCGCGGCGTTTTCGCTGCGCTACGGCAACCTCTTCTACAATCCGTTCCACATGCTCTCGATCGCGTTCCTCTACGGATCGACGCTGCTGTTCGCGATGCACGGCGCCACCATCCTGGCGGTGAGCCGGCTCGGCGGCGAGCGCGAGATCGAGCAGATCGTCGACCGCGGAACGGCCTCGGAGCGCGCGGCCTTGTTCTGGCGCTGGACCATGGGCTTCAACGCCACCATGGAGTCGGTGCACCGCTGGGCCTGGTGGTTCGCCGTGCTGACCCCGCTCGTCGGCGGCATCGGCATCCTGCTGTCGGGCACCGCGGTCGATAACTGGTACCTCTGGGCCGTCAAGCACGGAGTCGCTCCGCAATATCCGCACGCCGGTCCGCCGGTGATCGATCCCGCCACGCTCACGGGGGCACCGCAATGAAGAGGATCGGCCTCGGCATCTGGGTCGGCGGCGTCTTCGCCGTAGCGGCCTTCGCCTATATCGTGTTCGGCACGTTCCAGTCGCCGCGCACCGAGACCGTGCAGCACGGCTATCGTGGCACCGGGATGGACCTGATCTACCATCGCGCCGAACTCGCGCTGGAGCAGCAGAAGAACGCGCTGCCCGATCCCATCGATCCGGCCGAGAAGACCGGGACGAAGGCCAAGGACGTCTATCAGAACGTCAAGGTGCTCGGGGATGTCGACGCCGCCGAGTTCTTGCGCGTGATGACGAGCTTCGCCGCCTGGGTGGCGCCCAACAACGGCGGCTGCGCCTATTGCCACGGCAACGAAGGCAACTTTGCCTCCGACGCGCTCTACACCAAGCGCGTGGCGCGGCGCATGCTGCAGATGACCCGGCACGTCAATGCCGATTGGAAGTCGCATGTCGCCAACGTCGGGGTGACCTGCTGGACCTGTCACCGCGGACAACCCGTGCCGTCCTACATCTGGTTCAACAATCCCGGCACGCCGGCGGAGATGGCGGTGCCGGCCGAGCTCGCCGGCGGCTCCTCGCTGCCGACGGACCCGCTGACGCCGTATCTGCAGCAGGCCAAGGAGATCCGCGTCAACGCCACCGTTCCGCTGGCAGGGACCGATCACCAGTCGATCAAGCAGACCGAGGGGACGTATTCGCTCATGATGCACATGAGCACGGCGCTAGGCGTGAACTGCACGTATTGCCACAACACGCGGGCGTTCTCGAACTGGAGCCAGTCGACGCCGCAACGCGTCAACGCCTGGTACGGCATCCGCATGGTGCGGGACGTCAACGTCAACTTTCTCGAAAGCCTGAACGGCGTGTTCCCGGCCAACCGGCTCGGGCCGCACGGCGACGTCCCCAAGGTGGACTGCACGACCTGTCACCAGGGGGCCTTCAAGCCGCTGCTCGGCGCCTCGATGATCGAGACCTATCCGGAGCTGGCCGAGACGATGGACGTGGCCAGCGTCGACAAGAAGGACGAGCCGGCCGCAGCGCCGGCTGCGGCTCCGCCCGCCTCGGCAGCCCCGGCGCCACCCTCGCCCGAGCCCAAGGCGGCCACGCCGCCGGCGCCCCCGCCGACGGCCTCCGCCGAGCCGCCCGCTCCTGCGGCGACGACGCCGGCGGCGGCGCCTTCGATGGATGCGCCCGAGCCACCGCAGGGCGCCGACCCGAAGTACTGAACGAGCGCCTCAGGACCCCGGCACGTGCCGGGGTCCTTCTCGTTTCACACCCATCCAGAGGCTGGCTGGACGCGCTGGGCCGGGCAGCCTAAGCCGGACCCATGTCGCAAAGCCTCGCCACCCTCCCGCCCGTCGAGGTCGACGCCGGCTTCGCCGCTCTCATCCGCGAGCGCACCAAGCTCGTGCATCGCGCCGCCGAGCGCGCCGGCTTCATTGCCGACCTGCTGCACGGCCGCGCCACGACGGCGGGCTACGCCCTGTTTCTGCGCAACCTCCACCCGGCCTACGCCGCGCTCGAGCCGGCTCTGGCGACCTGGGCGGCCGATCCGGTCGCCGGCGCCTTCGCCGATCCGCGCCTGCATCGTCTCGAGGCGCTCGCCGCCGATCTGAGCGCGATCGCCGGCGCGGATTGGACGACCTTGCCCGTGCTGCCGGAAGCGGCGGCCTACGCGGCGGCGATCACGGCCGTCGCGGCGTATCCCAGCCGTCTCGTTGGCCACGCCTATGCCCGCTATCTCGGCGATCTCAGCGGCGGCCAGATCCTCAAGCCGCTGCTCGCGCGCATGCTGGGCCTGGGTCCGGAGGCGCTCGGATTCTATGACTTTCCCACCTTCGCCGACCTCGCCGTGCCAAAATTCGCGTTGCGCACCGCCCTCGATGCCGTGCCGGTCACGAGCGACGACGGGGAGGCTCTCTGCGATGAGGCCATCGCGGCCTTCCAACACAACATCGCCGTTTCGGAGGCGGTGCAAGCCGCGCTCGGACAGCGGTGATCGACCACCGCAACGCGTTCGGCCAGGCCGTCGGCGAGGCCCTGCTGGGTTGGACGCCGCGCCAATGGCCACCGCGCACTCCTATCGTAGGGCGCCACTGCCGATTGGAGCCGCTCGACCTGCTCCGCCATGCCGATGGACTGCACAAGGCTTACGCGTCAGCTCCCGATGCGCGGGATTGGACCTATCTGCCCGACGAGTTCGAACCTGATCTCGACACGTTCCGCATCGGGATCGCCGCGCGTGCTGCATCTACGGACCCGCTGCATATGGCAGTGGTCCGTGGCAACGAGCCGTGCGGCTCCGCGGCGCTGATGAGGATCGATCCCGGAAATGGGGTGATCGAGATCGGCCATGTCCATTTCTCGCTTTCGCTGCGGCGCACGCCGGCGGCGACGGAAGCGTTATTCCTGCTGATGCGTCGAGCGTTCGACGAACTCGGTTACCGCCGACTCGAATGGAAATGCGACAGTTACAATGTACCGTCGCGTCACGCGGCTCTCAGGCTTGGATTCGTCTTCGAAGGCATTTTTCGTCACGCAATCGTGACTAAGGGGCGGAGTCGCGATACGGCCTGGTACGCGATCCTCGCGTCGGATTGGCCTGGGATAAGCGCTGGTCTCGAGCAATGGTTGGCGCCAACCAACTTCGATCGCGGAGGTCGCCAGATCGCGACACTGTCGAAGATTAGAGACGGCGGCGTTTGACGCCGGCATCGAATGCGACCCTGCAGGAGTCGCTCAGCATCGAGCGGTTTTGCTTCATGCAGGATAGCAGCTTACCCTCGTCAGGGTAGGTTCCGTAGCAGAACCGCACGGCATCAGAAGTGCAGGCAGCTTTCTCGGCATCGGTGACATGGTAGGGATCAGCGGACGCGAACGCCGTCGACATCGCGCCCATGACGATTACCAACACCATCGACCTTCGCATCAATCCTTCCTCCACTCGTTGTCCAATTGCTGTGCTGCGATATTCGTTGCGACACAAAAATGATAGCCTGGGTCAAGGTAAATCCCGGTGCGAATTGCCGATCGGTGCGCCGGTTGAATTCTGGCGACGCCTTCCGTCGGCTTGCCGCCCGGCACGCCTCGCGTATGATCCCTCGATGATCCCGATCCCACCGTTCTCGCGCCGTTCCATGCTCGCGGGTGTCGCGGCTGCCCTGATGGCATCGAAGGCGCGCGCCGACGATCGCTCCGTGCTCAGGGTCGGTACGTTGCCGTTCGGCTCCTTGCATTGGGAGATCGCCGCGCTGCTCGATAACGGGTTCGACAAGGCGGCCGGCATCGTCGTCGAGAACGTGCCGCTGGCCTCCAACGAGGCGGCGCGCATCGGTTTCCTGTCCGGATCGGTCGATACCATCGTCAGCGACCTGCTCTTCGCCGCCCGGCTGCGTGCGGAGGGCAAGAACGTGACGTTCATGCCCTATTCCGCGAGCGAAGGGTCGCTCGTGGTCAAGGCCGGGTCGCCGATCAAGGCAATTGGCGACCTCAAAGGCAAGTCGATCGGGGTCGCTGGCGGCCAGCTCGATAAAAGCTGGCTTCTGCTTCAGGCCGCGGCCAAGAAGCAGGGTCTCGATCTCGTCGGCGGGGCCAAGGCGGTGTTCGGAGCCCCACCGCTGTTGTCGCTCAAGCTCGAAAGCGGCGAGCTGGACGCGGCCCTCTTGTATTGGCCTTATGCCGCGCGCCTCGCCGCCAAGGATTATCGCACGATCGTCAGTGTCGAAGATCTCGCCGAGAGCCTCGGTGCCAAGGGCCGGATCGCCTTCGCGGGTTTCGTATTTAAGGACACCACGCCCCAGGCGACGCTGGTCGCGTTCGGCCAGGCGGAGCGGCGGACCGAGGCGTTGATGGCCGACGATCCGGCGGTCTGGACCAAGCTACGCCCGCTCATGAAAGCGCCCGACGAGAAGACCTTCGTCGCCCTCAAGGAGGCGTTCCAGCGCGGCATTCCGCACAAGTCGCGCGACGCCGAGATCGCCGATGCCAAAGCCTTGTACGCGACACTGGCTCGGATCGGCGGGCCGGAGCTGGTCGGAAGGGCGCTGACGTTGCCCGATGGACTCTACGTGGATCAGAAGGTCTACGGCTAGCGCGTGTCACGGATCCTCCGCTTCGTCCTGTCGCTCGCCGGGCTGGTGCTGCTCTGGGCGCTCGTCGTCGTGCTGTTCCATCCCCAGAAGCTGCCGCCGCCCTGGCAGGTGTTCGCCTTCATCGGTAGCGATCTCGTGCACGGCGACATGCTCTTCAACATCGCGATGACGCTGTGGCGCTCCGTCGCCGCCTTCTTCATCGCCTTGGTGCTCGGCGGCTGGCTCGGCTTGTGGCTGGGTCGCTCGCGGCGCGAGGACGCCGCATTGATGCCTTGGGTGTTGTTCTGCCAGAACTCGCCGCTGATCGTCGTCGCGGCCCTGTTCTTCATCTGGTTCGGGTTGAACGAGGCTGCGGCTGTCGCGGCGGCCGCGTTCGGCAAGTTCCCCAACAACACGATCATCCTTCGCGACGGCGTGAGGACCTTCGATCCCGCGCTCGACGAGATCGCCACCATCTATCGTTTCTCGGCGCTGTCGCGATTCCGGCACGTGATCTGGCCCCAGGCCGTTCCCTTCGTCGTGGTCGCGGCACGTTCGGGGATCGGCATCGTCTGGAAGATCGTGATCGTGGTCGAACTGTTCGGCATGTCGAGCGGCGTCGGCTTCAAGATCTCGAGCTATTTCCAATTCGCGGACACGGTGGCCATCCTGGGCTACAGCGTCGCCTTCACGCTGCTCATGCTCGCCATCGAGCTGTTCATCCTTCAACCGCTGGACGATTATGCCCGACGCTGGCGGCCCGCCGCTCCTTGAGGCGGCGATCGAGCGCAAAGCGCACGTTCAGGGACGCGACACCCTCGAGGTCGTCGACAACCTGCGGTTCGTGTTGCGGCGAGGCGAGGTCACCTGCCTGCTCGGCCCTTCCGGATGCGGCAAGACCACCGCGTTGCGAATCATCATGGGCCTCGACACGGCTTACGAGGGGCGGGTGGTCCCTCCCGTCGAGACGCTCCGACTCGGGGTCGTCTTCCAGGATGCCCGCCTGCTGCCTTGGCGAACCGTCGCGCAGAACGTTCGTCTGGCCGCGCCCAAGCTCGCGTCCCCCGACGTCGACGCGCTGCTCGCTGAAGTCGGTCTCCTGGAATGGCGAGACCACAATCCGCTTCAGCTGTCCGGCGGCATGGCGCGTCGGGTCGCGCTCGCCCGCGCGCTCGCCGTAGATCCCGACCTGCTGATCCTCGACGAGGCCTTCGTCTCGCTCGACGAGCGGAATGCCGAGGCGTTGCGAGGTGTCGTGTTCGGCGCCGTGGAGCGACGCCGCGCCAGCGTGCTGATGGTGACCCACGACGTGCGCGAGGCCTTGCTCGTGAGCGACACCGTTCTGCTTCTCGGCCCCCGTCCGACCAAGGTCGTCGCTACTGTGTCGATCGAAATGCCGCGTGGACAGCGCGATGCCGCCTGGCTGGAAGCGGAGCGTGATCGCCTTCTGCAGACCCATCGTGACGTGATCGACCCGGCCAAGATGCCGTGATCGAGGCTTCCGCGAAGTTTCGTCGCAGGGCAACCCACCTTGCCATAAGACGCAATCGCGATGCTGCACTGCAATGTACAGCTGATTTCTTACATGTTTCGTCCGCAGGCATTCCGGCACCCCCAAAAGGCGGATAAGCGCCGCATGAGGGCTTTCTAAGAAACGTCTTGCGTCGGCTTGCGGGATTGGTAGTGTCCCGCCGTCTTCGGAAGCGAAGTCACCTCAAAGGGTTCTTGGTCGTCGTATAAAAGCAACAAGAAACGTCGTCTGCCACGGCACACCGACATCTCGATCGCGACAATCTCGTGAAGGCACGGCTGCCGGCCTAAGCTTTTCACATTCGGAGGAAGCCTCATGAAATATATTGGCGTGGCTGCGGCCACCGCTTGTCTACTTGCCTATTCCCTGCCTGTGATGGCGCAGGATGCTGCCAAGAGCGATGCGCCCAAGGAAGTCTCCGGGCCCACCGCCGCGAAGCTGATGCAGAACCCGAACGATTGGGTGCTTCAGACCGGCGACTACGCGAACACGCGCTACTCGAAGCTCGACCAGATCAACGCCGGTAACGTGAAGAACCTCCAGGTTGCCTGGACCTTCTCGACGGGCGTGCTGCGCGGCCACGAGGGCTCGCCGCTGGTGATCGGCGACGTGATGTATGTCCACACGCCGTTCCCGAACATCGTCTATGCGCTCGACCTCAACAACGACGGCAAGATCCTCTGGAAGTACACGCCGAAGCAGGATCCCAACGTGATCCCGGTGATGTGCTGCGATACCGTGAACCGCGGCCTCGCTTACGACAACGGCAAGATCTTCCTGCACCAGGCCGACACCAACGTCGTCGCGCTCGACGCCAAGGACGGCAAGGAGCTCTGGAAGGTCGCGAACGGCGATCCCAAGAAGGGCGCGACCAACACCGCCACCGTTCTGCCGGTCAACGGCAAGATCATCGTCGGCATTTCCGGCGGCGAGTTCGGCGTGCAGTGCCACGTGACCGCCTATGACGAGAACACCGGCAAGCGCGTGTGGCGCGCGTTCTCGGAAGGCCCGGACGATCAGATCATGGTCGATCCTGAAAAGACCACGCAGTTCGGCAAGCCGATCGGCAAGGATTCTTCGCTGAAGACCTGGGAAGGCGATCAGTGGAAGACCGGTGGCGGTTGCACCTGGGGTTGGTATTCCTACGATCCGAAGCTGAACCTGTTCTACTACGGTTCGGGCAACCCCTCGACCTGGAACCCGAAGCAGCGCCCGGGTGACAACAAGTGGTCCATGACGATGTGGGCTCGTAACCCCGACACCGGCATGGCCAAGTGGGTCTACCAGATGACCCCGCACGACCAGTGGGATTATGATGGCATCAACGAGATGCCGCTGGTCGACCAGAAGGTCGATGGCAAGGAGCGCAAGCTCATCGTCCACTTCGATCGTAACGGCTACGGCTACACGCTCGACCGCACTAACGGCGAACTTCTTGTCGCTCAGCATTACGACCCGGCAGTGAACTGGTCGGACAAGGTCGAGATGGACAAGTCGTCCCCGAACTACGGCCGCCCGAACGTCATCGCCAAGTACTCGACCGAGCACAACGGCGAAGACAACAACTCGAAGGGCATCTGCCCGGCCGCCCTCGGAACCAAGGACGAGCAGCCTTCGGCCTTCTCGCCCAAGACCGGCCTGTTCTACGTGCCGACCAACCACGTCTGCATGGACTACGAGCCCTTCAAGGTCTCCTACACCCCGGGTCAGCCCTACGTCGGCGCCACCCTCTCGATGTATGCCGCTCCCAACAGCCACGGTGGGATGGGTAACTTCATCGCTTGGGACGCTACCAAGGGTAAGATCGTTTGGTCGGATCCCGAGCAGTTCTCGGTCTGGTCGGGCGCTCTCGCCACCGCCGGCGACGTGGTCTTCTACGGTACCCTCGAGGGTTACCTGAAGGCGATCGACGCCAAGACGGGCAAGCTGCTCTACAAGTTCAAGACGCCGTCGGGCATCATCGGCAACGTCATGACCTACGAGCACAAGGGCAAGCAGTTCGTCGCCGTCTATTCGGGCGTCGGCGGCTGGGCTGGTATCGGTCTCGCGGCCGGTCTTGCCGATCCGAACGCCGGTCTGGGTGCTGTCGGTGGCTACGCCGCCCTCAACAACTACACCGCTCTCGGCGGCACGCTCACCGTGTTCGCGATGCCGAACAACGAGTAAGCTCGACTGAAAATACGCTTCGGACTCGAAGCCAGCGCGCAGTTTGCGCGCTGGCTTTCGTTTGAGCGGAATGTGGATTGTTTTCGCCGGGATCATGTCGGCGTTGTCAGCGCGAGACTCGGAGGTTTTCGTCTCTCGTCATTCGCTCGGAAGCGGCGCACAGCGATTGCGCAGTGAAGAACGGGCCCAACCTCTGCTTGTTTTCCCGAATAATGTTCGGCAGTCCCGGGCCCGTGCGGAATGTAGGTCGGCGAGCATCTTGGGGAATGCAGGTTGCGACCATGCTGCCGATTGCTTTTTCGGTTGTCGCCGGCATAACGTGATCGTGGCTTAGAGTCGTTGAAAAAACGCCCAGCGTCATGGACCAGCGAGATGTCTGGTCAATCAGGGAGGAAGAGATACGATGCGCGCATTAGGTTTCTTGGTCGCTTTTGGGGTCGGAATCGTCTCGATCGCAGGTATGGCGCGGGCCGACAGCGGGCCGTACACCGACGCGCAGGCCGAGGATGGCCATGTCAAGTTCAACAACAATTGCGCGCAGTGCCACGGACCCAAGCTCGACGGTGCGCTCGGCCCAAACCTTCATGATGCCAAGTTTCAGGAGATCTTCGCGGGCAAGAAGGTGAAGGACCTCCGCGACTTCGTCTACGAGAACATGCCGCAGAATGCACCGAAGTCGCTGAACGACGGTGAGCTCTACCCGATCCTGGCTTGGATCATGAAGAAGAACAACGTGCCGGCTGGCACACAGCCGCTGACGAAGGCGAGCGTCGAGACGGCCGAGTTCCCGAAGACGATCAAGTAGCGTCTCGAGAGCTGCCCGATCCGGTGGCAGAAATAGATCGATGGCTTGGAAGGCATTGCGGTGCTTTTCGAGCCGTTTGTCGTTGTCTTAATCCATAAGTGGCCGAGCGCCGTCGGTGTCTTGTCTGACGGGGCTGGAGCGTCGTAGGAGCTGCCATCTTGTCTTCCAATGAAGCGGCTTTCGGCAGCGGCCTCGGCGCTTCCGGCCTCCGAAGCGGCCTGATCCATCGCCTTCGATGGTCTGCGGGTCGGACGATCTGGCCGCTGACAGCTTTGGCATGTGCTGTGGCGGCTCTCTCCGCCGGCAGCGTCGACGCCCAGGTGGTGCCGGATCTCGTTTCGCGCACCGCGCTTCGCGTTTGCGCCGATCCGGCCAACATGCCGTTCAGCGATCGTTCGAAACAGGGTTTCGAGAACAAGATCGCCGACATCGTCGCCGACCAGCTGAAGGAGCCGGTCCGCTACCTCTGGGCTCCGTCGGGCCCGGGTTTCTCGCGCAATACCCTCAATGCCGACCTTTGCGACATCGTGATGGGCTACGCGGTCGGCTCAGACGTCATGCAATCGACCAACCCTTATTATCGATCGACCTACGTGATCGTGGCGCCGAAAGGCAGCGCGCTCGCCGGTGTCGAGGGTCTCGATGATCCCAAGCTGAAAGGCCACACCATCGGCGTGTTCTCCGCCACTCCCCCGGTCGACATCATGCTGAAGAAGGGCCTGATGGAGAAGGCGGCGGTCTATCCCATCCTCGTCGATCACCGCTTCGATTCGCCTCTCACCAAGATGGTGGGGGACCTCACGTCGGGGAGGATCGATGCGGCGGTCCTCTGGGGTCCGCTGGTCGGTCTCGACGTCAAGAAATCGAACGGCGCTCTCATCCTCTCACCTCTGGTGAAGGATGTGGACAAGCCCGGCTTCAGCTACCGCATCTCGTTCGGCATCCGCCACGACGAGCCGGGTTGGAAGCACAAGCTCGAGGCGGTGGAGCGCGCCCGGGCGGCCGATATCGGCAAGGTGCTCGTCGACTACGCCGTGCCGATGATCGACGATGCCGGCCAGCTTATCGCGCCGGCGGACGCGCTGAAGGGCGCGGCCGTGTCGAGCGATGCCGAGCCTGCGCGTCACGGCCGCGCGAAGGCCGCATCCTCCGACTTCAAGATGCCGGGTCCGGCGCCCGCCGCGACGCCCCAGACCTTCAAGATGCCGGGTCCGGCGCCAACCAACGCGCCGCCGCCCTGATCAGCGGAAACAGCGGATCTCGGCCTCGGCCTGAGCGCGGCGCAGGTCGGCGACGATGTCGTTGAGGCCCTTGGCGGCGGTGAACTCTCGCGATTGAGCGCCGAGACCTTGCCGCATCGAGAGGATCGTCTCCGCTTCCTCGTACCGGTCATAGGGAAGGATCGAGGCGATCACGTCGATCGAGCAGGAGCAGTGGTCGAGCGCCGGCCGGGTGTTGCTGTTCGCCGCCATGCAACCCAGCACGTAATCGGCGCGCGCCGAGGTGGGATAATCGTTGGCTGCCGACGGTTCGGCCGCCATGGCAACGCCAGCGAACGCCGCGGCCGTGCCGAGGATCGCCGCCGCGACGAGGGCGAGAGGCGCCTTCACGGCTTCGTCTCCGAGGCGTAGCGCAACGTCTCCGAAAACAGCGTCTTGCCCTGCGATGCGGCGCGGATGTCGATGGCGGCGATCGTACCCGGCACGTCGTTGGAGACGTCGACGACATAGTTCAAGGTTTGAAGCCCCTTCATCCGGTCGGCCTCGAGATCGTTGGCGAACGGCGTCACGGTGATTCGTGTGACGGCAACCGGTTGGCCGGCAATCTCGTCCTGCGCCGGCTCGATCTTGGCGTCGTCGCGCCATGCCTTGCGGATCGCGTTCTTGAGATAGCGCGGATTGGCCTTGAAGAGCGTCGACAGCTCCTGAACGTTGTTTTCCAGGATGACCAGCAGCAGAGGGTTCTGCTCGTCCGAGCGGAAGGGACCAGCCGGTTTGCGGTTGGCGCCGCTGAACAGCTGCATCTCCGTCGAACGGCTCGCCGCATTGTCGCCGGCGCCCAGCGTCAACACGACGTCGTCCTTGAAGGGCGTTCCCAGCGACGTGTCGGCCGTGGTTTTCTCGAAGCTGTAGCGGAGCTTCGCACCGACGGGCGCCTTATCCCATTGCGGCGCGCCGAATAGCAGCGTCGCCACGTCCGCTTGGGCGGGCGTCGCGGAGGGAGTGGGAGAGCCCGCCGGAGCCGGGGCACCTGTCGGATTCGGCGCCGATGGATCGGCGAAAGCCGCGGCGGAGCACACCATCAGGACGGCGCAAGCCGCCCTTCGAATTGATTGCGATTTCAAGCTTGCACGTCCTCGACTTCGCGCTGGGGCAGGCGCCCAGGGCCGCGATAGATGTAGTCCGGCGCCACGTCCGTCGAGGCCTCCGCCGTCGCGAGGGCCTCGATCCTGGCGTGGAAGGGTGACTTGCCGCACGCGGGATCGGTGGCGGCGGCATCCCCGAGCAAGGCGAGCGCCTGGCAGCGGCAGCCGCCCCAGTCGATTTCCTTGCGCTCGCAGCTGCGGCAGGGCTCGGGCATCCAGTCCGTGCCACGGTAGGCATTGAACGCCGGCGATTGCCGCCAGATGTCGGCCAGCGAATGGTCCTGCACGAACCAGAACTCGAGTCCGGGGATCGATTCGGCGGCGTGGCAGGGCAGCACCTTGCCGGCGGGCGAGACGTTCATCAACTTGCGGCCCCAGCCGCCGGCGCAGGCCTTCGGGCGCAGCGCGTAATAGTCCGGTACGACGAGATCGATCACGAGCGAGCCGGTGAGACGCTTGCGCGCGGCGTCGACGATGCGCAGCGAGCGATCGACATCGGGCCGAGCGGGCATCAGCGACGCGCGGTTCTTGTAGGCCCAGCCGTAATATTGCGTGTGGGCGATCTCGAGTCGGCGCGCGCCCAGCTTCTGGGCGAGCTCGATGAAGCCCTCGACCTGGTCGATGTTGCCGCGATGGATCACGGCATTCACCGTCAGCGCGAGGCCGAGCCGCGCGATCTCCTCGGCGAAGCGCATCTTGGTGTCGTGCGAGCCCTTGAGGCCGGCGACCCTGTCGGCCGAAGCGACGTCGATACCCTGCAGCGAGAGCTGGACGTGATCGAGCCCGGCGTCGGCCAGCGCCGGCAGCACGGCCAGGGCGCGACCGACGCCCGAGGTGATCAGGTTGGAATACAACCCGACCTTCGCGCATTGTGCGGTGATCTCGACGATATCCTGGCGCGCCGTCGGCTCGCCGCCGGAGAGATGCACGTGCAGGATGCCGAGTGCCGCCGCCTCGTCCAGGACCCGCAGCACGGTGGGCGTGTCCATCTCCTGCGAGCGCCTGTCGAGCTCGAGCGGGTTCGAGCAATAGGGGCAGTGCAGCGGACAGCGATGCGTCAGCTCCATCAGGATGCCGATGGGGTTGGGCAGGCTCGCGATCGGCGGAAGGAGTGCGGTCGACGTCATGCTGCCTCCACCACTCTCTTGGCGATCAGGTCGCCGATCATCGCCGTCACGTCGCGTTCGATGACCACAGGGTCGGCATCGTAGCGGATCGCGAGGTCGCCGGCGATCGCGCCGATCGATCGCTGTCCGTCGACGAGTTGCAGCACCGCCACCGCCTGATCGTCCACGTTGAAGGCGCGCTCGGGAGCGAGCAGCACGTGTGCACTGCGCACCTGATCGAAATGCAGGCGTACCCCGCGGGGCAGGCGCGGGACGCTCGCGCCCGAAACCTCGTTCATCGCTGCGACCTACTCCGCCGCGATGGCGGTGATGGCCTGTCCAGGCTGCCACGCCCCGGGCGGGATCACGGAATCCTGCTCCACGTAGGCGTGTTGCAGCGCATCGAGCTGCGCCCAGAGCACGTTGCACTTGAACCGCAGCGCATCGCAGACGGCGGCCTGCTCCTTCGCGGTGTGGGCGTTCTCCTTGACGTAAGCCAGGGCGAAATCCGCATCGCGCGGCGCCTGGGTCAGGCGCTTGCCGAAATAGGCCAGCGTGCGCTCGGAGATGAAATCGTAGCTCTTGAGCATGCCCGAGACCCGCTCGGAGATGATGTTGGGCGAGAACAGCTCGGTGAGCGACGAGGCGATCGCCTCCAGCAGCGGCTTCTCACGCACGAAATGCACGTAGGCGTCGACGGCGAACCGCGTGGCCGGTAGCAGGCCCCGCAGCGAGGTGACGTAGTCGCGCGAGAACCCGAGCCCGTCGGTCAGCATCAACCAGCGCTCGATGCCGCCGTCGCCGGCGTTCTCGCCGTCGTGGTCGACGATGCGCTGACGCCAGATGCGCCGCAACTCGGGGTCCTCCATCCTGGCCAGGATGGTGGCGTCCTTTATCGGGATCATCGCCTGGTAGTAGAAACGGTTCAGCGCCCAGGCCTGGACCTGCTCGCGGTTCAAATGACCGCCGTGCAGCAGCTTATGAAACGGGTGGAGGCTGTGATAGCGGCTGGCGCCGATGCCGCGCAGCTCCTGCTCGAGCTCCGCCGGCGACATGAGAACGTTCAAAGGGCAATCTCCATCCCGTCGTGCCCGACCTCCCAACCGGAGGCCTCGGCCCGACCCCGTTCGCTCGTGTCGGAGACGAGGACGGGGTTCGTGTTGTTGATGTGGACGAATACGCGCCGTCCGACGTCGACGCTGCTCAGACTTTCGATAGACCCTCCGGGGCCCGACATCGGCACGTGACCCATGCGCCGCGCGCTCTTCACGCCGAGACCGGCCTCGATCATTTCATCATCGGTCCAAAGCGTACCGTCGAACAAGAGCGCGTCGGCACCGGCGATGCGGTGTTTCACCGCGTCCGTGACCTCGGCGCATCCCGGAATGTAGAGCAGCCGCTTGCCGCCGGCGCGGATGTCGAGTCCCACGGTCGTCTCCGTCGCCTCGCCGATCTTCATCGAGGCGTCTTCGAGCCAGAGCGGCACTTTGCCCGGCACCATGAACATCTCGACGCTGAGGCCCGGCACCGGCTCGAACGCTTCGTCGAGCGTGACCGGCAGGCGCGGCACGAACTCCGGATTGGCGACGGAAAAGATGCGATTGGCGTCGACGCTTTCCCGCGTCGTCGCCGTCGCGAAGAGCTTGAAGGGCTGGCTTTCGCGCAGCGTCAGCAATCCGGCGACATGGTCGACGTCGCCGTTGGTGAGGAGCACGGCTGAGATCGGCGAGTGGCGCGACCCGGTCTTGGGGTGCAGCACGGAATTGTCGGCGATCTGCTGGCGGATGTCCGGCGAGGCGTTGACGAGAAGCCAATGCTCGCCATCCGTGCTGACGGCGATGGAGGATTGCGTTCGCGAGAGCACGCGCGGATCGCCGGCGCGAGCCAATTCGCAAACAAAACAGCGGCAATTCCACTGGGGAACGCCGCCGCCTGCCGCGGATCCAAGGATGACCGTCTTCACGTTCGTCCCCGTTCCAGCTGATTGAATGCGAAGCTTAGAACTCGACGCCTGCGTCGGCCGACTCGTAGCTCGTGACTTCCATGCCGACGCAGATCTCTTCGACGATCGGGGCAACCCAGTTCATGGTTTTCTCCATTGTCAGGATCCGCCGAGACCATCACGATCTCTTCTTGAAAGATCCTAAAGTTCGTGTCCCGCCTTTGCAGCAGGTGACGGAGATATGCCGCCAAGCCAAAATCCTCGCAAGTAGATCGGCATCCGAAACCGGGATATTTTTCCTGAGAGTTTCATGAGGATCGAACTATATTGCAGTGCAGCAAAGAACGATTCGCTCGTCTGTCAACGCATCGTCTCCAGCATGAAGCCGCGACTCCGCACGGTGGCGATTCCCGGGCCTCCGCTGCGGGTCACGTCGGCGAGCTTGTGGCGGAGATAGCCGACGTAGACGTCGACCACGTTGAGCGAGGCGCCGCCCTGGCCCGGCCAGAGCTTGTCGTAGATGTCGCCGCGAGCGATCGGCTTGTTGGGGGCCGACATGAACAGCGCAAGCAACTCGGCCTCGCGCTGCGTGAAGCGCACGACGGCATCGCCGAAGCGGGCTTGCCGCGTGTCGAGGTGAAGCGCCAGACCCCCGGCCTCCACGACGCTCGCATCCACGGCGGCGTGCCGCATCAGCTGGGCGCTGAGCCGCGCGACGAGTTCGTCGAAGACGAACGGCTTGACGATGTAATCGTCGCCGCCGGCGGCCAGACCCTCGACGCGGTCGGACACCTCGTCCTTGGCGCTGAGGAACAGGATCGGACCGGCAAATCCGTTCTGGCGGAAGGACCGGCAGAGATCGTTGCCGGTGCCGTCGGGCAGCATCACGTCGAGCAGCACGGCGTTCGGGCTGGTGCCGGCCATGTGGTCGAGAGCGCCCCGCGCGGTGTCCACCCACTTCACCGCGAAGCCGGCAGCGCCCAGGCCGCGGTTCAGCAGGGCACCGATATCGGCATCGTCCTCGACGACGAGCACGTCCTTACCTGGCATCGACGGGCTCGATCATGCGCGGTCCGCGAGCGGAAAAGTGATCGCGATCTCGGCGCCCCCGAGCGGTGGTTCCGCCGTGCGGAGTGTGACATGTCCGCGGTGCTTGTCCACCACCCAGCTCACCAGCGCCAGGCCGATGCCGTGGCCCGACATCGTCTCGATCGTGCCGCGGCGCCCCTCCGTCTCGCCGCGGCGGGCGAAGCGCTCCAGCAGGACCTGCGGATCGGCGACGCCCCAGCCCGGGCCGTCGTCGCGCACGGCGAGCAGCGCCGCCTCGCCGCGTCGTTCGACGTGGAGCACGATGCGCGTCGCAGCCGTGGCGTAGCGCAGGGCATTGTCGATCATCCCCTCGACGATCTGGCGCAGCCACTCGACATCGCCGTCGACGATCGCGTCCGCGCCGCCATGGTTTTCGACGAGGATCGCGACGTCCTTGCGCTTGGTGGCACCCTCGAAGGCCTCTACCGCGCCGGCGCAGACCGCCTGCAGCGCGACCGGCTGAAAATGCAGCTCGATGGTACCGCTCTCGGAGCGGGCGACGCGAAGCATGTCCTCGACGCGGCGTTGCAGCCGCCGCGCCCGCCGCCGGATGACCCCGAAGGCGTCGTGGTCGGCCTCCCGTACAGTCTCCCCTGGCGCCGAGGGACCGTCTGCCGCGACCAAGCTCCGTCGATGCCCGGCCAGGGCGATCTCGCATTCGCCGAGGATCACGGTGAGTGGCGTGCGCAGTTCGTGGCTGACGTCGGCGAAGAAGCGCCGGCGGCTGGCGTCGATCTCCGAAAGCTTGTCGTTGACCGCGCGCAGGTCGGCGGTGCGATCGGCAATCGTCGTTTCCAGCGCGAGATGGTCGCGCACCACGCGCTGTTCGCCGCGGCGCAGCCGCGCGGTCATGCGGTTAAAGACGACGGCGAGGAGGCCGAGCTCGTCGCGATGACGGACCGGCAGGCGCAGATTGCGCTCGCCTTGGCCGATCGCGATCGCCGCGTCGCGGATCTCCGCCACGGCGGCGAGGATCGGCCGCGAGATCAGGCGGTAGAAGGCCAGCGAGACGATCGCGGCGAGCGCCACCAGCGTCACGGCGGCGCGCGTCATGGTCGCCGATACGGCGCGCGCGTCCTCGCGGCCGGCCTCGACGCCACGCCGGTCGGCCTGCATCAGGAAGAACAGGAAAGGGCCGGTGAAGGTGGCGAAGCCGTTGAACGCGCCGCGGGTGGTGTCGCCGCGCTTCTGCGGGTCCGGCTCCACGAGCGCCTTGTCGACCTGCCGCACCAGGACACGGAAGCCGGCCCGCACCTGGGCCAGCGGGCGGGTGCGGGCGGCCATGGCGTTCACGTCGTCGGGCAGGTCGGCATCGCCGATCGCCTTGGCGATCTCGGGCTCGAAATGACCGATCGCGGTCAGCACCGCCGCTTCCGCCTCCGCGAGGCGCGGGCCGCCGTCGGCGGGGTCTTCGACCGCGGCGATGGCGATCAGCCCGTATTGCTGGATGCGGCCGGAGAGCTCGGTGAGCAGGTCGAGCCGCCGCTGCGCATCGAGCGCGCGATCGATCGTGCGATCGGTGACGTGCATCGCGTAGACGACGCCCAGACCCGCCGCGAAGGCGATGGCGAGGGAGCCCAGCACGAGCAGGCCGAGCTTGAAGCGGATGGTGCGCAAGCGCGGCTCCGGGGCGGCGGCTCAGAGCGCCGTATCGAGACGGCTGCGCGGGACGCATTTCCATTTGTCGACATGCCAGGCCGGATGTCGCTGCTGCCACACCGCGACCGTGCTCTGCCCCTCGACGATGCACGAGATCGGTGGACGCTCCTCGACGGATTGCTGCACCCGCTCGGTCCTGCAGGTGGTCGGCGAGGCCATGAGGCAGACGGAAAGGATCACGAACACGAGCGTCTCCCGCTGATGCCGGTGTGTCCCGGCTTGCGGTGCGACCTTAGGCCCGCGACCCGCGGCGGGAAAGGCCGCGACGTCACCCTTTCGTGCGGCGACACAGCGTCTTGAGGTAGCTGCCGTCCTTCAGGCTTTCGCGAAGGCCGCCGCGGGCGACGATCTCCTGCCAGCCGTTGGTGCAGCCGAGTTCGTTGTCGACGTGGATCGAGCGGACCACGATCGCGACGTTCTCGTCGCAATCCGGCGTCGGCGTGCTGGCGAGGCAGATGAGGACGACGGCTTCGAACCCGGTCATCGCGTCGTTCTTTTCATCGCATCCGTCCCTTTATCGCTTGGCCGCGTGGCTGGCGTCGATCGTCGCGCCGAGGTCCGCTGGCTGAGCGGCCGTGGTGGGCACGCCGGGCTCGAACATCTTGGCGAACATGTCGAGGCCGGCCTGCACCATCGGCGGCAGGCCGGCGGCCGGGTCCGTGCCGGACGGGTTCGGCTGCGTCCCCGAATGGGTCGGCGGCACCGGCTCCTGCGGATTGGCCGGATGGGCGCCACCGAGGAAGCTGTTCATGATGGTGCCGACCATGCCGGCGAAGCTGCCCATGCCGCCGGTGTTGCCGGGCGCGCCCTGGCCGGTCGCGGCGCCGCCGAACTGGCCGAGGATGCCCCCGAGGCCGCCGTGTGCGAGTTGGCCCAGCATGCCGCCCATGCCCTGGCCGTGCATCGTGGTGGCGACGCCGCCGAGCACCATCGAGACGATGACCGGCAGCATGGACCGAAGGGTCGCCTCCGGCAGCCCGGTGTAGCGGGCCGCCTGGGCGATCACCTGCTCGACGATGGCGTTGTCGCCGAAGACGGAGCCGGCGACCGTGGCGCCCTTGCGCTCGGTCTGCGGGTCGCCCGCGACGCTCGGGTCGGCGTAGGCCTGCCGATGGTGGTCGTCGGTGAGGGCGCCGGCGATGTCGCCCAAGCCGCCGGGCTGCGCCGCCTTGGTCATGAAGGCGGTGGAGATCGCCGGGACGAGCGCCTGGACCGCGCTGTCGGCCTGTTCGCGGGTCAGGCCGAACTTCTGCGCGAGGGTCTCGAGGCCTTGGCCACCCTGCGCGCCGACGACCATCTGATAGAGATTGAACAAGCGGCGCTCCCGTTCCGTCTTCCTTAGGGCCGTTGCTCAGAATACGGCGGCCGGATCCGGACGGGCGATGCGGCCGACGACAACATAGCTCCAGGCCACCGCGAGGCAACCGAACAGAGCGGCGCCGGCGACCAGGCCGAGATAGCCGCCCTCCGGCCCGTGCATCATCGCACCGAGTGTCACGAACGGGATCGTGCCGAGCGTCGCCCGCGCCCAGTTGAAGCCGGCCGACAGCACCGGCGATCCGAGATTGTTGAAGGCGGCGTTGGCGACGAAGATGCCGCCGAGGAACAGCCAAAGGAAGCCGGCCACGTGGCAGAAGAAGACGAGGAGCGTCGCCGTCTCGCCTTTCGCGCCGAACAGCATGACGATCAGCGGCGCGCAGACCCACAGCAGTAGGGTCACGGCGGCGACGTAGAGCCCCGAAATGGCGAAGCAGTTCGTCAGCACGGTTCGGATACGATCGAAGGCGCGGGCGCCGTAGTTCTGGCCCATGATCGGGCCGACCGAGCCCGACAGCGCGAACAGCACGCCGAAGGCGACGGGGGTGACGCGGTCCATGATCGCGAAGGCGGCGACGACGCTGTCGCCGAAGCTGGAGAACACGTGCATCGCGTAGATGTTGGCGACCGGCGTCGCGATGTTGGTGAGAACCGCCGGCCCGGCGATGGCGGCGAGCGGGCGCCAGTCGAGCCTCAGGGCGGCGAGCCCGGGCCGTGCGACGAGGTCGTGGACCCGCACCGCGCCGTGCCAGCCGACCGCCAGCAGGCTGAGCCGAGAGGTGACCAGCACGATCGCCGCGCCGTAGATGCCGAGGTGCAGGCCGAAGATGAGGATCGGATCGAGGCAGGCGGTGACGATGGCGCCGGCGAGCGTCGTGTACATCGCGCGCTTGGCGTCGCCGACGCCGCGCAGGATCGCCGAGAAGGCCATGCCGATGCCGAGGAACATCGAGGCCGGCAGGATCATGCGCAGGTAGGTCGAGCCCACCGCGAGCGCCTCGCCGCGCGCGCCGAACAGGGCGAGGATGGCGTGCGTGAAGGGCATCGCGGCGAGCCCGAGGCCGCCCGAGATCAAGGCGGTGAGCACGAGGCCGGAGGCGGCGATGCGCCGGGCACGGGGGCGGTCGCCGGCGCCGAGCGCCCGCGACACCAGCGCGCCGAGCGCGATCGACATGCCGATGTTCACCGAGATCAGCAGGAAGATCATCTGCGAGGCGTAGCCGACCGCCGCCGTCAGGTTGGTGTCGCCGAGCCGCGAGATGTAGAGCAGGGTGAGGAAATCGACGAAGAACACGGCGACGAGCCCGGCCGAGCCCGCCGCCGTCATCACCAGCACGTGGCGCAACGTCGACCCGCGCGTGAAGGCGCCGAAGTCCTGTCCGGGCACGGGGGCAGGTGTCGCGCTGGCGGCGTCGGGTGGGCGGGACACGATGTTCACCGGCGCGCTTCTACCTTAAGATCGCGGCGGCGAACACACGGCGGAGCGGGGCTTGTCCGAACACCATCATGCGTCGCATGAGCACGGTCATGGTCACGCCGGTCACCACCACGGCGGCGCCGGCCATTCCCATGCGCCCTCGTCGTTCGGCGCCGCCTTTGCGGGTGCCGTCGCGCTCAACGCGCTGATCGTGGTGGCCGAGGTCGTCGCCGGCCTCGCCGGCGGCTCGGTGGCGCTGCTGTCGGATGCGGCGCACAATGCGTCCGACGTGCTCGGCCTCGCCGCCGCCTTCGCCGCGCATCGGCTCGGCAAGCGGCCGCCCTCGGCGCGCTTCACCTACGGGCTCGGCGCCACCTCGATCCTGGCGGCGCTCGGCAACGCGATGGCGCTGCTGGTCGTCTCCGGCGCGCTGGCGCTCGAGGCGGTCCAGCGCTTCGTCCACCCCGAACCGGTCGCCGCCGGCCCGGTCATGGCGGTGGCGGCCGGCGCCATCCTGGTCAACGGCGTCTCGGCTTGGCTGCTGGCGCCGGGGCAGGGTGGCGACCTCAACCTGCGCGCCGCTGTGGCGCATCTCATGGCCGATGCCGCCGTCGCCGCCGGCGTGGTGGTCGCGGCCGGGCTGATCGCGCTGACCGGCTGGCGTTGGATCGATCCGGCGCTGAGCCTCGCCATCAACGTGCTGATCGTCGTCGGCACCTGGCGCCTGCTGCGCGAGGCGGTGGCGATGTCGCTCGCCGCCGTGCCGCACGGCGTGCGCGCCGACGCGGTGCGCGGCTACCTCGCCGCGCTGCCTGGGGTCGAAGGCCTGCACGATCTCCACATCTGGCCGATGAGCACCAGCGAGACCGCGTTGACGGTGCACCTCGTCATGCCCGCCGGCCAGCCCGGCGACGCTTTCCTGATGGCGTGCTGCCATACCCTTCGCATCGAGCACGGCATCGGCCACGCCACGCTGCAGGTCGAGACCAGCGCGGTCACGTGCGCGCTGGCGCCCGAGGAGGTGGTGTAGCCGACCTTGTCATTCCGGACGGAGCGAAGCGGAGATCGGGAACCCATTGTGCTTACCCGCACGCGCTCAACGGCGAGCGCAATGGGTTCCGGGTTCGGCTGCGCCGCCCCGGAAGACAGGGGTCGAAGCGTTGGCGAGGTCGGCTCTCAGCTGCGGCTCCGCATCGAGCCTGCCAGCGAAAGGCCAAAGCCACCGACCTCAACCGAAGCTTCAATCCATGTCATTCCGGACGGAGCGAAGCGGAGATCCGGAACCCATTGTGCTTGCCGGCACGCGCTCAACGGAGAGCGCAATGAGTTCCGGGTTCGGCTGCGCCGCCCCGGAATGACATGGGTCGAAGCGTTGGCAAGGCCGGCTCTCAGCTGCGGCTCCGCATCGAGCCTGCCAGCGAAGGGCCAAAGCCACCGACCTCAACCGAAGCTTCAATCCATGTCATTCCGGACGGAGCGAAGCGGAGATCGGGAACCCATTGTGCTTACCGGCAGGCGCTCAACGGAAAGCGCAATGGGTCCCGGGTTCGGCTGCGCCGCCCCGGAATGACACGGATTGAAGCGGTGGCGAGGTCGGCTCTAAGCTGCGGCTTCGCACGGAGCCTCCCAGGGTAATGGCCAAAGCCACCGACCTCAGCCGCTACGAGGCCAAGCGCGACTTCCAGAAGACTGCCGAGCCGCGCGGCGCGGACGGCGTCCGGCCCTCGGAGCGGCTGCGATTCGTGGTGCAGAAGCACGATGCGACGCGGCTGCACTTCGACCTGAGGCTGGAGCTCGACGGCGTCTTCAAGTCTTGGGCGGTGACCAAGGGGCCCTCGCTGAACCCGTCGGACAAGCGGCTCGCGGTGGAGGTCGAGGACCACCCGCTGGGCTACGGCGACTTCGAGGGCACCATCCCCAAGGGCCAGTACGGCGGGGGCACCGTGCAGCTGTTCGACCGCGGCTTCTGGGCGCCCGAGCAGGACAAGCCGCCGGAGCAGTCTTTGAAGGATGGCGAGCTGAAGTTCGTGCTCGCCGGCGAGCGCCTCAAGGGCAGCTTCGTGCTGGTGCGCATGAAACACGACAAGTTCGGCGGCAAACGGACCAATTGGCTGCTCATCAAGCATCGCGATGACGCGGCCGACGATGGCGAGGACGGCGGCGGCATCCTCGCCATCGACACGTCGGTCGCTTCGGGCCGCGCCATGGCGACGATCGCCGCCGGCGAGGGTAAGGCGCCGAAGCCGTTCATGCTGGGCAAAGGCAAGGCGCCGGCCGCCGACGCGATCTGGAATTCGAACAAGGGCCTAGCCAAGGACGAGCGACGTGCGTCGGGCCGCGACGCGTCCGACCCTTCGTCATTCCGGGCCTCGCGCCAGCGAGAACCCGGAACCGGTGCACCTCGCGCCGCGAAGCAAGGACTACGCTCCCCGGTTCCGGGTTTGGCTGCGCCGCCCCGGAACGACAAGGCGGAGATCCCGGAGTTCGTCGCGCCGCAGCTCTGCGGCTCGGTCGACAAGCCGCCGTCCGGCGCCAAATGGATTCACGAGATCAAGTTCGACGGCTATCGCGTACAGGCTCGGGTCGAGCGCAAGCGTGTCGTCTTGCGCACGCGCAGCGGGCTCGACTGGACGGGAAAATTCGACGCCATCGCCAAGGCCGCCAAAGCGTTGCCCGATGGGCTCTACGACGGCGAGATCGTCGCCCTCGACCCCGACGGCAAGCCCGATTTCGCCGCGCTGCAGGCGGCGATTTCCGCCGGGAGAACCGACGCGCTCGTGCTGTTCCTGTTCGACCTGCTGCACGGCGGCGGCGCCGACCTGCGCAAGTTGCCGCTTGGCGAGCGCAAGGCGCGGCTCGCCGCGCTTCTCGACAAGCGACGGGCCGGCAAGGCGATCGTCCGCTTCGTCGGTCATTTCGAGGCGGACGGTGGCGCGCTGTTCGCGTCGGCTCGCGAGATGGGTCTCGAGGGTATCGTGTCGAAACGGCTCGATGCGGTCTATCGCTCCGGGCGGTCCGACAGCTGGACCAAGGCCAAGTGCCGGCCGACGCACGAGGTCGTGATCGGCGGCTGGACCGACACCGCCGGCAAGTTCCGCTCGCTGCTGGGCGGCGTGTTCCGGGGCGACTCCCTCGCGTTCGTCGGGCGCATCGGGACCGGCTTCTCGGCGAGCACCGTCGCCGCAATCATGCCGAAGCTGGAGGCGGCGGCGCGCGGCACGACTCCGTTCGACCGCAAGACGCTGCCGCCCGACACGCGCAAGGCCCATTGGCTCGAGCCGACGCTGGTCGCCACGATCGAATTCGCCGGCTGGACCGGCGATGGCGCGATGCGTCAGGCGGCCTTCAAGGGGCTGCGCGAGGACAAGCCGGCGGCGGAAGTGGAGGCGATCGTGCCGGCGGTGCCGCCGCAGGCCGTGGCCGAGCCGGAGCCGGCGAAGACCTCGACCAAGGCCGGCAAGACGTCCGTCAAGACCGAGCGGGCCGCCCAGCCTAAGGACGCGGCTCGATCCAAGACGGCCAAAGCCGAGGTGATGGGCGTCGCGATCTCGCATCCCGACAAGGCGCTGTGGCCCGATGCCGGAAACGACGGCACCCCCGTCACCAAGCGCGACCTCGCGCTCTACTTCGAGGCGGTGGGCGATTGGATGCTGCCGCACGTCGCCGACCGTCCCTGCTCGATCATCCGGGCGCCCGACGGCATCGAGGGGCAGACCTTTTTCCAGCGTCACGCCATGGCGGGGGGCTCCGAGCTGTTCCACACGATGACGATCGCGGGCGACCGCGCGCCCTACGTGTCGCTCGACAGCGTCGAGGCGCTGGCGGCAGTGGCGCAGAGCGGCGGCCTCGAGTTGCATCCTTCCAACTGCGCGCCGGGTGCCCCCGATGTGCCCGGCCGCCTGGTGTTCGACCTCGATCCCGCGCCGGATGTCGCCTTCGCCGACGTGATCGCGGCCGCCCATACGGTGAAGCAGGTGCTGGAGCTGCTCGGCCTGGCCGCGTTTCCGAAGACCACCGGCGGCAAGGGCCTGCACGTGGTGGTGCCGCTCACGGCGGATGCCGCGGTCGCATGGGAGAAGGCCAAGGGCTTCGCCCACGACGTCTGCCGTGCGATCGAGCGCGACGCGCCGACCAAATATCTGACCAAGCAGTCCAAGGCGGCGCGCAAGGGCCGCATCTATCTCGACTATCTGCGCAACGACCGACTCTCCACCGCGGTGGCGCCGCTCTCGCCGAGGGGCCGGCCGCACGCCCCCGTTTCGATGCCACTCACCTGGCGCCAGGTGAAGGCCGGCCTCGATCCGGCGGCCTACACGCTGCGGACCGTTCCGGCACAGCTGAAGCGGAGCAAGGCCTGGGAGGGCTACGACGAGGCCACCCGGCCGATCGCGGAGGCGATCGCTCGACTGGGGCGGCTTTGACGCCGTCGCTGTACACTTTATGGGGCCGCCTTTCGTTCCAATTTGAAAGCTTTGCGGTTTCGCTTACAAAGCCTCGATTGCTCACGCGCGGAACGACCCGATGCTGCCGACGCAAGCCAGCTGGTCTCAATTTCTTTTTTCGCCTAGCGGGCGTTTCAATCGAGCTCGATACTGGGGCGCCACCTTTCTCGTCTACGGCGTGATGATCGCCTACGCGATACCTGCGATCGGGGCGGAGGGTTCGGACTTCGCCGACACGCATACCGCGCTGACCATCGGCTATTTCCTCGTAGGCCTGGCCTTGCTGATCGCGGTGATTTGGGCTCACGTCTGCACGATCGTGAAGCGCTTCCACGATCGTGACAAGTCGTGGCCCTGGGTCTTCATCGTCTTCGCGCCGTATGTCGGCGGCCTCTGGATCTTCATCGAATGCGGCTGCCTGGCGGGCACGCGCGGTCGCAATCGTTATGGTGCCGATCCGCTGAACCCGTTGGAGATCGCCGACGTGTTCGACGGGCCACCCTCGAGTCCGGGTCCGGACGGCATCGTCGCCGAGCCCCGCCTGTCGTCGGGCTTCGGCGTCACGCCGGCAGACCGCCTGAGCTGAACGCCGGCCGCCAGCCCTACGCCAGCACCTCGCCGAACAGCTCCGTCATCGCCGCCCACGAGCGCGCGTCCGCCTCGGGGCTGTAGCGGATCGCCTCGGGCATGCCGCGCTTGGCGGCGGCCTGATTGGTGAAGGAATGCACCGTGTTGCCGTAGACGTGGACCTGCCAGTCGCAGGCGGCGGCCTTCATCTCGCCCTCGAAGGTCTTGCGTGCGTCGCCGTCGATCATCGGATCGTCGCCGCCGATGCACACCAGCACCTTGCCCTTGATCGCGCCCTTGGCGGCCGGTTTCTCCGTGCCGAGGCCGGAATGGAAGCCGACCGCAGCGGCGATGGCGGCGCCCGACCGCGCCAGCTCGAGCGCCATCGTGCCGCCGAAGCAGAAGCCGATCGCGGCGACCTTGCCCGCGTCGGCGTGGCCGGTGGCGAGCAGGGCGTCGAGCGCCTTGCCGGCGCGCTCGCGGGTGCGCGTCGGCTCGGCCATCAGCGGCTTGATCGCGCCGATCGCCTTCTCCAGGTCGTCGATCAGCAGGGCCTCGCCGTGGAGGTCGCAGGCCAGCGCGACATAGCCGGCCTCGGCCAGCCGCTGCGCCCGGCCGATCGCGTGCTCCGAGAGGCCGTACGCTTCGGGAAACACCAGCACGCCGGCGTGGCGGCCGCCTCCGGCCGGCGCGAACAGCTCACCCTTCATGGTGAGCCCGTCGGCCTGGTAGGTCAGCGTCTCGCGATGCATGGCACTCTCCCTTGTCGCGGGGTGACTAGCCGGGCGAGGGTGCCGCCGCAAGCGTGGCGGTGCCGCGATCGTCGGCGGGGGACAAGGCCTGGCTCAGTTCAGCTCCGCCTCGACGACGCTCGCCAGATCGCGCAGCTTGGCGACGATCTCCTCGACGACGGGCAGCGGAAGGCGGGCGAAGGTGATCTCGATGCGGTCGAGATGATCGCGGTCGTCGGGCCGCAGCACGAACTGCCGCACGCGGTTGGCCCTCGGCCCCATGACCTCGTTCAGCGCGGCGATCGACATCTCGCCGCGCCTGGCCAGCACCATCACCTGCCGGGCCTGGACCCGCGCCCGCACCCGCTCCTCCAGCGGCTTCACGCCGGCGAGGATCACCAGCACGATCACCGTGGTGGCGACCGCGGCGACGTAGAGGCCGGCGCCGACGGCAAGGCCGATGGCCGCCACCGCCCACAGGCTCGCGGCGGTCGTGAGGCCCTTCACCACCTCGCCGCGCAACAGGATCGTGCCGGCGCCGAGAAAGCCGATGCCGGAGACGACCTGCGCGGCGATGCGCGAGGGGTCGAGCACCACGTGCGGGCCGAGCACCTCGGAGAAGCCGTAGGCCGAGACGATCACGATGAGGCAGGAGCCGACGCACACCAGCATGTGGGTGCGCAGGCCGGCGGCCCATTGCAGCCGCTCGCGCTCGTAGCCGATCACGCTTCCGGCGAGCGCCGCGATCAGCAGGCGCAGGATGGTTTCGAGCGGACCGATCACGTCGGTCTAACGGGCGGCCGGCGACGGATCGAGGCCGAGCACCGAGGCGATATCCGGCTCCGCCGGTTGTTCCGTGCCGGGCTTGTCGATGAAATTGACAGGGATGCCGGGCCGCACCAGGCCGGCGAGCTCCTGCGCGTTCCAGTTGGTGAGGCGCACGCAACCATGGGAGCGCGTCTTGTCGATCTTGGAGGGATCGGGCGTGCCGTGGATGCCGTAGGTCGGCTTGGTCAGGGCGATGAAGGCGGCGCCGACCGGGTTGTTCGGGCCCGGCGGCAGGATCAGCTTGTTGACGTTCTTGCCCTGCTGGAAGTTCTTCTTGGGATCGTACGTGTAGGTCGGGTGCGGCGCGATCCCGCGCACCGCCCACGAGCCGGAGGGCGACGGCAGCTCGTCGCTGCCGATGGTGGCGGGATAGGCGACGATCAGGTTGCCGTCGGCATCGTAGGCCTGTACCTGGCCGCGCGCCTTGTCGACGTCGAGGCGGGCGATCTGCGAGGCGATCGGCAGGCCGCCGTCGACCTCGGCCACCACGATGCGGTTGCCGGCCACGCCCATGTCGACGCCGGGGTTGAGCGCCTTGAGGAAGCGCTTGTCCATGTGGAACCGCTCGCCGAACATCTCGTCGGGCGAGCGATAGCCGAGGTCTGGCATCTTGGCCTGTTCGGCATAGTCCGACGACAGGTCGGGATAGAACGGGCCGACGACGTCGAGCGGCGTGATCGTGTAGGTGACCAGCACCGGGGCCGCGTCGTCCGCGCCGAGCTCGTCCCAGACGCGGCGCGTGAGCTTGCCGTCGACCGGCAGGCCGCGCACGGTCTCGAAGGTCGACACCGCCTTGCTGACGTTGGCGCCCCAGCGGCCGTCGATGACGCCCGGCGGTGCATGGTTGCGGTCGAGCAGGATCTCGGCCTTGAGCACCACCGGATCGATCGCCTTGGACACCTCGCCGACGCGGGCGAAGCGCGCCGCGTTGATGGCTTCCGGCGAGAGCGGCGCGCGGGCCGAGGCGAGCGCCTTGTCCGGCGCGGAACGGCCGGCGTCGACCGGCACGTCGAGCGCGCGAGGCAGGGCGGCGGTGGTGCGTGCCGGCTTGGCGGATACGGTGGCAGCCCCGTCGTGCTTCAGGAGGTCGGAGATGGCCGAGGGCGAGAACGTCCGAGCCGGCTTGGCCACGGTGTCGGTTCTCGGCAGATCGAGACCGTCGTCCTGCGCCCACGAGGGTATCGCCGGCGCGGCGAGCACCGCTGCGAGGAGGGAGAGGCGGAGGCGAGGCGACAAGGCGGAACTCCACGCGTCGTGCCGCGGTGCCGCGTTGCGCGGCGGCCACGTGCCCGAGATAAAGACTCCGCAGGTAAACGAAGCCTTACCGAAGCCGAAGGTGCCGCGGATCTGGGGTGTTTCGATGGCGCGATGAACCAGAGCAACGCGGCGGCGATGGTCTCGATCGGCAGGAACAGTCGTCCGGAGCGCTTGCAGCCCTTGATGATGTTGGATCAGAGGCTCTTTCTGGCATGATCTACACAGGCTACGCGGTGGTCGGCACATCCTGAAGGATGCGGCTTTGCCAAAGGCTTTCTGAAGGGGATCCCGCGACACCGGCGTCGGCACATTGCAGGCGTCGCGGATGATCGCGACGTAGGCAGACGCCGGCGGTGTGCCAGCTGGGCGCGCCCGGTCTCGTCGAACGCCTTGCCGGCCGCGGCGGAGCGGAAGCCTCGCTGCCGCCTCGAGTCCCGGGCTTGCGTCCTGTTGGGTCGGCTCTGTCGCATCGCCAGCGCGTTGGCGTTATGCTGCTATCCCCACGGAGTACCCGCACCCCTCATGTCCCCCTCGACGGTCCTGGCGCTCCAGGCCCTGCAGATCGTCTGGATCAACATCCTGCTCTCCGGCGACAATGCCGTGGTGATCGCGCTGGCCTGCCGCGGGCTGGAGGCCCGCCGGCGCCGGTGGGCGATCCTCGGCGGGTCCGTGGTGGCGGTGGCGATGCGCATCGCGCTCACCTTCTTCGTCGTGACGCTGCTCGGCCTGCCCTACGTCAAGCTGGCCAGCGGTCTGCTGCTGCTCTGGATCGCCGTCGACCTGCTGCGCGCGCACGACGACACGGAGGTCGCGGCGGCCGGCTCGATCTGGGGCGCGGTGCGCACGATCGCGCTCGCCGACGCCGTGATGTCGCTCGACAACGTGGTCGCGGTGGCGGCCGCGGCGCGCAACTCCGTGCCGCTGATCGTTTTCGGCATCGCGGTCTCGGTCCCGCTGATCGTGTGGGGCTCGACGCTGATCCTCAAGCTGCTGACGCATTTCCCGATCCTCGTCGTGGCCGGCGCTGTGCTGCTCGGCTGGGTCGCCGGCGAGATCATGGCCTCCGACCCGTTCTGGGACGCGCTGCCGGGCGATCTGCCGCCCCGCTTCGAGCTGATGGGTGCGGCGGCCGGCGCGGTGCTGATCCTGCTGGTCGCGTGTGGCCTGCGGCTCTGGCGCGGGCGCAAGGGGCCGCCCACAGCGTCGGAGCGGGTCGCAGGCTGACGGCGCGGCGCCGGTCGGTTTCGCTTCGGCACAATCGTTGCGCTATGGTTTGCCGCGAGTCGGACGTCGGAGGGGCCGTTGCGCAAGTTCTTGACGGTCCTGACCCGCGCCAAGATGTCGAGCTTGCAGGCCTTCGTCATCGTCGTCGTGTCGCTCGGCCTCATCACCGGCTTCCGGGTCGTCGTACCGCTCGATAAGGCGCCGTTCCTGCTCTACCTGCCGGCCGTGTTCCTCCTGAGCGTCGCCTTCGGGCAGCGCGCCGGCGTGCTCGCGACGGCGGTTTCGGCGGTCTTCGCCGGCTGTTTCTTCGATCATCCCGGCCCGGAGCTGTGGCAGCTCACGGGCGCGCAATGGATCGCGATCGCCGAATACGTCATCGTCGGCGGCGCCATGGTCCGGGTTTGCGGCGCCCTGCGCCGGCTGTTGGCGGACAATGCGGCGGTGCTGGAGCGGACGCAGCGCAGCGAGCGGGAGATGCGTGCGATCCTCGACACCGTGCCCGTCGGCATCATGATCGCCGAGGCTCCCAGCGGGCGCATCATCGGACGCAACAAGATGCTCGACCAGATCATCGGCGCGGCCGACGCGATCGGCGGCGAGGCGACGACGTCGACGGATTACGCGAAATACACCGCCTACCATCTCGATGGGCGCCCCATCGCGCCGCATGAATATCCGCTCGCGCAGATCACCAGCGGCAAGGTCCGCGAGGCCTCGCTGCAGGCGCATTACCTCCGCCCCGACGGCAGTCGGATCTGGACGGACCTGCACGGCGCCGCGATCCTCGATTCCGAGGGCACGCTCAAGGGTGCGGTGCTCGCCATGTCCGACATCGATCGTCGCAAGCGCGCCGAGGCGGCGCAGCTCGCGATGACCGACGAGCTGCGCCAGCGCACCATCGAGGCCGAGGCGGCGCGCGAGGCGGCGGAATCGGCCAATCGGGCGAAAAGCGCCTTCCTCGCCAACATGAGCCACGAGTTGCGCACGCCGCTGTCGGCGGTGATCGGCTACACCGAGTTGCTCGAGGAGGAGAGCGACGACGGCGCGATCCTCAACGATCTCGGCAAGATCAAGAGCAACGCCAAGCACCTGCTCAGCCTCATCAACGACGTGCTCGACCTCTCCAAGGTCGAGGCCAACAAGATGGAGCTGTTCGCCGAACCGATCGCGCTCGCCCCGTTCCTCGAAGATGTCGCGGCCACGATCGATTCGCTCGTCAAGACCAAGGCCAATACCCTGTCGCTCGAGCTGGGCGATGGTCTCGGCGTGGTGCGGACCGACGCGGTGAAGCTGCGCCAGTGCCTGTTCAACCTGCTCGGCAACGCCTGCAAGTTCACCGAGAAGGGGCAGATCGCGCTGCGCGTGCACCGGGATGGCGACTGGCTGAGCTTCGCCGTCGAGGACACCGGCATCGGCATGACGCCGGAACAGTTGCAGCGGCTGTTCCAGCGCTTCGCTCAGGCCGACGAGAGCACCACGCGCAAGTTCGGCGGCACCGGCCTCGGGCTGGCGCTGACTCGCGCCTTCGCTCGCCTGCTGGGCGGGGACGTGACGGTGACCAGCATCGAAGGCCGGGGCACCTGCTTCACCCTGCGCGTTCCGGCCGAGGCGCCGGAAGGTGCCGCGCTGTCGGACATGGCGACGCCCGCTGTCGGATCGACCATCCAGGAGGCGCGCGACCTGGTCCTCGTGATCGACGACGAGGCGTCGCAGCGCGAATTGCTGACCCGGTTCCTGACCCGGCAGCATTTTGCCGTGCGCGCCACGTCCGACGGTCGCAGCGGGATCGAGCTGGCCCGCAGCCTGCAGCCGCGCGTCATCCTGCTCGACGTGATGATGCCCGACCTCGACGGCTGGGCCGTGCTCAAGGCGCTGAAGGCCGATTCCGTCACCGCCGACATCCCGGTGGTGATCGTGAGCTTCGTGGCCGAAGCCAAGCTCGGCGCCTCGCTCGGCGCGGCCGACACGATCGTCAAGCCGGTCGACTGGGCCAAGCTGAAGACCCTGCTCGACGGCTTCCGCGCCAGCGGCGGCGACGTCCTCGTCGTCGACGACGATGCCGAGCTGAGGGCCAGACTGCGGATCGCGCTGGAGCGCAACGGCTGGAGCGTGCGCGAGGCCGGCGACGGCTCGGCCGCCCTCGAAGAGGTCGAGCGGGCCGCGCCGCACCTCGTCGTGCTCGATCTCACCATGCCGGTGCTGGACGGCTTCGGCTTTCTCCATCGGCTGCGCGAAATACCCGGAGGCAAGACCATCCCCGTCGTGGTGCTGAGTGCGCGAGACGTCACCGCCGCCGAGCGCGAGCGCCTGGTCGAGGCCGAGCGGGTGCTGCGGAAGGGCGACATCAGCCTGGGGGAGCTGACGGCGGAGCTTCGCGCCCTACATGGGGTGAGCCGGCACACCGAGCCCGCATGAGCTTCGGGGCGCTCCGCTTCGGTCACGGCCCTGCGGCCGACAACGAGAATTCCCATTCGCCGCCGCGGCTCGCGGCGCGACGCGCCAGCCGGGCGGCCTCGGCTCGAGGACGATCTTGGTAGAACTTACGCCCAGGGCTCAGATCCAGACGGTCGACTCGGACCTTCAGAGAGCCGCACGGATGATTCCGGGCGCGGCTTGGCTGATGCGCGGCGATGGAATCGTCGAATGGGCGAACGAGGCGCTGCTGGCGCTCGTCGGCCAGACCGCGGATGCGCTGGTCGGACGCGACTTCGCCACGCTGCTGCATCCCGATAGCCGCGACGACTACGATTTCGCCTGGCACAGTGCCGTCGCGGCGCGGGTGTGCGTCGGCCATGAAGGGGCCGGCTTCAAGGGCCGCATCGCTACCACCGTCGGTGGTTGGCGCTGGCTCCTGATCCACGCCGCGCCCGCCCAGCATGCCAAGGCCCGGACGTCCGCCTGGATCGGCACCGCCGCCGACATCGATGCCGAGGTCGCTGCCGTGGAGGCCCTGACGCGCGACAACGAGGAGCTCGAGCAGGACCTGTTCACCCGGCTGCATGAGCTGAACCGCAGCCGGTCGCACCTGCAGACCATTTTCGATGCCTGTCCGGATTACCTCTACCTGATCCGGCTGGCGAAGGATGGTGGGCTGTCCTACGAGGACGTCAACCCGGCCGCGCAGGCCCTTTTCGAGCGCGATCGCTCGCTCGTGGCGGGACGGCCGGTGGCCGAGGTCGCGTCCGTTGAGAGCGCCGCGAGCATCGAGGTGCACGTGCGTCGTGCGCTGCGCGGCGGCCGTGTCCAGTACCAGGTGGAGCGTCGCAGCGGCGTGCCGATGACGGTCCAGATCGTCGGCGCGCGGATCGCCTATTCCAACGAGGAGGAAGGGCTCGTCCTATTCTGCGGGCGCGACATCACCGAGCAGCGCGTCGCCGAGGATGCGCTGCGCCAGTCGCAGAAGATGGAGGCGGTCGGGCAGCTGACCGGCGGTTTGGCTCACGATTTCAACAACCTCCTCACCGGCATCATGGGCAGCCTCGACCTTCTCCAGGTGCGGGTGGCGCAGGGTCGCTTCGAGCGCGTCGACCGCTACGTCGAGGCGGCGCAGACGGCGGCGCAGCGCGCGGCGGCGCTGACGCACCGGCTGCTGGCCTTCTCGCGGCGGCAGACGCTCGACCCCAAGCCGGCCGACATCAACGGTCTCGTCGCCGGCATGTTCGATCTCCTGGCCCGCACGGTCGGCCCGGAGATCAAGCTTCACACCGCGGGCGCCGACGACCTCTGGACCGTGCTGGTCGACGTCAGCCAACTCGAGAACGCGCTGCTGAACCTCTGCATCAACGCTCGCGACGCCATGCCGGACGGCGGCCGCATCGACATCGAGATGCGCAACGCCAAGCTCAGCGAGCAGACCGCGGGCGAGCGCGACCTGCCGCCCGGCGACTACGTCGCGCTCAGCGTCAGCGACGACGGCACGGGCATGCCGCCGGAGGTCGCGGCCCGCATCTTCGAGCCGTTCTTCACCACCAAGCCGCTCGGCTCGGGCACCGGGCTCGGCCTGTCGATGATCTACGGTTTCGCGCGCCAGTCAGGCGGCAACGTGCGCGTGCACACGCGGCCGGGCCTCGGCACCACGATGCGCATCCTGCTGCCGCGCCACTACGGCGAGGCGGCTCAGGAGGTCGAGCGCGGTGCGCTGTCGGAAGCACCCCGCTCGGTCGACGGCGAGAGCATCCTGCTGGTCGACGACGAGCAGGCGGTCCGTTCGCTCGCCGCCGAGGTGCTCGAGGAACTGGGTTACCGCATCACCATGGCGGCCGATGGCAACGAGGGGCTGGAGCGCCTGCGCTCCAAGGCGCGCTTCGACGTGCTGATCACCGACGTCGGCCTGCCCGGCGGCCTCAACGGCCGCCAGGTGGCCGATGCCGCGCGGGTGATGCGCCCGGACATCAAGGTGCTCTTCATCACCGGCTATGCGGAGAACGCCGTGCTGAACCACGGCCATCTCGCGCCGGGCATGCAGGTCCTGACGAAGCCCTTCGCGATGGAGGCCCTGGCCTCGCGCGTGAAACAGCTGATCGAGCAGCCGTGAGCGGCGGCGGGAGAGACGATTTGCACGCCAATGCGTACCGCGACTGGGCCTTCCTCGACACGATGAGCGACGGCGCCTACCTCACCGACGCGGAGGGGCGCTGCCTGTTCCTCAACGATGCGGCGATGCGCCTGTTCGGCTTCGAGGATCAGTCCCAGGCCCTAGGCCGCAACATGCACGACCTCGTGCATCATACCCGGCCCGACGGCAGCGCGATGCCGCAGGCCGCGTGCAAGCTGCTGCACCCGCCCGAGGGGGCCGACCACGTGACGCTTGAGCGCGAGATGCTGTGGCGGCGGGACGGGACGCCGTTCTTCGCGCGATATTCCTCGCACCCGCTGCCGGGCGCGTGCGACGGCACCCGCATCCTGACCATGCACGAGGAGGCCGCCGCGCGCGGATCGAGCGCCGCGCGACGCGACAGCGCCACGCTGGTCGCGGCGATGCTGGCCTCTCCCGCCATGGTGTTCACGCTCGACGAGGCCGGGCTCATCCTCGAGGCGAGCGCCGAGGCCAAGGCGGCCTTCGTGCTTCCCGCGGATGGTGGCGCCGGCCTCAGCTTCGTCGACACGATCTTCCCCGAGACCGTGCGCCAGGAGCAGCGCACCCATCTCGCCAAGGCGCTCGCGGGCCAGATCGACGCGCTGGCCGTGCACAGCGAGGTCGAGGTGGTCGGCCTGGCGAAGACATCCTTCCCGGCGGAGCTGATCCTCCTGCGCGCCGACGGAGCCACGCGTCTCGTCGCGCACCTGCGCGATCTCGGCGCGCGGCGCCGCGAGCAGCGGCTGGCGCGGCAGCAGGAGGCGCGCTTCATGACGATGGCCAACGGCGTGCCCCAGCTCAGCTGGATGACCGATGCCGACGGCTCGATCTACTGGTACAACCAGCGTTGGTACGACTACACCGGCCTGACCTTCGAACAGATGGGTGGCTGGGGTTGGCGACGCGTCCACCATCCCGATCACATCGATCGCGTCGAGCGGCGCTTCCGCCTCAGCCTCGAGACCGGCGAACCCTGGGAGGACACGTTTCCGCTTCTCGGCAGGGACGGCGAATATCGCTGGTTCCTGTCGCGCGCCATGCGGGTCCTGGATCAGCCCGACCCCGCCCATCCCGAGGGCCGTACGCTGGGCTGGATCGGCACCAACACCGACATCACCGAGATGCGCGAGGCCGAGCATCGTCTCGAGATGGCGCGCGACGAGGCCGAGGCGGCCAACCGCGCCAAATCGACCTTCATGGCCAACATGAGCCACGAGCTGCGCACGCCGCTCTCGGCGATCATCGGCTACGCCGAGATGCTGGCCGAGGACATCTCCGACGGCACCCAGCCGACCGATCTCGCCAGCGACATCGACAAGATCGAGGGCAACGCACGCCACCTGCTCGGCCTGATCAACGACGTGCTCGACCTCTCCAAGGTCGAGAGCGGCAAGATGGACGCCTATGTCGAGAGCTTCGATCTCGGCGCGATGGTCGAGGACGTCGGCTCGACCGTCACCGCGCTGATGGACAAGAAGGGCAACCGCTTCGAGCTGCGGCGCAGCGCGTCGCTCGGGACCATGCGCTCCGACGTGACGCGGCTGCGCCAGGTGCTGCTGAACCTGTTGTCCAACGCCGCCAAGTTCACCGAGCAGGGCCTCGTCACCCTGACCGTGACGCGCGACGGCGACTGGGTGAGCTTCGCCGTCGGCGACAGCGGCATCGGCATGAACGAGGAGCAGCTGTCCAAGCTGTTCCAGCGCTTCCAGCAGGCCGACGTCTCGACCACGCGGCAGTTCGGCGGCACCGGTCTGGGTCTGGCCCTCACCCGCGCCTTCGCCACGCTGCTCGGCGGCACGGTGACGGTCACCTCGGAGGTCGGGCGCGGCAGCATCTTCACCGTGCGCCTGCCGATGTCGTTGGCCGCGACCGGAGACGCGACGCCGCTCGCCGAGATCGATCCCGCATCCCACGACGGCGTCTCCGACCGTGAGATCGTGCTGGTGATCGACGACGACGAGACCCAGCGCGACCTGATGAGCCGTTTCCTGATCCGCGAAGGCTTCCTCGCCCGAACCGCCGCCGACGGGCCGACCGGTCTCGAGCTGGCCAAGCGGCTGCGGCCGCGCGCGATCCTGCTCGACGTCACCATGCCCGGCATGGACGGCTGGTCGGTGCTGAGCACGCTCAAGGCCGATCCCGAGCTGTCGGCCATCCCCGTCGTCATGGTCACCTTCGTCAGCGAGCGCGCCCTGGCCGATTCGCTCGGCGCCGCCGACTACGTCATCAAGCCGGTCGACTGGAACCGCCTGCGCCATGTCATGGAGGCGTTCCGCGAGGCCGAGGGCGACGTGCTCATCGTCGACGACGAGGCCGAGATGCGGCGCCTCGCGCGCACCGCGCTGGAGCGCAACGGGTGGAGCGTCGTCGAGGCCGAGAACGGGGCCGACGGCCTGGCGCTGGTGGCGCGCTCGCTGCCCCGCGTGATCCTGCTCGATCTCTCGATGCCGGTCATGGACGGGTTCGGCTTCCTCAAGGAGCTGCGGGCGCGGCCGGGCTGCGAGCAGGTGCCGGTGGTGGTGTTGACGGCGCTCGACCTCACCGCCGAGGACCGCCGCCGCCTGCGCGGTGCCAACCAGATCCTCAACAAGGGCTCGACGCGGATGAGCGACCTCGTCGACAAGCTGCGCCGGCTCGGCACAGACGCCGCCCAGCCGGTTTAGCGAAGGGTGTGTCCACCGCGATCGGCGCTTCCGTCATTGCGAGCGGAGCGAAGCAACTCAGAAGTGGCAGGACGTCTCTCCAAGCCCCTGGGTTGCTTCGCCTCCGGCTCGCAACGACGCGAAGGTGTTTTTCGGAACGGTTGCGGCTCCAACCGCACCGCACCAAGCGTCAGGCGGCGGCGGGCATCCGAGCCAGCAGCTTGTCGAGCGTGATCGGGTAGTCGCGCACGCGAACGCCGGTGGCGTTGTAGATCGCGTTGGCGACGGCCGCACCGACGCCGCAGAGGCCGAGCTCGCCGATGCCCTTGGCCTTCATCGGCGACGAGATCGGATCGACCTCGTCGAGGAAGATGACCTCCTGGTGCGGAATGTCGGCGTGCACCGGCACCTCGTAGCCGGCGAGATCGTGGTTGACGAAGAAGCCGAGCCGCGTGTCCACCGCGAGTTCCTCCATCAAGGCGCCGCCGACGCCCATCGTCATCGCGCCGATGACCTGGCTGCGCGCCGTCTTTGGGTTGAGGATGCGGCCGGCCGCGCACACCGCCAGCATGCGCCGCACCCGCACCTCTCCTGTGAAGGAATCCACCCCGATCTCGACGAAATGCGCGGAGAAGGTCGACTGCTGGTACTTCTTGGCGAGGTCGCCGTACTCGATGTCGTCCTCCCCGGAGAGGTCGCCGTCGCGCGCGGCGTCGGCCAGCGCGACGCTGCGGTTGCCCGTCTTCACGTGTCCGTCCGAGAAGTCGGCGTCGGCCGAGTTGAAGCCGAGCTTCTGGGCCACGCTCTCGCGCAGCTTGACGCAGGCGGCGTAGACGCCCGACGTCGAATTGTTGGCACCCCATTGGCCGCCGGATCCCGACGAGGCCGGAAAGTCGGAATCGCCCAGTTTGACGACCACCTTGTCGAGCGGCACGCCCATCATCTCGGCGGCGGTCTGCGCGATGATCGTGTAGGTGCCGGTGCCGATGTCGGTCATGTCGGTCTCGACCGTGACCGTTCCGGTGCGGTCGAGGCGAACGCGCGCGCCCGACTTCATGAGCATGTTGTTGCGAAACCCGGCCGCGACGCCGATGCCGACGAGCCAGTGCCCGTCGCGAACGCTGGCGGGGCGCGGGTCGCGCTTGTCCCAGCCGAAACGCTCGGACCCCAGACGCAGGCATTCCACCAGCTGACGCTGCGAGAACGGCCGGCTCGGCTTCTCGGGGTCGACCTGCGTGTCGTTGAGCGCCCGGAAGCGGATCGGGTCGATCTCCAACTTCTCGGCCATCTCGTCCATCGCGATCTCGAGCGCCATCAGGCCCGGCGCCTCGCCGGGCGCGCGCATGGCGTTGCCCTCGGGCAGGTCGAGCTCGGCGAGCCGCATCGCGGTCAGGCGGTTGGGCCCGGCGTAGAGCAGCCGGGTCTGGGACACCGCCGCCTCTTCCCGCCCGTTGGGCAGGTTTCCCGAAGTGCTCTCGTGAGCGATCGCGACGATCTTGCCGTCCGGCGTGGCGCCGATTCGGATGCGCTGGATCGTGGCCGGGCGATGCGTCGTGTTGTTCATCATGATGGGGCGGGTCAGCGCCACCTTCACCGGGCGATCCGCCGCCTTGGCCCCGAGCGCGGCAAGCACGGCATCGGCGCGCAGGAACAGTTTGCCGCCAAACCCGCCGCCGATGAAGGGTGAATCGACGCGGACGTTCTTCGGGTCGAGACCCAACGCCTTGGACAGGTCGCGCTTGTTCCAGGCGATCATCTGGTTCGAGGTCCAGATCGTCAGCTTGTCGCCGTCCCACGCCGCGATCGTGGCGTGCGGCTCCATCATCGCATGGGTCTCGTCGGGCGTCGTGTAGGTCTCGTCGAGCGTGACCGGCGAGCTGGCGAAGGTCGCCTCGAAGTCGCCGTACGTGTCGACGGGGTTTTCACCCTTCTTCTCGGCCTTGGGCTTCGCGTCGCCGACCGCTGCCGCGAGGTCGAAGTTGCCCGGCGCCCGGGTGTAATCGACGTGGATGAGCGCAGCGGCAGCGCGCGCCTGCTCGAAGCTCTCGGCGACGACGATGGCCACGGCCTGGTGGTAGTGCTGGACCTCGACGCCGCCGAACAGCGACGCGGTGTTCATCGGGCCCAAGGGCAGCTTGGGCGTGTCGAGCGTCGTCACGATGGCGAGAACGCCCGGCGCGGCTTTCGCGTCGAACAGGTCGATCACGTTGATGTGGCCCTTGGCGATCGCCGCGCCGAGGATGAAGCCGTAGGCCTGGTTCGGTGCGACGTCGTGGCGCTCGTAGGCGTAGGGTGCCGTGCCTGTGGTCTTGAAGCGGCCGTCGATGCGATCCGTCGGCTTGCCGACGACCGCGAGCCGGTCGATCGGGTTGGTCGTGGCGGGAGTGTCGAACTTCATCGGGTCAGGCCCTCGCTTCGGCGATGGCCGCGGCGAGCGTGCGCTCGACCAGCGGCACCTTGAACGCATTGTCGTGGGTCGGCTTGGCGTCGGCGAGCAGGACCGGGGTCACGGCGCCGGCACCGTGCGGCATCGCGGCTTCCGCCGCCTCGACGCGCCACGGTTTCGGCGCGACACCGCCGACGGCGACGCGGCCGGAACCGTCACGCTGGATCACGGCGGCGACCGAGACGAGTGCGAAGGCGTAGGAGGCCCGGTCCCGAACCTTGCGGTAGACGTGATTGCCGCCGAGCGGCTTCGGCAGCGTGACCGCCGTTATCAGCTCGCCGGGCTTCAGCGCGGTCTCGGTCTGCGGCGTGTCGCCCGGCAGGCGGTGGAAGTCGGCGATCGGGATGGCCCGTGTCGAACCCTGAGGGTCGACGGTCTCGACCTTGGCGTCGAGCACGCGCATCGCCACGGCCATGTCGCCGGGATAGGTCGCGATGCACGCCGAGCTGGTGCCGACGATGCCGAGCTGGCGGCTGATGCCGCCGATCGCGGCGCAGCCCGAGCCGGGCTTGCGTTTGTTGCAGGCTTGGTTGGTGTCGTAGAAATACGGGCAGCGGGTGCGCTGGAGCAGGTTGCCGGCGGTCGTGGCCTTGTTGCGCAGCTGGCCCGAGGCGCCGGCGAGCAGCGCGCGGCTCAGCACGCCGTAGTCGCGACGCACGTGCGGGTCGGCCGCGAGATCGGTATTGCGGACCAGGGCACCGATGCGCAGGCCGCCCTCCGGCGTCGGGTCGACGCGATCCAGCGCGAGCCGGCCGACGTCGACCAAATGCTGCGGCGTCTCGATCTGCAGCTTCATCAGGTCGAGCAGGTTGGTGCCGCCGGCGATGAACTTGGCGCCGGGCACGCGGGCGACCGCTGCCGCAGCCTCGGCGGGAGACTTGGCGCGCTCGTAGCTGAAGGCCTTCATGCGTGCTGCCCCGCGACTTCGGCCATGGCCTCGACAATGTTGGAATAGGCGCCGCAGCGGCAGATGTTGCCGCTCATGCGCTCGCGCATCTCGGCAGCCGTCACCTCCATCGGCGCGGTGAGATCGGCGGTCACGTGGCTCGGCACGCCGGCCTTGATTTCCGCCAGGGTCGCCACCGCGGAGCAGATCTGACCCGGCGTGCAATAGCCGCACTGATAACCGTCGTGCTTGACGAAGGCCGCCTGCATCGGGTGCAGCTTGTCGGGCGTGCCCAGCCCCTCGATCGTCGTCACGCTGTCGCCGTCGTGCATGACGGCAAGGCTGAGGCAGGAATTGATGCGCCGGCCATCGACGATCACCGTGCAGGCGCCGCACTGGCCGTGGTCGCAGCCCTTCTTGGTGCCTGTCAGCTGAAGATGCTCGCGCAAGGCGTCGAGCAGCGTGGTGCGCGTGTCGACCTTCAGGTGGCGGACCGTGCCGTTCACCGTCAGCGACACGTCGCCGGTCACGACACCCTCGCGATCGAGTGTCCCGGCGTCGGCCGGCGAATGCAGGGCTCCGGCGAGCGTGGACGCGGAGGCGGCGGCCAGCAGGGTGCGGCGGTTGAGGTCGAGCGTCCCGGAGGGGCTCATGGCGATCTCCTGTCGTCGGATGATGCGGGTGCAGGCAAAGCCTGCGGATTGATGGGCCACGGCCGCCATATGCGGACGCGGCGAACCGGTTCGAGAGGCCGAACCGGTGTCACGAAGAAGCCTATCTGAAACATATGGGGCGTTTGCCGCGGGCTGCTACCTCCCTACGGGCTCTCGTTCGCACCGGTGTCGGCGCACGCCGACACGGATTCGACCGATGTCAGCGAACGCGGCATTGGCAGGGTCGCGTGTCGCGGTACGCTGACATGGGCCCGTGTTTTTGTCGCGGTACCCTGACATTGGCAGGCCGAAATGTCAGGGCTCGACGATGCGGCGCCTTTAGGTATCGTAGCCGGAGCAGCGAGTTGACGTCGGTCTGAGTACCGCATACTCTTTGCCGCTGCAAGAGGCCGATCGCCTTGCCTCCGTTTGGGCAAGGGGCTAGGCGTCGCGGGCAAGAGGCCCCGGCGCGTTGTGCCGGGGCCTTTCCGTTTGGTGGGACTTCGGGTCGGCATGGCGAACGTGGTGGTGGTCGGCGCCCAGTGGGGCGACGAAGGCAAGGGCAAGATCGTCGACTGGCTGTCGCACGAGGCCGACGTGGTGGTGCGCTTCCAGGGCGGCCACAACGCCGGGCACACGCTGGTCATCGACGGCAAGGTGTTCAAGCTGGCGCTGCTGCCCTCGGGCATCGTGCGGCCGGGCAAGCTCTCGGTGATCGGCAACGGCGTGGTGGTCGACCCCGCCCATCTGATCGACGAGATCGCCAAGATCGAGGCGCAGGGCGTCGCGGTGACGCCGGACAACCTGCTGATCGCCGAGAACGTGACGCTGATCCTCGGCCTCCACCGCGAGCTCGACGCCCACCGCGAAGGCGCGATGGCGGCGGCCGGCACCTCGATCGGCACCACCAAGCGCGGTATCGGGCCGGCCTACGAGGACAAGGTGGGGCGCCGCGCGATCCGCCTTTCCGACCTCGCCGAGCCCGACACGCTCGACGAGAAGATCGCCCGGCTGCTGGCGCATCACGAGCCGCTGCGCCGCGGCCTCGGGCTTGAGCCGGTGACGGCCGCCTCGATCCGCGCCGAGCTGCTCGCCGTGGCGCCGAAGGTGCTGCCGTTCATGGGGCCGACCTGGGAACGGCTCGAGCGCCTGCGCCGCGAAGGCCGCCGCATCCTGTTCGAGGGCGCGCAGGGCGCGCTGCTCGACGTCGACCACGGCACCTATCCGTTCGTGACCTCGTCCAACACGGTGGCCGGCAACGCCGCCACCGGCTCGGGCCTCGGGCCCAATGCCATCGGCTACGTGCTCGGGATCGCCAAGGCCTACACCACGCGGGTCGGCGGGGGACCGTTTCCCACGGAACTGCACGACGACACCGGCAAGCTCATCGCCACGCGCGGCAAGGAGGTCGGCGTCAACACCGGCCGCCCACGACGCTGCGGCTGGTTCGATGCCGTGCTGGTGCGCCAGACGGTGCGGACCAGTGGCATCGACGGCATCGCGCTGACCAAGCTCGACATCCTGGACGGCTTCGAGACGCTCGAGGTCTGCACGCATTATCTGCTCGATGGCCAGCGCGTCGACCGGCTGCCGGCGAGCCAGGCGGCGCAGGCGCGGGTGCAGCCGGTCTACGAGACGATCGAGGGCTGGAAGGGCACCACCGCCGGCGCCCGCTCCTGGGCCGATCTGCCGGCGCAGGCGATCAAATACGTGCGTCGCGTCGAGGAGCTGATCGGCGCCCCGGTGGCGCTGCTGTCGACGAGCCCCGAGCGCGAGGACACCATCCTGGTCCACGACCCGTTCCGCGATTGAAGTCCGGTGCCGGGCGCCGATTGCGGCGCCTGGTTAACGCTGGCGGATTGACGCTTCCCAGGGCAAATGCTCTGAAGCGCGCATGGCCGAATACTATCCGCTGCTGGCGAAAGCCGTCGGGAGCCTCCCGAATTCGACGCCCGAGTCGCGGCGCGTCGTCTACGAGCGCGCGCGCAAGGCGCTGATCGGCCAGTTGCGGACGTTGCATCCCCCGGTTCCCGAGGAGGATATCGATCGCGAGTCCGTCGCGCTCGACCAAGCTGTCCAGCGGCTCGAAGGCGAGCTCGCCGATGGTGGCGTCCCCCCCGCGGCGGCGGCGCTCGTGGCACCTGCCTCTCCGCCACGCGCCGCGGCGCCGCCCGCGCCGCGCGCACGCCCGGCATCGGTGCTGCCCGAGGCGCCGCTTGCCGGGTCCAAGACGGCCGACACGCCGGCACCGCTGCTTCGCACGCGGCTGCCCACGCCCAGGCGCCCCGCGTCGGCGCAGCCGAATTCCGTTGCGCCGAACGAGTCGCTCGCCGAAAGCGGGGGCGCGCCTCCGCCGACGTCCGTGGTGTTGCCGAGCGCGTCGCATGCCGAAGAGCTCGGCGCGTCGGGCGCTGGCCGCCCCGCGATCGATCCGAGCGAGCCGCCTCGGGTCCGCGGCGAGGTGCAGCGCCCAATCGCACCGCAGCCGCAGGGCGCCGGTGCGCCGAAGCGGCGCGTCTGGATCATGTTCGCGGGCATCGGCATCGTCGTCGTTCTCGTGGCAGCCGCGGCGTTCAAGCTGCGCGAAAGCCGCGAAACCGTGACGCGCCGCCCGGTCGCCGAGAAGACCACACCCGCCGACAGCGGCAAGATCGCCCAACGCGTCGGCGGCGACACCGGCGAGGCCCAGCCCGCCGGCGGCCCGTCGCCGACCTCGTCCTCGCCCCCCGCGCCGGCCGTCCCGATCACCGCGGCGCCGCCTGCCGCCGACAATGCCGCGCCGAACAATCCCGAAGTTCCCGTCGCCTATCGCGCCGCTCTGCTGGTCGAAGCGCCCACCGAGACGAACAAGGTCAAGACGTTCCTCGGCACCGTGACATGGAAGCTGACCAACGTCGGGAACGGCCCGTCGGAAGCCGTCGGCACCGCCGTCGAGGCCGACATCGAGCTGCCCGACGACAAGATGAAGGCGACCGTCACCTTCGAGAAGAACACCGACGCGTCGCTGCCGGCCTCGCACACGGTGCGGGTCAGATTCTCGATGCAGTCCGGCAGCTTCACCGGCGACGTCCAGCAGATCAGCGTGCCGCAGCTGCGCCAGGAGGACAGCCCGGGCGGCGACGCGCTGGCGGGCGTGACCGTGCCGGTGCTGCCGAACTCCTTCCTGATCGGGCTGTCGCCCGGTACGGCGGAGGCGATCAACCTGAAGCAGATCAAGGATCAGCAGTGGATCGACATCCCGATGCTGCTCTCCTCGGGCAAGATCGCCAAGCTGACCTTCGAGAAGGGCGACGCCGGCACACGCGACCTCAACGAGGCGATCGCGGCCTGGAGCAAGCCGTAGGACCGTGCGATCGCCCCCGCGCGGACGCGTCCCATCGACGGCGGGCGCGCGGTCGATGACAAGGCTGGCGTGACGACCTTCTTCACCGCCGACACCCATTTCGGACACGTCAAGCTGCTGCGCACGCGGCCGGCGTTCGCCACGATCGAGGCGCACGACGAGGCCATCGTCGCCCGCTGGAACGCGTGCGTCCGCCCCGACGACATCGTTTGGCACCTCGGCGACGTCGTGCACGGCCCGAGCCGCGAACAATGCGGCGCGCTGTTCGCGCGGCTCAACGGCCGCAAGCGGCTGGTGGCCGGCAATCACGACACCAACCGTGTGCGAGAGTTGCCTTGGGATGGCCCCGTCGTCGAGAGCGAGCGCTTGACGCTCAAGGATAGCGCCGGGCGCGAGCACCGGCTCTTCCTCGCGCATTACGCCCACCGCGCCTGGCCCGGCGTGTGGCGCGGCGTGCGGCACCTCTTCGGCCACACGCACGCCTCGCTGCCCGGCACCAGCCAATCCTGCGACGTCGGCGTCGACGCCTGGGATTATGCGCCGGCCAGCCTGGAGGCGGTGCTCGCCCGCCAGGATGCGACGCCGGACAAGCCGGAAGAGGTGGTGCGCTGGGAGGCGCACAAGGCGGCGCGGGAGCGTGTCGGCGAAAGCGCGGACGAGCGGACGAGCGCCGGCCAGCTCGCGCGCTGAGCGTCGCCGCGGCGTTGGGATGGCGAAGCGCTTGGCCTCGCGTAAGCTCCGCCTCATGCTCAAGACACGCGTCGCCCGGTTCGCATCGGCCCTCCACCATCGGCTGTGGCTGACGCGGGCGGTGACTCTGGGGGTGCGGACCGTGGTGCTCGGCCCGCGCGGGATCTTCCTGGTGCGCCACGTTTACGTCGCGGGCTGGTACCTGCCTGGCGGCGGCGTCGACCGCGGCGAGTCGGCCGAGGCGGCGGCGGTGCGCGAGTTGCGGGAGGAGGGCGGCCTGAAGTGCCTCGGACGGCCGGCGCTGCACGGGCTCTACCGCAACGGACGCCGTGACCACGTGGCCTGCTACGTGGTCCGAGACGTCGAGGTCGCAGGTCCGGCGACACACGCCTGGGAAATCGCCGAGGCCGGCTGGTTCGCATCCGACGGGCTGCCCGAAGGCACGACGCCCGCCACGCGCGCGCGGATCATGGAGGTGCTGGGAAATCACGAGGCCGCGCCGGACTGGTAGTTTGCCAAAGGCGAGGCGCGTGCTACGCGCCGCCCATGGCTCGGCCCCCGTTCACGATGCGGCACCAGACCGCCGCGGACCAGCCCGCGATCGACCAGCTCAACGCCCGCGCCTTCGGCCCAGGCCGCTACGCGCGCTCGGCCTACCGTTTGCGCGAAGGCGTGCCGCCCGAGGCCTCGCTGTCCTTCGTGGCTTGCGTCGGCCCGCTGCTGGTCGGCTCGAACATCATGACGAAGATCCGCTGCGGCGCGATGCCGGCGCTGCTGCTGGGGCCGCTGACGGTCGAGCCGGCGTTCCAGAAAGCCGGCATCGGGGAGGCCCTCATGAACCGTTCCCTGCACGCGTCGCAGGAGACCGGGCACGCGCTCGTGCTGCTCGTCGGCGACCTGCTGTACTACGGCCGCTGCGGGTTCAACCGCGTGCCCGAAGGGCTCATCGCCTTCGTCGGCCCGGTCGATCCGGGCCGACTGCTTTATCGCGAGCTGGTTCCGGGCGCGCTTGGGGCGGCCGCGGGTCGGGTGCGGCGATCGTTCCCGGAGTGTGGCTAGGAACCGAACGAAGCGAGTCTCCGCCTCGACGACCGTTCTATTTGCGTGGGCCCGTGCCCGGCGTCTTGTCGAGGCCGCCTGCAGCGTTGGTGCCGTTCATCGTGTCGCCTTCGATTGTGGTGTCGGCGAGCGAATCCTCGAGATCGTCCGGCGTCTGGCCGGCCCGCGTCACGCCGTTGCCGCCGCCGATCATGGGGTTGCCCTTCAAGTCGGCGTCCGTGGGAATGGTGGTCTTGGGCTGCTTGCTCATGACGGGCTCCTTGGTCAGGAGCCCGTCAATGGCGCGCCGGCATCGCTGTTCCCGTGCGCGGCGCTACGCCGCCTTCTTCTCGGGCTGGGCGGCCGGGACGAGGGCCGAGGTCGAGAGCTTGGTGTGGTCGAGCACGGTCTGACTGGCGTAGCTCATCGCGAAGCTCGCCAGCGCGTCGTCGAGCACCTCCGACTTGCCGACGTACCCGGTGATCATCTGCGGATCACCGGTGCGGGCGTGAGCACGGGCCAGGGTGCGACCGCAGAGCGTGGCATAGGCCGGCAGCGCCTTGCCCTGGATCGCCTCGGCGATCGAGCCGAGGCGGCGGTTCTTGAGCTGGCGCAGGTAGAACTGGCGGCCGGACTCGTCCTGCGTCCAGCCGAGGAACACGTCGCTTGCCGCCTGCATGGCGCGCTGGCCGTCGACCACGCGCTTGCCGCCGTGGCTCGCCGGCGTCGCATCCTGCGCGAACCCGGTTACGGCGCTGGCGCCGGCTTGCTTCAACTGCAGGACGAGTTGGTCGCCGTCGGCGCTCAGCATCAGCCCGATGGCGCAGAAGGTGCCGACGCTGCCGACGCCCACGACCTTGAAGGCGGTGTCGGCCAGCCGGTAATGGTCGAGCAGCATGGCCCGCTCGGGCAGCAGCGTCGCCTTGTAGCGCTCGTAGGTGTCGTGGGACAGCACGTGGCCGACGGGCTGGCCGTCGGGCAGCACGTGGAAGATCGTCGGCGGCTTGTCGGCGAAATGCGGCGCGCCGTCGGCGCCGGTCTCCAGCTTGGGGCTCTCGCTCGACGCCTTGCCCTTGGTCTCGGCCTTGAGCATCGTCGCCAGGATCTCCGTCTCGAGCGAGGCGTCGCCGAGCCCCTCGACCTGCGCCTTGAGATCCATGCGGGTCTGCCAGACCTCGAGCGGCGAACGCTCTGCGAGGTCGCTCATGAAGTCGCGATAGGCCTTCGAGGTCGCGGCGGCGTAGGCCTGCGCCTTCTTGTCGGGCAGGCCGGCGTTCTGCGCCGCCACCGCGACCGAGGCGACGAGACGCTTGAGGTCGACGATGAAGTCGACGCCCGGGCAGGTCTCGTCGAAATCATTGATGTCGAACAGCACGTCGCCCTCCGGCGAGGAGAAGGCGCCGAAATTCATGAGATGGGCATCGCCGCAGGCCTGGACCGGCAGGCCGATGCGCGGGGCCGATTGCAGATCGTGCGCCATCAGCGCCGCCGCCCCGCGATAGAAGGTGAAGGGAGAGGCGTTCATGCGCTTGTAGCGCTCGGGCACGAGGGAAGGCACGCGATCCGCGTCGCCGGCCTGCAGGATCGGCAACGGGTCGCGGTGCGGTTCGACCGTGAAGTCGGCGTGGCTCTCACGGGTGACCACTGCGCGCAAGGCCTTGCCGGCGGCTTGGCGCTGCTCGCGGGTCATGTGGTGGGAAGCATCGGCGAGGGGCGCGTCGGTCACGGCGATCTCCTTTGTATGACGCCAATTTCACAAGGCGTGTCATGGGTTTGTCATATTTGGGAAGGAAACGGCCTGAGGCTGGAATCGATCCATCTGCTGTGGACCGATCGCGCGTCATCGACAGTTGGCAGCGGCCGGAACGGCAAACCGTCCACTGCGCAGCCCGCGGCGGTCTCACCCCGCCAGCCGCACCTCGACGAGGTTGTCCGAGAAGGTCGGCGAGTGGCCCATGCCGCCGTAGGCCGAGGAGCTGACGACGTTGACCGCGCCGTCCTTGTTGAGCGTGTGCCAGTAGCCGAGCGAGGCCACCACGACGCCGGGCGGCACGTCGTCGGTGACGGTGGCGTTGCCGTGGAAGGTGCCGCGATCGTTGAAGACGCGCACGGCCGCGCCGTCGGCGATAAGCCGTCCCGTCGCGTCGGCGGGGTTGATCAGGATCGCCTGCTCCCCCTGGCGCGCCACCTTGTGCGCCTCGTTGGCATATTGCGAGTTGAGGAAGCCGTGGCTCTTGGGCGAGACGATGTTGAGCGGGAAGCGCGCCGCCTGCGCCGGGTTGGTCTCGGGCCGCTCGAAGGCTGGAACGTAGCCGGGTAGCGGGTCGAGCGGCTCGCCGCCCTGGAAGGCCATGTACATCTGGCGGAACGGCGGCGCGACGAAATTGCCGCCGGCCGCCGCGCCCGCCGAGAAGAACTCGACCTTGCCCGACGGCGTGGGAAACTGGCCTTCGGCATGGGGCGTGCGCGTTTCGGGATCACCGACGTCGAGCCGCAGCCAGCCGCGTTCGCGGATGCCCGCGAGGTCGACGCCGCCCATCTTGGGCGAGGCCCAATCGATGAAATGCTGCATCTGCTCGATCTCGGTCATCGCGAACTGCGGCTCGGTGAACCCGAAGCGCTGGGCGAGGCGCCGGAACAGCTCGGCGTTGGAGACGGCCTCGCCCGGCGGCTCGATCGCCTTCTCGTTGTACGTGAAGAAGAAATGCCCCCACGAGAACATCAGGTCGTCGTGCTCCGCCGCCATCGTCGCCGGCAGCAGGATGTCGGCGTAGCGCGCCGTGTCGGTCACGAAATGCTCGCTCACCACCGTGAACAGGTCCTCGCGCACCAGGCCTCGCTTGATCGCCGCCGTCTCGGCGGAGTTCGACACGGGATTGGCGTTGTAGACCATGAGGCCGTGCAGACCGGGGTTCAGGCCGAGCTCGCCGTTCAGCGCGGCGCCGAGCTGCAGCACGTTGACGACGCGGGTGCCCTCCGGGATCAGGTCCGGCCGGCAGATCCGGTCGAACAGGATCGGGAACTCCCACAGAGGCATCTGGTAGACGCCGCCGCCCGGGTCCTTCCAGGAGCCGGTCAGTGCCGGCAGGCAGAAGATCGCCCGCAGCGCCTGCGCGCCGCCGGCCGAGCGCTCGACCGCCACGCCGGGGCGCAGCGCGGCGTTGCGCGTGGTGGCGTATTCGTGGGCCAGCAGGCGGATGTCCGCCGCAGGCACGCCGCAGATCGCGGCGGCGTAGTCCGGCGTGAAGGCCTGCGCGCGCTCCTTCAGCGCGTCGAAGCCCACGGTGTGCTTCGCGACCCAGTCGTTGTCGACGAGGTTACCGGCGATGATGACGTGGATCATCGCCATGGCCAGCGCGCCGTCGGTGCCGGGCTTGGGTTGGATGTGCCAGTCCGCCTGCTTCGCGGTGCGCGACTTGTAGGGGTCGATCACCACGACCCGGGCGCCGCCCCGCTGCGCCTCCTTGACGATGTGCCAATGGTGGATGTTGGTCGAGATCGAGTTGCAGCCCCAGATGACGATGAGCTTGGACTGGCTGAAGCTCAGCGGGTCGGTGCCGTTGGTGGGGCCGTTGGTCAGCAGCCACGCGGTCGAGGAGCCGGAGCCGCAGAAGGTCTTCTCCGCCACGCTGGCGCCGAGCTTGTTGAAGAAGGCGTCGCCGACGGTGAGGCCCTGGATGACGCCCTCGTTGCCGAGATAGTTGTAGGGCAGGATCGCCTCGGCGCCGTGCTCGGCGGCGATGGCCGTGAAGCGCGCGTGGATCGTGCCCAGCGCCTCGTCCCAGGAGATTCGCTCGAACGTGCCCGTACCCTTGGCGCCGACGCGCTTCATCGGATGGAGGATGCGGTCGGGATTGTAATGGTGGCGGTCGAAGTCGGCGAGCTTGCCGCATAGCGACCCGCGCGTCATCGGGTGGTCGGGCGCGCCGCGCACCTGGGTGAGCACGCCGCTCTCCACGGTGTAGATCATCGCGCAGGTGTCGGGGCAATCATGCGGGCAGGCGCCCACCTTGGTCGTCGCGGTGTCCGTCATATACGGAGCCTCCAGTTCGAGCTGGCGGCAGTTCACCGTCTCTTCCGCCGAACGACAAGGGGCCGAACGGCGGAGGCGCGGCTCAGGGCGCGAGCGGCTGCAGGCTGGCCTGGTGGTCGAGCGTCTTCAGGCTCGCAGCCGGGGCGCCCGCCGGCCTGAACGCCTGGGCGACGGCCGGGTGGCTCGCGGTCAGGCTCGCCCGTTCGATGGCACGGAACGACGTCAGCGCGGATTGCCTCACGTCGCGGCTCTGCGCCAGCCGGATGAAATCGGCCTGGCGGTAGGGGAAATGGCCGCCGCCGTGGAACACCTTCACCCCGGTCGCCGTCACGACGGCATCGCCCCGGCGCAGCGTGAAGTCGTGCAGCAGCGACGCGATGCGATTGCCGCCCCGGGGGTGGCACGAGCAGCTCTCGTCGAGGTAGGTCGTGTAGTGGAAGCCCGACGCCTTCTGCGAATAGGCGCGGCCGGAATGCGCGTCGACGGCCTCGTCGATCGAGGACGAGCCGTTGGGCAGCACGTAGAGCGTGGTCTGCGCGCCGGGACACTCGGACCGGCAGGTCGCCTCGTGCGCGGCGATGTCGCCCTCGCCGTGGAACGCGCCGACGGGAAACGCGAAGCCGTCGCAGCTGCGCACGCAGATCGAGGCGCGGCCGAGTCGCACCGGCGCACCATCCGGGTCGGAGACGGGCACGCGGCGATGGCTCGCGCTGCGCTCCCGCTCGGCGGTCCGGTGGCGGCGGGGACGGCTCGCTTCGGCATAGCGGCGGTCACTCGAAGCCGCAGCCTGCGCTGGTACGGCCTGCGGGGCGCCGAACAGGCTGCCGAGCATGCCGAACACGTCCTGCGCCTGACCGCTCTGCGAGATCACGATCGTGGCCATGCCGACGGCGGCGATCACGAAGCCGGCGGAGAGAGCCAGGCGGTAGCGCGCCGCGGGCGAGCCGAAACGGCGCGCGGCGGACGCATGCAGACGGCCGAGGAGTGCTCCCGTTGCAGGCATGCCACCTCCACTCAAAATACGCGCGTTCCGTAAACCACAGTCAAGCTTTGTCGGCAACGGCGCGGCGGCGGAATGGCATCCGAGGGTTAAAGGCCCGGCTTTCAGGCTTCTCTTGCGGAAGTCTTACGACTACGCGGCGCCACGCCACGCCGGAACGGCACGAAAAGCGAGAGCATTGCCGCGACGTCCATCCAGGGAGGGTCTCATGCTCAGAACCGCACTCGTCGCCGCCACCTTGCTCGCTGCCGGGTCCGCCTACGCCGACGAGGTCGTCATCCACCGCGATGCGCCCCCGCCGTCGTCCAGCTCCACGACCGTCGAGCATCACGAATCCGCCGATGGTTGCGCCTCGAAGACCGTGCACAAGGAGAACGACATGGGCGACTCGAAGACCGTCACCAAGTCGGATTGCTGATCGAGCATCGCCGGTCGCGATCCGGGGCGTCGCGCGGGCGGCGCCCCTTTTCACGCGGGACGCGTGATATTGTAACGTCATGGCCGCCCAAGATTTTCTGTCGTCGCGCCTCAGTTTTTTTCCCGACCCGCGCCTAGCCCCAACCGGCAAACCTGTGTAGGGACCAGCCCAAATCCGCTCAGGGAGAACGCTCGATGAAGACCCGCGCCGCCGTCGCCTTCGAAGCCCAGAAGCCGCTCGAGATCGTCGAGGTCGACTTGGAGGGTCCGAAGGAGGGCGAGGTCCTCGTCGAGATCAAGGCCACCGGCCTTTGCCACACCGACGCCTACACGATGTCGGGACAGGATTCGGAAGGTTTGTTCCCCTCGATCCTCGGTCACGAGGGCGCGGGCATCGTCGTCGAAGTCGGCCCCGGCGTGACGTCGCTGAAGAAGGGCGACCACGTCATCCCGCTCTACACGGCCGAGTGTCGCGAGTGCGACTATTGCCTCTCGCAGAAGACCAACCTCTGCCAGAAGGTCCGCGTCACCCAGGGCAAGGGCTTGATGCCGGACG
>CAXTVT010000013.1:0-56634 GCA_964247745.1 uncultured Beijerinckiaceae bacterium
ACATCCTGGGCGACGAGGACCACCTCGGCGACATGGACTTCAAGGTGGCCGGCACGGAGGAGGGCATCACCTCGCTGCAGATGGACATCAAGATCGCTGGTATCACTGCCGAGATCATGAAGGTCGCCCTGGCCCAGGCCAAGGACGGGCGCCATCACATCCTCGGCGAGATGAGCAAGGCGCTTACGGGTGCGAGAGCCGAGCTGGGCGAATTCGCCCCGCGCATCGAGAGCTTCAAGATTCCCACCGACAAGATCCGCGAAGTGATCGGCACCGGCGGCAAGGTAATCCGCGAGATCGTCGAGAAGACCGGCGCCAAGGTCAACATCGAGGACGACGGCACCGTGAAGGTCGCCTCCAGCGACGGCAACGCCATCAAGGCGGCGGTGTCTTGGATCAAGTCGATTGCCACCGATCCCGAGGTCGGCCAGATCTACGAGGGCACGGTCGTCAAGGTCGTCGACTTCGGCGCTTTCGTGAACTTCTACGGCTCGAAGGACGGTCTCGTCCATGTCTCGCAGCTCGCCAAGGGCCGCGTGAACAAGCCCTCCGACGTCGTCAAGGACGGTCAGAAGGTGAAGGTCAAGCTGATGGGCTTCGACGACCGTGGCAAGGTGCGGCTCTCGATGCGCGTGGTGGACCAGGAGACCGGCGCGGACCTCGAAGGCAAGGAGACTGCCGGGGAGGCGGCGGAGTAAGTCAGCTGGCTCATGTAGTAGGCGCAAAGGCTGGCTGGTCATGTTGGTGCTTGCTTCATAGGAGGCACCGCATCGGAAATCGCGTCGCGACGCCGAAGGCGTTGCCGATTCGGCAGGTGGTTATCGTCAGGGGCGGGTCGGTTGGCCGTTCATCCATGGCGAACTGAGCTGTCGCTATCCAACCCGACGACGCCGGAGCGATCCGGCGGCAGCCCGACGGATGAGGGAGCCGAGCGTCGGCCCGATAGGGTCGACGCTCGCTTTGTCCAACACCACTCCCATCCGAGGCGCTCCGCAGGCCACCTTCTCCCGCTGCGCAGGAGGACGGAAGCAGCACCGCTTCGCCCGCTCAGCGCCGCGGGCTACGGAACCCCCGGTAGCGGGACGACATCGCTCGTGCCGATGTCGGCGGCCTGATCGCCCCGCGGCTCTCCGTCCGGCACGACGTCGCTTAGATGCCACACGCCCGCGCGAAACACGCCTTTCACGCTCGCGTGAGTAGAAATGTGGCTGATGTCTGAGCATTTTGATTCCGGATTGATCATGGAGGCGGCATTGCGGATCGTCGGAACTGTCACGGCTTTGATGTGCATCGTGTCCGCAGCGTCGGCGGCGGACCTGCCAGCACGCCGCATGACGCCCACCTACGTCGCCGCGCCGCCGGTTTTCAGCTGGACTGGTGCCTACGCCGGCCTGAACGCCGGCTACGCCTTCGACGCGAATACCTCCTACGCGATCAGCGGCACTGCAATCGGGAACCTCAACGCGATTGCCACCGGCACGCGCCCCGGAGCCTTCGCCACGCGCGCCGACGGCTTCACCGGTGGCGGGCAGATCGGCTACAATTACGAATTCGGCAACAACCTCGGCTTCGGCGGCCTTGCGGGCGGCGGCTTGGTCGCCGGCCTGGAAGCGGATGCCGCCTACACCGACCTGCGCACGGGCGGCGACTTCATCGGTCCCCTCGGCATCCGAGACACCAACTTCCAATCGAGGACGGACTTCGTCGGCACCGTCCGCGGTCGTCTCGGGTTGGCGTTCGGTAACCTGCTCGTCTTTGGCTCGGGCGGCTTCGCCTATGGCGGCGTGAAAGACAGCATCAACTACTACACGAATGGCATCCATAATTACGCTGGCGCGAGCGATACGATCCGCGCGGGTTACGCCTATGGCGGCGGCATCGAATACGCGATCCCCACAGCCTCGTTCCTAAATCCGTTCCATGCGGCGTCGGTGACGGTGAAGGCGGAGTACCTGCATTTCGATCTAGGCACTTCGACAATCGTCGCCGGCAACCTGTTCGGCAACGCCGATGCCTACGTCGCGCGCGTCCACAACGACGGCAACCTGGTCCGCGCCGGCCTCAATTACAAAATCGACTTCTCGCGCGCACCGATACCTGTCGTCGCCCGATACTGAGTCGGCATCCGCCCGCGCATCGCCGGTTCGGGACGCTCACGAGATCGCGGGCAGTGTTCGGGACGGCCTCGCTCCGATCGAGTCTCGCCTCGAAAGGATTACTTGAAGTAGCGCTTCAACGCCCGCTCCATGAGCAGGCCCAAAGCGAGCGAGCCGGCGCCGCAGGACAGAACGTAGCTCTTGCTCAAGAGGTGAGCCGGAAAGTCGGCGTAATAGCCTTTCCTGATCCATTCCACGCTGTGCATCAGCGGGTTCCAGGATATCCAATATCCGAGCTCGGCGGGCATCGCCTCGGGATTGATGACCATTCCCGAGGTGAACCAGAACAGCAGGATGACGCCGATGTAGCCGATCACCCAGAGCGGAAAAATCATCACGATGACGGAATTGAATATGCCGAAGCCGATCCCGAGCAGGATGGCCGAGAGCAGGCCGCAAACCGCTTCCTTCAGGTCGACGGGCATCACATCGACCTGGAACAGCATATTGGTGCACAGTAGGCCAACGGTAATGATGAAGATGCTGACGTGCTCGAGCGCCAGGCGGGCAAACATCATGTCGAGCGGCTTGATGACGGGATAAGCCATGAAGCTGCGGTTCTGCATCATCCCGATCATGGTGAAACGAGACATGTAGTTCCAGGCGATGAACGGCATTACGCAAGTCGAAGCATAAAGCAGCGCGCTGCTGCCATAGGGGACCGGGCGCTTAGCGACGATATAAGCGATGATGACGATCGCAATGTGTGTCGCCGGCCAGAGGATCGTGACGACGTAGCCGAGCCCGTTTCCGAAGAAGCGGCTCTTGATGTCGTGCAGCATCAAGGCCCAGAGCACGTCGCGCTGCGTGGCGAGGCTCTTCAGCAGTGGCGAGCGATGCTCCGCCCTCCTGGGCCTCGGTAGCGAGAAATCGGACATGACGCCTCGGTCCTCTCGTCGGGTCCGGCCGCCTCGCGGCAAGGTGTCGACGCCGATCCGTAGCGCGATCATGTGGCGAAAACGAGCAGCATGCGATGCCGGGCGGGGTTCCGCCGCACCCGGCCGTAAACCCTCCCTTAACCTTACGCGGGGCTTACTCGTCGGCGCGAAGGCCACGGGGTCGCCGGGTCTCGCCGCCGCCCGGCGAAAGCCTACAAAACGGCGGATTCGCCAGCAAGGACAGGGCGAGGCGCGAGCCGCCCGGACCGAAGGACGAGTGCGATGAATCCTGCCGATGTAGCCAATGCCGCCGCCGCGGCGCAACCGGTGGCGGAGGTCACGGTGCTCGGCATGTTCCTCCAGGCCTCGCTCCTGGTGAAGATCGTGATGCTCGCCTTGCTCGGTTCCTCGATCTGGTCGTGGGCGATCATCGTCAACAAGTCGATCATGTACGCGCGCTTCCAACGTGCCATGGACAAGTTCGAGACCGTGTTCTGGTCCGGCACCTCGCTCGAGGAACTCTACGCGACCCTTTCCGCGCGGCCGGCCCAAGGAATGGCCAGCCTCTTCGTCGCCGCGATGCGCGAATGGAAACGCTCGGTCCAGAACGTCGGCTCCTCGTTCATGGGCCTGCAGGCCCGCATCGACAAGGTGCTGGACGTGTCGATCGCCCGCGAGGTCGAGCGGCTCGAGGCCAATCTCCTGTTCCTCGCGACCGTCGCCTCGGCCGGCCCGTTCGTCGGCCTGTTCGGCACGGTGTGGGGCATCATGACCGCGTTCCGCGGCATCGCCGCCAGCAAGAACACCTCGCTGGCCGTGGTGGCGCCCGGCATCGCCGAGGCGCTGCTCGCCACCGCGCTCGGCCTGTTCGCCGCCATCCCGGCGCTCGTCGCCTACAATAAGCTGCAGGGAGAGGTCGCCAAGAAGCAGGCCCGCATGGAGGGCTTCGCCGACGAATTCTCGTCCATCCTGTCGCGGCAGATCGACCAGCATTCCGTCCAGCGCGACCGCGCCGCGGCCTAAGGAGATACGACCATGGCAGGCGGGATCGCGGCAGGGGGCGGAGGCGGACGGCGGCGCGGGCGGGGTCAACCCCGATATCGCGCGATGGCCGACATCAACATGACGCCCTTCATCGATGTCATGCTCGTGCTGCTCATCATCTTCATGGTGGCGGCGCCGCTGCTCGCCACCGGCGTGCCGATCGACCTGCCGCAGACCAAGGCGGCGGCGCTGAATATCGATCAGAAGCCGATCTCCGTGGCGATCGACCCGAAGGGCGCGATCTTCATCGACGAGCAGCCTATCGCCGAGGACCAGCTCGGCGGCAAGCTGAAGGAACTCGCCAAGGGTGCCGACGACCGCATCTACGTGCGCGGCTCGCACGACGTGCAGTACGGCCGCATCGCCGAGGTGATGGCGATCATCACCTCGTCCGGCTTCAAGCGCGTCGCGCTGGTCACCGACCCGGCCAAGAACTGAGGCTTCGAGCGGAGAGGGGATGGACAAGCGCGCGCCCTGGAGGAAGCCCGGCTTCGTCGTCTCCGGCGGCGTGCACGCGCTCGCGCTGCTTTTCCTCGTCGTGGATTTCTCGCGCGAGCCCAAGCTCGACGAGCCGATCGAGACCGTGCCTGTCGAAATGATCACGACGAGCGACCTCAATCAGATCATGAACGGCGAGAAGAACGCCAAGCAGATGCCGGTCTCGCAGCGCCGCACCGACACGGTGGCCGAGCTCGAGGACCACAAGGACGCGCCGCCGACTCCCGACGCCAAGAAGGACACGCCGCCGGATCCGACGCCCGACAAGTTCGTCGTCGATCCCGGCGAGGCGGAGCCCAAGCCGCCGGAGCCGCCGGCCCCGGCGCCGCCGCCTGCACCCGCGGAGGCCGAGACACGCCCGACTCCACCCGCGCCGCCCCCGCCACCAGAGCCTCCTGCCGAGAAAGCCGAGGCGGCGCCCGTGCCGCCGCCCCCAACCCCGCCGGAGCGCCCGGTGGAGAAGGCCGAGGCGCCGCCGCCGCCCGAGGACAAGCCCCCGCCGCCCGACGCCGAGCCGGTGATGCCGCCGCCGCGCCCCAAGGTCGAGCCGCCCAAGGAGGCCCCGAAGCACGTCGAGGCCAAACCGAAGAAGGAGGCGAAGAAGGCGGTGCCGAAGCCGCCGGCGCGGCCGGTCAAGGTCGCGAAGGCCGATCCGGCGCCCGTCGTGCCGCCGCCACGACCCGAGCCGAAGCCGGACAAGCTGTTCGACAAGGTCACGGCGATGCTCGACCGGATGAAGCCGGACAAGCCGCTCGACAAGGTCGCTTCGCTGCTCGACCATCTGAAGCCCGACCTGTCGCGGCCGCAGCCCCAGCCGCGCCCCGAGCCGGTGAAGGTCGAGCCGCCCAAGCCGGAGCCGCCGAAGCCGGTGGAACGTCCGCGCTCCGGCAACGAGGTCAAGGAGGCCAAGCCGCGCGACGATTTCAGCCCGGACAAGATCGCGGCCATGCTGAGTCACGAGGCGCCGCAGCGTAAGGCCTCGACCGGCGCGACCCTGGCGCAGACCGCCTCGCTCGGCTCGCCGACGGCCCACGCCGAGAAGATGTCGCCGTCCGTCGCGGCGCAGCTCGACGGCTGGCTGATCGACCATTATCGCGGCTGCTGGAGCTATTTCGGGCTCGGGGGCACGCAGGACTACGTGCCGACGGTGCGCATCCACATGGCGCAGGACGGCTCGCTGATCGGGGCGCCGGCCATCATCAACCCGCCGCGCGATCCCAACCTCAAGAGCCTCGCCGACAGCGCACTGCGCGCCGTCAACAAGTGCAACCCGCTGCCGATCCCGGAGCGCTTCCGGCCCTACTACGACCAGGGCTACCGCCAGCGCGTCGTGCGTTTCGATCCCAAGGAGATGTCGTGAGGCCATCGCCTGGACGTCAGTCCGGGGCGCGCACGGCGCGAACTCGGAACCCGTGTGCTCGAGCCTGATCGAACAAGGCGGGGCCTACCGGGTCCGGGTTCGGCTTCACCGCCCCGGGACGACGATCCTCCTCCTTGACCCGATCCTTCCAGGATTTCACCTTCATGACCCTTCGCTTCGATCGCCGCGCTTTCCTCGTTGGCCTCGCCGCAGCGCCGGTGCTGGCGACGCCGCTCGGGCCTTGCTTCGCGCAGGAGCGCGCGCTCGACGTGCGCGGCGGCGGCTCGTTCCGCCCGATTCCGGTGGCGGTGACGCGCTTCGTCGGCGATGGCGGCGACAAGGTCTCCAGCGTTCTCGCCAACGACTTCAAGCACGCCGTCTTCCTGACGCCGGTCGGCGTCACGGCGGACGTCGGCAATCCCGACGTCGCGCCGCCGATGGACTCCTTCAAGAACATCGGCGCGCAGTTCGTGGTGACCGGCCGCGTCGCGCGCGGCGGCGACGGGCTGCAGACGCAGTTCCGGATGTGGGACGTCGACAGCGGCCGGCAGGTCGCGGGCCAGCAGTACTCGACCGATGGCGGCAACCTGCGCCGCGTCGCCCACATCGTCGCCGACGCGGTGTTCAGCCAGGCCACCGGCGAGAAGGGCTTCTTCGACACCCGCATCGTCTTCATCGACGAGAGCGGCCCGGCGACGCGCCGCCGCAAGCGTCTCGCCATCATGGACCAGGACGGCGCCGGCGTGCGCTATCTCACCAGCGGCAGCGATCTCGTGGTGACGCCGCGCTTCTCGCCCTCCGAGCAGGAGATCACCTACATGGCCTTCGGCGGCGATGAGCCGAAGGTCATGCTGATGAACATCGAGACCGGGCAACGCGAGGCCGTCGGCAGCTTCCCGGGCATGACCTTCGCCCCGCGCTTCGGGCCGCAAGGCCGCAAGATCGTCATGTCGATGTCGGAGAACGGCGCCTCGAACCTCTACGCCATGAGCATCGGCTCGAACGAGACGACGCGGCTCACCGACGATCAGGCGATCGACACCTCGCCGTCGTACTCGCCCGACGGGGCGCAGATCTGCTTCGAATCCGATCGCGGCGGCACCCAGCAGGTCTACGTGATGGGTGCCGGCGGCGGGGGCGCACACCGCATCTCCTTTGGCGACGGCCGCTATTCGACACCGGTGTGGAGTCCGAAGGGCGATTTCATCGCCTTCACCAAGCAGACGAAAGGCGGCTTCGCGATCGGCGTGATGAAGCCGGACGGCTCGGGCGAACGGCTGCTGACCGAAGGCTTCCACAACGAGGGCCCGACCTGGGCGCCCAACGGCCTGTTCCTGATGTTCTTCCGCGACCCCGGCGGCGGCGGCGGCTCCAAGATATTCATGACCGACGTGTTCGGACGCCAGGAGTTCGCCGTGCCGACCCCGGCCTACGCCAGCGACCCGGCCTGGAGCCCGCTGCTGGGGACGTGAACTCCTCAGTAGCCGGTCACGCGGCTGCTTGCCCCCTCGAGCCAGCCGGAGCAATGGAGCATCGACGACGAAGCTGATAGGGTCGCGGCATGCGACGCACCGAAGCCGTGGAGAAGCTCAAGCCCTTCGAAGCCCGTTTCAGGGCGCTCGGTGCGACGTCCCTTTTCCTGTTCGGGTCAACCGCGAGGGATAGAGCCGGCTTGGCATCCGATCTCGACTTGTTCGTCGAATACGACCCCAAGTCGCGTTTCAACCTCATGGACCTCGTCGCTGCCAAATACATGGTCGAGGACGAACTCGGCATGTCGGCCGATCTCGCGACGCGCGATGGTCTTCATCCGCGATACAGGGACGAGATCGAGCGCGAAGCGATCAGGATTTTTTGAGAATGCCCGAGCCGCTGGGTCGGATCGACGATATGCTCGCCGCGATCGAGATGTCCGAGACGATCCTCGGACCCGCCGGGCGATCGCTGTCAGCGATCGAAATGCTCGCTCTCGAGCGGGCTATCGAAATCGTCTCTGAAGCCAGTCGCCACATTCCCGAGTCGCTCAAGGCAAATTACGCGGATACGCCCTGGCGTCAGATCGCCGGGATCGGAAGCGTGCTTCGTCACGATTACCGCCGCATCAGCCAGACGATCATCACGAAGGTGGCCATCGAGGATTTCCCAGCGCTGAAGAATGTTTTGACGCTGATGAGAGCGACACTCGAAACTCGCCGGGACAGCTGACGACGACGTTCTCCGCTTACTACCGGCTCTGCTGCAACGGTGACCCATGGCGCAACGAAGCTAGGGCGATGACGTTCGCCAGGGCAACATCGAGAACCCCATGGCCCGCCACTTCCGCCGCCGTACTTCGCCTTCCGCCGGCCTGATCCCGCTCATCGCCGCCCTGCCGCTGGCGGCTGCGGCCACTTGGGTCGCCTACAGCCGCCTCGCCATCGATCACGACCGCGCGCTCCCGCCGCCGGTTCCCGGCAAGCGGCTCGCGATCGGCGGCGCCGGGCGGCTGGCTCTGCATTCCGCCGGCTCGGACGAGGGGCGGCCGCTGCTTCTCCTGCATAGCGTCAACGCGGCGGCGAGCGCCTTCGAGGTGCGGCCGCTCTACGAACATTACGCGACGATGCAGCCGGTCTACGCCCTCGACCTGCCGGGCTTCGGCTTCTCGTCGCGCGAGAAGCGGTCCTACACGCCGCGCCTGATGGTCGATGCGATCCACGCGACGGTCGCGGCGATCCGCGGGCGGCACGGCGGCAAGCCGGTCGATGCCGTCGGTCTCTCGCTCACCTGCGAATTTCTCGCGCGCGCCGCCCTCGAGCGGCCGGAAGACTACCGTTCGCTCGGTCTGATCAGCCCGACCGGGTTCGATCGCGTGCTCTCCGGCGAAGGTCGCGCGCAGACCAATCGGCGCAATCCGGTAGCGGCCGCCTTGCTGTCGGTGCCGTGGATCGGCGGCCCGTTGTTCGACCTCTTCGTCTCCAAACCCAGCATGCGCAAGTTTCTGGAGCGGACCTGGGGCTCCCGCGACATCGACGAGGCGCTGTTCCACTACGACCAGCTGACCTCGCACCAGCCCGGCGCGCGGAATGCTGTCATGGCCTTCATCGCCGGCTCCCTGTTCCCCGACGATGCCACGCGCGTCTACAAGTTGCTGGCGCTGCCGATCTGGACCTGCCACGGCACGCGTGGCGCCTTCACCGACTTCAGCCGCGAGGCGGAGATCGCCGGTCGCCCGAACTGGCATTTTGCGTCTTACGACACCGGCGCGTTCCCGCATTTCGAGCGGCTCGCCGATGTCGTTCGCGATTACGATGTCTTCGCCTCGACGCTGCCGTCCTAGACGACGCCGGAGCGGCGCGACGATCCCAAGACGTGGTTAACTCTCGGTTTCGATCTTGCCCTCATGATGGTGCGAATCCGCCCTCACGGGCTAGGAGTGCACCGCCCTGACCGGCGCGACGACCAGAGACCGGCTGCATGTCGCGGCGCTCCTCCTCAGGCGGGGGCACCGGTCGGCGCGCGATCTCGCCGCGACGCCGGTGCGTGCCCTGCGCAACTTGCGCAGCCGCGCGCCCGAGCGACTGTTGATCGCGCCACAGGACATCCGCACCGCCGACCCGACGGTGGCCGCCGATATCGGCTCCGGCTATTTCGCGTTCGGCGGCAAGATCGTGAACGCGATGGGCCGCTCGCCCTTCGCGCTCGAGCCAGCATCGCAGGCCTGGGCCCGCCAGCTCGCCGGCTTCGGCTGGCTTCGTCACCTGCGCGCCACCGACAACGTCGCCATTCGTGCACGCGCGAGGGGCCTGATCGGTGATTTCCTCGACGTCCATGCCAAGCCGGGCGCGGCGCTGGCCTGGGAACCAAGGGTCGGGGCCCGCCGCATGCTGTCGTGGCTGTCGCAATCGCCGGTCATCCTCGCAGGCGCCGATCGCGACTTCTACGGGCGCTTCACGATGGCGCTGGAGACGCATCGGGCCTTCCTCGAACGCCAGCTCGGCAGCACTCTTTCGGGTGACGACCGACTGCTCGTGGCCCTGACGCTGGCCGAGTATGCCCTTTGCGTCGACGGCACCGCCGCGTCGCAGCGGCGCGGCACCGAGGCTCTCGCCGCCGAACTCGCGGCGCAGATCACACCCGATGGCGGTCCCATCAGCCGCAAGCCCCAGGTCCTCATCGACGTGCTGCTCGACCTGCTCCCGCTGCGCCAGGCCTACGCCGCGCGCAGCGTGCCGGCGCCACAATCGCTGCTCAACGCGATCGATCGGATGATGCCGATGCTGCGGCTGTTCCGCCATGGCGACGGCTCGCTGGCGCTGTTCAACGGCATGGGACAGACCGCGCCGGAGCTGGTCGCCACCATCCTCGCCTACGACGATGCCCGGGCGCGGCCGCTCGGCAACGCCCCCTACGTCGGCTACCAGCGCCTGGAGGCCGAAGGCACCGTCCTGGTGGTCGACGCCGGCGCACCGCCGCCGCGGGCCTTCTCGGCCGCGGCCCACGCCGGCTGCCTGTCGTTCGAGCTGTCCTCGGGCGTGCGCAAGATCGTGATCAACTGCGGCACGCCCGAAGGTGGTCGCGCCAGCGCCCGGGAGGCGGCGCGATCCACGGCGGCGCATTCGACGCTCGTCGTCGACGACACTTCGTCCTGCCGCTTCGCGGGCGGCGGCGCGCTCGGCCGCTGGCTCGGCGAGCAGGTGTTGGCCGGCCCGACCAAGGTGACTGCCGAGCGCGGGGAGCGCGACGGCATGGCCTCGCTCGCGCTGTCCCACGACGGCTATGCCGCGCGCTTCGGTACGATCCATCACCGCACGCTGACGCTCTCCGCCACCGGTGACCGGCTCGAGGGCCACGACCGCCTCGTCGACGCGGTGCGGCGCCCTACCGGCGCCTTGCCGTATGCCCTGCGATTCCACATCCACCCCGGCTTCAAGGCCCGCGCGACGCCCGACGGAAGCGCCGTGCGCCTCGATACGCCCGACGGCGAGAGTTGGCTCTTCGAGAGCGACGCCGAGGCTTTCGTCGAGCCTTCGATCCTGTTCGCCGCGCCCGGCGGCCCGCGTCCGACGGTACAGATCAAGGTGCCGGCGGATGCCGCCACTCGCGCCGAGATCCACTGGAGCTTGCGCCGCGTGGCGACCGGTGATCCCAGGCGCTGATTGCGGCCGTCCTCAAGAGATTGCCAAGCATCGCCCGCGCCGACATCATGCCGGATCGGGAGGTCGGCGTTGCCATGACCGCGTCGCGCACGACGAATGCCATCATGACGGTCCATGCGTTCCTCGCCTGGAGCGAGCGGCAGGGTTCGCTTCGCCACGAATTGTTCGATGGACAGGTGATCGCCATGGCAGCGGAGCGGGCGATCCATGCCCGCACCAAGAATGCGGTATCGCGGCACTTCGAGCGCGCGACCTCCGCGGCTCAATTGCCTTGCGAGGCGTTCGTCGACGGCATGGCACTCCGGGTCGACGAGAGCACGATCTTCGAGCCGGATGCGATGGTCCGCTGTGGAGCGCCGCTGCCCGACGATGCGGTCGTGGTCGACGATGCCATCGTGGTGGTCGAGGTCGCGTCACCCTCGACGCAGCGGGTCGACGCCCTGCTGAAGCTGACGCGCTACTTTCGCAACCCGACGATCGTGCATTGCCTCATCGTCATGCCCGATGCGCGCAACGTGCTGCACCACCGCCGCGGTCCGGGTGAGCGCATCGAGACGACCATCCACGTGACCGGGCGCCTACGCCTCGATCCGCCCGGATTCGACCTGGAAGTGGAGGCGCTGTTTGCTCCGTCTCCTGCTGGCGTCACACCACCCGGCGCCGCACCGACGACGTGACGTGCACCGCCCAATCGGCCAGCGCGACGACGCCTCAGTTCTTCTCCTTGTCCACCAGCTTGTTGGCGCCGATCCAGGGCATCATGCCGCGCAGCTTGGCGCCGATTTCCTCGATCGGATGGGCGGCGGCCTTGGCGCGGGTGGCCTTGAACGAGGTCTGGTTGACCTTGTTCTCGAGCATCCAGTCGCGGGTGAACTTGCCGCTTTGGATGTCGGTCAGCACGCGCTTCATCTCGGCCTTGGTTTCGGGCGTGATGATGCGTGGACCGGTGACGTATTCGCCGTATTCGGCGGTGTTGGAGATCGAATAGTTCATGTTGGCGATACCGCCCTCGTAGATGAGGTCGACGATCAGCTTGGTTTCGTGCAGGCACTCGAAATAGGCCATCTCCGGCGCGTAGCCGGCCTCGACCAGCGTCTCGAACCCGGCGCGGATCAGCTCGACGAGGCCGCCGCAGAGCACGGCCTGCTCGCCGAAGAGATCGGTCTCGCACTCCTCCTTGAAGCTGGTCTCGATGATGCCCGCGCGGCCGCCGCCGATGGCCGAGGCGTAGCTGAGCGCGAGATCGTGGGCGTTGCCCGAGGCGTCCTGCGCGATGGCGATCAGGCACGGCACGCCGCCGCCGCGCTTGTACTCGGAGCGCACGGTGTGGCCGGGGCCCTTGGGCGCGATCATGATGACGTCGAGGTCTGGCCGCGGCTCGATCAGGTTGAAGTGGATGTTGAGGCCGTGAGCGAAGGCCAGCGCGGCGCCCTGCTTCATGTTGGCCTGAAGCTCGGTCGCGTAGATCTCGCCCTGCAACTCGTCGGGCGTCAGCATCATCACCAGGTCGGCCCACTCTGCCGCGGCGGCCACCGACATCACCTTGAGGCCTTCGGCCTCGGCCTTCTTGGCCGAGCTGGAGCCGGGGCGCAGCGCCACCGCGATGTCCTTGCAGCCGGAATCGCGCATGTTGAGCAGGTGGGCGTGACCCTGGCTGCCGTAGCCGACGACGGCGACCTTCTTGCCCTTGACGAGGTTCAGGTCGGCATCCCGGTCGTAATACACGCGCATGATGAGGCTGGTCCCTAGGTCTGTTCTTTCGGAAGGTGGCGGGGTTCTAGGCGGCGCGCGGCGAGAGGTAAAGCGCTCGGCCGGCGTTAACGCTCTGGCAAGCGTGATAGGCTTGACTCGTGCGATCTGTACCCAAGGCGCGTCCCATGGGCCTCGACCGTCATCCGCACGATCCGCGAGCCCGCATCCTGCTCGTGGACGACACAGAGTTGAACCGCGACCTCGTCGGGGCGATCCTGATGGCCGCCGGCTTCGCCGTGGATGTCGCCGGCGATGGCGAGACGGCCTGGGAGCTGACCTGGAGCCAACGCTACGACCTCGTGCTGATGGACCTCGAGATGCCGGGCATGAGCGGCTTCGAGGCCGCCGCGCGGATTCGGGCACGCGAGGGCGTGATGTCCGGCGTTCCGATCGCGGCGCTGACCGCCACCCACGAGCCGCAGGCCGAGCAGTACTCGTTATGGTCGGGCATCGACGAGTACATCGCCAAGCCCTTGGAGCCCGACGCGCTCGTCGCCCGCATCCGGGCGATCCTCGCTGATCGGCACGGGTGCGGCGACGATTGGAAGCCGGTGTGGCGTCTGCATGCCTTCGCCGACTGGACCCGCGACACGGGATCGGCGGACGAATGCCTCGACGAGCTCGTCGCGCTGATGGACGAAGCCGCCGCGGCGATCCACGTCCACGCGACGGCGGCGGAGCGCGTCCTGCGCACGATCGCGAAGATACGCGACCTTGCCACCCGCTACGGCTTCGACGAGATCGCCGGCACTTGCGCGTTTTACAACGAGGAACACGCGCGCTCCGGCCGCAGCCGCGATCCCAACCTGCTCGGCGCCATCGGCCGCGCCCGCTACGCGATCAAGGTCTACCGGCAGGAGCACGCGCCCGCTCCGGCGCAGGTGCGGGCGCGAAGCCGCATCAGCGTGCCGAGCCTGTTCCGCGGCCGCCGCGCGGCCTAAGCACGGCGCGTCAGGGCAACGCGCGCAGAAATCCTTTCAGCACCGTTGCGGCGTTGCGGGCGGCGAGCGCTTCGAACGCCTTCATCTTGGTCGCACCCGCATCGCCGCCGGCGAGGTCGGACAGGCTGCGGAAGGCGATGAAGGGGACGTGGTTGGCGTAGGCGACCTGCGCGACGGCGGCGCTCTCCATGTCGAGCGCCCTGGCGGCGAAGGCGGTATGGGCGAAGTCGCGGAAGGCGGCGTTGTCGACGAAGCTCTGGCCCGACACGCCGTTGCCACCGACGGCCACGACGGGCGCGGGGCCGGAGCAATCGCCACGCGGGTCGCACGCCTCGAGCTTGATCGTCGGCGCCACCTTGCGCGCGAGGTCCAGCAGCCGGGGATCCGCCGGAAACCAATCGCGCGGCTCCGGCGCCCCGGGCGCGCGATCCACCTCCACCGACTGCGGATAGATCATCCCGAAATGCTGGACCGTCTGCGTGGAGAAGGCCGGGAGCTTGTAGGTGCCGCCATCCTCCCGTGCGAACACGGATTCGAGGTACTGGCTCCACTGCGCCGGCACGACGACATCGCCGATGTGCAGGGCGGGATCGACGCCGCCGGCGATCCCCATGACGACGAGGTCGGCGACCTCGTAATGGTCGAGCGCGAGTTGCGTCGCCATGGTCGCGTTGACCATGCTGATGCCGGTCTCGACCAGGAGGATCGGCTTGCCCTCGATCGTGCCGGTGACGAACTGCACCCCGCTCAGGACGCGGTCCTGCCGGCCCTGGATCGCCGGCAGCAGGGCCTGCCATTCCGGCTCGTAGGCGCAGAGGATCGCGGTGCGCCCGGCCTCCGCCCGCGCCGGTGCCGCCACCGCCACGGCGGCGCAGAGGCCTAGCGCTAAGCCGCAAAGGGCGTCCACGGCGGAGCGCGGCCTCACAATCCCCCGAGCATGGCTGGCGCCGTTCCTGTCGCCGAACGGCGACATCGCGGAGCCGAAAAGGCGTTTCGGTGCGATCACACACCCCCATTTTGCGGCGCGATGCGTCGCGCGACACCATCAAAAGATAAGACGTAGGTATAATAACCTAGGCAGGGCCGAGTTCCAAACCCGAAGGCATCCTGTCGATCTTGCTCGGCTCGCAGGCCTTCGCCGAGGCGCAGAAGCACTTGAGCGCAAAGCGGCCCAAAGGTTATGACCGGCTTTCGACCAGCGGCACAAACCATCAATCGTCGCCGACAGTGTCGCGAAGCAGATGCTCGAAGTCCTGACCGCCATAGAAGATGCCATGGATTGCGACAATCCGGGTCACGGCGTCTACAGAGAAAGCAATGGTCACGCGACGACGGTAGCCCTTGATGCGGAGACCGGGGCGGATATCGTCGCGCGTGTGGCCTCGCTCCGGAAAAGTTTCCAGCGACATGCAATCGGCAACGATGCCACCGATATACTTGTCGGCGCGCGCCTCGTGGCTCTCGGCGGCAATGTAACCATAAAGATGATCAAGCTGGCGTTCCGCACGCGGCGTCAAGACGACGCTGAAAGGCTGCATCAAACGCCGGGCTTGGACAGCCGCACCTTATACGAGGCCCGCAAGCGCGCCATGACATCGCCGGCGGGAATGCCGATGCTGGGATCGGCGGCATATTCGTCGAAGCTTTTGGCGACCTCGTCGCGCAGCCAATTGTCCATGGCCGCGTCACGGGCTTGAAGGACGCGAAGACCATCCCGGATCACTTCGCTTTCGGTCGCATATTCGCCGGACGCGACTTTCGCTTTGATCATCGCCGCCATGTCGTGAGGCAGGGTGATGCTGAGAGGTTGTGTGTTGCGCATCGCTGAATTCTCCTGCGGCGGACGAGAAGATCGTTATATGATTAAATCATATGCGGCCGGAGGACGGAATAGGACTCATCTCGCGATTTGACAGTGAACGATCATTTCGAACCCTTCCGAGACGAGCGGTGCCTCGAAATACTTCGTCAGCTCGACGAAATCCTGGTCGCTGACGACATAAGGATGGGCGCCCGTCGCATTGCGTTTGCGAAGACGCGCCAAACAGACCTCCTCGGCGACATCGAGAACGTGCAACTTGCGCGACGACAATCGTCCCCGGCGTCTGCGCCAGGGTCCGGCAAAGCGTCGTCTTGCCCGCTGCGATCTTGCCCACCGATCATGTGGAGCACAGGCCGCTTGCGCCGCCGCGTCGCGAACGCTCGGACGAGCCAACCGCCACGGAAGGCGACGGTTTGCAACTCCATCGCCGCGCGTCCAAACGTCATCAGCGTGATGTTCTCTCGCGTCGAGCATAACCAAGGACACAACAGGGAAGCGGAATCAGGCTGAAGGTTGCCAAACATCACTTTTTTAAGACCGCAAAATTGAACGCTTTCTAAAAATCGGGAGGCGAACCGGCTTCAAGGCATCCCTTGAGCCCGTGAGGCGATTAAACGACAAGGCAATCATTTCAGCGCTGTCGTTCCCAGAATGACGTGCAGACGAGAACGACTTGCGGCCTTGATGCACGACTTGGCTTCATCAATATTGTATGGATATAAATGACGCATTCCATGGACGCAGGCATCTCGCTCTAAGGATAGCCATAGACTTTGTTGACTCCTCACGACAGTTTTATCGGGGGCGTGGTCCAGTTCGCCCTGATAGGCTGTGGCGATCATGCGATCGTAATCGGCAAGAGTTTCGTCACTGCAAATTAGCTTTTCCGCGACCGACGTGGCCTTTGAGCAATCGAAGCTCGCGGGATAATTCGATGACGGTGAGAAGGTGGTGCTGAAGCGGCTGGTCTTACATTCTTTCTTTTCGGGTGGGACGGCATCTGTGGCGCACAAATCTACAAAAATGTTGTTTTCCGAAAAACCGATCTGAATAGCTTCAGACATTTCTGCAAAGAAAATCCGATCGACTGTATCATGTGTATCATTAATGCTAATCGAGACATTGTTGTTTCTTTCAGCTACCGGACTGGTGCCGGCAGTCAGCAAAATTTTCTTATTCAGACCAAAGTCGCAAACAACCTGCCCAGGCTTATGTTGGGAATATTGCGGAAGTTTTCCTATGTCATACAATATTGTGTTGTCAAAGTCGTGTTTAGGCTCACCCTTGTAAAGGACTATTCCGTCAACAAAGACAGTCTCGCGTCGCGCGTCACATGCGACCCGCGCCATCTGCGTTGCTTCATCGCTTTGAGCGGGCGTTGATTGCCATAACATAAGTGCAAGGCTTAATGCACTGGCGATAACGACGCTTGTTGCACAGTGGATCACGGCATCTTCCCCGGCCCGCGCGTGATCGCGGCGACGCCGGTGCGCGAGACCTCGACGAGGCCGATCGGCCGCATCAGGTCGACGAAATGGTCGATCTTGCTGGCCGCGCCGGTCATCTCGAACACGAAGCTCTCGATCGAAGCGTCGATGACGCGGCCGCGGAAGGCCTCGGCGAGGCGCAGCGCCTCCTGGCGATCCTCGCCGCGGCCCGCGACCTTGATCATGGCGAGCTCGCGCTCGATGCACTCACCGCGCAACGTCAGGTCGGTGATGGAATGCACCGGCACCAGGCGATCGAGCTGCAGCGTCACCTGCTCGATCTCCTCGGGTGTGCCGGAGGTGACGATGGTGATGCGCGAGAGGCGATCGGTGTGCGCCACCTCGGCCACCGTGAGGCTGGTGATGTTGTAGCCGCGCCCCGAAAACATCCCGACGACGCGCGCCAGCACGCCCGGCTCGTTGTCGACCAGTACGCTGAGCGTGTGGGTTTCGGCCGCGTGCGGCTTCGGCGGCGCGGTGTAGGGCGACGGCGGTTGGGGCGTGAGGGCGTTCATGACATCTTCCAATTCTTGTCGTTCCGGGGCGCGCGAAGCGCGAACCCGGAACCCATCGCACTGTGCGAGGACGCGCCTCCATCGAGCGCAATGGGTTCCGGATCTCCGCCTCGCTCCGTCCGGAATGACAGCGTTGCTACACCAGCTCGCGGCCCTTGGCGTCGATCATGGCTTCGAGCTCGACGTCGGCGTCCTGCGCCAGGATCATCTGGTTGTGCGCCTTGCCCGACGGGATCATCGGGAAGCAGTTCTCCATCTTGTCGACGAGGCAGTCGACGATGACGGCCTTGGGCGTCTCGATCATCTCCATGATCGCGGCGTCGAGATCGGCCGGGTCCGACACGCGGATGCCGTGGCCGCCGTAGGCCTCGGCCAGCTTCACGAAATCGGGCAGAGAGTGCGAGTAGCTCTCGGAGTACCGGCTCTCGTGCAGCAGTTCCTGCCATTGCCGCACCATGCCGAGGTATTCGTTATTCAGGATGAAGATCTTGACCGGCAGGTTGTATTGCGCCGCCGTGGACATCTCCTGCATGTTCATGAGGATCGATCCTTCGCCGGCGACGTCGATGACCAGCGCCTTGGGATGGGCCATCTGCACGCCGATCGCGGCGGGCAGGCCGTAGCCCATGGTGCCGAGGCCGCCGGAGGTCATCCAGCGGTTCGGTTGCTCGAAATCGTAGTGTTGCGCCGCCCACATCTGGTGCTGGCCGACCTCGGTCGTGATGTAGGTCTCGCGATCCTTGGTCAGGGCATGCAGGCGCCGCACCGCGTGCTGCGGCTTGATCACCGCGGACGATGTACGGAAGCCGAGCGACTTCTTGCCCCGCCAGACCTCGATCGCCTTCCACCAGGTCCTCAGCGCATCGGGATCGGCCTTGAGCTTGCGGTTCGTCCAAAGGTCGATCATGGCGCGCAGCACGCGGGTGCAATCGCCGATGACGGGCACCTCGATGCGGACGGTCTTGTTGATGGACGTGGGATCGATGTCCACGTGGATCTTGCGCGACATCGGCGAGAAAGCGTCGAGCCGGCCGGTGATGCGATCGTCGAATCGCGCGCCGATGTTAACCATCACGTCGCAATCGTGCATGGCGTGATTAGCCTCGTAGGTGCCGTGCATGCCGAGCATGCCGAGCCAGGCCGGTCCCGAGGCCGGGTAGCAGCCGAGGCCCATGAGGGTCGAGGTGATCGGGAAGCCGGTCAGCGCCACCAGCTCGCGCAGCAGCTTGGAGGCCTCCGGCCCCGAGTTGATGACGCCGCCGCCGGTGTAGAACACCGGGCGCTTGGCCGACGCCATCAGCATCACCGCCTGCTCGACCCGCGCCATGTCCGGGTCCAGCTGCGGCCGATAGGTCTTGTGCTCGGGCACCGCCTGCTTCTCGACGTAGGGGCCGCGGGCGAACTGCACGTCCTTGGGGATGTCGACGACCACCGGGCCCGGGCGCCCGCTGCGTGCCACGTAGAAGGCCTCGTGCAGGATGCGCGGCAGGTCGGCGATCGAGCGCACCAGGTAATTGTGCTTCGTGCAGTGCCGCGTGATGCCGACGGTGTCGCATTCCTGGAACGCGTCGGTGCCGATGAGGTGCGTCGGCACCTGCCCCGTGATGCAGACCAGCGGGATCGAGTCGAGCAGCGCGTCGGTCAGGCCGGTGACGACGTTGGTGGCGCCTGGGCCCGAGGTCACCAGCAGCACGCCGACCTTGCCCGACGAGCGGGCATAGCCCTCGGCGGCATGGGCCGCACCCTGCTCGTGGCGCACCAGGATGTGCTTGATGTCGTTCTGGCCGTAGAGCGCGTCGTAGATCGGCAGCACGGCGCCGCCGGGGTAGCCGAAAAGCGTGGTGACGCCCTGGTCCTTCAACGCCTGCACGACCATCTGCGCGCCGCTCATCTCGCGGATCGCGCCGTGCGCGGTGGTCTGCTGCTGGGACGGCTGCTGCGAATGCTGGGACATGGCCCTGTTCCGTTCGGGTTCGTTTAGCAGGAGGTCGGATGGCCGAGCGCAATAAAAAAGGCCCGCGAGGGGCCCTGGATACGCGCTGTCGTCGGGATCGCGAAGCGTCAGCTTCGACCCGTCTCCAGCGCGCAACGTACGATAAGCTTCTGGGCCAAGGCCGGACCTCGTGTCGGATCGAAAATGCCTACGCAAGTTCGGACGGGCATGTCAAGACCGGTGCCGCCGCCGATCCGCTTCCCGTAGGGCGTCGATCATGCGCGCTTCCAATGCCGCTCGTAGCGCGGCGACAGGACCAGGCCGGACGGCAGGGCCACAGCCGGCGGCGGGTCGCGGACGCCGTCGTGGAGATAGCTCAGCGCCGCGTGGACCGCGCGTGACGAGTAGGGCTTGGCCATGATCCCGATCGCGCCATGCATATCCTCGGCGAGCCGCTTGGCGTTGGCGGTCATGAACACGACCTCGACATCGTGGTCTCGAAGCCGCTGCGCCACGTCGATCCCCGAGGGCCCGTCGCCCAGGTTCACGTCGACAAGGGCGAGATCGGGGAGTTCCGGCAGGGCCGCGACGAGCGCGTCGGCCTCGCTCGCGCTCATGGCCCAGCCGGCGGACACGTGCCCGGCCGCCTCGATGATCGCCTCCAGTTCCATCGCCACGAGCGCATGATCCTCGACGACGAGGATCGAGAGCGGCGCGCGCGTCACGAGGCCGATCCGCCGACGGGCACGTCGATCACGACCTTCGTTCCGGGACGAGCGTCGCCCCAGGTCACCGACGCCCGCAGCTGCCGGGTGAGGATCCGTACCAGCGACGTCCCGAACGACGTCGTCGACATGCCGGTGACTCCTTCGCCCACGCCGTCGTCGCGAACCTCGATCCGCATGGTTCCGTCCACCCCGCGCAAGCTCACCGTCAACGTTCCCCGCCGCTCGTCCGGAAAGGCGTGCTTCAACGCATTGGTCACGACTTCGTTGACGATGAGCGCGATCGGAGCGGCGTGTTCCGCAACGATCTCGATCCCCGCATCCATTTCGAAACGCGTGGTGATCCGGTCGCGCGCTCCAACCTCGACGAGGTCCTGGACGATGTCACGAAGAAATTCGCCGACATCGAAGCGGGTCACGTCGCTCGACTGATAGAGCCTGCGGTGAACGGTGCCGAGCGCCTCGATCCGCGCCAGCATTTCGCGCAGCGAGCGGCGCGTGCCCTCGTCGGTGATCGTGCGGCTCTGCAGGAGGACCAGCGCGGACACCATCTGGAGGTTGTTCTTGACCCGATGATCGACCTCGTGGAGCAGAGCGGTCTTGGTCTCGACGGCCTGCGCGAGCTTGGCGTTGGTTTCACGCAGATCGTCGAGCGTCCGATCCAAATCGCGCGAACGGTCTCGAAATTCCCGCTCGAAATGATCCTTCGCGGCCTGGATCCCGGCTTCCACGTCCTTGCGATCGGACACGTCGAGCTGCGAGGCGAAGAAGAATTGCACGACGCCCTGCTCGTCCACCACGGGGCTGATGTAGAGCGCGTTCCAGAACGTCGAACCGTCCTTGCGATAGTTCAGGAGGTCGACGCTGATGTCGCGGTTCTGACGGATCGCCTCGCGAACCTTCTCCACCTTCGCGCGGTCCGTGTCGGGGCCCTGCAGGAAGCGGCAATTGTTGCCCAGCAGCTCCTCGCGCGTGTAGCCAGTGAGCTTGAGGAACGCATCGTTGCTGAAGACGATCGGGTTGTCCGGTTGCCGGGGATCGGTGATGATCATGGGCATCCGCGTGGCCCGGATCGCTGCCGCGAACGGGTCTCCTTTTCCCGTGCTTGCATGAAGCCGATCGGTCTGGAGCCACGCGTCGCTGTTTTCCATGAAGCCGGCCTTGTGTGTTTCGCGCTGACGACCGGCAATTCCGCATGGAGCGTACGGTTCAGCTTGACCGTCCGAACACGCGGTGCGGCGGCGATCGAGCGGACGATGTCGCTCAGGACCTAGTCGTTGCGTCTCGGCGGCAGCGGGAAGAACGCGCCGACGCGTTCGGCGTAGGCGTGGAAGTTGCCGCCGTGCTTGCGCACCATGTGCTCTTCGAGAGGCGGGACGCCGCTGATGTAGCGCAGCAGCACGAACATGAAGATCGGGCCTGACAGCGCGACCCATCCCCAGGGATAGGGACCCGCGAGATCGATCGCGATGATCGGGTAGGCCAGCCAGCCCAGCCATTCGAAGAAATAGTTCGGGTGGCGCGACCAGCCCCAGAGGCCGGCGTCGCAGATCTTGCCCTTGTTGGCCTTGTCCGAGATGAAGCGCTTCAGCTGGGTGTCGGCGATGCCTTCTCCGACGATGGCGCCGATCAGCAGCAGGGCGCCGAGCCCGTCGAGCACGCGCAGGCCCGGCGCCGGATTGTGCCCGGCGACTCCGACCGACAGTACCAGCACGAAGGCGGCGAGCGCCTGGATCTGCAGGAACCAGAACAGGCGCGGCTGGAAATGCTCCTTCCAATCCTTGCGCATCTGGGCGTAACGCGGATCCTCGCTGGACGAGCCGAGCGTGCGACGCAGGATGTGGGTGCCGAGCCGCACCGACCAGGCTGCCACCAGCGCCGCGACCAGCCACTGCCGCGCGGTCGGCGTCTGCCAGTGCCAGTCGCCGTTCCACGGCACCAGGGCCAGGAAGACGCCACCAAGCCCCATCTCGTAGGACCAGAACACGTCCGACCAGCCGGAATTGCGGGTGCGGTATTGAACGTACCAGGCGAGCGCCATCAGCGCCGAGAGCACCAGGCCGGTGCCGACGATCGTGATCGCGATCATGCGAAACGGCTGGACTGGAAGGAATGCGGGAAGCCCGGACGCGGGCGCACGACGTCTGCCCGGGCGCCGATGAAGGCCAACGTGTCGGCGAGGCTGGGCGCGGCGAGCCGGAGCAGCGGCGAGAAGGCGCCCATGACCGTCGTGTGGTTGGCGCGGCGGTAGACGCGCGTGTCGGCCTGGCCGCCGAGCGCGCGGATGCGGGCGGCGAGCTTGCGGCTGTTGTCGGGGTTCACCGTCTTGTCGACGGCACCGGTCATCAGCAGCATCGGCGCCGCATCGCCGCGGGCGAAGCTGATCGGCTGGCTGGTCTCGAGGCCGCCGCCGGCCGGCGCGAAGATGCGTTTCAGCGTCGGGCTGCGCAGCGGCAGGAAATCGTAGGGGCCGGCGAGGCCGACCGTGCCGCAGAGCGCGGCCATGCTGTCGGCATCGAGCCAGCGCCGCTCCAGGGTCAGCATGGCGGCGATGTAGGCACCGGCGGAATGGCCCACGAGGAACAGGAGCTTGGGATCGGCGCCGAACTCGATGGCGTTGCGCCGCGCCCAGCGCACGGCACGGGCACCGTCGGCGATGAAGTCGGGGAAGCGCACGTCGGGATAGAGCCGGTAGTCCGGCACCATGGTGACGATGCCGCGGCGCGCGAGCGCCATGGCCGCGAAGCGATAGTCGGCGCGGGCGCCATCCTCCCAGCCACCGCCGTAGAGGAACACGACGAGCGGCGCGTCGTGCGCGGCCTTCGGCATGTAGACGTCGAGCAGGCCGCGGCGCCCGTCGGCGAAGCGGTTGTCGCGCACCACCTCGACGTCGCGGGCGACCGCGACCGCGTTGACGAGATTGACGCCGTTGATGGGCCAGGGCCAAGCCATGGGCCTCGATCTCCCTTCGACGCTCCAAGCAGGCGTCGTCTGCGACCAAGCTGCGCGATGCGGTGCACCCAAACGCCGGCCGCCATCGTATATAGAGCGGACGGATTGGCCGCGCATGTCCGCGGTCGGGCAAAAAGGCGGCCAAATTTTCGCGATGGACGGGGTCACGAAGGAGAGGCTTGATGTCGCGGTGGTGGGCGCGGGCATCGGCGGCATGGCCTGCGCGTGGCTGCTCGCCCAGCGGCATCGCGTCACGCTCTACGAGGCGGCGCCGCGGCTCGGTGGTCATACCAACACGGTGGCGCTCGGAACCGCGTCCGGCATCCAGCCCGTCGACACCGGCTTCATCGTCTACAACAAGGCGACCTATCCCAACCTGGTGGCGCTGTTCGACCATCTCGGCGTCGCGACCCAGCCCTCCGAGATGAGCTTCGCCGTATCGCTCGACGACGGCCAGCTCGAATACGCCGGCGGCGACCTCGCCGGTCTGTTCGCCCAGCGCCGCAATCTCGTCAGCCCGCGGTTCCTCGGCATGATCCGCGACCTGCTGCGCTTCTACCGCGAGGCTTCGGGCCGGCTGGCCGAGCTGGAGACGATGAGCCTCGGTGCCTTCCTCGAGCGGGACGGCTACGGCCGCGCCTTCCAGGAGGATCATCTGCTGCCGATGGCCGCCGCCATCTGGTCGGCCCCGGCCAGAACTCTGCTCGATTTTCCAGCGGCGAGCTTCGTGCGTTTCTGCGAGAACCACGGCCTGCTCAAGGTCACCGACCGCCCGGTCTGGCGCACGGTGACCGGTGGCTCGTGCCGCTATATCGGCCCGCTCACGGCGCCCTATGCCGACGGCATCCGGCTCGGTCGGGCGGTGACCTCGGTCGAGCGCGGCGGCGGCGGCGTGACGCTGCGCGATGCGACCGGCGCCGTGACGCGCCACGACGCGGTCGTGCTCGCCACCCATGCCGACCAGACGCTGGCGATGCTGGCGCAGCCCAGCGCGGAGGAGCGCGCCCTGCTGGGCGCCTTTCGCTACGGCTCCAACCGGGCGGTGCTGCACTCCGACCCCGCACTGATGCCGCGTCGGCGCCGCGCCTGGTCCTCGTGGAACTATCTCGGCCGCCGCGGTGGCGACACCGAGGGGCTCTGCGTCACCTATTGGATGAACCGCCTCCAGGGGCTGCCGGCGTCGCCGGACTATTTCGTCACGCTCAACCCGACGCGCGAGCCGGCCACGATCCTTCACAAGGACGCCTACGAGCATCCCGTCTTCGACCTCGGTGCGCTCGCGGCGCAGAAGCGGCTGTGGTCGCTGCAAGGCGTCGGCGGCGTCTGGTACTGCGGCGCGCATTTCGGCGCCGGCTTCCACGAGGATGGGCTGCAGTCCGGCCTCGCCGTCGCCGAGGCGCTCGGCGGCGTGCGCCGGCCCTGGCGCGTGCCCGACCCGTCCGGCCGCATCTACCTCCCGGCAGGATCGACGCCGACAGCGCTCGAGGCGGCGGCATGACCGGGCCGTCGGCACTCTACAAGGGTCTCGTCGTCCACCGGCGTTTCGGCGCGGTGGAGCACAAGCTGCGCTACGCCATGACGATGGCGCTGCTCGATCTCGACGATCTCGACGCGCTCGACCGGCGGCTTCGGCTGTTCTCGCGCAACCGCTTCAACCTCTTCGCCTTTCACGATCGCGATCATCTGCTCAAGGGCGCGGCGCCCGGCACGACGCTGCGCGGCATGGTCGAGGCGGAGCTGGCGGCGGCGGGGCTCGACCTCGCACGCGGGGCCATCCGCCTGCTCTCTTTGCCGCGCATCCTCGGCCACGCCTTCAATCCGCTCAGCGTCTACTTCTGCCACCACGCCGACGGTCGGCTCGGCGCCATGCTCTACGAGGTCAACAACACCTTCGGGCAGCGTCACTGCTACCTGATCCCGGTGGACGGCGACGCTGGCGGCACGGTCGCGCAGAGCTGCGACAAGGTCTTCTACGTGTCTCCGTTCCTCGACATGGACCTGCGCTACGATTTTCGGATCTTGCCCCCCGGCGAGCAGCTGTCGGTCGCCGTCGACGGGTCGCGCGGCGGAGCCCGGCTCATCGCCGCCTCCTTCGCCGGCGAGCGGCTCGCGCTGACCGACGCGACGCTCCTCAAGACGTTCCTCGGCCATCCGCTCTTGAGCTTGAGCGTGGTCGCCGGCATCCACTGGGAGGCGCTCAAGCTGTGGCGCAAAGGCGCGACGTTGCGCGGCCGCCCGGCGCCTCCCGCCCATCCCGTCACCCACGTATCGCGTCGCGAGGTCTGAGTGTCCCTGGCCGAACAAGACATTGCCGCAGCCGCCGACGCCGAGCGCGTGCCGGGATCGGCGCGCGGGTTCCGCGGCCTTTCGCTGAGGGCGATCGGCAGCATCCTGTCGCACCTCGAATGCGGCAGGCTGACCTTCGTGCTGCCCGACGGACGCAGCGTGACCTATGCCGCGCTCAAGCCCGGACCCGATGCCACGCTGGTCCTGCACCGTTGGCGCACGGTGTGGCGCACGATCACGCGCGGCGACATGGGCTTCGCCGAAAGCTTCATCGACGGCGACTGCTCGAGCCCCGACATCGCCAAGGTCGTGGAGTTGTTCGTGGTCAACCAGGCGATGCTCGACCGGATCGCGGGCATCCCGGCGATGCATCTGCTGACGCGGCTGTTTCATCTGCGGCGCGCCAACACCCGCAAGGGCGCGCGGCGCAACATCCCGGCGCATTACGATCTCGGCAACAGCTTCTTCGAGACCTTCCTCGACGGCGGCATGACCTATTCGTCCGCCCTCTACGACAGCGCCACCGAGGACCTGGAGCAGGCGCAGGGCGTCAAGCAGGAGCGCATCCTGCAAGAACTCGCCGCGTCCCCGGATGCCGACGTCCTGGAGATCGGTTGCGGCTGGGGCGGCCTGGCCGAGCGCATCCTCGAGTCCGGCGCCCGCGTCACCGGGTTGACGCTGTCGCCGGCGCAACTGGCCTTCGCGAAGGATCGCCTGACGGTGCAGGCGGCCGACGGCCGCGCCGACCTGCGCCTGCAGGATTACCGCGACGTCGCGGGCACCTACGACCGCATCGTCTCGATCGAGATGATGGAGGCGGTCGGCCGCGCCTATTGGCCGGATTATTTCGCCACGATCCGTGACCGGCTCGCCAAGGAAGGCCGCGCCGTGCTGCAGGTGATCACGCTCGACGAGAGCCGCTACGAGAGCTACCAGCACCAGGTCGACTTCATCCAGCGCTACATCTTTCCCGGCGGCATGCTGCCGACGCCCACCATCATGCGCGAGCAGATCGCCGCCGCCGGTCTGAAGCTGGTGCGGACCTTCACCTTCGGCGACAGCTACGCCCGCACCCTCGCCGAATGGTCGAGGCGCTTCTCCGCCGCGCTGCCGCAGGTCGAGGCCATGGGCTACGATGCCCGCTTCCAGCGGCTCTGGGCGTATTACCTCGCCTATTGCGAAGGCGGGTTCCGCGCAGGGATCCTGAACGTGGGGCTCTACACGATCGAGCACGCGTAGCGTTTCCGGCGGCCCGGCGTCGATCAGACCGGCACCGCCCCGAACTCGGTCTTGATGCGCTCGGCTTCGGCCTGGATGGCGGCGCGGTCGGCCGGCGCGAAGCGCGACAGCGTGCGGTAGGGCATCGCCATGCGCATGTTGCCGCCGAGCACTTTTTCGTTGCGGATCATGAAGTCCCAGTAGAGCGCGTTGAACGGGCAGGCGTCGGGGCCGATGCGCTGCTTCACGTCGTAGCGGCACCTGCCGCAATAATCGCTCATGCGGTTGATGTAGGCGCCGGAGCCGGCATAGGGCTTCGAGCCGATGATGCCGCCGTCGGCGAAGGTCGCCATGCCATGGACGTTAGGCAGCTCGACCCATTCGTAGGCGTCGGCGTAGACGACCATGTACCAGTCGTTGATCGCGTCGGGATGGACGCCGAGCAGCATGGCGAGATTGCCGGTTACCATCAGACGCTGGATGTGATGCGCGTAGGCATGGTCGCGCGTGGCCGTGACCGCCTCGTGCACGCAGGTCATGGCGGTCTCGGCCGACCAGTAGAACCACGGCAGCTTGCGGTCGGCCCCGAGCGCGTTCAGCACCTTGAAGGCGGGCATCTCGAGCCAGTAGATGCCGCGCATATATTCCCGCCAGCCGATGATCTGGCGGATGAAACCCTCGACGGCATTGAGCGGCGCGCGGCCGGCGCGGTACTCGGCCTCGGCGCGGCGGCAGACGTCGAGCGGGTCGATCAGCCCGAGGTTCATCGCCGCCGAAATGATCGAGTGCCACATCCATGGCTCACCCGTCACCATGGCGTCCTGATAGTCGCCGAAGCCCGGCAGGATGTCGGCCACGAACCCCGCCACGACCGTCTCCGCCTCGGCCGGCGTCGTGGCGTAGCCGAACTGGTCCAGCGTTCCGAAATGCTCCGGGAACAGTCGCGCCACGTCGGCGATGGCGCCTTGGGTTTCCGAGTTGGGTGACACGAAGCGATGGTGCGGCGGACTCAACCGCCGGGGCATCGCCTTGCGATTCTCCTTGTCGAGGTTCCAGGCGCCCCCCTCCGGCTTGCCGTCCGCGTCAAGGAGTAGGCGATAGCGCTTGCGCATTTCGCGGTAGAAGAACTCCATGCGGAGCTCCTTGCGTCCAGCCGCCCACAGACCGAACTCGATCGGGGTGCATAGGTAGCGATCGTCCTCCCGGATCTCGAACGGTACGTTGGACTGGGCGGCGAAGGCCTCGAACTCGGCCATCAGGCGGTATTCGCCCGGCGCCGTCACCACGACGCGACCGAAGTCGCCCTCGGCCAGCGCGCGACGCACTTCGCCGAGCAGCGAGCCGCTGTTGCCGGCGTCCTCGAAGCCGACGTAACGCACCCGAGTTCCCGCCGCGCGCATCCGCTTGGCGAGACCGCGCATGCCGGCGAAGACGAGCGCGATCTTCTGCTTGTGATGCTTGACGTAACCGGTCTCGTCGCCGACCTCCGCCATCAGCACGGTGTCGCGCTCGGCATCCAGGTCGCGCAAAGAGGACAGTCGGCCATCAGAAATCTGGTCGCCGAGGACGAGACGCAAGACGCCGGACACACGAACCCCCTTGAAAGACGCGAGCGAAATGCCTCCCGCCTACCGCGGTTGCCGGCGAGGCGCCGCGACTTGTTGCCCTGCGCCTAGCGTCCCGCTTGCTCGGCCCAATAGGCTTCGTCCATGATCTGGGCGAGGGTGAACGGTGCGGCTTCGGGAACGACGCTCAGGGAAAGGCCGGTTTCGCCCGCCGCTTCCTTGCGGGCGTCGGCATAGGCGCTTTCGATCAGCGCCTGCCGCTTCGACTTCAAGCCAGGGTTGTCACGGAGCACCCTGGCCGCGTGGAGTCGCTCGCGGATGATCGTGTTGGTCCAGCTCCGGCTTGATGTTCGTTGGGGCTGCACCAATCGTTCGAGTTGATGCAGGCAGATGAGGCGGTAGGCGGATTCCAGCGCCGCGGCGTCCGAACGCCCCAAGGTCTCGATCTCCTCGATGAGGTTCGCGACGTCGATCTTCTCGAACAGCCCCGAGCGCATCAAGTCGGCCTGGCGCCGCGTCCAGGTGTAGAAATCACGAGCATGGAGGTCGCCTTTCTTCGTCGAATGGCGAGTGTTCGGACGAACGGCTCCATGGCGGCGGTCCCAGGCTGTCTCGCGCAAGGTTACGGCCGACGTGCCGCCCCTGTCCATCGCGTCGCATGTGGCGTCGGAAACACGTGCCCGAGCATACATTTCCGTGATGGCATCGGGCCATGGTTCCGCCGTATGCGACGCCTGAAAAGACTCCTATGACCAAGGAGAGGCGCCGATCGGTGGCACGACGGCCGGCGACGCTGGCGGCGGGAGTGGGCGTGCGTAAGACATTCGTGCGTAAGACGGCGTCGACGGTTCGCCGGATGACGGGGCTGCTCGGGACGGCGCTTTCCCTCGCCGCTTGCGTGCCCAATGCCACCGTGCCCGACCCCAAGCTCGACGTGCCCTCGACCTACCGCTACTCCGACGCCTCGGGCGGGCTGCGCGACCACGCCGTCGATTGGTGGTCGCAGTTCCGTTCGGCCGAGCTGACGCAGTTCATGGAGGAGACCGAGGTCTCCAACCTGTCGATCGCTGCGGCGATCGGCCAGCTCGAGCAGGCCGACGCGGCAGCCCGCATCACCGGCTCGGCGCTGTTTCCTTTGATCAGCGCGAGCGATTCGGTCACCCGCAGCGGCTCGTCGAGCGTCGGGACGCTGACCTCGTCGAGCCTCTCGACCACGTCGACGACCACGACGAGCGGAACGACCGGGACTGGTACGAGCGGTACGGGCATCACGGTGCCGACGTCCGGCAGCACCGGGAGCGTCGGAGGCGGCACCACCACGAGCCCCGGCACCATCGGCACGGGCACGTCCGGCGGGACCACCGGGGTCACGGGTACGGGGACCGGCGGGTCGACGACCGGGGCGACCGGGACCGGCGCGGGGACCAGCGGCACCACGAGCAGCTCCGGCTCGAGCTCCTCGTCGATCGTCACCACCGGAGGCGCGACTAGTCTCGTCTCCTCCTTCGCGGCGAGCTACCAGATCGACCTTTGGGGCAAGAACCGCGCGGCCTACAAGTCGGCGCAGGACACCGCCACGGCCAATCGCTGGAATCGGCAGACGGTGCAGCTCACCGAGTTGGCGAGCGTCGCCAACACCTACTTCAACGTCCTCGCCGCGCGCGAGCGCGTCCGCTATGCGCGACAGGACATCGTCGATTCGAGCCGGATCCTAAAGCTGATCGAGGATCGCGAGAAGGCCGGGACGGCCACGGCGCTGAACGTGGCGCAGCAGGCGGCGCTGGTCGCCAACCTCAGGGCGTCGATCCCGCCTCTGGAGGTCATCGCCGACCAGAACGTGATCGCGCTCGGTATCCTGCTGGGACGCACGCCGCAGCGCGTGTTCGTCAAGGGTACCAGCGTGCTCGACGGCACGGTGCCGCGGCCCTCACCCGGCATCCCGTCCGAGGTGCTGACCCAGCGCCCCGACGTCGAATACGCCGAGTCGAACCTCTCCGCCGCCCACGCCAACCTGGTCTCGGCGCGCGCCGCCTTCTTCCCGCAGTTGAACCTGACGGCCCAGGGCGGTTTCTCCAGCACGGCGTTGTCGACGCTGTTCACGCCATCGTCGGCGTTTTCGTCGATCGCGCTCGGCGTCACCCAGCCGATCTTCGACGCCGGCCAGCTGCGCGGCCAGTTCGACGAGGTCAAAGGGCAGCAGGACACGCTGCTCGCCAATTATCGGCTCGCGGTCATCACCGCGTTCTCCGATGTCGACCGCGCCCTCACGGGCCTCAAGCGCTACGCGGAGGAAGAGAAATTCACGCGCGAGTCGCTGCAAGCCTCGCGTCTCGCGCTGAAGCTCTCCGAGGACCAGCTCAAGAGCGGCATCCTCGACGTCGTGACGCTGCTGCAGACCGAACAGACGTTGTTCACGACGCAGGACACGCTGGTGCAAGTGAGACTGCTGCGCCTGACCGAGGCCATCGCGCTCTATCAGGCCCTAGGTGGCGCCTATGCCGGCACGGGCAAGCCGGCAAAAGCGAAGCGGGCGATCTGACCGCCCGCTCGATCTTCATGGAAGACGACGACCCTACCGGCGGATGCCGAGCCGCTCGATCAGTCCCTTGTAGCGGGGCTCGTCCTTGCGCTTGACGTAGTCGAGCAGCTGGCGGCGCTGCGAGACGAGCTTGAGCAGCCCGCGGCGCGAATGATTGTCCTTGGTGTGGGTCTTGAAGTGCTCGGTCAGGTTGGTGATGCGCTCCGTGAGGATCGCCACCTGGACCTCTGGCGAGCCGGTGTCGCCGTCCTTCAACGCATAGTCGGAGATGACCGTCTGCTTGCGCTCTGCCGTGATCGACATCGGGTGTCCTTTCGGGTTGGAACGAGGCGCCAAGGCCTCCGGGGCCGCCCGGCCGGGATGTCGTCCAGCGGGGTGGCGGAAGCCGCGGTGGTTCGCATCTTTGCGCGGCGATGGCAAGATGCCGCTCGACTCGCGATCGTCACTCGGGCGCCCGCAGTCGGTAGCCCACGCCGGTCTCGGTCAGCACGAGGCTCGGCTGCTCGGGCACCCGTTCAATCTTCTGGCGAAGCTGGCGGACGTAGACGCGGAGCTGCTGCGGATCGGTGGTCGGGCCCCAGATCGCGCGCAGGATGAAGGCGTGGGTCAGCACCTTGCCGGCATGGATCACGAACAGCCGCAGCAGGTCGTATTCCTTGGGGCTGAGCTTCACCTCGAGACCGTCGCGGCGCACGATGCGACGGACGAGGTCGACGCCCAGGCCGTCGAGCTCGAACAGGGCGGGGGCGCCCTCGCCCTGCAGGCGGTGACGCAAGGCGGTGCGGACGCGCGCCACCAGCTCGTTCATGCCGAACGGCTTTGTGACGTAATCGTCGGCGCCGAGGTCGAGCGCCTGCACCTTGCCGGCCTCGTCGCTGCGGCTGGAGAGCACAAGCACGGGGGTGAGGTCGCCGCGTCCGCGCAGGACGCGCAGCACGTCGAGGCCGTGCACGCCGGGCAGGCCGAGATCGAGCACCACGAGGTCGAGCGGGCCGTCGGCCAGCACCGCCAGCGCCGCGGTGCCGTCGGGCGCCTCGACGACCTCGTAGTCCTGCGTGGCGAGGCCGGTGCGCAGCAGGCGGCGCATCGCCGGTTCGTCGTCGACCACCAGGATGCGGGTGCGCCCGGCGCTCAACCCGGCACCGGCAGGCGCAGCGTCAGCACGGCGCCCCCGCCGCGCCTGTCGGCCGCCGGCGCGTTGCCGGCGGTCACCGTGCCGCCCATCGCCTCGATGAAGCCGCGCGAGATGGCGAGGCCGAGGCCGGTGCCCGGCCGCACGTGGTCGCCCTTGCGCACGCGGTGGAATTTCTCGAACACCGCCTCGCAATCCTCGGCGGGAATGCCCGGCCCGCTGTCCGCCACCGTGAGGCACAGGGCGGGGCCGTCGCGGCGCAGGTGGACCGCCACCGTGCCGCCGTCGCCGGCATATTTCGCGGCATTGTCGAGAACGTTGAAGAGTGCCTGCTCGAACAACACCGGATCGAGCCGCGCCGGCGGCAGCCCCGGCTCGATTCGAACCTCGACGCGCGCCGCCGCGAGGATGCGCGCGGCCCGTGTCAGCGCCGTGCTCACGGCATCGCCCACGTCGAGCTCGGACAGGTTGGGCACCACGGCGCCGGCCTCGAGCCGTGTCATGTCGAGCAGGTTGGCGATGAAACGGTTGAGGCGCTCGGCCTCCTCGACGATCGTCCCGACGAGCGCCGCGCGGCCGTCGTCGTCGAGCGCGCCGCCGAAGTCGCGAATGGTGGTGGCGGCGCCGAGCACCGAGGCCAGCGGCGTGCGCAGATCGTGCGAGATCGACGTCAGCAACGCCGAGCGCAGCTTTTCGGTCTCGGCGGTGCGGCGGGCGCGCGCGAGATCGTTGGCCAGCGAGACCCGCTCCACGGCGAGCGCACCCTGGTCGAGCAGCGCGTCGAAGAGGCGGAGTTGCTCCGGGCTCAGCAGCGCGCCCACCTTGTCGGCGTCGAGACCGACGACGCCGACGGGCCCGCGGCCGGTGCGCAGCGGCGCGAAGTAGCGCGGCGCGCCGGGCAGGGTGTCGGCGCCGCGGCCGGCCGGCGTGTTGCGCTCCCACGACCATTGCGCCGCGGCGAGGTCGCGCTCGGCCAGCTCGTCCTCCGGCGGGTAGCCGGCGCGTACGGCGAGGCGTCCGTCCTCGGGTAGCAGCACCACGACGCGGACCTTGAGCATGGAGGCGATCTGGTAGGCCATCGCCCACAGCACGTCGTCGGTGCCGACGCAGGCGGCGAGCTTGCGCGAGAAGGCGTAGAGCGCCTCGGTGGTGAGGGCGCGGGCGCCGGCGATCGTGGCCTGGCTGCGCACTCGCGCGGTCAGATTGGAAACCAGCACCGCCACCAGCGTGAAGAAGAACAGCGCGGCGACGTTGGAGGGATCGGCGATGGTGAAGGTGTAGAGCGGTGGCAGGAAGAAGAAGTTGAACGCCAGCGTCGACAGGATCACGGCGAAGAGCGAGGGATAGAGCCCGGACGAGATCGCGGTGCCGACGACGGCGGTGAGGAAGACGAGGTCGATGTTGGTGCCGCCGAGGAACGGGCGGATCAGCTCGGCGGCGCCGAGCGCGCCGGCCACCATCGCCGCCGCGCCGGCGTAGGGCGAGAGCTGGAAGGATTTGTCCGCGGGCCGCCTGGTGGTCCCGCGCGCGAGCGCGTCGTCGGCCCGCACCGCGATGACGTGGACGCTGATGTCGCCGGCGCGGCGCACCAGGTCGAACACCACCGACCCGTTGAGCCACTCGAACCAGCGCGGCCGCTTGGCCTTGCCGATGAGGATCTGCGTGACGTTGTTGGCGCGGGCATAGGCCAGCACGTCGTCGGCGACGCGGCGGCCTCCGGTCGGCACCGTCACCGTCTCCATGCCGAGCCGCCCGGCGAGGCGCAGCGCCTCGGCGATTGCGTCGCGCCTCGCCTCGTCGAGGGCCACCGTGCGGCCGGTCTCGACGTGCAGCGCCACGGTAGGGGCGTGCAGCCGGTCGGCGACGCGCTTGGCGTGGCGCACCAGCCCGGCCGTGTCGCCGCCGTCGCCGACGCAGACCAGAACGCGCTCGCCCGCCGCCCAAGGGCCGGCGATGGCGTTGGACTGCATGTGGGCGAGCAGCTGATCGTCGACGCGCTGGGCCGTGCGCCGCAGCGCCAGCTCGCGCAGGGCCGTGAGGTTGCCGGGCGAGAAGAAATGGCGCAGCGCGCGCTCGGCCTGGCGGGGCACGTAGACCTTGCCCTCGCGCAGCCGCTGGATCAGGTCTTCGGGCGAGATGTCGATCGCCTCGATGTCGTCGGCGCGATCGAGGATGGAATCGGGCACCGTTTCGCGCACGCGGACGCGGGTGATCTGCGCCACCACGGTGTTGAGGCTCTCGACGTGCTGGACGTTCAGCGTGGTGTAGACGTCGATGCCGGCGGCGAGCAGCTCCTCGACGTCGGTGTAGCGTTTCGGGTGGCGGCTGCCGTCGGCGTTGCTGTGGGCGAGCTCGTCGACGAGCGCGAGCTGCGGACGGCGGGCGAGCAGCGCGTCGAGGTCCATCTCGTCGAGCACGCGCTCGCGATAGTCGACGGTCCGGCGCGGAATGATTTCGATCCCGGCCAGCATGGCCTGGGTCTCGGCGCGGCCGTGGGTTTCCACCACGCCGGCGACGACATCGACACCCTCGGCGAGGCGGCGACGCGCCGCCTCGAGCATGGCGTAGGTCTTGCCGACCCCCGGCGCGGCGCCGAGGAAGATCTTCAGCTTGCCGGTACGGGCTTCGTAACGATGCTCACCGGGGGATGCTTCGCGGGTCATGACAAGCGATCGTCCTCCTCCCGCTGGCGGGAGCAGGAGACCCCCGCATCACGCCTTCGGCAGGGCGTCCAGAGCCAGGTTCAGCTCGAGCACGTTGACGTGGGGCTCACCGAAGAGGCCCAACGTACGCCCTTCCGTGTGGCTCGTCACCAGCTCGACGATCTTCTCGACCGGCAGCCCGCGAGCCTTGGCGACCCGGGGCGCCTGAAACAGGGCGGCCTCGGGGCTGACGTCGGGGTCGAGGCCCGAGGCGGAGGTGGTGACGAGGTCGGGCGGCACGGGTGCGTTGGGGTTCTCGGCGTGCAGCTTGTCGGCGTCGGCCTTGACGCGGTCGATGAGCGCCTTGGAGGTCGGGCCGTAGTTGGAGGCACCGGAGTTCTGCGCGTTGTAGGGCGCCGGCACGGTCTTGGTCGCGTCCTTGGGGTCGGGCGCCACCGTCGCCGACGGCCGCGGGTGGAAGTAACGATCCGTGGTGAAGCCCTGGGCGATGAGGCTCGAGCCGATCACCTTGCCGTCCTTCTCGATCAGGCTGCCTTGGGCCTGGTGCGGGAAGATGACGCCGGCGATGCCGGTGATGGCGAGGGGGTAGACGAGACCCGTGAGCAGGGTCAGGCCGATGACGACGACGAGGGCGGGGCGAAGCTGGTTGAGCATGGGAGCGGCCTCAGGCGAGGTGGAGGGCGGTGATGGCGAGGTCGATGACCTTGATGCCGATGAAGGGCAGGATGATTCCGCCGAGTCCGTAGATCAGCAGGTTGCGGCCGAGCAGCGCCGCGGCGCCGACGGCCCGGTAGGTGACGCCCTTGAGCGCCAGCGGGATCAGCGCGACGATGATCAGCGCATTGAAGATGATCGCCGACAGGATCGCGCTCTCCGGCGAGTGCAGCCGCATGATGTTGAGCGCGCCGAGCTGCGGGTAGAAGGCGAGGAACATCGCCGGGATGATCGCGAAATATTTCGCGACGTCGTTGGCGATCGAGAAGGTCGTCAGAGCGCCGCGCGTCATCAGCAGCTGCTTGCCGATCTCGACGATCTCGATGAGCTTGGTCGGGTCGCTGTCGAGGTCGATCATGTTGCCGGCCTCGCGGGCCGCCACCGTTCCGGTGTTCATCGCCACGCCGACGTCGGCTTGCGCCAGCGCCGGCGCGTCGTTGGTGCCGTCGCCGCACATGGCGACCAGCTTGCCCTTGGCCTGCTCGTCGCGGATTAGCTTGAGCTTGTCCTCCGGCGTGGCCTGGGCGAGGAAATCGTCGACGCCGGCCTCGGCGGCGATGGCGGCGGCGGTCATCGGGTTGTCGCCGGTGATCATCACCGTGCGGATGCCCATCCGGCGAAGTTCTCCAAAACGCTCGCGGATGCCGCCCTTGACGATGTCCTTGAGGTGGATGACGCCGAGCAGGCGGCCGTCGCGGGCCACGGCGAGCGGCGTGCCGCCCTCCTTGGCGATGGTCTCGCTGATGCGGCGGATCTCGTCGCGCGCGGCGGTGGCCGTGCGCGACAGGGCGAGCGTCCCGCCGCCGGAATCGTGCGAGTTGGCCTCGACGTATTTGAGGATCGAGTCGACGGCGCCCTTGCGGATCACCAGGCCGTCGCCGTCGATGCCGCTCATGCGGGTCTGCGCGGTGAAGGGCACGAAGGTGGCGCCGAGGCTCGCCATGTCGCGCTCGCGTAGGCCGTACTTCTCCTTGGCGAGGACCACGACGGAGCGGCCCTCCGGCGTCTCGTCGGCGAGCGAGGCGAGCTGCGCGGCATCCGCCAGGTCGCGCTCGTCGACGCCGGAGACCGGCACGAAGGCCGAAGCCTGGCGGTTGCCGAGCGTGATCGTGCCGGTCTTGTCGAGCAGCAGCGTGTCGATGTCGCCCGCCGCCTCGACGGCGCGGCCGGACATGGCGAGCACGTTGAAGCGCACGAGCCGGTCCATGCCGGCGATGCCGATGGCCGAGAGCAGGGCGCCGATGGTGGTCGGGATCAGGGTCACGAAGAGCGCGACGATGACCAGCACCGAGATGTGGCCGCCGGCGTAGGAGACGAAGCTCGGGATCGTCGCGGTGGCGAAGACGAAGATGATCGTCATGCCGGCGAGCAGGATGTTGAGCGCGATCTCGTTGGGCGTCTTCTGGCGCGAGGCGCCCTCGACCAGCGCGATCATGCGGTCGATGAAGGTCGAGCCGGCGGCGGCCGTGATGCGCACGCGGATCCAGTCCGACAGCACCTGGGTGCCCCCGGTGACGGCGGAGCGGTCGCCGCCGGACTCGCGGATCACGGGAGCGGATTCGCCGGTGATGGCGGCCTCGTTCACGGATGCGATGCCCTCGATCACCTCGCCGTCCGACGGGATGATGTCGCCGGCTTCGACCATCACGACGTCGCCGACGGCCAGCGTGTTGCCCGGCACCATCTCGAAATCGGACGGGCTCTTGCCGCGCAGCCGCTTGGCCATGGTCTCGGTGCGGGTGCGCCGCAGCGTGTCCGCCTGCGCCTTGCCGCGGCCCTCGGCCACCGCCTCGGCGAAATTGGCGAACAGCACGGTGAACCACAGCCATATGATGATCTGCAGGGAGAAGCCGAGGTTCGGCGCGCCGACGACGAGGTCGCGCACGAACAGCACGGTGACGAGCGCCGCCACCACCTCGACGACGAACATGACCGGGTTGGTCCAGAGCGCGCGGGGATCGAGCTTCTTGAAGGCGCCGCCGATCGCGGGAACGACCAGCGCGGGATCGAGGATGGAGGAGGTGGAGCGGGACATGGGTGCGGGTCCGGTGAAGGGAGGATCCTTCTCCCGCTCGCGGGAGAAGGTGGCCCGCGAAGCGGGTCGTATGAGGGAGATGCCGGATGAGCGTCGTGGCGGGGCCAATGCCCGACCGCCCTCATCCGACCCGACTGCGTCGGGCCACCTTCTCCCGCGAGGCGGGAGAAGGAAGATCCCGGCTAGAACGTTTGTTTCGCCACGGTCGCGAAATGCTCGACGATCGGTCCCAGCGCCAGGGCCGGGAAGAAGGTGAGACCACCCACGATCAGGATCACGCCCACCAGCAGCCCGACGAAGAGCGGACCGGTGGTGGGGAACGTGCCCGCCGAGGCCGGCACGGTCTTCTTGGCGGCGAGCGAGCCGGCGATCGCCAGCACCGGGACGATGACCAGGAAGCGCCCGATCAGCATGCCGAAGGCCAGCAGCACGTTGTAGAACATCGTGTTGCCCGAAAGGCCGGCGAAGGCCGATCCGTTGTTGGCCGCCGACGAGGTGAAGGCGTAGAGCACCTCGGAGAAGCCGTGTGGCCCCGCGTTGTTCATCGCCGCCACGGCCGAGGGCACGCCCAGCGCCACCGCGGTGCCGCCGAGCATGACCAGCGGCAGGCAGAGGATGGCGAGCATCGCCATCTTGACCTCGCGCGCCTCGACCTTCTTGCCGAGATATTCGGGGGTGCGCCCCACCATCAGGCCGGCGACGAAGATGGCGACGATCACGAAGACGATCATGCCGTAGAGGCCGGAGCCGACGCCGCCGAACACCACTTCGCCGAGCTGCATGTTGATCAGCGGGATCATGCCGCCGAGCGCCGTGAAGCTGTCGTGCATGGCGTTGACCGCGCCGCACGAGGTGTCGGTCGTGATGGTGGCGAAGAGCGACGCGCCGGGGATACCGAAGCGCAGTTCCTTGCCTTCCCAGTTGCCGCCGCCGATGCCGAGCGCGTGGATCAGCGGGTTGCCGGCGGCTTCCGCGGGATAGGCGACGGCGACGCCGGCGAGGAACAGCACGCTCATCGCGGCGAAGATCGCCCAGCCCTGCTTCTCGTTGCCGACGGAGCGGCCGAACATGTTGGTCAGCGCCGCGCCGATCGCGAAGATCGAGACCATCTGCACGAAGTTCGACAGCGCGGTCGGGTTCTCGAAGGGATGCGCGGCGTTGGCGTTGAAGAAGCCGCCGCCGTTGGTGCCGAACATTTTGATCGCCACCTGGCTCGCCACCGGGCCGACCGCGATGGTCTGCTTGGCGCCTTCCAGCGTGCTGGCATCGACGTAGGCACCGAGCGTCTGCGGGATGCCCTGCCACACCAGGAAGAGCGCGTAGACGATGCAGATCGGCAGCAGCACGTAGAGCGTGACGCGCGTGACGTCGACCCAGAACGAGCCGACGGTGCGCACCGATGCCCGGGAGAAGCCGCGGATCACCGCGGCGGCGATCGCGATGCCGGTCGCCGCGGACAGGAAGTTCTGGTGCGTCAGGCCGAGCATCTGGGTGAGGTACGACATCGTCGACTCACCGCCGTAGTTCTGCCAGTTGGTGTTGGTGATGAAGCTCGCCGCCGTGTTGAAGGCGAGGCCCTGTTCCACCGCCGTCTGTCCCGCGGGATTGAACGGCAGCACGCCCTGGAGCCGGAGGATCGCGTACAGGATCACGAAGCCGAAGACGTGGAAAAGCACGACGGCGGCGGTGTAGCCGAGCCAGTGCTGCTCCTGGTCGGCGCGGATGCCGGCGACGCGATAGAAGCCGCGCTCGAGCGGCGCCAGCACCGGCGACAGGAGCGTGCGTTCGCCGGAGAAGACGCGGAACAGGTAGCCGCCGAGCGGCCGGGTGATCAGCGCGACGACGACGCAGAAGACGACGATCTGCGCCCAGCCGTTGAAGGTCATGGAAGTGATGTCCACGCTCGCCCCCTCAGAACCGCTCGGCGCGCACGAGCGCGAAGGTGAGATAGACGAGCAGCGCGGCCGTCACGATCGCGCCGAGGATGTAGTCGAAGGTCATTGCGGCAGCTCCTGCAGGTGCGCGCAGCCCACGGCGTAAAGCTGCAGCAGGCCGAAGAAGCCGATGCCTGAGAGGAGGAAGACGATGTCGAGCATGGGGAGCCTCGGGCGGACTACGCGTCCAACGTTCGATATCCGCCGAGAGGCATAGGCTTTCGAGTGGCCTGCCAGGCCGGGCCTATAGGAAAGTCATAGGAGCGCGCGTGGTCGCGGTCGGCGACGCGGACCCGACCGGGTCCCGGAGACGGCCGATCGAGCGGCCGAGCGGCGCCGCTAATCGACGTCTGGCGAGGGTGCGCCACGCGCGGCGAGGAGGCGCTGGAAGCCGGGTGCGATCCTGAGTTCGGCCGGGACCGACACGTTCGGCGGCGGCCGGCGCACGCATTCGTGGAGGTAGCGGATCGTGGCGGTGATGCCGGCCTGGGAGAACGGCTTGCAGACGACGCCGGCGGCGCCCTCGTAATCCTCCGGGAGGCGGCTGGCGTTGGCGGTGATGAAGACGAACATCGTCTTCTCGGTGCCGCGGAGGTGACGCGCGACGAAGATGCCGGTGGGGCCGTCGAGGAGCTGCAGGTCGATGAAGGCGACGTCGGGCTCGACCATGCGGGCCAGCGCGATGGCCTCGCCGGCCGACATGGCGGTGCCGACGATGTCGTGACCCTCGGCCTCGATGCTGGCCTCGAGCTGCATCATGAGGAGCGCCTCGTCCTCGACGATCAGGACGCGAAGGGGGTCGTCGATCAAGGCGTGGGTTCCGGGTCGGCGGCCCGGATCGGCAGCCGCGGCTCGACGATGGTGCCGGCGCCGCCGGGAGTCCAGAGCATCGGGCCCATACCCGACAAGCCGATGTGCGGATGGGCCGTCCTCACGCATGCTGCGGCCGCCCTCAGTCGCGGAACGGCGCGACCAGCACGCCGCCGTCGCTCACGCGTCGGTTGAGCCCCTGATCGAGCTTCAGGGGCGATCCCGCCCCGAGATTGCGGCGGAAGATGTCGGAGTAGCTCCCGACCCGGTCGACGACCGCCTTCTGCCAGCCGGTGGCGAGGCCCAGGCCGGTGCCGGCGACCGCCATCGCCCGCAGACCGCCCGCATGGTAGTCGGTCTCGCGCGCATCGGCGTTGATCAGCGTGGCGATCGTCCAGGCGACGACCGCCGCCCAACGGGCGTCCTCGGTCGACGGCGTCGCCGCCACGATGGGGAACGACAGCAAGTGGTCGGCGATGAAGCGGCTGCCGAGGTTGTTGACGCCGCGGTCGAGCCGCACGTTGCCCAGCGTCGTCGACTCGGCCACGAGGCCCTGACATTTCTGGACGTTGAACGTGTCGTATTCCTCGCCCTCCTCCTGGAAGGCGTAGGGGACGTAGCGCAGCGTGCGATCGTGGAACCACGCCTCCAGCTCGTTCTCGGCGGCCGTGCCGATCAGGAAGCAGATACCCTTGCCGGCCATGTCCGCGAAGCGTGTGGCGGGCGAGGCCTCGGCCACCAGCATGTCGAGGCTCTCGATGAAGACCGGTGGTCCAGGCAGTACGCCTTCCGCCAGGGCCTGGTCGGCCATTTCGGCGAAGGTCAGGAAGGAGAGCTGATCCTCGCCGGAGCGCACCGAGCCATATGCCGAAGCCGATCCGTAATCGTGGAACGTGTAGCGGGCCGAAGCGCCGAACACGGCGATGGCGACCGCCCGGCAGATCTCGACCTCCAGGCCGCTCCAGTGCGCCTTGCCGTCGGTCATCGCCAGGCCGGGCCGGAGCACGCCGCCGCAGCGCACGAAGCCTTGTTGCCTGACCTTGTCCAGCGTCGATCCGTGCGCCGTCGCGGGAGCCGCGTCGGCGAACGCCGGGCCGCTCGTGACCAAGGAGGCGAGCAGAGCCACGACGACGCAATGGACCGAGCGCAACGGCGACCTCCGCATGATGGCCCGCGATTCCGGGCGCCAGGGCTGCTGCGAGCCCGGCTCGCAGATGACGCTCTCGTTCTATCGCGGCGCCGGGATGTTGTAGGCCGGTAGCGTCGACGGCAGCGAGTTGTAGTTCGCCGGCGGCGGCGTCGAGAGGCCCTGCCGCTGGTCTTCGGGGACGACGCCGATCGCCTGGCAGCCCTGCGTGCCGTAGTGCGGCAGCGCGTTCACCGTCGCGTCCGGGATCATCGCGTAGGTGGCCGGGAGCGTCGGAGCCGTGCCTTGGAGGCGCCGCGGATCGAAGGCCGACAGCAGACTGTCGGTGATCGACGAGTTGGTGTCGCGCGGGCCGAGATATGCCTGCGCGAAGCCCGCGGGAGCGTTCGCGTCGGCGAATTCGTTGAAGGCGGCGCTGTTGCCGGCCGCGAGCGCCGCGGCTTCGTCCGGCAGGCTCGAGAGCGCCGGCAGGTCGAAGATCGCGTTGATCGTCTCGATGATGGCGTTGTGGTCGCCCTCGGCGTGGGACACGACGTGGGTCCGGGCATAGGGCGAGATCACGAGGAGCGGGACGCGGACACCGCGCGAGAGCGGCAGGCCGTCGGGACCGTAGGACAGGATGCGCGGCGGCACGTGGTCGTAGAAGCCGTCGGATTCGTCGTAGGTGACGACGATCGCGCTCTGCGCCCAAAGCGTCGGGTTCGCGGCGATGGCGTTGATGACGCGGGCGTTCATCGCCTCTGTGATCTGGTGGTCCGAATAGCCGGGATGATCGTCGTCGCCGGCCTTCGCGGTCTGGATCGTCGCGACGTCGGTGTCCGTCAGGCCGCCGGTCGCCTTGGCATTGGAGGGGAACGACCGTGTGTTCACCGCGGTGCGTAAGCCCTGCAGGTTCTGGTAGCCGCCGCGAATGTAGAAGACGCCGCCGTCCGGCGGAAGCCTGTTGTCGGCGACGTCGGTGAAGAAGTCGCCCTCGCCGTGGAGTTGGGTCTGCTCCCTGGGATTGTTGGCGAGGTAACCGAAATACTGCGGACCCTGGTGATGCGACACGTAGCCCACGTGGCTGGCGGTGTCGCCCGCGTCGTAGGGCTCGTGGTCGAACCCGTTCTGATACCAACCCCAGAGACGAGCATTGTTGCCGGTCGCGAAGATCGCCGGGATGTCGTTCTGGATGTCGGCCTGGTTCGACGCGGGATTGCGGTCCGTCGAGAGAACGTCTCGGACGCCTTTGCCGGCGAGCGTCAGCAGCACGGTGGCGAAGGTCATGTTGGAGGCGATGTTGCCGGCGGCGTAGGATTCGATCGGCGACGTCGGCTCGCGGAAGCGGATCGAGGTGTCGAATTGCGAGCCCCAAAAGGGCTGCGGATCACCGACGATCGGCGGCCCCTGCGTGGTGCCGGTCCGTCCGTCGTAGTCGACGCCGTTGATCGTGCCCGAGAGCGGTTGCGTCCGACCGGCGGTGCCGTGCTTGACCCATTGGGTCTCGCCGGACTGTCCGGCGATCATCGCGATGGCGTTCGGTGTCGACGGCGTATCCTCGGTCGCGAAGATGTTGTCGAACAGCGTGAAGCGGTTGGCGTATCGCCAGAAGAACGGGATGGTCCGGCAATCGATGTGCGACATCACGAGGTTGGCGTACTGCTTGCCGCGGGCGTCGGTGGCGACCGAGACGCTCGTGCCCGCCTTGCCCATGTACTCGTCGTCGCTGAACCCATCCATGCGGGCCACGCCCTTGAAGACATCGAGCTTGCGGGCGAGGCCGGTGTGGCTGTGGTCGACGCTGTCCATCACGGTGGCGTTCTCGTCCGGGCCCACCAGGAAGGGAGTGACCGTGTGTGCGATGCCGGCGGAATCGGAATATCGTTGCGAGTAGCCCGGCGTGTCGGCGGCCGATCGGGGCTTGCGGCCGCCCGAATAGATACCGTTGGCGCCGGGAAACGTGCCGTACTCGTGATCGAACGATTCGTTCTCGTTGAAGATCACGAAGACGTATCGGACCTTGTGGCGGATCAGCTTCGCCATCTGCGCGTAGGATAGGACGGGTGCCGCGCTCGGATCGAGGTCGTATCGAGCGACCAGCCCATCGCTGGTCGTCGGTTGCGCCGTGACGATCGGCACCCCGCCCGTGTCGGCGGTCTGCGGGATGGTCACCGATTGCGCCGATACCGGCGGCACCGAGGCCAGGTGGATCGTCGCGGACAGGGCGACGAGGGGCGCACAACGCTCGAGCAGAGACTTGACCACACGGCACTCCGAACTTGGCACCCGCTGTCATAGCCTTTCGTAACGCCGGTGTGACGGACGGTCGAAAACCCTGTGAGCTTGACGCGTATCGAGGATCGTCGAGTCCCGCGCGCCCTGCGTCACGGCGAGCGGCAACCTTCGTGGCGCCGATCCACTTCGTCGCTGGTTGAACCCAGGAGAGCGACATGTCCGACGACAAGCCGACACCCGAGCGCGACGCGACAAAGCCGGGCGAGGTCGCGCCGCATGATCGCAGCCGTTCGCCGAAGCCGGGCGAGCCGGCCGATGCGACCAAGCCCGCGGAAGGCGCGCCCTACGACAAGGCGGCGGATCCCGCGCAGCAGCCGACGTAAGCCACTTCGGGGCGGGCGTCGGCAAGGACAGCGTCGTCCGGCGGAGCGCCGCCGAGGCCGATCGTGCTAGGAGCGATCGGCACGGGAGGCGGCGATGGTCGACGAAGGCAAGCTCGGTTCGTTCATGGAGAAGATGCTGGGTGACCTCGGCGGGGCGCTCAGCATCTCGCTGGTGCGCATCGGCGACCGGCTTGGGCTCTACCGCACGCTCCTCGACCATGGACCGATGACCTCGGATGGGCTTGCCGACGCGGCCGGCATCGCGCCCCGTTACGCGCGGGAATGGTGCGCGCATCAGGCGGCCTCGGGTTACCTGGCCTATCATTCGGCGGACCGGCGTTTCGAGTTGCCGCCGGAACAGGCGATGGTGTTCGCGCTGCCGGACAGCCCGGTCTACCTGCAGGGTGCGTTCGACCTCGCCGCGGCCATGGTGACGAACCAGGCGCCGGTGGAGGCCGCGTTCAAGACCGGCGAGGGGGTCGGCTGGGGCGACCAGGCGCAGTGCCTGTTCTGCGCGACCGGGCGTTTCTTCCGCCCGGCCTACAACACGCACCTGCTCGCCAGCTGGTTGCCCGCGCTGGATGGCGTGGCGGCACGGCTGGAGCAGGGCGGCGCGGTGGCCGACGTCGGCTGCGGCCACGGCTTCTCGACCATCATGATGGCCAAGGCCTTCCCGAAGGCGACCTTCACAGGCTACGATTTCCACGAGGGCTCCGTGGCGCAGGCGCGCCTCCACGCCGAGCAGCACGGGGTGGCGGCCAACACCTCGTTCGAGGTGGCGATGGCGCATGATTTCGGAGGGCGCGACCTCGACCTCGTCACCTTCTTCGATTGCCTGCACGACATGGGCGATCCGGCCGGCGCGGCCGCCCATGTCCGCTCGACGCTGAGACACGACGGCACCTGGATGGTGGTGGAGCCCCAGGCCGGCGACCGCATCGAGGACAATCTCAATCCGATCGGCCGGCTGTCCTACGCCGGCTCGACGATGGTGTGCATCCCGACATCGCTCGACCAGCCGGTGGGGCTGGCCCTTGGCGCCCAGGCCGGCTTCGAGCGGCTCGCCGAAGTCATCGGGCAGGGTGGATTCTCCCGCGTGCGCAAGGCGAGCGAGACGCCGTTCAACATGGTCATCGAGGCGCGGGCCTGAGATGGCGCCCTCCCGCATCATGATCATCCGCCATGGCGAGGCGCACGGCGAGCCGGGCGTGTCCCCGCCCGACAGGCCGGACGAGCACAGCCTCGACGTGCGCGGCTGGCAGCGGGCCGGGGCGCTCGCGCGTTTCTTTCGCCCGAAGGACGGCCCCTCGTCCCTGACGCCCTCGACGATCTTCGCGTCCAAGATCGCCGGCGGCAGCGAAACGAAGCGGCCGCAGCAGACCGTCGCCCCACTCGCAGCCCTGCTCGGCCTGACGGTGCAAAGCGATCATGCCAAGACCGAGGCGGAGGTTTTGATGCAGCAGGTGTCGCGATGCGACGGCATCGTGCTGGTGGCCTGGGAGCATTCCGTCATTCCGAAGCTGGTCGCGGCCCTGCCCGAGACGCCGCGCGACGTGCCGGCGGAATGGCCGAAGCATCGCTACGACCTCGTCTGGCTCCTCGATGCCGCCGAGGGCGGCTGGCGCTTCACGGCGATCGAGCAGGACGTGCTGTCGTGAGCTTCGACCCGGCCTTCGTCGTGAAGGTGTTCGCCGCCCTGTTCGCCATCATGAACCCGATCGCAAACGTGCCGGTGTTCCTGTCGCTGACCGACGGTGCGTCGTTGGAGGTGCAACGCCGCGTGGCGACGGTCGCCTCGATCGGCACCACGATCGGCTGCCTGATGTCCGTTCTGGCGGGCGACCTGATCCTGAAGGCGTTCGGGATCAGCGTCGACGATTTCCGCCTCGCCGGCGGCCTCCTGCTGCTGCTGATCGCGCTGACCATGGTGCAGGGCTCGGCCAGCCAGGCCCATGCGCGCACGCCGGCCGAGGCCCACGAGATCGCCGATACCGCGCCGGCCGACGTCGCGATCTATCCCCTGACCGTGCCGCTGCTGGTCGGCCCCGGCACGATCGCCACGCTCATCGTCTTCAGCGAGACGGCGCGGCGCGACGGCCGCATCCTTGAGCTCGCGATCGGCCTCGCGCTGTTCCTGGCGGTGCTCGTCGCCAGCCTGTTCGTCGCGCCCTTCATCGGGCGGCGGCTGTCGGCGACGACCACCGCCATCACGCGGCGCCTGATGGGCATGATCCTCGCGGCGATCGCCGCGGAGATGATCGTCTCGAGCCTGCGGACCCTGTTTTCCGGCCTGGCCGGGCATTGAGGCTCAATCGCCGAGTTCGGGATCCAGCGCGCCGACCTCGGGCTCGCCGATGAAGCTCTTGAGATCCTCGCCGGCCTCGTGAAGGTGCGCGCCGATGCGCTGCATCAGATGGTGCACCACGGACTGCGACGGCGGTACGGCCTTGTTGGTGTTGTCCGCGACCCAGGCCCAGCCGGCGTCGGTGAGCCGGAGCCAGAGTGCGTTGTGCTCGCGCTTCACGCTGGTGACGAGGCCCTCGCGGTCGAGCGTCTCGCGATCGCCGGCATCGACCGGCACGCCGAGGTCGTTCTGCGCGATGAAGCCCTGCCGGGCCACCAACGCGAACATCACCAGCGTCTGCTCGGGCGTCAGGATGGGACCCTTGGTGTTGGCTTGCGCGGTCGCGAGCAGCTCGGCGGCGGCATCCTTGTCGGCGGTGGAGCGGGCCATGGAACGTCCTGTTGGGGGAAGGCGCGCGACATCGCACGCCCACCCCGCAGGCACAAGCCGCGGATCTGCCGGGTCTTCGAGGGACCCGTTCGTGTCGGCGTCAGCGCTTGCCCTTGCCGTCGCCGTCGCCGTCGCGCATCTGGCCGGTCGGCTCCTGCACGTGCGCCTCGAGGAACCACAGCTGCTTGTCGACGCCGCGCGAAACCTCGGTCAGCAGGTCCGCCGTGTCGGCATCGCCCGCATCGTCGGTGGCGTCGATGTCCTCGCGCACGGCGTTGGCGTAGACGGCATAGCGGTCGATCAGCGCGGCGAGATGATCGGCGATGGCGTAGGTGTCGAGCGGATAGGCGGCGAGCTGGGTCGTCTCGGCGACGACCTGCATGGTGCCCTTGGCCGTCCCGCCGAGCTGCGTGATCCGCTCGGCGACCTTGTCGTTGTAGTCGTCCATCTCGTCCCGGAAGCCGTCGAGCATCAGGTGGATGCCGATGAACGACGGACCCTTGAGGTTCCAGTGGGCCTGCTTGATGTCCAGCGCCAGGTCGATGCCGTCGGCGAGCCGCTTCTGCAGCGTCTCGATCGAGACCGTCTTGGAATTGGTGTCGTTGCGCGTCTCGTGCTTGTGCACGCCGGTCGTGGTCTTCTTCATCCGCCTGCGTCTCCGTCTCGTCCCGTCACCGCGGTCCATGTTCCTCGGCATCTGTCGCGAGGTTAGGCATTTTCCACGGGGTCTTGTCGAGGCGTGGCTCGACGCCTCTCGCCTCGCGCGCGCTTCTTCGCCATGCTGTCTCGGTAACGGTCCCCGCCATGACACTCGAACAACTCCGCGTCTTCGTCGCCGTCGCAGAGCGACAGCACGTCACGCGGGCGGCGGACGCCTTGAACCTGGCGCAGTCGGCGGTCAGCGCCGCCATCGGTGCGCTGGAGGGCCGCCACGGCGCCAAGCTGTTCAGCCGCGTCGGTCGCGGCATCGAGCTGACGGCGGCCGGACGCTTGTTCCTGGGCGAGGCCAAGGCGGTGTTGGCGCGCGCGGAATCGGCGGAACTGGTGCTGGCCGAGTTGGCCGGGCTCAAGCGCGGCACGCTCAGCCTGCAGGCGAGCCAGACCATCGCCAGCTATTGGCTGCCGCGCCGCCTCGTGGATTACCGGCGGGCGCATCCCCTGATCGACGTGCGCATGGCGATCGGCAACACCGCACAGGTCGCGGACGCGGTGCGCGACGGTCTCGCCGAACTCGGCTTCGTCGAGGGCGAGATCGAGGAGCCCTCGCTCGCCAGCGTCGAGATCGCCAGCGATCAGCTCATCGTCGTGGTCGGCCCGCAGCACCCCTGGGTCGCGCGCGACCGCATCGAGGCCCGCGACATCTTGGAGACGGAGTGGGTGCTGCGCGAACGCGGATCCGGCACGCGCTCCGTGTTAGAGAGTGCGCTGCGGACGTTCGGCATCCCCATCGAGGACCTTCAGATCACGCTGGAGCTGCCGAGCAACGAAGCGGTGCGTGCCGCGGTGGAGGCCGGCATGGGTGCGACGGCGATCTCGGCCTCCGTCGCGGTCGGCAGCCTCGAGGCGGAGCTTCTGCATCGGGTCGGGTTCGATCTGCCGGCGCGCCGCTTCAAGGCGATCTTCCACAAGCAGCGCCACCGCAGCGCCGCCGCCAAGGCGCTGCTCGCGGAGGTCGGCGCCGGTGGCTCGTGACGAGGCCGATATCGGAGACCGAGCGTCTTCGGCGATCCGAACGAGCTTGTTTGGCGCATGGTCCGGAGCAAGCGGAGCGCCTAATGACGGCGGCGATCAAGCGGCTCGGCTGCGGCCGCACACGAGGAGACGAGCCATGACACCGAAGGCCGGCCGCGTCGGCACTGCGATCGTCCTTTTTGCGGTGGGCGCGTTCGGCGTCGCTCGGCCGCTGCCGGCCGATGCCGCCCCCACGAGCTTTGCACCGCCCGCCGAATCGGCGATTCCGGCCGGCCGGTTCGGGGACGACGTGCGTCTCGGCGAGCAGATCTTCCGTGACCCGGCAGCCCACGCCGGGCCGTTCGTCGGCAACGATCTCCGCTGCAGCAATTGCCACCTGGACGCGGGCCGCCAAGCGGGCGCCTCGCCCTTGTGGGCGGCCTACGTCTCCTACCCGGCCTACCGCAAGAAGACCGACCACGTGGACACCTTCCAGGAACGCCTGCAGGGGTGCTTCCGCTACAGCATGAACGGCAAGGAGCCGCCGCTCGGCGATCCCGTGCTCGTCGCGCTCGAGAGCTATTCCTACTTCCTGGCGAAGGGCCTGCCGACCGGCGAGGAGGCGGCCGGCCGCGGCTATCCCGCACTGCCGGCCGCGGCGATGGCGCCGGACTATGATCGCGGTGGGGCTGTCTACGCGCAGAACTGCGCCGCCTGCCACGGAGCCGACGGTGCCGGGCAGATGGCCGACGGCAAGGTGGTCTTTCCGCCGCTATGGGGCCCGCGCTCGTTCAACTGGGGGGCCGGCATGGCGTCGATCAAGAACGCGGCCGAGTTCATCCGGGCCAACATGCCGCTCGGCAAGGCCGGTTCGCTGACGCCGCAGCAGGCCTGGGACGTCGCGGCCTACGTCGACGGCCAGGTGCGCCCGCAGGATCCGCGGTTCACCGGCGACGTCGCCAGGACGCGCGCGATGTTCCACGACGACGCTTTCTCGATGTACGGCAAGACCGTCGCCGGCAAGATGCTCGGCGACCCGGCGGCGACCCCGTCGGCCGGCACGGTGTCGGGCGCGGCGGACGCGAAGTGAACGGCGTCCGCCGGGATCGAAGCCGCCCTACGTGATCGTCAGAACAGGCCGTCGATCATCCCGTTGGCGTCGAGCCCGATCTTGTGGGCGGACGGCTCCACCGGCAGGCCGGGCAGGGTCATGATGTCGCCGCAGGTCAGCACGACGAAGCCGGCGCCGGCCGACAGCCGCGCGTCGACGATCGGCAGGATGTGATCGATGGGTGCGCCGAGCGCCTTGGCATCGGCCGAGAACGAATATTGCGTCTTGGCCACGCAGATCGGCAGGTTGCCGTAGCCGAGCTCCTCGAAGCCCTTGATCGCCGTCTTGGCCTTCGCCTCGATCGAGATGTCCTTGGCGCGGTAGATCTCGGTGGCGACCAGCCGCATCTTGTCGGCGATCTTCATGTCGAGCTCGTAGAGCGGCTTGTAGGCGCTCGCGCCCTTGTCGGTGATCGCGACCACCTTTTCGGCCAGCTCGACCGCGCCCTTGCCGCCGTCCGCCCAGTGCTTGCACAGCACCGCCTCGCAGCCGAACTCGTCGGCGCAGCTCTTCTTGATGAGGTCGAACTCGGCATCGGTGTCGGAGGTGAAGGCGTTGATCGCCACGATCGGCGGCACGCCGAACTTCTTCACGTTCTCGATATGGCGCCCGAGGTTGGCCATGCCCTTCTTCAGCGCTTCGAGGTTCTCGCGGCCGAGCTCCTTCTTGTCGACGCCGCCGTGCATCTTCAGCGCGCGCACGGTGGCGACGATCACCGCCGCCTCCGGCTTCAGCCCGGCCTGGCGGCACTTGATGTCGAAGAACTTCTCCGCGCCGAGGTCGGCACCGAATCCGGCCTCGGTCACCACGTAGTCGGCGAGGTCGAGCGCGAGATTGGTGGCGATCACCGAGTTGCAGCCGTGCGCGATGTTGGCGAACGGGCCGCCGTGGATGAAGGCGGGCGTGCCTTCCAGGGTCTGCACCAGGTTCGGCATCAGCGCGTCCTGCAGCAGCACGGTCATCGAGCCGACGGACTGGAGATCGGCGGCGGTCACCGGCTTCTTCGCGGACGTGAGGCCGACGATCATCTTCGCCAGCCGCTCCTGAAGGTCCTTGATGTTCGTGGCCAGGCAGAACACGGCCATGATCTCGGAGGCGACGGAGATGTCGAACTTGGTCTGGCGCGGGAAGCCGTTGGCCGGGCCGCCGAGCGCGATCACGATGTCGCGCAGCGAGCGGTCGTTCATGTCGACCGCGCGAGCCCAGGAGATGCGGCGGGCGTCGAGGCCGAGCTTGTTGCCGTGGTAGATGTGGTTGTCGATGAGCGCCGCGAGCAGGTTGTTGGCGGCGGTGATGGCGTGGAAGTCGCCGGTGAAGTGCAGGTTGATCTGCTCCATCGGGATCACCTGGCTGTAGCCGCCGCCCGCGGCGCCGCCCTTGACGCCGAAGCACGGGCCCAACGAAGGCTCGCGCATGGCCACCGCCGACTTCTTGCCGATCTGGCGCAGCGCGTCGGCGAGACCGACGGTGGTGGTCGTCTTGCCCTCGCCCGCCGCGGTCGGGTTGATGGCGGTGACGAGGATCAGCTTGCCCTTCTTGCCGGACTTGCCGGCCGCCTCGACGAACTTGGTGTCGATCTTGGCGATGCCGCGACCGTAGGGAATGAGCGCGTCGGCCGGGATGTCCAGGCGCTCGGCGATCTTGGCGATCGGCTCGGGCGTCGCGGCGCGCGCGATCTCGATATCGGTCGGCATGACGTTCCCTTCCCTGATGGTCTTCGTCGGCTTTTCGCCCGGTCGTCGCCCTTGCCACGCAGGCGCTGGCGAGAGCAAGCGAACAAAGGTTGGATTTCGGCTTGCCGGGCCGGTCGCCGTGCTCAATTCTTTTGCGTCTGATTCGAACAAAGAGTGAGGGCGCATGGCGCCGCTGCCGCCGCCTCAGGGCATGAGCGAGGTCGACTACGAGACCATCGAAGCGGCCGTCACCGAGACGGTGCGCGGACGCTGGTTCCTCGGGGAGTTCGCGCGCCGGAACCGGACGGCGGAGCTGCGCCAGCTGCTCGACGCGATGGGGCGGATCGAGAGCGTGGTCTCGGGCGGCCAGCCGGCGCTGCCGCCATCCGATCCCTCGATCCGCCTGCTGATGCAGCGGGTCAAGGAAATCGCGGCTCAGCTCGAAACGCTCTCGGGCGAGATGCGCGACGCCGGCATCGATCCGCGCTTCCCCGAGTCGGTCGAGCTCCAGGCGCGCGCCGTGGCCGGGATGATGCGGGGTCCGGGGCGCGGCGCCTTGCCCTCGAAACCCGAGGCCGCGCGTGTCGCGGCGGCCAAGGCCCTGCCGCCAGCCGAGGCTTCCGAGCCGAAGGCGGCGGCCGATGCCACGCGCACGGACGCGCCCGCGCCGCCGGTGCGGTTGCCGCGAGCCGACCTGCCCGCTTCGTTCATGCGGCAGGGGCCCGACGATCCGCGGCTCGCCGCGCTGTCAGCGCTTGACGGCTTGCCGCTCGCGGAGAAGCTGGCCCTGTTTTCCTGACGCCTCGGCGTTTCCGCCGGCGCGGGCTGCGTGTCCGGCCTTGGCCGCCGCCACGTTGGCCAGGAATTGCTGCGTCGCCGCCTCCCAGGTGAAGGTCTCGGCATGCGCCCGCGCCCGCTCCCGCGGGATCTCGAGAGCGGCGAGACAGGCCGCACGCAGGTTGCGGTCGAGCGCGCCGGCGCCGCTGTCGCCGATGACGTCGAGGGGGCCCGGGACCGGCATCGCCGCCACCGGCAGGCCGCTCGCCAGCGCTTCCAGCAGCACCATGCCGAACGTATCGGTGCGGCTGGGAAAGACGAAGACGTCCGCCGAGGCATAGATCCGCGCCAGGTCCTCGCCTTTTCGCAGACCGAGGAAATGCGCGGCCGGGTAGGCGCGACGCAGGCTCCCGGACGAGGGCCCGTCGCCGACCAGCACCTTCGAGCCGGGCAGGTCGAGCGAGAGGAAGGCGTCGAGGTTCTTTTCCGGCGCCAGCCTCCCGGCGTAGAGGAAGATCGGGCGCGGGATGTCCCATGGTCCGCGCTTGGCCGGATGGAAGCGCACGCCGTCGACCCCGCGCGACCAGCGCATCAGACGCGGGAAGCCGCGCGCGCCGAGTTCGCGCATCAGGCTCGGCGTCGCGACCATGGTGCCGTCGGCGGCGCTGTGGAAGCGACGCAGCAGCTCGTAGGTCAGCGCTTCCGGCACCGGCGAACGGGCGGAGATGTATTCGGGAAATCGCGTATGATAGCTCGTCGTGAAGGCGCGCTTTCGGCGCAGGCAGAAGCGCCGCGCGGCGTAGCCGATCGGTCCTTCGGTCGCGATGTGGATGTGGTCGAAGCCGCCGGACTTCTCCATGGCGGCGATTCGATCGGCGACGCCGCGCAGGCCGGTCAGCGCCAGCCGGATCTCGGCGTAGGTCGGCAGCGGGATGGTCGGGAAGCCCTGCGGGCTGAGGAAGTCGATCGTGACGCCGAGCGCCTGGGCCGCCTCCGCCAGCTGCTCGAGCGATCGCACCACGCCGTTGACCTGGGGTCGAAAGGCATCGGTCGCGATCAGCAGTCGCATCAGGCGACGGCTTCCGCCGGCGCGCGGGAAGGCAGCTCCCGCGCGGGGACGGCTGCGGCGAGCTGCTGGGCGGCGCCGGTCGTCTGCCAGGTGATGATCTCGAGCCGGCCGTCCGCGTGCTCGGCCACCGCGGTGCAGGATTCGACGAAATCGCCGATGTTCACGTAGGTGATGCCGTCCATGTCGCGGATCACGGCGTGATGGATGTGGCCGCAGACGACGCCCTGACAGTCGCGCTTGCGGGCCTCTTCCGTGAGCGTCTTCTCGAACGAGCCGATGAAGTTCACGGCGTCCTTCACCTTGAGCTTGGCCCAGGCCGAGAACGACCAGTACGGGAATCCGAGCGCGCGGCGCGCCTTGTTGAACCAGCGGTTGGAGTAAAGCGCCACTTCGTAGGCCCAGTCGCCGAGCAGGGCGAGCCAGCGGCTGTGGGTGACGACGATGTCGAACTGGTCACCGTGGATGATCAGGAAACGCTCGCCCGCCGCCATCTCGTGGACCGCCGAATCCATCACCTCCACGCCGCCGAAATTCATGCCGAGGTAGTCGCGGGCGAACTCGTCGTGGTTGCCCGGCACCAAGATCATGCGGGTGCCCTTGCGCACCTTGCGCAAGAGCTTCTGGATGACGTCGTTGTGGGATTGCGGCCAATACCAGCCGCCCTTGAGCGCCCAGCCGTCGATGATGTCGCCCACGAGGTAGATCGTGTCGGCGTCGTGATAGCGCAGGAAATCGAGGAACAGGTCCGCCTGGCAGCCGCGCTTGCCCAGGTGCAAGTCGGACACGAACAGCGTGCGGTAGTGGGTGGCGTCCGGGTCTTCGTTCACGCGGGACCTGCCTTGGATAGGGATCCAGGAAACCTGCTAGAGCAGAGTCGTGTTGCGCTGCGATGACAAGATGGCCGCTTCGACTTCAAGGCTTGTGCAGAGGAACACCGAACCTCCTCCAAAGCATGGTGAACGTCGGCGGCAGCGCCGATTGTTGTTCAACCCCAGAGTGCCGCGTCTGGCGGCTGCACGAGCGAACCGTCGTACCTGAGCCCTCCGGGACGATCGTGCGCGAGCAGCAGCGGGCCGTCGAGGTCGACGAACCGGGCGCGCGAGGCGAGCAGCATCGCCGGGGCCATCGCCAGCGAGGTGCCGACCATGCACCCGATCATCAGGGTGAAACCGGCGGCTTCGGCACTCTCGACCATGGCGAGCGCTTCGGTAAGGCCGCCGGCCTTGTCCAGCTTGATGTTGACGGCGTCGTAGCGGCCGCGCAACGCGGCGAGGTCGTGGCGGTCGTGCACGCTCTCGTCGGCGCAGATCGGCACGAGATGCCGGACGCTGGCGAGCGCGGCGTCGGCGCCGGCCGGGAGCGGCTGTTCGATCAGCGCCACGCCGGCATCGGCGCAGCACCTGATCATCTTGGCGAGGTCGATCTCGGCCCAGCTCTCGTTGGCATCGACGATCAGCGCGGCCTTGGGCGCGGCCCTTCGCACCGCCGCGATGCGATCGTGGTCGCCGGCGCCACCGAGCTTGACCTTGAGCAGCGGTCGCGCCGCGGCCTTGTGGGCCGCCTCCGCCATGTCGTCGGGCGTCCCGACCGAGATCGTGAAGGCGGTGACGGCCGGCGCGGGCCGTGGAAGGCCGGCGCTGCGCCACACCGGCACGCCGCTCTGCTTCGCCTCGAGATCCCAGAGCGCGCAATCCAAGGCGTTGCGCGCGGCGCCGGGCGGCAGCAGGTCCTGCAGGCGCGCGCGACGCGGTCTCTGCTCGAGGGCCACCCGCACGCCGTCGATGGCGGCGGCGACGCTCGCGACGCTCTCGCCGTAGCGGGCGTAGGGCACGCATTCGCCGCGACCCGTGGCCAAGCCGTCCGAGATCGTGGCCACCACCACCTGCGCCTCGGTCTTGGCGCCGCGCGCGATGACGAAGCGGCCGGCGATCGGGAAGGTCTCGATCGCGCAGGAGACGTGGGTGGCAGGGGACGACGCGCGAGTCATCGCCGCAGCATAGCGCAAACGGTGGCGCGCGACAGCGGAGTGTGTCGGCGAGACCGGCTACTTCGCCTCGTATTCGTCGGGGTGGAGGTCGACCACCTCACCGTCCGCGTCGCCGCCGCGCGCCTCGGCGAGGGCCGCGCGCGCCATGCGCAGCATGTTCGAGGCATACTGGCGCTGCGTCGGGTTCGCCGCCTTGGCGAGCTTCGCCTCGTATTTCGCCACGGCGCGCTCCAGGCCGTGCGTCGGCTTCGGTCGGGCTGTCATCATGTCGCCTGGAGGAAACTCTCGAGCACCATCTTGCGGCCGGCCTTGTCGAAGTCGACGGTCAGCTTGTTGCCGTCGACGGCCGCCACGGAGCCCGGCCCGAATTTTTGATGAAACACGCGCATGCCCTTGCTCATGCCCGACGCCACGGTCGACTTCGCCACCAGCTCGCCCTCGATCTGCAGCGGCCCGCGACGCGACGAGGCTTCGGCGAAGCGCCCGGCGCCGGCGGATCGGGCCGGCTCGGCGCGCTTCTGGGCTCGCTGCCAGCCGGGCGTCGCGTAGGGCGAGACGAACTGGTCCATGTTGGAGAAGCGCGACTGGGCGTAGCCGCCGTAGGCGTTGCCGTTGGCCGCCTCGATCACCTCGACGTGAGCCTCCGGCAGCTCGTCGAGGAAGCGCGAGGGGATCGTCGTCTGCCACAGCCCGTGAATGCGGCGGTTGGTTGCGAAATAGATCTTGGCGCGGCGCTTGGCGCGGGTGACCCCGACATAGGCGAGGCGGCGCTCCTCCTCGAGCCCGGCGCGGCCGCTCTCGTCGAGGGAGCGCTGGTGCGGGAACAGGCCCTCCTCCCAACCCGGCAGGAACACCGTCTCGAACTCGAGACCCTTTGCGGCGTGCAGCGTCATCACGCTGACCTTCTCGCCGCCACCCTTGTCGGACGCCTCCATGACCAGCGAGATATGCTCGAGGAAGGACGCAAGGTCGGGAAACTCCTCCATCGAGCGCACCAGCTCCTTGAGGTTCTCGAGCCGGCCGGCCGCCTCGGCGGTGCGGTCCTTCTGCCACATCTCGGTGTAGCCGCTCTCCTCCAGCACCTGCTCGGCCAGCTCGGAATGCGGCTTGGTGTCGATCAGCGACGCCCAGCGGGAAAAATCCTCGGTCAGGGCGCGCAACACCTGGCGCTGCTTGGGCTTCAGCTCCTCCGTCTCGGTCAGCGTGCGGGCCGAGGCCATCAACGGGATGCGCTCGCTGCGGGCATGGTCGTGCAGCAGCTGGATGGTGGCGTCGCCCAGGCCGCGCTTGGGCGTGTTGACGATGCGCTCGAAGGCGAGATCGTCGGCCGGCTGCGCGACGCAGCGCAGGTAGGCCAGCGCGTCGCGGATCTCCATGCGCTCGTAGAAGCGCGGGCCGCCGATCACGCGGTAGGGCAGGCCGAGCGTGATGAAGCGCTCCTCGAACTCGCGCATCTGGAACGAGGCGCGGCAAAGGATGGCGATCTCCTCGAGCGAGTGCCCCTTATGCTGAAGCTGCTCGATCTCCTCCCCGACCTGGCGCGCCTCCTCCTCGGAGTCCCAGATGCCGGTGACGGTCGGCTTGGTGCCGTCCTCGCCGTCGGTGAACAGCGTCTTGCCGAGCCGCCCCTCGTTCTTGGCGATCAGGCCGGCGGCGGTGGCGAGGATATGCCCGGTGGAGCGATAGTTGCGCTCCAGGCGGATCACCGTGGCGCCGGGAAAATCCTTCTCGAAGCGCAGGATGTTGTCGACTTCGGCGCCGCGCCAGCCGTAGA
>CAXTVT010000014.1:0-55842 GCA_964247745.1 uncultured Beijerinckiaceae bacterium
TCTTCTTGGCGTTGTCCCAGGCGCCGCCGCCCGACGTCATCGAGATGGCGACGAATAGGCCGTTGACGATCACGCCGAGCAGCGAGGCGCCGAGCGCGGCGAAGGCCGAGGCCTTGGAACCGGAGATGAAGAGGACGCCGAAATAGACGATGAACGGCGCCAGCACCGGCAGCAGCGAGGGGATGATCATCTCCTTAATCGCCGCTTTGGTGAGCAGATCCACCGCGCGGGCGTAGTTCGGCCGCGAGGTGCCGGCCATGATGCCGGCATCGTCGTGAAACTGGCGGCGCACCTCCTCCACCACCGAACCGGCGGCGCGGCCCACCGCGGTCATCGCGATGCCGCCGAAGAGATAGGGGATGAGACCGCCGAAGATCAGTCCCGCCACGACGTAGGGATTGGAGAGATCGAAGGAGATCTTGCCGGCCAGGCCCTCGAAGTAGCGGTACTGGTCGGAATGCGCGGCGAAGTAGTTGAGGTCGCCAGAATAGGCGGCGAACAGCACCAGTGCGCCGAGGCCGGCCGAGCCGATCGCGTAGCCCTTGGTGACGGCTTTGGTGGTGTTGCCGACGGCATCGAGCGCGTCGGTCGAGTGCCGCACCTCGGACGGCAGCCCGGCCATCTCGGCGATGCCGCCGGCGTTGTCGGTCACCGGACCGAAGGCGTCGAGCGCGACGATCATGCCGGCCAGGCCGAGCATGGTGGTGACGGAGATCGCCAGGCCGAAGAGGCCGGCGAGCTGGTAGGTCGCGATGATGCCGCCGATGATCACCAGCGCCGGCAGCGCGGTCGATTCGAGCGAGACGGCGAGGCCCTGGATGACGTTGGTGCCGTGGCCGGTCACCGAGGCCTGAGCGATCGACACGACCGGGCGCTTGCCGGTGCCGGTGTAATACTCGGTGATGACGACGATGAGGGCCGTGACGACGAGGCCGACCAGCCCGCAGGCGAACAACCGGGCTCCGGTGATGGTGGTGGCCACGGCGCCGCCGGGCGAACCGGTGGTCTGGGCAAGCTCGCCGAAGCCGACGGTGAAGTAGGTGGCGATCGCGAGGCCGACGATCGACAGCAGGCCGGTGGCGATCAGGCCCTTGTAGAGCGCGCCCATGATCGAGCCGTTGGCGCCGAGCTTCACGGCATAGGTGCCGGCGATCGAGGTGACGATGCAGGTGGCGCAGATGGCGAGGGGGTACAGCATCGCCATGCGCAGGATCGGCGTGCCGGCGAAATAGATCGCCGCCAGCACCATGGTGGCGACCACGGTGACGGCGTAGGTCTCGAAGAGGTCGGCGGCCATGCCGGCGCAATCGCCGACGTTGTCGCCCACGTTGTCGGCGATGGTGGCGGGATTGCGCGGGTCATCCTCGGGGATGCCGGCCTCGACCTTGCCGACGAGGTCGGCGCCGACGTCGGCGCCCTTGGTGAAGATGCCGCCGCCGAGTCGGGCGAAGATCGAGATCAGCGAGGCGCCGAAGCCCAGGGCCACCAGCGCATCGATGACCTCGCGGCTGGAGGGCTCGTGGCCCATCGGCCCGGTCAGGATCATGTAGTAGACGGCGACGCCGAGCAGGGCCAATCCGGCGACCAGCATGCCGGTGATGGCGCCCGCCTTGAACGAGATCTCGAGGCCGCGCGCCAGCGACAGCGAGGCACCCTGCGCCGTGCGGACGTTGGCGCGCACCGAGACGTTCATCCCGATGAAGCCGGCCATGCCCGACAGCACCGCGCCGATCAGGAAGCCGATCGCCACCGGCCAGGACAGCAGGAAGCCGAGGATGACGAAGATGACCACACCGACGCCGGCAATCGTGAGGTACTGGCGGCGGAGATAGGCCTGCGCGCCCTCGGCGATGGCGCCGGCGATCTCCTGCATGCGGGCGTTGCCGGTGTCGGCTGCCATAAGCTGGCTGGTGGTAACGATTCCGTAGACGATCGACAGCAAGCCGCCGAGGATGACCAACCAGAGTCCAAGCATCGTCGAGCGTCTCCCGTCGCCTCGCCCTCCTCCGATCGTGTCGCCGGGTGCCGAGCGGGGCGGACCATAGGCGGAAAGACCGAGCCTCCGCAATTGAGGAAAGCGGCCGACGAAAGGCTATGGGAAAGAGGCTGGACCGTCTCTAGAAACGACCATCGAATTCCCGGCGAAACGGAGATCAGAGTGTCATGAAGAGATGGCTCGGACTGCTGCTCGCTTCGTGCTTCGCGCCGCCGACGTTCGCGGCCGAGCGCTTTCCCGAGATCCCGCCGTCGCAGATGTCGCCCGAGCAGAAGGCGATCATGGACGCCATCGCTTCGGGGCCCCGCAAGAACGCCGCCGGCCCGTTCAAGGCCTGGCTGGTCAGTCCCGACCTCGCCGATCGCCTGCAGAAGGTGGGCGAATACGTGCGCTTCCGATCGTCGCTCCCGAAGCGACTCAGCGAGTTCGCGATCCTCCTCGCTGGTCGAAGCTGGAACTCGCAGTTCGAGTGGGCCTACCATTACCCGCTGGCGCTGAAGGAAGGCGTCGAGCCCGCCGTGCTCGCCGACCTCGCGGCCGGTCGCGAACCATCCGCCATGAGCTCGGACGAGGCGCTGGTCTATCGTTTCACGCAGGAGCTGCGGCGCGACACGACGGTCTCCGACGCCACCTTTGCCGCCACCGAGCAACGCTTCGGCAAGCGCGGCGTGATCGATCTCGTCGCCGTACAGGGCTACTATGACACGGTGTGCATGACGCTGAACGTCGCGCAGGTACCGGTGCCTGAAGGCGGCACGGCGCCGCCGCTGCAGACCGCGAAATGATCGCTTAGGGTCCTCGAGAGACGAAATGCTGGAAGCTTCCGCTGGTCGTCACCACCGGTCGGCCGCCGGCATCGACTGCGGAAAACTCGCAGTCCGACGCGGTTGCGACGTGTCCAACCGCGATTTGCGCGCGAAAAGCCTCGGCTTCGAAATCGGCCGACCGGTCCGCCGGCACGCAGCAGACGATCTCGTAATCGTCGCCTCCGGCGAGCGCCGCCTCCAGCAATCGCGGCTCGATCGCGACGGCCGCCCGCACGGCGTCCGACAACGGGACATCGACGACGGAAAACCTCGTACCCAGACCTTCCAGCCGCAACATCTTGGCGAGGTCGCCCAGGAAGCCATCGGAGACGTCCATGGCGCAGCGCGCGTGGGACTTCAGCGCCTCGCATAAATCGAGTCGCGGCTCGGGGCGGAGATGGCGGGCGAGCAGCGCGGCGCGGTGCCCCGGATCGAGCGCGGCGATCCAGGCGCGGTCCTCCAGGCGATCCCAGCGGATGAACAGGCCGAGCACGGCATCGCCGATCGTGCCGCTGACGTAGACATGGTCGCCGACCCGCGCCCCGGTGCGCGGCACCATGCGCCCGGTCGCAACCGTGCCGAAGGCGGTGATGGAGAGCGTGAGCGGACCCGCCCGATCGGTCGAGGGCATCGCAACCGTGTCGCCCCCGATCAAGGGGCAAGCGAAAGCGCGGCAATCGTCGGCCAGACCCGACACGAAGCCGGCGAGCCAATCTTCCGTCCAGTCGGCCGGCAGTCCCAAGCCGAGCAGGATGCCGGTGGGCGAGGCTCCCTTGGCGGCGAGATCGGACAGGTTTACCCGCAGCGCTTTGCGCGCGATGGCGTCGGGCGGATCGTCGGGAAAGAAGTGCACGCCGGCAATTAGCATGTCCTTGGTGACGACGAGGTCGTGGCCCGGCGGCGGGGTCGCGATCGCGGCGTCGTCGCGCAGCCCGAGCCCGCCCGGGCCGGCCAGCGGGGCGAGGTAGCGGGCGATGAGGTCGTCTTCGGAGGGGCGGGGCATCGTCGACCAATCTCAGAAATGTAAGATGTGTGCCGACAGGGAAGATATCATCGAGCGATAGATGCATCATACCGACCTGATGAACCGCCAAGACGTCATCATCCGGACCAAGAGTGTGGAGACATCGCTTGGCGCTAGCGGTGTCGGCGGCCTTTATCTCTGGCTCCTACGGGCGAGATGAAGCGACTACTCGACGCGACAGGTTTGTCGAAATAAATGTCCTCAGCAGTCGAACAAGATGCCGTGCGCGTTTTTGCCGGCTCGACGCACGCTGCGCTCCGTTGTTCACCACCACCGCTGCGGCAACTCCACCTTCGGCGCGGCCTTCTCGATCGCTCCGGCGACGGCGAACAGCGTTTCCTCGTCGAAGGCGCGACCGATCAGCTGCAGGCCGAGCGGCAGACCTTCCTTCGAGAGGCCGGCGGGGACGGCGATGCCGGGCAATCCCGCCATGTTCACCGTCACGGTGAAGACGTCGTTGAGGTACATCTCGATCGGATCGCCCGACCCTTTCTCACCCTGCGCGAAGGCGGCGGACGGCGTCGCAGGGGTCAGGATCGCGTCGACGCCAGCGGCGAACGCGTCCTCGAAGTCGCGCTTGATCAGCGTGCGGATCTTCTGGGCACGCACGTAATAGGCGTCGTAATAGCCGGCGGACAGCACGTAGGTGCCGATCATGATCCGGCGGCGTACCTCCCTGCCGAAACCGGCGGCGCGGGTCTGCTCGTACATGTCGACGATGTCGCGGCCCGGCACGCGCAGGCCGTAGCGCACGCCGTCGTAGCGCGCGAGGTTGGACGAGGCCTCCGCGGGCGCCACGATATAGTAGGCAGCGAGCGCGTATTTCGTGTGCGGCAGCGAGATGTCGACGATCTCCGCACCGGCGTCGCGCAGCCAGTCGATGCCTTGCTGCCACAGCGCCTCGATCTCGGCGGACATGCCGTCCATCCGGTATTCCCGGGGGATGCCGATGCGCAGGCCCCTCACGCCACGGTCGACGGCGGCCTCGTAGTCCGGCACGGGCAAGTCCACCGACGTCGTGTCCTTCGGATCGTGGCCGGCCATGCACCCCAAGAGGATCGCGCAGTCGCGCACGTCGCGGGCGATCGGGCCGGCCTGGTCGAGCGAGGAGGCGAAAGCGACGATGCCCCAGCGCGAGCAGCGCCCGTAGGTGGGTTTGATTCCCACCGTGCCGGTGAAGGCTGCGGGCTGGCGGATCGAGCCGCCGGTGTCGGTCGCCGTCGCACCGAAGCAGAGCCGCGCCGCGACGGCCGCGGCCGAGCCGCCGGAGGATCCGCCGGGCACCAGCTTGGCGTCGCTGCCCGGGCGACGCCAGGGCGAGACCACCGGGCCGAAATAAGAGGTCTCGTTCGACGATCCCATCGCGAATTCGTCGAGGTTGAGCTTACCGAGCATGTTGGCGCCGGCGCGCCAGAGATTGGCCGACACGGTCGATTCGTAGGGCGGCATGAAGCCTTCGAGGATCCGACTGCCGGCCGTCGTCTGCACGGACTTGGTGCAGTAGAGATCCTTGATGGCGAGCGGAATGCCCTCGAGCGGGCGTCCCGAGTCCGAGGCGAGCAGCGTATCGGACACGCGGGCCTGCGTGATCGCGAGCTCCGGCGTCTCGACGATGAAGCAATTCAGCGCCTTGGCGGCAGTGACGGCCGCGCTTTGCGCCGTAGCGAGCTCGACGGCGGAAAAGCGCTTGGCGTTGAGGCCGTCGCGCGCCTCGGCGAGGGTCAGGGATGTGAGGTCGGACAATCTCGGGCTTTCTTGAGTCGGGCTTGATGGGCGAAGAACCCGCGAGCGAAGCCCCTTTACTCGATGACCTTCGGCACCGTGAAGAAATGGTCTTCGGCCGCCGGCGCGTTGGCGGTGACGGCCACCGCGATCCCACCGTCGTTCACGACGTCGTCGCGCGTCGCCATGCGCATCGGCATGACCGAGGTCATCGGCTCGATGCCCTCGACATCGACTTCGGACAGCGTCTCGACGAAGCTCAGGATGGCGTTGAGCTCACCTTGAAGGCCGGCGACCTCTTCGTCCGGCACCTTGATCCGGGCGAGATGGGCGATGCGGCGCACCGTGGTGAGATCGACCGACATGCGGGGTTCCGATGGACAGGCGGTTCGCCTATAGCACCCGGCTTCTCGCGAAGTCACGATCCCCGCGGACTTGACCCGAACTCGGACATCGATGGCCCCCAACATCGTCGCGATCGAAGCCCTCGCCGGCCTGTTGGGTCGGGGCGACCGCATCATGGGCCTCGACCTCGGCACAAAGACGATCGGCATCGCCGTCTCCGATGTCGAACGGCGGTTCGCGACCCCGGTGACCACGATCCGGCGCACCCGCTTCACTCAGGACGCGACGCTCCTCGTCGCGCAGATCGGCAACCTGGGGGTGGCCGCGCTCGTTGCGGGGCTCCCGTTGAACATGGATGGAACGGAAGGCCCACGCGTCCAAGCCACGCGCGCTTTCATCCGCAGCATGGCACCGCTGACCGCGCTGCCTTTCGTGCTGTGGGACGAGCGGCTCTCGACGGCGGCTGTGACGCGCAGCCTCATCGAGCAGGACGTGTCGCGGGCCAAACGCGCCAAGGTCGTCGACCGAATGGCCGCCGCCTACATCCTGCAAGGCGCCCTCGACCGGCTCGCACGACTGACGCCGAATCGATGAACGATGCCGCGCGAAAACCGTCGCCCACAGCGCGAGTTCAGTAGCCGTAATATCCGTAGCCCGGACCGTAGTAGCCATAACCGGGATTGCCGCTCCCGTAGGCTGGGTAACCATAGCCATAACCGTTATCGGCAGCCGCCGCGCCCGCGATCCCCGCTCCCAAAAGGCCTAGCGCGGCTCCGGCGACTGCGGCACCGGCTGCATGGCCACCGCCGCCATGGCGATAGCCATAATGCCGGTAGTGACGATGGACGACGCGAGCGGATGCCGTATCGGACAGCCCGACGACGGTCGCAGCGATCAAGCCGGACAAAGCCAACGTTTTAAGAAGCATCACGCGGGTTCCCAGGTCGAGATCAGTAGGCGGAACGGAGGCCGGCGGGCGCTGGGCACGTGTGATCGATCCCGGCCGGGATACCGTTGATGTCTCGGTCGAAGTCGGTGACGTTCCAGCCATCAGGATATTGGCACCGACGCGTGACCGTGACGACGGGCTGACGCCCGTAGGCATAGGGATTGACCACGAACGACGGGCTGGTGCCCAGCGTCTCGTCTGGCTGCACATATCCGTACGGCACGGGGTAGCCGTAAGGCGTGGGGGCCACGGGGGCGTAAGGCTGATAGCGAACCTGAGCGGACGCACCGCTAGCACCCAAGACGACCAACGCCGCCGTCGCTACGCCCCGCCCAATCCCGATCCCGATCCCGATCCCGATCCCGATCATGCTCACGTCTCCACCGCTACAAAAACAAACGTCAGCCGAGCTTCTAAGTTCCTGAAGCGATCATGGCCTCAGGGAGACACCTCGATGGTTTCTGCCGGCACGCGCCAAGCCGATATTGACCGGACCAAGCCTTCGGGTGACTTAGGCTTGACTTTGTTCGAAAAGAGTCGGGGTCGGCTCTTTTCGCAAATCGGTCACAAAGGGTTCACGGCGCTTTGCTCCCTTCGGAGCGATCGCTTCGCAGGGGGTCTCAGGTCCATGAAGAATACCGTTCTGTCTTTGATGGTCATCGCCGCCGTCGGCGTCGCGACCGCCGCTTCGGCTGCCGATTTCGCTGCTCCGCCGCCGCCGGCTCCCATGACGCCGTTCCCCGTTCTGACCCCGGGCAAGACTCCGCCGGTCGTCGTGCAGTTCGGCCCCACTACCGGCTACAGCACGATCGTGTGCCCGAACTTCGCCAAGGCGCCGGACGGAACGTGGCAGGCGCTGAACCCGACGCCCTACAGCCTCGGCTTCGTCCAGGGCATCATCCCGCCGATCGTGCCGATCAAGTCGGGCGGTTTCATCTACAACAACATCGACCTTTACTCGCAGCTCGAGCTGCAGTGCGGCGCCGCGTTGGTCCGCGCGCGCTACTGACCTCGACGTCGTCGACAATGGCGAGGACGGCTTCGGCCGCCCTCGTCGCGTCGGTCATCCCGCACGAAACAATCGCGCGCCCGACACCGAGCCGTAATCCGCCAGCACCGTCTCGCCGGCGACCGCCTTCGAGCCGACCGCCACCATCGGCCGCACGTCGCGGGGGCAGTACACGTCGACGCGCGAGCCGAAGCGGATCAAGCCGAAGCGCTCGCCGGCGACCAATATGTCGCCCTGCTTGTTGAAGCAGACGATCCGCCGCGCCACTAGACCGGCGATCTGCACCACGCCGAAGCGCCCGCGCGGCGTCTCGATGGCCAGCGCGTTGCGCTCGTTGTCCTCGCTCGCCTTGTCGAGATCGGCGTTGACGAAGAGCCCGGGGCGGTAGGCGACCTTGGCGATGCGCCCGGCCACCGGCATCCGGTTCACGTGACAGTCGAACACCGACATGAACACCGAGATGCGCTGCATCTTCTCGGGCCCGAGGCCGAGTTCCGGCGGCGGCGCGAAGAAGCCCACCGACGAGACGATGCCGTCGGCCGGCGACACCACGAGGTCGGCATCGAGCGGTGTGGTCCGAGCCGGGTCGCGGAAGAAGTAAACGCACCAGCAGGTCAAGATGGCCCCGACCCAGCCGAGCGGCTGCCACAACCAGGCCAGGCCGACCGTGACGATCGCGAAGATCGCGATGAACTTGTAGCCCTCGGGGTGGACCGGCGTAAGCTGGCGCCTCACGGAATCGAGCATGTTCATGGAGGGCGGGCGATCCTGTCTTCGGTGCTCGGCATATAGGCGCAAACGGCAGGCCGCGCGACCCGCGGTTCAACTCGCGCGGTAACGGTTGCCGATGTCGTGCGCGAGGCGGCTGCTCTCGTCGAGAAAGCGCCGGATCACCAACCGCGCGTTCGCCGTGCAGGTGCGATAGGTCAATCCGTATCCTTGCAGGCCGCGATTGTAGGCACCGGCGAGCCGATCCTTGCGCGCGGGCGGGCTCCCTTCCGCGTCGAGCAGGGCCTGCATGCGCTGGCGCCATTGGCCGGCATCGGGGGCGCCGCAGAGCTGACGCATGGTGGTCAGCGCGCCGAGCACCTCGGCCAGGCGCAGCAACTGCGGATCGTAGGGGCGATCGTCGGGTGGCGTCGCGGGAGGTGGCGAGGGCGTCGGTGCCACGACGGCTTTCTCCGCCTTGCGCGAATGCGTGGCCGCCACAGACGGCTGGACCGACAGCATCGCCGAAGCGGCGATCGCGACGCGGGCGGCGGAAGCGCGCGTCACGACGCGAGGGCCGCCAGCTGCCAGGCGCCTTCGAGCACGGGCAGGAGTTGGTCGGTCACGGGCAGAACCGCGAGATCGGCGCGATTGGCCCAGAGGATTTCGCTGGCTTCCGGCCCGGTGACACCCTCGCCCGAGAGCCACGCTGCGACGAACGAGGCGACGACGAAGTGCCGTCGAACGGCGCCGACCTCATCGTGCTCGACGACCTCGACGTGACGGTTGAAGGCGAGGATCCGGGCGTAGACGCCGGTTTCCTCCTCGAGTTCACGCAACGCTGCCTCGGTCAAGGTCTCGCCCGGCTCGACAAGGCCGCCCGGCAGGCTGAAGCGGCCCGCACCGGGTGGCCTCGCGCGGCGCGCCAACAGTACGCGGTCGTCGCGGATGACGGCGACGCTTGCAGCCAGGATCGGACGCGACGGGTAGCTGCGATCGTCGACGGCGGGGACGGTTGCGGCGGTCACGGCGACAGACGCGCCTTGGTCCACGCGCTCGCCGATGTCTCGCGTGCGAACAGGATGCGATCGTGGAGCCGGAACTCGCCGTCCGACCAGAACTCGATCTGGAGTGGCAGGATGCGAAAGCCACTCCAGTGCGGCGGTCGCGGCACGATCTCGTCGGGGTACCGCGCTTCGACATCGGTGACAGCCTGCTCGAGCGCGGCGCGCGACGCGATCGGGCGCGATTGCGCGCTGGCCCAGGCCCCGATGCGGCTGCCACGCGGGCGGCCGGCGAAATAGGCGTCGGCCTCGGCGTCGCTCACGACCTCGATCGGGCCGCGGATGCGAACTTGCTTGCGCTGGCTCTTCCAATGAAACAAGGCCGCCGCCTTGGGCTGCGCCTGCAACTCGCGGCCCTTCGCGCTTTCGAAGTTGGTGTAGAAGACGAAGCCGCGCTCGTTCCAGGCCTTGCACAGGACCATCCTGAGGTCGGGCAGGCCGGCGGAATCGACGCTCGCCACCGCCATGGCGGTCGGATCGTTGGGCTCCGTTAACCCTGCCGCCTCCTGCCACGTGCCGAACAGCACGAAAGGATCGTCCGCGACCGAAAGCTCACACGTCTTTAACTCGGCCAAAATAACGTCCTCGTGATGGATTTGAGTGCGTGAGTTCCGGCGTGCCCCACGATTTCACCCTTAACGCAGCCACACCGGGGACGTCACCCGAATGCCGGCTTGTCCGCCGGCTCGGCTGGTGCGTCTTCTTCGCCTTCGCTCCGGTGCTCGGCGGCTGCGCGATGTCGTTCCCGATGGCCTCACTCTTGCCCGGCGACGATGTCACCGCCTCGAACTCGCCCATCCCGTTCGGCCGCCTTCTCGACGAAGAGGGGCGCCGCCGCGAAAAGGCGGCGCTGGCCACCGCGCTCGATCCGCAGGGCGATGGCGCGACGGTGAAGTGGGACAACGCCAAGTCCGGCGACATGGGCGCGTTCACCGCCATAGAAAAGGCCTTCAGTAGGGACGGCAAGATCTGCCGTGGCTTCATCGGCGAGTTGAAACAGGGCGACTCGACCCGAAAGCTGCATGGCACCGCCTGCGCCGAATCAGCCGGCGAGTGGAAGGTGACCGAGAGCAAGCCTCTCAAGTCCTGAGCCGCTCGTTTGCCCGCCAAAGACGACCAGCGACCGATCAGCGGCCGATCAGCGGCCGAGAATGCCGTTTCCAAACTGCTTGAAGCGCTCGCTGTAATTGTCGCGTGCCTCCATGTCGATCGCCGCCGTCGGGGCGCTGACGACCAGGCCAGCCGCGTCGCCGGCGCGCGAAAACGCGCCGCTCGAATAGGTGAACAACGTATCGCTGAAGCGCTGGCCGCCGTCGGTGATCGCCTGTCCGTGCGCAAGCCGCGTGCCGATCAGCTCGACGATCTCCGGGCTGGTCGCGAACGTGTCATGGTTGAGCCCGCCGCTCGATCCCAGAAGCGACAGATCGTAGACCGCGATCTTGTCGTGCTGCAGCATCGAACGATACGGCTCCTTCATCGGATCGATGTCGCCGAGCCGCGCCTTCGACCCCCAGACGTTCTTCGACAACTCCAGCGCCTTGTCCGAACGCGACAAGAACAGCACGAAATTCGGCTTCACCGGACCCATGTCGGCGATCTGTTCGCGGGCGATGTCGATGTCGACGTCGGGTGCCGCGAGCAGCACGTTCTTGATCTTCGGCGGGATGCGGCCGCCACGGATCGCCATCTGGCGCAGGCTTTCGAGCAGCAGCCAATTGCCCATCGAATGCGCCAGGATCGACACCTCCCCAACGCTCGGATCGGCGCAGAGGCCCTGCAGCACGTCCTCGAGTTGGTTGCGGCTGTAGGTCGAGCTCTCGCGATCGTAGCCGTAGGCGAGCGCACTGCCCTTCGAGGGCCAGGTGAACAGCACCGGCACGGCCTCCGTGCCGCTGTCGTGCACGATTTGGGCGAAGCGATAGACCGCGTCCTCGAACTTGTTGTTGAAGCCGTGGACGAAGACCAGCACCTGTTTCTTGGGCGAACGCCGAAGCTCGCTATGCACCAGCGACAAGGCCGTCTGGCGATCGATGATCGCGGTGTGCTTGGTCACGAAGTTGACCGCGGGATCGCCGGGCAGCTGCTTGGGCCATTGGACCTCCCCGACGGTCCGCGCCGAATCCGGAGGGATCGAAACCTGGATGTCGGCGAACGCCATCGCATCCGCCCGCAGCCCATTGAACATGATGCCGGGCGAGGCATCCTGGCCACGCGTCGTCGCCACCAGGACGTTGACGTCGCTGGTCCCCGGCGCGCTGGCCATCACCGGCATCAGCACGCCGTGGGGATGATCCGCGCAGGCGTTCAACATGAACGCTCCTGCAACGAGGGGGACGAGCCGGCGCGACACCGTCTTCATGTTGATGTCCCAAGGGCGGCGCAGCGGCGCGGAAGGTGAAGCGTCAAGCGTAACGTCTTGGACGGTGGCGGGATCACCTCCGCCCGAAAACCGTGTCGAGTGTGTCTCGCGGATCACAAACAGCCGCAAGGATCAGGCCGCGCGGCCGAGGCGCTCCTGGCCTTGAGTCGCAGTGGCGTTCTGCGGATCGAAATTGAGAGCCCGCTTGTACATTTCCGACGCCTTGGCGCGATTGCCCTGCTTCTCGTAGGCGAGGCCGAGACCTGCCCAAGCGCTGCCGTTCTTATTATTGACGTTGAGCGCGGCGTTGAAGTCCTCGATCGCCTTGTCGGGCTTTCCGACCGCGATCAGGCTTTCGCCGCGTGCTTGATAGGGCGCCGCCTTGAAGGGGTCGCGGTCGATCGCATTATCGAAATTGGTGATCGCCTGGGGCTGGTTGCCCTGGCGTTGGTAGAGCAGCCCACGAGCGTGGAAGGCCTGGGCATCCTCGGGGTTGAGCCGGATGGCGGTGTTGAGGTCGCTCATCGCCGGATCGAGCTGACCCTGCGTGCGCTCGAGGTTGCCGCGACCCAGATAGGCCGGCGCGTGGTTGGGATTGGCTGCGATGGCACGATTGAAGTCGGCCAAGGCGGCATCGTTGCGGCCGGTCTGGCGATAGGCCAGAGCGCGGTCGGTCAGGGCCGCCGAGCTGTTGGGGTCGATCTGGATCGCGTGGCTGAAGTCGCCGATGGCATTGTCGAACTGGCCGACGCGGGCATAGGCCACGCCGCGCGTCGTGAGCGCTTCGGCGCTCTGCGGATTGCGCTCGACGACGTCGCTCAGCGACGCGAGGTTGGCCTGCGCCGCCTCGGGCGTCTCCCTGGTGATTTCTGCGACGCCCGTTCCGGGAGCGCTCGGGGATCCGTTGAGACCGCTCGAACCGCCGCAGGCCGCCAGCGCCGACGCCAAGGCGATGACGCCCGCGAAAGTCGCGGCCGGGCGGATCGTGTCGAACGAAAGCGCTGCGGTCATTCCCGTTGTCCTGGTCGCCCCGAGCCGTCGGGCGCGCAAGCATATCCGCCATAAGAGCAACCAATCCGGCGAGAATTGGACGCTGCGAAGATGCTTAACCAGGACTTACCCGACCGCCGTTGCCAAAGGGTAAACGAAGCGCTCAGCGCACCCCCGCGACGACAGGCTTCGGTTTCATCGGCAACAAGCCTTCGCGCTGCAGTTTCTTGCGCGCCAGCTTGCGCGCGCGGCGAACCGCCTCCGCCTGCTCGCGCGCTCGCTTCTCCGACGGTTTCTCGTAGTGGCCGCGCAGTTTCATTTCGCGGAAGATGCCTTCGCGCTGCATCTTCTTTTTCAGCGCTTTCAGCGCCTGATCGACGTTGTTGTCGCGAACGAGAACCTGCACGCTTCACCCTTTGTCGGCGCGGCGGCCGTTTGGTCTGGACCAGGCAAACCGAAGGCGGTTTCGCTCATCGGAACAGAATCCGGCTAGCAGAGCATTCCAGCCTTGTCCACAGCCGCGACAACGGTCTTTTCACCACCTGTCACCGGCCGGCAACGAGGCTGGCCAAAGCGCTCTCCGCGGCGATCAGATCGTCGGGCGTGTTGACGTTCAGGAACGGGTCTAAAGGATAAGACGACCATTCGACGGTAGCGAGGGGATAGCGCGCGGCGAAGACGCCCACCTTACGCAGCCCTTCAACGATCAGCGCGCGTCGCAGATCCTCGCGTAACCCTGCCGACCATAACGCCACGACGCCGTGAGCGTTGTCGCCGGATCGTGCCCGCACGATCGCCGCGCCATCCGACACACGGCGATCCTCCAGTCTGGCGACGAGGTTCTCGGGAAGAAAAGGTGCGTCGGCGGGTACGGTCAGGACGAAGCTGTCACCGGGATGGTGGGTCGCGACATGGTCGAACCCGGCGAGAAGACCGGCAAGCGGTCCAAGGTGGTCAGGCAGGGTGTCGGGCACCACCAGGCAGCCTAGCGCCGCGAACCGCGCGGGATCTCCGTTGGCATTGATGACGATGGTCTCGCACTGCCCGCGAAGCGCGGCGAGAATTCGTTCGATGATCGGGACGCCTCCGACGCGCAGGAAGCCTTTTTCCTCGCCGCCCATTCGGCTTGCGAGACCACCGGCGAGAACGATCGCGATCACGGTTCTTCCTTCTGCAATGCGCAGCGTAAAGGAGAGCGACCTCCTGGCATGCGACCAACGCATAGATCATGATCCTGCCCGTCTTGCGCGATCCGTACGATCGGATCTTGCGTCAAAAGCTTGACGGCAAACCTTGCGGTCCACCCTATCCGCCAAGGCGATGACGATCGATCTTTCCGACCGAAGGCAAGTAGAGCTTGCCGTAATCTCAAGAGTTGATCGAAAGACAAGATCGATCGCGATCGTTCACGGCAGAGACGCCGTCTTGTTCGAATTGCGGCATAGTTCTGTTCACCAAAGACGGAAGATCGTTCGGTTTTTCTGCGGCTGCACTTTAAAAATATCTGCGTCAAGACTGTCGTGGGCCGCACGCTTTCAATAGGACGCCTCGCTCTGCAACGAGACGGGGACTTCTCTTTGACCCATAAGACGATCACCATCGCGGCTGTGCTCGCGGCGGCAGCATCCATGCCGAATGGCGGAGCCCAAGCCACAGGCCGACACCACGGGTGGCATCCCCACGCTTCGATGGCGCGACATGGTGAGCGAGAGCACCGACGCTACGTTCGCCACGTCGGACACTTCTTTCGTCACGCGACGGTGCAAGCGCCACGCGTCGCCGGCATCGGCGGCATACAGGAGGGACGCGCCTCCTTTTACGCGGGAGGCCGTACCGCCAACGGGAGCTTCGTCGGCGCGGCCACCTGCGCGCATCGCTCGCTGCCTTTCGGAACCAAGGTCCTCGTCACCAACCTCGCCAATGCCAGGCAGGCGATCCTGACCGTCAACGACCGCGGCCCGTTCGTGCGCGGGCGCGTGCTCGACGTGTCGCGAGGCGCGGCAGGTCTGCTGGGCATGCTCCACGCCGGCGTGTCGCAGATCCGGATGCAGGTGCTCGGCGGCGCAGGCTGACGATCACGACCGCGGGACCGCACGGAGGACGCGGGTTGCGCCGTCGTTCTTCGCCGGCCCGCGCCGGATCGGGGCGCAAGCCTCGGCGACCAAGGCTTCGGTCGCAGGCTCGATGGCATCCTGCAACGCCCGCATGAAATCGCGCTTCGCGAGGCCGGTCGCGATCGGCGGCAGGAACTCGATCACCACCGTGCCGGGCCGTCGTCGGAACGATCGTCGCGGCCAGAACAGGCCGGTGTTGAGCGCTACGGGGGTGCACGGCACGCAAGAACTTGCACACAGCGCCGCGACACCGACCTTGTAGTCCGGCGGCGCGGCGATCGGTTTTCGCGTTCCCTCGGGGAAGATCACGACCTGTCGCCCGGCTTCGAGCTTCTCCCGCACGGCCGTCTTCAGCAAGGCGATCGCGCCACCTCGCTTGGAGCGGTCCAAGGCGATCTGCTCGCTCGCCCTGACATACCAGCCGAAGAAGGGAACGACGGTCAGCTCTTTCTTCAAGATGTAGGAGAAGTCGTCGAGCACCGTGATCAGAGCGAAGGTTTCGAGAAACGACTGATGCTTCACTGCCAGGATCGAGGCTCCCTTTGGCAGGAGATGCAGATTGCGGAACTCGATCCGCGTGCCGCAGATCGCGTGCAGCAGCCAAACCGACGTTCGCGCCCAGACGCGGATCACGGCCAGGCAGGCGCGCCGACGCATCGCCAGGCACGGCAAGCCAAACACCATCAACCCGGCGAAGGCCGTGTAGAAGGCGATGTTGAAGACGACCGAGCGGACCGTGGTCAACGCACCTCGATCATCCCATCCACCTTCGATTTCGCCGGCGGCCTGCTCGGCCGTGGGGGTCGCCACCATGGCGACTTCCTAGCATCGCTGTGGCGTAAGGTCGAACAGGCGCGGCGGCATCGTGGCCAAAGCGCGGCGCGGCGTGGCAAGGAAGCCGCAACCCAGACGTGGCATGCCAAAGTCGGCACGGGATCATCTTTCGGCCCCAAGGCCGTGATGACGAACACGCAAAGGCTCCGAGATCCCCGATGACTGACCAGAGCCAAGCCGCCGCACTTCCGCTCGACCCCGCGATCCCGCGGCCGGGAGACGGTGCCTCGAAGCGGCTCTATCGCTGGACGATGGGTCTTGCCGAGAAACCCTCCGCGCCGCTGTGGCTCGGGGTCATCGCGTTCTGCGAGAGTTCGTTCTTCCCGCTCCCGCCCGATCTCATCCTCGTGCCGATGTCGTTGGCGCGGCCGCGCAGAGCCTGGCTCTACGCGCTGATCTGCACGCTCGGGTCGGTCGGCGGTGCACTGCTCGGCTACGCCATCGGCGCCCTGCTCTACGCGTCGGTCGGCCGCTGGCTGATCCATCTCTACGGCTACGACACCCGGATCGCAGACCTGCGCCACTTCTTCGGGCACTGGGGTTGGGCCTTCATCCTGGTCAAGGGCCTGACGCCGATCCCCTTCAAGCTCGTCACGATCTTCTGCGGTCTCGTGGCCTACAACCTGCCGCTCTTCGTCCTGCTCTGCGCGGTGACGCGCGGCGTGCGCTTCCTGGTTCTCGCGGTGCTGCTCACCTTCTTCGGCGAGCCGATCAAGCGGCTGCTCGAGCGCTACTTCGGCGCCTTCATGTTCGGGCTCGCGTTGATCGTCGTGGCGGGCTTCGTGATCGCCGCGAAGGTGATCTGAATGACGTCGATGGCCGACGATTCCGTGGATGCAGTCGGCTCGCGGCGCGAGTGCCGGCGCCCGACGCGGGCCGCCGTCCTCGCGCTCGCCTTGATCGTGCTGACGATCGCCGGAGCCCTCGCCTTCCAGGCGGCGGGCATCGCACCTTGCGAGCTCTGCCTGAAGCAGCGGCTTCCCTACTATGCCGGCTTGGCGCTCGGCGCGATCACGGTGGCGGCGGCCGCCCGTGCGCCGCGATCGCTCGGGCTCTCATGCTTCGCCTTGCTTGCGGCGCTGTTCCTGTTCTCCGCCGCTTTCGGCACCTACCATGCCGGCGTCGAATGGGGTTTCTGGCCGGGCCCTAGCGATTGCACCGGCACGCCACACCGCGCCGCCGACAGCGCCGACTTCCTGCACCAGCTCCAAACCGTGCGCGTCGTGCGCTGCGACGCCGTCGCCATCCGTATCCTCGGCCTGTCCCTTGCCGGCTGGAACGCCGTCGTCTCGCTCGTGATAACCACGATCGCGGCGTTCGGCTTCGCACGGATGCTTCGCGCTTAAGCCTCGTTCTCATGTTCGACGCCGCCAAGCGGCGCGTAGGCATGCTTGCTGTCGGCCGGCGCCATGCTCTCTCCGCCTTTCGGCGGCACGTTCTCGCCCGAGGGCTCACCCGCCGGCTTCTTCATCGTCGGATCGGGGTTGCCCGCCTTCGGTGTCTTATCCCCAGCAACATCGTTCGACGCACTGCGCGACACGCATTTCTCCTGTTCCTGCGGCCGCTTCCACGGCGATGATGGATTGGGCTGGTAACAGCCTCACGTCTCGATGCAAGTGGACCGATCGACGTCCGGTCGCCGCTCATCGTCATTGCCGTGTCATCGGCGCACGCGAGGAGAGGAACGGCTTTCGCTAGCGTCGCCTGCGCAACTTATTCCCAGGAGAGAACTCATGATCCGCAAGACCCTCTCGACCGGCCTCGCGCTGGCCGTCCTCGCCACCACGTCGCTCGCCATGTCGCAGCCGGCCAGCGCCAAGCACATGAAGATGGCCAAGAAGATGCACCTGGTGCCGTCGCAGCAGAAGGCGTCCTATCACGGGGTCGCCATGGGCGGCCCGATGATGCTGGTCGACATCCCGCAGGTGCCGGCCGGCGGCGGCGCGCTCGGTCTCGGAGTCGCGCCTTCGACCGGGCTCTTCAAGGGTGTTCCGTTGATCGGCGATCTCGGCCTCTGAGACTTGTGATCAGCGATCGGCGGCGGTCTTCGGCCGCTGCCGATCATCATCGACCCGCCAAGACTCGATTTACCGCGAGATGATCTGCCGCCGCGACGCATTATTTGACGGCTTGAGCGATCGACCGGGATGCCGGATTTTCTTTCCGCCGCAAAGGCAAGCACAGAGTGCCGCGAAATCGGCTGAGCTGCGCGAAATCCATGCTCGGCTGACGGAACGCGTGATCTGCGGCGCCATGCGGCTTGCGGGCGGCTTGCGTCGCGCTAAGCTGGTGTGCCAGGCACCGAGCCGGGCGATTCCGGGACCCGAGACTTGTCGAGAGAACCGCGCGACGCCCCCCAATTCTATCTCACCGCGCCTTCGCCCTGCCCGTATCTGCCCCGTCGCGAAGAGCGCAAGGTCTTCACTCACCTCATCGGCAAGCGTGCCGCCGCTCTCAATGACACTCTGACGCAATCCGGCTTTCGCCGCTCGCAAACTATCGCTTACCGGCCGGCCTGCGAGGCTTGTCGCGCCTGCGTCTCCGTTCGCGTCAAGGCGAACGAGATAACTTCGTCCCGCAACCTGCGTCGCATCGCCGAGCGCAACGCCGACCTGCGCGGGGCCGTGGTGCGAGCCGAGCCGAGTTCCGAGCAATATTCCTTGTTTCGAGGTTATCTTGACGCGCGCCATACCGATGGTGGAATGGCCGATATGACCGTGCTCGATTATTCGATGATGGTCGAAGACAGCCATGTCGAAACACGGCTGGTCGAATACCGTATCGGCGCCACCTCGATGTCGTCAGGGCGGCTCGTCGCCGTCTGCCTGACCGACCTGCTCGCCGACGGCCTGTCGATGGTCTACTCGTTCTACGATCCCGAGGAGCATGGCCGTTCACTCGGAACCTACATGATCCTCGATCACATCGAGCGAGTGCGCCGGTTGGGTCTGCAGCACCTCTACCTCGGCTATTGGGTCGAGGGCTCGAAGAAGATGGCCTACAAGGCAAGGTTCCTGCCGCAAGAGCGTCTCGGTCTCAACGGATGGGATCGGGTATCGGACTGACCTGCCGAAACGAAAACGGCCCCCGGAAGGGGGCCGTCTGCGTTCGATATAGCAAAGGCTACATCGACTTCTTGTGCTTCATCTTCTTCATCGAGCTTTTCTTCATCGAAGACTTCTTCTTCATGCCATCCGACTTTTCCATCGAACCGGAGCCGGCATTGTCCATCGGCTGAGCGCCCTGCATCGGCTCGGGGCCGGCCGCCGCCTGCGCGAAGGCGCTGCTGGTCAAGGCAGGCACCGAGGCGAGCGCGATGGCGCCGACAAGGGCCGCAGCGGTGAAGGTCTTAGTCATGGAAGTCTCCCGCGGTTGTTTTTTCGGCCGTCACGTTGACGACTGACCCGCTAATAGTCGGGCCGCCGCAAGGTTTCTCGTTCCGCGGCCGCAGGGCAGGTCCGAAAGTACTGCCGATTCAAACCGACGGCGACGTCAGCTGTTCTTTGCGGCCAGCGAGGTGAGCCCGCCGAAGCGCGCGTTGAAGCGGGACAGGCGTCCGCCGCGATCGAGCAGCTGCGCCGAGCCGCCGGTCCACGCCGGATGGGTCTTGGGATCGATGTCGAGCTGCATCGTGTCGCCTGGCGAGCCATAGGTCGAACGCGTGGTGAACTCGGTGCCGTCTGTCATCACGACCTTGATCGTGTGGTAGGACGGATGGATATCGGCTTTCATCGTCAGACTTCCGGAACGAGGAGATTTCTGGCTCGCAGGAGTCCCGCGGCTCAAGCGGCTGGCCATATAGACAACGCGCTCCAACGGCAAGATGCGCGTTCAAGCGATGGTGCGACGAAGGCTGGATCAGGGCATATAATGGCTCTGACATCGAGCCCCGCCTCGGCGCCGGCGCGTTCAGATTCCAGATCCGCCGATCTCCTCGCCGACGCGAGGGACGGCCGGAAGACGAGCGGCCATGTCCGGCGTGCGGACGCTCGGCATCGTCGACGGCAGCGGCATCCAGTTGGCTACCTCCCAGTCGTCGTACATGATCGCGCAGTCGTGGCTCGAGTCGGTCGACGTCCAGCACAGCTCGCCGGACCGCCGCGCCTGGGCCCAGCGCACCACATCGATGTCGGCGGGTCCCTGCTCGCTCTGACGGATCACCACGATGATCCGAGTGCCATCCTTCGGCGCGGTGATCATCGGGCGCCACCGGGCTGCATCATCGGCCATACGAGAACTCCGCCTACGACTTTAGCGAGTATACGCATGGCGCAATGCCCTGCAACGACATCGAACGTCGACGAGCTTGTCGTCGGCGTCATGCATCCTTCGGCCGGAAGGCGAGGACCTCCGCCGGGTCGCATTCGAGCCGTGCCGCACCCATGAGATCGAGGCAATAGGGGATCGCGGGCATGATCGCGTCCATGCATGTCTTGATCGAACCGGGCTTGCCGGGCAGGTTGACGACGAGGCAGCGGCCGCGCTGTGCCGCGACCTGGCGCGACAGGATCGCTGTGGGCACGTCCCGCAGGCTGACCTGCCGCATGAGCTCGCCAAACCCGGGGTAGAGGCGCGGCGCCGCGGCCATCGTCGCCTCCGGCGTCAAGTCGCGAGCGGAGGGGCCGGTCCCACCGGTGGTCAGCACGAGATCGCAACGCTCCTCGTCGACGAGGGAGACGATCGTGTCGCGCACGCTTTCGAAGCCGTCCGGAATCACCCGCCGCAGGATTGCAAATTCCGAGGTGAGTACGCGCGAGAGGTAGGATTCGATCGCCGGGCCGCTGACGTCCTGGTAGACGCCCGCGCTGGCGCGATCGGAAGCGGTGACGACGCCGATGCGCGCCGAGCGCGGCGCCTCGCTCACGCGCCCTCGACGATTACGGTCTCGCCGGTCGCCGCGGCGAGCCGGTTCTCGCTCGCCTTCTGGTAAATTTCGGAATGATAGCAATCGAGCGCGTGCTGAACGCTGGGGAACTCGATCAGGACATTGCGCTCGCGCGCTTGACCCTCCAACGCCTGATGCGGGCCGCCGCGCGCAAGGAAGATGGCCTCGAACTCCTCGAACGCCTTGCCCGAACCCTCGACGTATTTCTTGTAGTGCGCCGGATCCTTCACGTCGCGACGCGCGATCCAATAGCCCTTCTTGGCGCCGGGCTTGTCGGGCGCCGCGACGGCACCTTGCACCAGAACGATTTCGCCCTCCGCCACCGGTAGCCGATGCGCACGAGCATTCTGGTAGGTTTCGGACTCGTAGCAGGCGCGCGCTTCGTCCAGGCTCGGGAACTCGATGACGACATTACGCGTGCGCGCCTCGCCCTCGAGCGGATGCGCCGCGCCGCCGCGCACGAGGAAGCGGGCGCCGTGCGCCTCGTAGGCAGGGCCGGCCTGATCGACGTATCTCTTGTAGGCCTCCTTGGCTCGTTCCGGATCGGTCATGTTGAGACGGGCGATGAGATAGGCGAGCATGGCGGGTCCGGAGGTTTCTGGATCGGCCGGGATGTAGCGCTTGCGGGGGAAGAGGTCGAGACGAGCGGCTCAGAAGGCATCGATCGGCCTGGGTGTCCGGTGCGCCTGCTGCCGCCACACCCAGAGACAGAGCAGTGCCACCGGCAGCCCGATCAGCGACGTCGCCTCGAAGAAATGCTCGAAGCCGAGGCGTCGAATGATGAAGCCGGAGCTGGCGGCGAGGACGCTGCCGGGCAGCGCCACCAGCGAGGTCAGCAACGCGTATTGACTGGCGGCAAGCGCGCTGCTGCAGAGCGTCGACATGTAGGTGATGAGCACGATCGAGGCGAAGGCATAAGCAAAGGCATCGATCGACACGGCGACGGCGAAGACCCAGAATTCGCCGCCGCCGTGATCGCCGTGCGCGGCGAGCCAAGCCAGGCTCAGGTGCGAGGCCGAACCCGCGAACGTGCCGAGGAACAGGCTAGGCATCATACCGAGCCGTGGCACCAGCCAACCGCCGAAGGCGGTGGCGGCGATGGCCACGCCGAAGCCGAAGACCTTGGTGACCGTGGCGATGTCCGTATTGGAATAATGCAGCGCCTTGAACAGCGGGATCGCCATCGCCGAGGCGACGTAGCCCGGCATGCGGAAGCCCGCGACGAGAATGAGGATCGGCGCCGCCATCGGGCCGAGGCGTACGACGAGTTCTCGGATCGGCTCCCAGATGGTGACGAAGAGGTTCTGGGGCCGGTCGCTCTTCTCCGTGACGACCGGCTCGGGTGCGAGCAACGCCGCAGCGAGGCCGGGCAACGTCAACAACGCCATGCCGAGATAGGCGCCGTTCCAGCCGATGCGGTCGGCCAAAACCAGCGCGCCCGCCCCGCCCGCGAGCGTGCCGACCCGCCAGCCGATCTCGGCCCAGGACGACATGACCGCCTTCTTCTCCGGCGCGACCGCGATCCGCCAGCCGTCGATCACGACGTCGCCACTGGCTCCCGCGAAACCCAGCATGAGCGAGAAAGCGACGGTCCACCACAAACGATGAGCCGGGTCGCCCGCGGCGATGCCGCAAAGCGCCACCACGACGAGCAGTTGCGCCGCGACCATCCAGCCGCGCCGGCGTCCGAGAAGGCGGCCAAGTCCCGGGCAATCGTAGCGATCCAGGAACGGCGCCCATAGGAACTTGAGCTTGTAGGCGAGCGTCAGCTCAGACAGCAGCCCGAGATATTCCAACGGCACCTTGGCGTCGGAGAACCATGCCGACTGCGTGGCGTAGACGAGCAGCAGCGGCAGTCCGGACGAGAAGCCGAGCCCCAGCATCGCGAGCACGCGACGGTCGGACAGGATGTGCGGCGTCGGGAGGGCGCGAGACATCGCGACAGTCTAGCCGCAGTTCGGCCGCGCGGCGATGGTCTCGGGATCGATTGGAGGCGTAGGGTCGAGACCGCGTGTGCGTTCAATCCCCATCGAACCACGGGGATACGTCCCATGCGCCTCTACGTCCGCTTCGCCATCGTCCTCGCCGCGCTCACGCTCACCGCCTTCGGCATCGTCGCCTCGGGCGCAGCCCAGAGCCAGCCGTCCGCCCCGGCCTTCGACAGAATGGTCTCCGTCGCAAATTAGGTCGTCGATCGCGCAGACAAGGCGAGCGCCGCCGCGAGGTCGGCTCGATCGGTCAGCCGTCGACCGCCGCGCCACATCTCACGGAGCAATGTCGCGCTCGGGAAGGGACGATAGGGCATCTTTGGGACCGCCGTGCCCTCGGGAATCGTGCCGCTCCGGGCGATGTCGTCGAGCACGTCGTCCATCAGCGGCCGGGCGCGCGCGTGCAACAGGGTCGCCGCCGCCGTCGCCGTGACGTCCGCCGGGAGAGCCGCAGGAGCCTGCGCCAGGATCGCGCCGGCATCGATCGTCGGTGCCAACCGATGCAGGGTGACGCCGAACGCGTGGTCGCCGTCAGCCAGCGCATGGATCGTCGGCACCGGCCCGCGGTGACGCGGCAGCAGCGCCGGGTGGACGTTGATGCCGCCGAGCCGCGCGAGGCCGATCGTCTCGGACGACAGCACCTGATCGAAATGGAAGGTGACGACGATGTCGGGCGCCACGGTGCGCAGTGCGGCGGTGACCGCCTCGCCGTTGACGTCCTCGATCTTGATGGTCGGGATCGCGAGTGCGCGGCAGAGCCGTCGCAGCGGCGTCGCCTCCGGCACATCACCAGCGCCTCCGACGGCCTGAAGCAAAGGCGCCGCCGGCCGCAGGATGTCGGGGAGGCCGAAGTTGATGGCGAGGTATGGAAGGAAACGCGGGCCGGAGCGCACCATGTGCCGGCGCAATTGGCCCGTCAGGCCTCCCACGAGCCTCCGCTCGGGATTGGACAGGCCGACGAGGACGATGTCCGCGGCGTGGTCATGAACGAAGCGGCGCACGACGCGTGCGTTCGGAAGCGCCTCAAGCACGAATAGCGCGATCCTAGCTCGGGTCATCCGCTCATCGGGCGAGGGAAATCGGAAGTCGCGCAGCGGCGCAGGTCGCGGCGCGAGCGAGGCGGAACGCGTTCTTTACTTCAAGTGCGCCGCTCGGGAGACCTAGAACGGGATATCGTCGTCGATGACATCGTTCATGCGGCCGCCGCCGGCTGTCGCGGGACGCCGATCGCTCGAGCCGCCACCCGTGCGCTGCATCGGCGAACTGCGGCCGAAGCCGCCATCGCCACCGCCCTCTTCGGCGTCGCGACCTCCACCGCGGCTGTCGAGCAGCGCGAGCTCGCCGCGAAAGCGCTGCAGCACCACCTCCGTCGACTTGCGAGCATTGCCGTCGCGGTCGGTATACTCGCGGGTCTGCAACGCGCCCTCGATGTAGACCTTCGTACCTTTCTTGCAATATTGCTCGGCGATGCGCCCGAGCGGCTCGTTGAAGATCACGATGTTGTGCCACTCGGTGCGATCCTTCCGCTCGCCCGAGGCCTTGTCGCGCCAGGACTCCGTGGTGGCGATCGAGAAGCTGACGATCGGGTCGCCGGCACCCGTCCGTCGCACCTCGGGATCGCGTCCGAGATTGCCGATCAAGATGACCTTGTTGACGCTACCCGCCATGCCACGCTCCCGCACTCGCTGTGCTCGCACCGAACGTCATGGGGCGGTTCGAGTCAACGCAGGTCGGCAAAGCTCCGGCAATCATCCCCGTCATTTTGTTCCTTCTTCGTTCCTTAGCCGGGACAGGTGTCGGGCTGACCGTCGAGGCCCTGTTTGTCGTGGCTGAAGCTCGCCTTCACACTTGCGCCGTCGCGAAGGATGGTGATGCGCCAGATCGAGTCGAAATCGTCCTTGGCCCAATCGGTGACCGTCGAAGCGTCGCCGCCGAGGTCTTTGACGAGGCGCGGCACCATCGTGTCGAGGCGGTGATGCTCCCAGGCGACGAGCACGGTGGCGTGGCGGTACTCGGGAGCGAGCAGAGCGTCGACGAGTTCGTCGGTCTTCTTATAGCCGAAGTCGGCATGCACCGGCAGACCAAAGCGGACCGCCGCTGGTTCCACCGTGGCCAGCGGGCGCACGTAGTCGAAGGCGCCGTCGCCGTCCTCCTTCTGATGCTGCGGGCTCGGTGCGTAGACGGCGTCGATCTTGCCGTAAGTCTTGGCCAGCACGGCACCGAGGGCCAGCGCACGGTTAAGCCCCTTGCAGGAGAGTTGGCCGAGCCCCGCCGGCGGCTTCTCGGCATGGCGTATGAAGAGAAGGGTTTCGGTGTCCGTCGCCCACGCCGAGGCTACGGAGAGCAGAAGGACGCAGGGCGCCGCCCAGAAGGTGCGGGGAAAGGCCATGGGCGCTCCGAGCGGTGGTTGGCCGCCGCTTATCCGGCGATCGCCTCGCGCCCGCAAGACCGTCCGCTCAATGCGAGCGGGCGACGCAGAAATCGACCACGTCGATCAGCGCGCGTTTCCAGGCCGACGCCGGGAACAGTTCGAGCGCGTCACGCGCCATGGCTCCGTAGTGCCGGGCCCGCTCGACGGTGTCCTCGAGTGCTCGATGACGGCGCAGGTGCCCGATCGCGATCTCGAGGTCGCCCTCGCCGTGCTCGCCCTTCTCCAGCGCCCGGCGCCAGAACGCGCGCTCGTCCTCCGAACCGCGCCGAAACGCGAGCACCACCGGCAGCGTGATCTTGCCCTCGCGGAAGTCGTCGCCGGTGTTCTTGCCGAGCTTGGCCGATGTCCCGCCATAGTCGAGCGCGTCGTCGATCAGCTGGAAGGCGATGCCGAGGTTGAGCCCGTAGGAGCGGCAGGCGGCGATGTCGGCCTTCGAGCGCTGCCCCAGGATGGCGCCGACTTCGCAGGCCGCACCGAACAAAGCCGCGGTCTTGGCGCGGATCACGGCGAGGTAATCATCCTCGCTGGTCTGCGTGTCCTTGGCAGCGGACAGCTGCATCACCTCGCCTTCCGCGATCACGACGGCCGAGGTGGAAAGCACGTCGAGGCAAGGCAGCGAGCCAACCTCGACCATCATCTTGAAAGCCTGGCCGAGAAGGAAATCGCCGACCAGAACGCTGGCCTCGTTGCCCCAGAGCATGCGCGCGGCGAGTTTGCCGCGGCGCATGTCGCTCTGATCGACGACATCGTCGTGGAGCAACGTCGCAGTGTGCATGAATTCGACGGAAGCGGCGAGCTTGACGTGGCCCTCGCCTTGGTAGCCGCAGAGGCCGGCGGTCGCGAGGGTCAGCATCGGCCGGAGCCGCTTGCCGCCCGATGCGATGAGATGCCGGGCGACGTCGGGGATCATCGAAACATGCGACGCGGCACGCCCGAGGATCGTCGCATCCACCCTGCCCATGTCCGGGCGCACGAGACCGATCAGGGCGTCGATGGTGGCGTCCGCCGCCTTGTCTTCAAGGGAAATCACTACGCCCAAGACCGTTCTCCGCCTGGCCTGCCCGGTACTTAGAGGCGTGCCTCGGCCGCTGCAACCGCAGCAATCGGGCGCAGCCTTGCCGGCTCCCGGAGCGCGTGCAAGATGCGGCTCGGCCCCGGATTGTCCATGATCGAGCTGCTGCGCACGAACGACATCGTCCTGATCTCGCGCATCGAGGCGCTTATGGCCGAGCACGAGATCGGTTTCTTCGTCGCCGATCAGTATATGAGCGCGGTCGAGGGTTCGCTCGGCTTCCTGCCGCGCCGCGTCCTCATCGACGAGGACGACCTGCCGCGCGCCCGCATGGCGCTGCATTCCGCCGGGCTGATGGCGGAACTGCGCGATGGGTGACCTTGGCTGAAGACGGCCTGCCGGCGGTCACACGGGACGCGTTCTACGGCGGCAGGCTGATCCTGACCCAACCGGTCAAAGGCCACCGATCCGGCACCGACGCCGTGCTGCTTGCCGCGGCGGTGCCTCGTAACTTCGCCGGTCTTTGTTACGACATCGGCTCCGGGGTCGGCGCGGCCGGGCTCGGCGTCGCGCTCGCCTGCCCCGGCGCGCGGGTTCGGCTCGTCGAGCGCGACTCGATCGCAGCGCGGCTTGCGCGAGACAACATCGCCGCCAACGCGCTCAGCGGGCGCTGCGACGTCGTGCAGTGCGACGTTGTCGAACGACGCCAGTCTTCCTTGGAAGCGGATGCCGATGTCGTCGTGACCAACCCGCCGTTCTGGGAAGCACACGAGGTACGGGCCTCGCCCGATGCGAACCGCAGCGCCGCTCACGTCTTTCCTCCGGGCGTGACGATGGCGGATTGGCTGACCGCCAGCCTAGACCTGCTGGGCGCGAAGGGGACGCTGATTCTAATCCACGCACCGTCGGCGGTGCCGGAGTGCCTCGCCACTCTGGGGCGCAGGCTCGGCGGCCTGACGCTCATGGGGATCCACGCCAATCCCCGCACCCCCGCCAAGCGCATTCTCCTGCGCGGCACGAGGGGAAGCCGCGCGCCTCTGAGCCTCGCGGCGCCGCTGTTCCTGCACGAGGGCGGGCGCTTCACACTTGAATCGGAGCGCCTTCACCGCGGCGAGGCGAATCTCTCGTGGTGAGATGGCTCGGTCATCGCAACGATGCGCCGGAAGCGAGCAGCGCCGCCCCACGCTCGCGTGCCTTCATCGAGGCGCGGTGCGTCGCGCCCAATTCCACCGCGAAGGTCGCCGCGGCATCGGCGCGTTTCCTGCGGCAGACGATCCGCAATTCGGAGAAGCGTTCCTGCGCAGCGCCAGTCGAAACGCACGTGTCGTCGAGCGATATGGCCGCCCAAGCGTTGCGCCAAGTCCAACGATCGATGTTCACCGAGAAGGTCGCGTCGAGACGCTGCTTGAGGCGAGGAATGCCGAGCCGCTTCAACGCGCCGCCAGCTGTCTCTCCGGTCCAGATCTCCTGGCGCTGCCAGGGCCGACCGGGCGTGGCGATCCCAATCGCCGTGCGGCGGCGAAATCGCAGCGCAACGCCGCGTGCGGCCAGGGCCTCGTCGGGCGTGTCCATGTAGACATAGCTGAGCCGGCGGCCGACCGGCGGTTCCTCGCACAAAGCGCCCAGCTTGGCGCGCGCCGCCGCGACGGCTGTCGCATGGATGCCGAAACGCAGCTTCACGGACGACGCTGCGCCGCCTGAGCCTCGACCACCGCCAGCGCGGTCATGTTGAGGATGCCACGCGACGTCGAAGCCGGCGTGAGGATGTGGGCAGGCTGGGCGGCTCCGATGAGGATCGGGCCCACGGGCAGCGCGTCGGCCATGACCTTGGCGAGTTGGAAGGCGATGTTGGCCGCCTCGATGTTGGGCATGACGAGGATGTTGGCTTCGCCCTTGAGACTGGAACCCGGCAGGATGCGGTCGCGGACCTGCTGCAGCAGCGCGGTGTCGGCCTGCATCTCGCCATCGACCTCGAGATCGGGCGCGGTACGGCGCAGAATGTCGAGAGCCTCGCGCATCTTGCAGGACGATGGTGATTCGTCCGAGCCGAAGTCGGAATGCGACACCAGCGCGATCTTGGGATCGAGGCCGAAGCGCCGCACGTGCCAGGCCGACATCCGTGCCATCTCGGCGATCTCGGCGGCGCTCGGATCGTGGCGCACCTGCGTGTCGGTGATGAAGAGCGGCCCCTTCGTGGTGATGAGCATGCTCATCGCCGAGAAGCCGGTCAGGCCCGGCGTCAGCCCGAGAATCTCGCGGATCGACCGCAGTCGCTTGTGGTAGCCGCCGATGATGCCACAGATCATCGCGTCGGCGTCGCCGCGCTTCACCGCGATCGCGGCGATGATCGTCGCGTTGGTGCGCACCAGCAGGCGCGCGGAGGCCGGTGTGATACCCTGGCGGCCGGCAGCCTCGACGTAGGTCTGCACGTAGTCGCGGTACCGCGGATCGTCCTCGGGATCGATGACGAGGAAGTCGTGACCCTGCCGGATCGTCAGGCCGTGTCGCGCGAGCCGAGACTGGATCACGTCGGGGCGACCGATCACCGTGCATTCGGCGATGCCCTCTTCGCGGACGGTCTGGATCGCCGAGAGCACGCGGTCGTCCTCGCCGTCGGCGTAGATCACGCGCTTGGGCTCCTTGCGGGCCGCCTCCATCAGCGGCTTCATGATGAAGCCGGAGCGGAAGACGAAGCGCGACAACCGATCGTGGTAGGCGGCGAAATCCTCGATCGGCTTGCGCGCCACGCCCGAATTCATCGCCGCACGGGCTACCGCCGGCGCGATGCGCAGGATCAGCCGCGGATCGAAGGGTGAGGGGATCAGACTATCCTTGCCGTAGAGCCTGGTCTGGCCGCCGTAGGCGGCCGCCACCGCGTCGGAGGGCGGCTCCTGCGCCAGCTTGGCGATCGCGTGGACCGCGGCCAGCTTCATCTCCTCGTTGATCGCCGACGCCGAGACGTCGAGGGCGCCGCGAAAGATGTAGGGGAAGCACAGGACGTTGTTGACCTGGTTGGGATAGTCCGACCGTCCCGTGCAGATCATCGCGTCGGGGCGCGCGGCGAGCGCCTCCGCCGGCTCGATCTCGGGATTGGGGTTGGCCAGCGCCATGATCAGCGGCTTCGCCGCCATCTCGGCCAGCATCTCCTTCTTGAGAACGCCGCCGGCGGACAGGCCGAGGAAGATGTCGGCGCCGCCGATCACCTCGGCGAGCGTCCGCGCCTGCGTCTGGCGAGCGTAGATGGCCTTGCGCTCGTCCATCAGCGCGGTGCGGCCGGCGTAGACGACGCCCTCGATGTCGGTGACGGTGATGTTCTCGTGTCGCGCGCCCAGCGTCACCAGGAGGTCGAGGCAGGCCAGCGCTGCGGCGCCGGCACCGGAGGCGACGATCTTCGCGGTCTCGATGGTCTTGCCGGCAAAGGCGAGCGCATTGGTGACGGCGGCAGAGACGATGATGGCCGTGCCGTGCTGGTCGTCGTGGAACACCGGAATCTTCATGCGACCGCGCAGCACGCGCTCGACCTCGAAACATTCCGGCGCCTTGATGTCCTCGAGATTGATGCCGCCGAAGGTCGGCTCCAACGCCGCCACGACGTCGATCAGCTTCTGGGGATCGGTGGCATCGACCTCGATGTCGAAGACGTCGATGCCGGCGAATTTCTTGAAGAGCACCGCCTTGCCCTCCATCACCGGCTTGGAGGCCAGCGGACCGATGTTGCCGAGGCCGAGCACGGCGGTGCCGTTGGAAAGAACGGCGACGAGGTTCTGGCGGATGGTGAGGCTGTCGGCCTCGGCCGGATCGGCGGCGATGGCAAGGCAGGCGGCGGCGACGCCGGGCGAATAGGCAAGCGCGAGGTCGCGCTGCGTCGCGAGCGGCTTGGTCGGCTGGATCTCGAATTTTCCGGGGCGCGGCACACGATGGTAGGACAGCGCGGCCGACGTGAGGTCGGAGGTGATCGGATCGGGCATGAGACGCCTTGGACGGAAGCGGACGGCGTGACTTAGGCCGGTCGGGCGGCACCGTCCATGCTCCCGATAGAGGGCAGACAGGCAGATTTGGAGAGGCGTGCTTTCAGCCTGGATCCACCGCGGCCTTGAAATTCGAGAAATCAATGGTGAGACTCGTCGCGAGCCGTTCGGCGGCTTGCAGGGCCGGTTCGGCGAGAGGTGCCTCGAAGTCTTCGTAGCTGCGCATCGCTCGATTGCGGAAACGGCGGGTCTCATCAAGGTCGCGCCTGACAGCCGGCGACAGCAAGGCCGGACGCGCCTTCGCGGCGCCGTTGCCTTTGGCCAAGCGCTCGATCAGCTTCTTGTGCCAATCATCGCCGGTCGGCGCCTGTTCGCCGAGGATCCGCAGCACGCGCAGCATCGCCGCCTCGGCCGACGTATGGCCGGCTTGGAGGGCATGCATCAATGCCATCCCATCGCGGTAGCCTTCGATGCCAAGGTCGTCGAAACGCCCGTTTGCGTACAGCGATTGGGCATTGGTAAAATGCTTCGCCGCCGCAGCGACATCGTCCTCGACGTCCAACCAGCGCGCGTCGCTCACGCCACGGCTCGGCCATCACGCCGAATGCGTGACATCAGGCGTTCTGAGACCTCGGATACGAGGTACACGTCGTGGCGCAACCCGTCGCGTTCGCAGATCGTCTCCGCGAAAGCGCGCGCGGAACGGAGATGCTCCTGCGGTCCCTCGACCATCAGATCAAGGTCGCTCGACACGTCGAAGTCTCCGCGTGCGAACGATCCAAAGATGACGAAGCGGACGCTATTGGACCGGGCGTAGCCTGCGAGCTCCCTCGTCACGGTCGTGACGGCTGTGGTGAGGCGCGCCAACTCCCGAGCCCGACGCTCCGCCACGGTCACGATCGCCATGAGCGTCTCCCCAGGTTCGGAACGCCGGCCGCCTTCAACGAGGGCCGTCGGCATCTACTCCGCGGCGGCAGCTGAGCTCTTGGCACCAACGCCGAAGCGCTTCTCGATGTACTGCTCGACCAGCACCTTGAAGTCGGCGGCGATGTTGGCGCCGCGCAACGTCATCGCTTTCTTGCCGTCGATGAAGATCGGGGCCGCCGGGGTCTCGCCGGTGCCGGGCAGCGAGATGCCGATGTCGGCGTGCTTGGATTCGCCGGGGCCGTTGACGATGCAGCCCATGACCGCGACGTTCAACATCTCGACACCGGGATAACGCGTCTTCCACTCCGGCATGGACTTGACGATGTCGTCCTGGATATCGCGCGCCAGCTCCTGGAACACGGTCGAGGTCGTGCGTCCGCAGCCGGGACAGGCGGCGACTTGCGGCACGAAGGTACGGAAGCCCATCGTCTGCAGGATTTCCTGCGCGACCTTGACCTCGGTGGTGCGGTCGCCGCCAGGCTCGGGCGTCAGTGACACGCGGATCGTGTCGCCGATGCCTTCCTGAAGCAGAATGCCGAGCGCCGCGGACGAGGCGACGATGCCTTTCGAGCCCATGCCGGCTTCGGTGAGGCCGAGGTGCAGGGCGTAGTCGCAACGCCTCGCCAGCATCTTGTAGACGGCGATGAGCTGCTGCACCGCCGAGACCTTGGCCGAGAGGATGATGCGGTTCTTCGGCAGGCCGAGCTCCTCGGCCCGCTGGGCCGAGAGCAGCGCCGACTGCAGCATCGCCTCGCGGGTCACCGCACCCGTGTCCTTGGGGTTCGGCGCCGCGGCGTTCTCATCCATGAGATGCGTCAGCAGCTCCTGGTCGAGCGAGCCCCAGTTGGCGCCGATGCGGACCGTCTTGCCGTATTGGATCGCCTTCTCGACGATGGTCGAGAACTGGATGTCGCGCTTGTCCTTGAAACCCACGTTGCCGGGATTGATGCGGTATTTGTCGAGCGCCTCGGCGCAGGCGGGATGATCGGTCAGCAGCTTGTGGCCGATATAGTGGAAATCGCCGATCAGCGGCACGTGGCAGCCGATGCGGGCGAGACGCTCCTTGATCTTCGGCACGGCGGCCGCGGCCTCGTCGCGGTCGACCGTGATGCGCACCATTTCCGAGCCGGCACGGGCGAGGTTGGCGACCTGTCGTACGGTGCCGTCGATGTCGGCGGTGTCGGTGTTGGTCATCGACTGGACGACGATCGGAGCGCCGCCACCGACCATGACCGCGCCCTCGCCCTGCCCCACGACCACACCGACGGTGCGATGGCGGGCGAGCGGGGAGGCACCGAACTCGTCGGGTTGCTCCGAGGGCGGAAGGCTGTCGCCCGCCTTGTCGTGCCCGATCATCTCGCTGATGAAGGAAGAAACGGTCATGGGACCCCGATAGCGGCGCTCTCGCCGGTTCGCGTTCGGCATATCGCATATGGGGGCATGACGAAAGGCAGGCGAGACGGCCACCACATTCCGCCGCTGGCTGATCAGCTCCTTCGACGAAGGCCGAGTGGCGACCTCTGTCAAGCCATGGGATAAACGAACCCTGACAGGCTTATTCACAGCAGGTTAACGCACCTTGCCCGAAGGCTGAACACACGAAAGTCGAACCTCGACTTACCAGAGGGGGTGAGCTTGGAGGACACGATGACAATGGTGCTTGACGACCCGCGGCAGTCGACGACCGACATCACGCACATCATCATCGCGGACGATCATCCACTGGTTCGTGGCGCGTTAAGGCAGGCGCTGAGCGCTTCGCTGGGCGCCACGATCATCCGCGAAGCCGGCGATCTCGCCTCGCTCAGCAAAGCCCTGGCCGCGGACGAGCCCGTCGACTTGGTGCTGCTCGATCTCGCCATGCCGGGCGTCAGCGGTTTTTCCGGCCTCCTGTATCTGCGCTCGCAGCATCCCGAAATCCCGGTCGTGGTGGTCTCCGCCTCAGAGGATCGCGCGGTCATGCGCCGCTGCATCGAGGTCGGCGCCGCCGGCTTCATTCCCAAGAGCACCGACATGGGTGAGATGCGGCAGGCGATCCGCATGGTGCTCGATGGGGAGATCTGGACGCCGGCCGATCTCGACACGGTGCTCCCGCCCGACGCCGTCGTCACCGACATGATGCGCCGCCTCTCGAGCCTGACGCCGCAACAATTGCGCGTGCTCATGATGCTCTCGCAAGGCCTGCTCAACAAGCAGATCGCGTTCGAGCTCAAGGTCAGCGAGGCGACGGTCAAAGCGCACGTCTCGGCGATTCTGCAGAAGCTCGGTGTCGACAGTCGCACGCAGGCGGTGATCGCCGTTTCGAAGATCGATCAGGGGCAATTCAAGAAGACGGCGGCAAGCTGAACCTCCCGCGTGATCCCAATTTCGCCGCCGATCGCGGCCATACCGACGATACGCGGAACCCCGGACGCCGACGGCGCCGGAACGTGATCAGGATCAACGCCTTGAGCGAGCGTCAGACCGAACCGCCACCCTACTGGACGCAGAGCGCCCCGGCGGCGCGGTGGCAGGAGCAGAACGCCACGACGCTGCGCCGCTTCATCGGCGGCTCGCCGTTGGCCGTGCTCGTCAAGCTTGTCCTCGTGTCGCTCGTGGTGGGAGCGCTGCTGATGTGGCTCCACATCACGCCCGCCGACGTGTTTGCGGAGATGTCGGCACTGGTCGAACGCCTCTACAACCTCGGCTTTCGCTCGCTGCGCGATTTCGGCACCTACATCGTGGCCGGCGCGGTCATCGTGGTGCCGGTTTGGCTCATCATCCGCCTGCTCAGCTTTCGTGGTCGCTGACGGGGCATGGCAAACGCCCAGTCGATCCTCTGGGGCAAGCTCACCTACGTCTACACGAGCCTCATCGAGCTTCTGCCCAATATCGTCGCCGGCCTGGTGGTCCTCGTGGTCTTCGTCGCAGGCTCGTTCCTGGCGGACCGGGGGGTGACCCGCGGCTTCCACGCTCGCGGCCAGTACGATCTCGGCCACCTGCTCGGCGGCTTCACCCGTTGGTCTCTGGTCTTTTTCGGTTTCCTGGTGGCCGCCACCATCATCTTTCCGTCGGTGAAGCCGTCGGACGTCCTCGGCGCCTTGGGCGTCGGGTCGGTCGCGATCGGCTTCGCCTTCAAGGACATCCTGCAGAACTGGTTCGCCGGGCTCCTTCTGCTGCTGCGCGAGCCGTTCAAGCGCGGCGACCAGATCGTCATCAACGCCTTCGAGGGCACCGTGGAGCACATCCGCGCCCGCGCCACGACGATCAAGACCTACGACGGCCGCCGTGTCGTCATCCCCAATTCCGACATCTACACGCAGCCCGTCACCGTCAACACCGCCTACCCGACCGTACGCTCCTCCTACGATGTCGGGATCGGTTACGGCGACGATATCGAGGCGGCGCGCAGCGTCGTGCTCGATGCGCTCGACGGGCTGGAGGGGATCATGCACGATCCTCAGCCGGAAGTGATCCCGTGGGATCTCGCCGGCTCCTCGGTGAACCTGCGGGTGCGCTGGTGGACGCAATCGCCGCGCATCAAGGTCGTGCTGGCGCGCGGCCGGGTCATCGCCGCGGTGCGCGACGCGCTCACCATGGCGCAGATCGACATGCCCTACCCGACCCAGGTCATGCTGTTCCACGATCAGACCGACGAGAGCGACGGCGATCGCCGGCGGCAGCGAGAAGGCTGGCCAGCCGGTGATTCGCCGCCGCGCCAGCGTGCCGCCGTCGGCAGCGCCGCGCGCACGGCTCGACCGCAGAACCCGCGTCCGGACGTGATTTCCTCGGAAGGCGAGCTGGACCCGGAGCTTGAACCGACGCTGTCGAGCTGAGCCCGTTACGCCCATCTCACCGATCGTGAAGGTCGATTTTGCTGATCCGCCTGTTCTACTGGCTCTTCGCCGACCGGACCGACGGGCGGATCGTCGTCGCGCAATGGCCAAACCTCGCGCTTTGGATCTTCCTCGCCGCGCTGCTCACCGGGACCTTCGTCCGGCAGGGCATGGCCGGCTCCATCGTGCAGGTCGCAGGCGAAGCGAGCTTGACCCTATGGGCGATCGACGAGGTCCTGCGCGGTGTCAATCCCTGGCGGCGGCTTCTTGGCGGCGCGGTCCTGGTCACTCTCTGCAGCCGCGGCCTGCTCGCCTTGGCCCAATCCCGATGACCGCTTCGCTGTGCAGAGCGCACGCCAAACTCTCGACGCGCATTGCATAGGGTTAAGGTACCGTCTATTCACGAACGCACGCTGCATGTGAGGGGCACGCTGATGATACGAAAGGTTTTACTCGGAGCGGGCGCGGTCGCCCTGCTCGCCGGCACCACGGCGCCGGCCGCGGCGCAGGTCGGCGACTTCTTCTGCTCGAGCTTCTCGGTGTTCTGCCCCGATCCGCCTCCGCCGCCCCCGCCGCCGCCGCCCATGGCGGAAGCGCCGCCGGAGCCGGTGAAGCACCACGCCAAGAAGCACAAGGTGGTCAAGAAGGCGAAGAAGGAAGCTGCCGAACCGGCCGCCGCTCAATAAGGCTGGCAAGGCGGCCTGTAAGCCGCCCTTGCCGATCGGCGTCAAGCGAGCGCCGCATCAGCGGCGCGTCGCACTGTGCGGCAGGTCGCTGTTACAGCGACCGAAATGGCTGTCGACAAGCGAGACAAGCTAGAAGCCGATGAGAGCGGCGCCGTTTGGGCATCGCTCTACACTCGACAGTGGTGATCAGCCGACGATGTCGTTGCCGCTGAACCATTGCGCGATTTCGATCTGCGCGGTCTCCACTGCATCCGACCCGTGTGCCGAATTCTCGCCGACGGAGATCGCATGATCCTTGCGGATCGTGCCGACCTCCGCCTTGGCCGGATCCGTTGCGCCGAGCACGTCGCGATAAGCCTTGATGGCATCCTCGCCTTCGAGCACCTGCACGACGACCGGGCCCGCGATCATCGTTTCGACGAGTTCGCCGAAAAACGGGCGGGCTTTGTGCACGGCGTAGAAGGTCTCCGCCTGGTCCTTCGTCATGAGGACGCGCTTCTGTGCGACGATGCGCAGCCCAGCCTTCTCGATCATCGCGTTGACCGCGCCCGTCAGGTTGCGTCGAGTGACATCCGGCTTGAGGATGGAAAACGTGCGTTCGGTCGCCATGGATCAGCGCGTCCTGAGGTGTTGAGGGAAGAGGCGCGCTGAGTGCCAGATGCCACCCGGCGAGGCAAGCCGGGTGGCGTCGCCGCTCGATATCAGGCCAGGTTGAACACGACTTTCACGCACCCGTCTTTCTTCTCCTTGAACGTCTTGTAGAGATCGGGCCCGTCCGCGAGGTCGCTGCTGCGGTGGGTGATCATCGACGAGGTGTCGATTGTGCCATCCTGGATCAGCTTGGTTAGGGGTTCGAGGTAGCGCTTCACATGCGTCTGACCGCTTTTGATGGTCAGGCCTTTCTGCACCACCGAGCCCATGTTGATGGGAACCGGCCCGCCGTAGACGCCGGGTACGGAGACGATGCCGCAGGGACGAACCGCCTTGATCGCCTCCTCAAGCACGTAGGGCCGCTCGGTCGAGGTCAGCTTCTCCTGGATCGCACCGAGCGCGCCCACGATGCCGCCGTGGCCCGCCGAGGCCTCCATGCCGACGCAATCGATCACGCTATCGGCGCCTTTGCCTCGGCTGATCTCGATGATGCGCTCGTAGACGTCCTCCTTGTCGAAATCGATGATGTCGGTCGCGCCCGATTTCTTCGCCAGCGCGACGCGCTCCGCCACCGTTTCGATGACGATGATGCGCTCGGCGCCCATGATCTTGGCGGACTGGATCGCGAAGAGGCCGACCGGCCCGGCGCCCCAAATCGCGACGATGTCGCCGCCCTTGACTTCGGCATGATCGGCGCCCTGCCAACCGGTCGGCAGGATGTCCGTCAGAAAGAGCATCTGGTCATCGGTCATGCCTTCGGGCACCACCATCGGCGCCACATCGGCCATCGGCACGCGGACGTACTCAGCCTGGCCACCGGAATAGCCGCCGGTAAGGTGCGAGTAGCCGAACAAGCCGGCGGTGGTGTAGCCGAACTGCTTGGCGGCCATTTCGGCGTTTCGATTGGAACGCTCGCAGACGGAATAATTGCCGAGCTTGCACTGCCGGCACTCGCCGCAATTGATGTTGAACGGCACGACGATGCGCTGGCCCTTCTTCAGCTTATGGTTTGGGGTCCCAACCTCGACGACCTCGCCCATGAACTCGTGGCCCAGCACGTCGCCCGACTTCATCGTCGGCATCAGGCCGTCCATCAAATGAAGATCGGAGCCGCAGATCGCGCAGCTCGTCACCTTGACGATGACGTCGCGCGCATCCTCGATTGTCGGATCCGGCACGGTGTCGCAGCGAATGTCGTTCTTGCCATGCCAGCAGAGGGCGCGCATGAAAATCTCCAGATCGAGCGTCGGAAGGCGCAAACCAAGCGCCACCTCACGTCAAGCTGAAGTGCAAAAGATCGTTCCAAATAACAAAAATCACGTAATCAAGTAACGCAAACCAAAAGTCGAGCGGCTCGTCCTTCCGAGCCGCTCGACGGAACCAGCTTAGCCGTGGCAGTTGCAACCGTTGTGATCGCAACCCTGGTGGTGGGCGTGACCGGCCGCGCATTCCTCGCAGCAGTACATCGCACCATCCTTCGTGACCGCCTTGTCGGCGGAGACGGTGCAGACGCAATCCTTGCAAGCGCATTTGGTGTCGTTGGCCATGGTCTTCTCCTTGGAGTTTGGGTCGAGGCTACGTCAGGCGTCGGCCGTGTCGGCATCGTCGGATCCGACGTACCGGCGTTCATCGTGTCGATGCTCGTGCGGCTCCGTTACGTGGGCGATCATGTTGCGCACCGTATCGCGCACATGCTCGTCGTCGATCGCGTAGAGCACCTGCCGCCCCTGGCGATCGCCCCGAAGCACGTGCGCGCTCCGCAGCAGACGCAGATGATGCGACACGAGCGTCTGAGACAGGCCCAGCGAGTCCACGAGCGCCCCAACCGATCGCGGCGCATCGAGGCATGCGAGGACAAGCCGGAGCCGGTTCGGTTCGCCGAGAAGACGAAACAGCTCCGTCAGCGCAGCGACCTGAGCCGGTGTCAAAGACGCCTGCATAATCTCAACATATGAACACGTGCTTATGTATTGGCTATTCGAGCCAGTTGTCAACGCGCCGTTTTGCAGATGGTCGACTTTCCAGGATGGACGAACCGTAGACCGCCGCGGTGATGCGGGGCGTCACGCGCGTACGGCCATGTCCCGTTTGCCGGCGGCGGCGATCTGGCGGAGCTGGCCGATCGCGATTGCGAGATCGGCCTCCATGGCCGGAACGGCCATGCCTGGCGACGCGGCATCGAACAGGCACATGCGATCTCGGCCGGCACCCTTGGCCTGATAGGCGCCGCGTCGGCCGACTTCACCAAGGCCTCGGGTCTGGCCCCATCGGCGCATAGAGCGATGCCGCCGCTGATCGTGACAACGTCGATCGCGTCGCCGCGGTGACAGTGCTCGATCGCGGCGCGCCGAACGGCCAGCCTCAAGGAGGCGGCGATGGCGACCACGGTCTCGACGGACTCGAAGCGCGCGAGGACGATGAACTCCTCGCCACCAAAACGACCGATGAAGCCTGCGTGCGCGGCGACGACATCCGCCATCGCCCGCGCCACCGCGATCAAGCACTGATCGCCGGCGTAATGGCCATAGCCATCGTTGAAGGATTTGAAGAAGTCGACGTCGAGGAGGATCAGCGCGAACGGATCGCCATCGACCGTCCAAGCTTGCCAGCGCTCGTTCAAAGCGATGTCGGCGGACCGCCGGTTGGCGACGCCGGTGAGCGCGTCGACACGCGAGAGGCGCAGCAGCTCGACGTTGCTCCGCTCAATGGTCTGCTGTTGCAAGTCGGACGTCAGCCTCGACAGGAACAAACGCATGCGTCCGCGCTCGGTACGCCAATTCACCACAAGCGTGAGAACCGCCAACCAGAACAATTGGAACACATCGGCAATGACGAAATAGTGTTCGATATCGATCTTTACATAGATTACCCAAGACATATCCACAAAAACGATAATCGAAGTGATCAAGGTGGTGCGAAAAGGCATGCTGCACACCAACGTGACTGCGATAATGATCGACGGAGAGAGCGTGAGATAACTCAAAACCCCAGACTGGTTCTGAGATAGGAGCAACTGGATCGACCAGAGCAATCCGGAAAGGATGATCGCGACGGCGTTTCGGATGTCGACCATGCGGCCGGGGCCGCGGCGGCTATACGCGAAGGCGGCGCCGCCGATGATCGGCGTGGCGATCAGACGCGTGAAGATCGACAGTTTCCATACGTCGGGGATCAGCACGAGATCCAGTCCGAAGCAGGACATGTAGAAGAGGGTGAGGATGCCGATCGCGGTCCCCGCCTGCGCGCATCGCTTCTTCTCTCTACGGGCGTCGTACAAACGACGCAGCTCGTCCGAGTTCCGCTGGAACCAGGGTCTGGCAATCTCGGCGGCGACAAGATCCGCCAAGCTGGACGCCATGGCACGCTCTCCTTGCCAGAAGGGTCGCGCGAAAACCTTACTTATCCTCCTCCAGGACGCTCCGACCCCGCGCGATGCCCCGTCTGCGCCCTTGGGTTGCGCCGCTTCACAAGAAAAGGCCGCGGGGTTCGCCCGCGGCCTCTTCGCTCCTCCGACCTGGATTATTCAGCGGCCTCCTGATGGAAGCTGTCGTTCACCTGGTCGCCGGCCTTGCGAGCGGCGCGGACGCCGGCTTCGTAGTCGGGATGCACCTTTCCGAAGTGGGCGAGCTGGCGCTCGGCGATCTCCTCGGGGATTCCGTCCATCGCTTCGGCGATGTTCGAGAACAGACGAGTCTTCTGGCCGGCGTCGAAGAGGTTGAACAACGCGCGGACCTGGACGTAGTCGTCGTTGCCCTCGCGATGGTCGTAATGGTCGGCGTCGCCCTGGATGCGCAGCGGCGGTTCCTTCACCGAAGGGTCGGCCACCGGACCGTTGAACGAGTTGGGCTCGTAGTAGGCATCCGGATTGGCCATGATCGGCAGGAAGTTGCCCATGCCGTCACGGTTGTAGGTGGCCACGTGCGAGACCGGACGGTTGACCGGCAGCGCCTCGTAGTGAACCCCCATGCGGTGACGATGGGCGTCGGCGTACGAGAAGACGCGGGCCTGTAGCATCTTGTCCGGCGAGAAGCCGATCCCGGGCACGACGTTGGACGGCGAGAACGCCGCCTGCTCGATCTGCTGGAAGTAGTTGTCGGCGTTGCGGTTGAGTTCGAGCGTGCCGACGTCGATCATCGGGAACTCATTGTGCGGCCAGATCTTCGTCAGGTCGAACGGGTTGTAGGACGTGTGCTCGGCCTGCGCCTCGGTCATGATCTGGATCTGGAATTTCCATTTCGGGAAGCGACCGGCCTCGATCCCGCCGAACAGGTCTTCCTGGTAGGACTCGCGGGTCTTGGCGATGACCTGGTTGCCCTCGGCATTGGTATAGAACTCGTGGCCCTGCTGGGTCTTAAAGTGGAACTTCACCCAGTAGCGCTCGCCCTTCTCGTTCCACAGCGAGAAGGTGTGCGAGCCGTAGCCGTTGACATATTGCGGACCCTTCGGCAGGCCGCGGTCGGACATCAGGATGGTGACCTGATGAAGCGACTCCGGGCTGAGCGACCAGAAATCCCACATCGCAGTCGGCGAGCGCATGTTGGTGCGCGGGTGGCGCTTCTGCGTGTGGATGAAGTCGGGGAACTTCAGCGGGTCGCGCACGAAGAACACCGGCGTGTTGTTGCCGACGATGTCCCAGTTGCCTTCCTGCGTATACATCTTGATCGCGAACCCGCGCACGTCGCGCTCGGCGTCGGCCGCACCGGCTTCGCCAGCCACCGTCGAGAAGCGCAGCAGCAGCGGAGTTTCGGTGCCCGGCTGCAGCACCTTGGCGATCGTGTACTGCGAGATGTCGTGCTCGATCTTGAGCGTGCCGAAGGCACCCCAACCCTTGGCATGGACGACACGCTCGGGAATACGCTCGCGATTCTGATGGGCCATCTTCTCGATGAGCTTGTAATCTTCGAGCAAGAGCGGGCCGCGCGGACCGGCTGTCCGCGAATTGTTGTTGTCGGCGATCGGGTTACCGGCCGTCGTGGTCATCCTGGGAGCCAAAGAGATTCTCCTTGCTGGCTTGGGCGTGGAATAGTTCTAGCCAGCCGCGGGCCATCGGGCAAATCGATTGTCGCGATGGTCTTGATAGGTAGCGCCGATGTGATAACCGGTCGGCATGAACCTTCGCGATCTCCGCTACGTCGTCGCCGTGGCCGATCACGGCCATTTCGGCAAGGCCGCGCAGGCCTGCGCCGTCAGCCAGCCGACGCTGTCGGGCCAAATCCTCAAGCTCGAGAAGCAGCTCGGCGTCGAGCTGTTCGAGCGCGACGGCAAGACCATCCGTCTGACGATGGCGGGCCAGCCGATCCTGGTACACGCGCGTCGCGCCATCACCGCCGCCGACGATCTCCTCGCCGCCGCCGCCTTGCACCACGATCCCGAAGCGGCTCCCTTGCGGCTCGGCATCATCCCGACGCTGGCGCCCTACCTGATGCCGCTGGCGTTGCCGTTGCTCGGGCTGACCATGCCGCGGCTGCGATTGACCCTTGTGGAGGATCTCACGGACCGCCTGCTCGGCCCGTTGATCGACGGCCGACTCGATGCGGCGCTGATCGCCTCGGAGCCGGGCGGCACGGGGTTGCGCGACGAACTGCTCTTCGACGAACCCTTCTGGCTCGTCATGCCGGAGCACCACGAGCTGACGAGACAGGACAGTGTGGCCGCCGCCGACATCAAGCCCGGTTCGATGCTGCTGCTGCAAGACGGCCATTGTCTGCGGGATCAGGCCCTCGACCTGTGCAGCCGCCCCTCGGGCGAAGCGCTCGCGATGGCCGACATGCGCGCGACGAGCCTCGACACGCTGCTCCAGATGGCCGCCGCCGGCTATGGGCTGACGCTGATGCCGCATCTCGCGATCGCCCGCGACGTGGCGCTGCCGAAGCCGTTGGTGGCGCGGCGGTTGGCGGGAGCCCACACGTCGCGCCGGGTTAGGCTGGTGTCGCGGCCTGCCAGCGCGCGGCGGGAGACGCTGGACCGGCTGGCCGAAGTGGTGAAGGGCTGTGCACCCGAGGTTTGACGCCGAAGGCACCGCAGACGATCGCCAACCGCACCGACGACGCCAAGTCGACCCAAGGCCGATGCTCAGGTCCGGTCCTTCTCCATCTGCGCCTTGAGAGCGGCGAGCTTGGCGAAAGGGGAGTTCGGGTCGGGCTGGCGGTCGCGCTCGCGCGGCCTGGGCGCCTCCGTGGTCTGGAACGACGGCGCACGGCCGCCGTCGCGCCGGCTGCCGCCGGGCGGCCCGTCACGCCGGTCGCGACCGCCGCCGCGGCTTTCCCCACCGTTGCCGTGAGCGTCGCGTGGCGGCCCACGATGGCCGTCGCGGCCGTTCGAAGGCCCGCCCTCGCCACCGCCCGGTCGCTTGAAGTCACGAAAGCGATGGGTGCGATTTTGTCCTTCGGGGCGCGGCGGGCGTTCGCCGGCCGCGGCGGCAACTGGCGTCGCATCCGCCGCCGGCTGTGGCGCGGCACCGTCCGTCCGCTGCCCCTGAGTGCCCCCCTGCCGACGAGGCCCGCGGCTGCGCGCATCGCCGGCAGGACGGCGGTTGTGCACGTTATGACGATGCGGGCGCCACACCTCGATCATCGGAATCTCGGCCGGGTCTGCCGGAGCCTCCTCGGCGGTCTGCGGGGCTGCCTCGTCCGCCATCTCGGCATCGGCCGCCACGGACACGGGGCTCGCAGTCGCGACTTCTTCGGCACTGGGTTCGGCATCGGGCACACCGGCGAACATCGCGTGCACGACGCCGGCAGGGCCGGCCGTCTCCGCGTCGGCGACGTCGCGAGCTTCGACGAGCGCCTCGACCTGGGCAGCCTCGGCCACCGGCGCCTCGCGCAATGGTTCGACGGAAGGCGTGGTCTCTCCAGCGACCTCCTCCCTCGTCTCGTCCGGCGCGTGAGCGTGTTCTGCAACGGGCGCTTGCTCGGCAGCAGGCGCTTGTTCGGCCGCAGGGGCTTGCGAAAGCGGCTCGATGGCCTCGAGTGCACCACCTTCCAGCGCCGCGGCGATCAACTCGCTCTGTCGGGCCAGGCTGACGCGGCTCTCGAGATCGTCCGACGACTTGGCGTCGGCCGATCTCGCGTCGGAAGCGATCCCTGCCTCGTCGGCGGCAGCCGCTTCGGCCGCCGGCGCATCGGCGATGAGCGTCTCGCCGGCTTGATCCTCGGCACTCGGAACGGCCGCGATCGGCTGCACCGGCTCGGTCGAAGCCCTCGGCACCAGTGGCACCGTGATCGCCGGCCCGGCGCGGCGGTCCAGCACGTAACCCAACGACTTCAACACGGTGCCGAACGCCTCGGCCGAACAGCCCGCGAGCGACGTCATGCCCACCGTCACGACGAAACCGTCCCCGTCGGCCGAACCGGGTGGTGGGTCGCCCGCCGTGGTGCCGGGGCGGTACGCGATCGCCGGTCGGATCAGGTCGGCGAGCCGTTCCAGAATGTCGACGCGCACGGCCCGCTCGCCGCAGACACGGAAGCCGGCGGCGCGATACAATCCCTTGTTGATCGTGGCATCGGCGACGAACGAGGTTCGGCCGGAGGCTGCGAGATGAGGCACCTCGTCCAGGCCCTTCACCTCCTCGACGCCGCCGTTCTTCAAGGCCCAGAGCTGGGCGGAGAGCGCGCGGGGCGCCGGCTTGACCAGCGCCGGCAGGTAGATGTGGTAGGCGCCGAAGCGCACGCCGAGCTTGCGCAGGCTGGCCCGGGCGTCCTGCGGCAGGCTTTTCAGCTCGTCCGACACCTTCGCGCGCTCGAGCACGCCGAGCGACTCGCCGATCTGGAAGGCGATACCCCGCGCGATGCCGTCCAGTCCCTCCCCGGTCTCCAGATCCTTCAGGGCGCCGAGCAGCTTCTTGACGTGCTGCGCGATCCAGAGGTCGAGGCGACGCTGCACCATCTCCAGCGCCGGCCCGGTCAACTGCTCGTCGGCGATGACGCGCACGTGCGGCTCGAGGATATGCGGGCCGGCGGTGATGCGCCCGACCGGCTCGCCGAGCCAGCGGATCAGGCCGTCGTTGGCCAGCACGAAGGCCTCGTCCACCGCCTCGTGGACGCGGGTGGCGCGGCCCTCGATCTCGGAAGCCAGCGCCTTCTGCGCCGCGGCATTGAGCGTGCGGGCCTCCTCGCCCGCGGCTTGCGGATCGGAGGTGAAGCGGAAGCCGTTGAGCTGGCCCACGTGCTGGCCTTCCACCGTCACGTCGCCGCCGGAGGTGATTTCGGCTTCCATGGTCGCATTCTCTCGCAGCCGCCGCCGCAGGAGGCTGGTCCTGCGATCGACGAATCTCTGTGCCAGGCGCTCGTGCAGGGCGTCGGATAGGCTGTCCTCTACCCGACGCGTCACGCCCTGCCAATGCTCCGGATCGCGCAACCAATCCGGGCGGTTGGCGATGTAGGTCCAGGTCCGCACCTGGGCGATGCGGTTGGCGAGCGTGGCGATCTCACCCTCCGTGCGGTCGAGCGCATCGAGGTGGCGCGCGAACCAGTCGTCGGGGATCCGCCCGTTGCGGACGACGTGGCCGTAGACCTGCAGAACCAGCTCGCAATGTGCCGCAGGCGACAGCTTGCGATAATCCGGGATCTGGCAGCATTCCCAAAGGCGCGCCACGTCGCCGCGGTTTCGCGCGACCTTGCGGACGTCGGCATCGCGCGAGGCGATGTCGAGTGCCATCTGATCGGCGGCGAGCGGCGCCCGCGTCAGGCCGGACTCGCCCGGCAGCATGTCGAGCGTCGCGGTGAGGTCCTCGATCGAGCCCATGTCCAGCTGCGTGTTGCGCCATTGCAGCATGCGCACGGGCTCGAAGCGGTGGTCCTCCAGCATTTCGACGAGCTCCTCGTCGAAAGGCGGGCAGCGGCCCGTCGTGCCGAAAGTGCCGTCTTTGGTGTGCCGGCCGGCGCGCCCGGCGATCTGGCCGAACTCCGCCGGATTGAGCCGGCGATAGTGCCAGCCGTCGAACTTGCGGTCGCCGGCGAAGGCGATGTGGTCGACGTCGAGGTTCAGACCCATTCCGATGGCGTCGGTCGCAACGATGTAGTCGACGTCGCCGGCCTGGTACATGTCGATCTGGGCGTTGCGCGTGCGCGGCGACAAGGCGCCCAGCACCACGGCGGCACCGCCACGCTGGCGGCGGATCCACTCGGCAATCGCGTAGACCTCCTCCGCCGAGAACGCGACCACGGCGGAGCGCGGCGGCAGCCGCGAGATCTTCTTCTCGCCGGCGAAGGTCAGCTTCGACATGCGGGGACGGGTGACGACGTGGGAACCGGGCAGCAGCGCCTGCAGCGGCCGTTCCATCGTGCCGGCCCCGATGAGCAGGGTCTCCTCGAGGCCGCGGCGGTTCAGCAAACGGTCGGTGAAGGTATGGCCACGATCGAGGTCGGCGGCGAGCTGGATCTCGTCGATGGCGACGAAGGCGAGATCGAGGTCCCGCGGCATCGCCTCGACGGTGCAGATCCAATAGCGCGGCCGACGCGGCTTGATCTTCTCCTCGCCGGTGATCAGCGCCACCGCGTCCGCCCCGACCTTGTCGACGACGCGGTTGTAGACCTCGCGGGCGAGCAGCCGCAGCGGCAGGCCGATCATCCCGGAGCGATGCGACAGCATGCGCTCGATGGCATGATGCGTCTTGCCGGTGTTGGTCGGGCCGAGCACCAGGGTCACCCCGGCGGCGCGGTCCGGCCGCGCCGCCGGGGTCGCGGAGAATGGGAGGTTCATCGGGCGCCTTGATGAGCGACGGCTCCTAGGTCGGCGATCGAAGGCGCGAGCGCAAGGTGGGGCTGCGACGCGCCGACGCTCTCGTCGATCGCGCCTCCTCTGGGACGTGCTCAAGCCGACGACGTCCGCCCGACCGCACGATGCAAGTCATCGACTTCTTGCAGGAGCATCGGTCGCAATGGAAATGAGCTGCCCGCGTTGTTTCGTCCATGTCTGCAGGCGGCGGCCTTTCTCGCGTCTGTCGTCGGGGCAAGGCGAGTTGCTCATCGATACGACGTGAAATCGCGCCCGTGTGCACGATGGCGTTTCGAACCAGCTTTACGTCGTCGATACGGGCGGCTTGCGCTCCTGCGCGTAACCTTTGTCACAGACGTTTCGGACGCATCGTGCAAGAACAACGTCTCCCGCGAACGAGGAGGATCTGCCGTGTCGCTCGATCTGAAGACAATCGTGCTGGCATCGACGCTCGTCGTCGCGTCGTCGGCGTCCGCCTGGGCCTTCGGCGGGATCGGTTGTGCCGACCTTCCGGAATACGATCGTGCGCAGGGCGCTCTCGAAGGCATGACCGGGGCATGCGACATGAGCGTGGAGCAGGCGCGCCGTATCGTAGCCGCTCAGAGCCAGCCGGCTGTCGTCGCCGAGCCGGGACAATCCCCACAGCGTCGCCACCACAGGCATCGTCGAGCGCTTTCTCACCCGATATCAGCCGAATAGACCGCCGTTTCGGCGTCACGTTGGAGCCGACAAAGAACATCGCCGTTCGCGTCGGTCCAGCGGGCCCAAAGATCGACGCGAAGTCTGTCGTGGCTCACGGAACTCGCGTGGCAAGTCGACGTTCTGTCTATGCTTTCTGAGGGGATGGCATCATGAACATCGTCAAGTCCACTGCCGCACTCGTTCTCGGCGTCGCGATCGTCGCGAGTGCATCGATCCCGGTGAACGCGGCGTCCGCGAACACCGAAGCATTCCTCGCCAACGTCACAGCGAACGTCGACTTCCTCGACCGCTCGAGCCGCATGGCTCTCGATAACTCGAAGAGCGTCAAGGTCAAGGAGTTCGCTCGCGGTGAAGCTACAGAGCAGACGCTTGCTGCCAACGCCATCTACGACGTCACGTCGAAGGCTCCGCTGCAGACCGGACGCTCCGTTGCGGTGGCTGGGCAAGATGCTCAGGTCGTCGACAACCGTCTCCCTCTCACACAGGAGGATCTCGACAGCATCGAGGGGTTGAACGGCGTCGAATTCGACGAGGCGTTTCGCGCCAAGCAGCGCGACGCACTTCTTCAAGTGCAAACCGACTACGAAACCTATCTCGCCTCGGGCGATGACGAAGCTTTGAAGACGATCGCCCGGCAGGAATTGCCGAAGATCAAAAAGCAGATTGCGGCGCTCGCGAAGGCCTGACTCTAAAACCCAAAAATCCTATGTTGCGACCGAAGCCGTACCTTTGAGTGCGGCTTTTGTCGTCCAGGCGTGTCGTGGCGTAGGAACCGCCGAGCCCTTGCGTTGTTGTACAAACGCTTACTGAGGGGTTTGCACAATGTCGAAAATCGTCACCAGCTTGATCGCTGCGGCCGCCATTACGGTCGGCACACAGGCTTTTGCCGCGTCCACCGTGACCGATCTCTTCATGGCCAACGTCAAGGCCAACGTCGCTTTCCTCGACCAGTCTGGCAAGCTTGCCGCCACGCACACCAATTCTCCCGTCGTCCGCGCCTTTGCGAAAGCCGAGATTGCCGCCGCTTTCCGGACCGCCGAGACGCTCGAAGGCGTGGCGCCGACGCGGCTTGCCGCCACTTCGCCTGACAGCGACGTCGTTCTCACTGGTCGTTCGGCCGCGACCGTCCCGCCGCTTGGGCAGGCTGCCAACGGCCGCTCTGCACTTGGTCAAGGCGACGTTTCGAGCCTCGGCGCATTGAACGGCCGTTCGTTCGACGACGCTCTGTGGATCAAGCAGGTCGACGCACTGAGTCAGTTGCGGGCTGATTACGAGACTTACGCGGAGGCCGGCGACGACGCGGTACTCGTCGCCGTCGCCAAGCGCGAACTGCCTAAGGTCGATGCGCGGCTGGCGGCTCTAAGCAAGATGTGACCGTGTTTAGATAAAAATTTGACGGTCTTCTTATTATTCAATGCCCGCTCCAGTCTTAATCATTACGGCCGCGCCTGAGTTTATCACCAACGAGATCGGTGTCGTTAAATCGTTGAGCTATGCACCGATAGGTCGCTTTCGCGGCGCGCACGCACCTTAGGCTGGAACGAGTCGTTCTCGATCGCGACGATCTGTCGGTCTGGCCACGCCGTCCGCAGCATAGCCGGCGCTGAACTGGTTTCGTGAGGTACTCGCGACCTCGCTTGCCGAGTGTCATCGGGCTTGCTACACGAGAGCCTCACTTGAGCTTCGCCCGCCGGCCATCGCCGGCCCGCGTCTTTTTTGGATGCGGTGATCCGTCTATCAGGACGGGCATCGGCGGCCGAGGCTTTCCCGCAACGTAGCAACCCCGCCGGCGCGGACCTCGATCGAGGTCTTCCAGGAGAATGAATGTCAGAGGTTTCCACGTACACGCCTTCGCGTGACGATTTCGCCGCGCTGCTCGACGAGAGCTACGGCGAGAACGAGGCTTTCGAGGGTTCGGTCATCAAGGGCCGCGTCGTCGCCATCGAGAAGGATGTCGCCGTCATCGACATCGGCCTCAAGACGGAAGGGCGCGTCGCCCTCAAGGAATTCCAAGGCCCGGGTCGCGAAGGCGACATCGTCGTCGGCGACGAGGTCGAGGTCTACCTCGAGCGCATCGAGAACGCGCTCGGCGAGGCCGTCATTTCGCGCGACAAGGCGCGCCGCGAGGAGAGCTGGGTCAAGCTCGAGAAGGCGTTCGAGGCCCAAGAGAAGGTCGAAGGCGTGATCTTCAACCAGGTCAAGGGCGGCTTCACCGTCGACCTCGACGGCGCCGTGGCGTTCCTGCCACGCTCGCAGGTGGATATCCGCCCCGTGCGCGACGTCACCCCGCTCATGAACATTCCGCAGCCGTTCCAGATCTTGAAGATGGATCGGCGCCGCGGTAACATCGTCGTATCGCGCCGCACCGTGCTCGAGGAGAGTCGCGCCGAGCAGCGTCACGAGATCGTCGCCAACCTCGAAGAGGGCATGGTGATCGACGGCACGGTGAAGAACATCACCGATTATGGCGCCTTTGTCGACCTCGGCGGCATCGACGGCCTGCTGCACGTCACCGATATCGCATGGCGGCGCGTCAACCATCCGACCGAAGTGCTGAACATCGGGCAGACCGTCAAGGTCAAGATCATCAAGATCAACCACGAGACGCACCGCATCTCGCTCGGCATGAAACAGCTGCTCGACGATCCGTGGCAGAACATCGAGGCCAAGTACCCGATCGAGGCGCGTTTCGTCGGTCGCGTGACCAACATCACCGACTATGGCGCCTTCGTGGAGCTGGAGCCGGGCATCGAAGGTCTGATCCACGTTTCGGAAATGAGCTGGACCAAGAAGAACGTCCATCCCGGCAAGATCGTCGCCACGTCCCAGGAGGTCGACGTCCAGGTGCTCGAGGTGGATTCGGTCAAGCGCCGCATTTCGCTCGGGCTCAAGCAGACTCTGTCGAATCCCTGGGAGCTGTTCGCCGAGAAGTTCCCGGTCGGCGCCACCGTCGAAGGCGAGGTCAAGAACAAGACCGAGTTCGGGCTCTTCGTGGGCCTGGACGGCGATGTCGATGGCATGGTCCACCTCTCCGATCTCGATTGGTCGAGGCCGGGCGAGATCGCCATCGAGGACTACAAGAAGGGCGATATCGTGCGGGCTCAGGTGCTCGACGTCGACACCGAGAAGGAGCGTATCTCGCTCGGCATCAAGCAGCTCGGCGCCGACGCCGCCGCGCCGACCCCCAGCGAGGATGCCACGGGCGAGTTCCGTAAGAACGCCGTGGTGACCTGCGAGATCATCGACGTGAAGGACGGCGGCATCGACGTGAAGATCGCCGGTACCGACATGGTCGCCTTCATCAAGCGCAACGATCTCGCGCGCGACCGCAACGACCAGCGCCCCGATCGTTTCGCCGTCGGCGAGAAGGTCGACGCCCGCGTCACGCAATACGACAAGCGCGCGCGCAAGATCTCGGTCTCGATCAAGGCGCTCGAGCTGCACGACGAGAAGGAGGCGATCGCCAATTTCGGTTCGGCCGATTCCGGCGCCTCCCTTGGCGACATCCTTGGTGCGGCTTTGAAGGCGCGCCAGACCAAGGACTGATCCCGCTCGCGCGGGCGATCAAGGCCCGGCCTCGCGCCGGGCCTTTTGCTTTGAAGGGCGGGAACGTCGTGCGAGCCCCGTCCATTCACAAGGTTCAGCAAGGAGGTTGCGCGTGGAACCCATGAAGCCCATGGAGCCGATGAAACCCATGGAACCCATGGAACCGATGAAGCCGATGTCGGGCGGCGAAGCGTGGTGGCCATCGGACCTCGGCAAACCGTCCTCGAGCGGCGGACAGAACGACATGCGCTACGCCTTCTTTCCCGATAAACACCGGCTGCTGGTCGAGCGAGGAGGCCAGGCGACCACCTACGACAGCGGCGATCACGACATCGGCGGCGTGCAGCAGCAGAACGGCGGCGATCCGGAGTTCAGCTCGTCGCAGGGCACCGTCAAGCTGTCCGACCTTAAGCGGATTTGACCGTGGCCGTTACACCGACGGACTTAGCCCGCGGATCTACGCAGGAGATCGGACGCCGACACGGCGTCCCATCCGAAGCCGTCGAAACTCTCGTGGAGGCGATCCGGCAAGGCGGGGGGCAGCAGGCGCAGTTCTCTCATCCTGCACTCGGTGGCATGGGGCAATGGTCGCGCGGCGGCGGGATCATGATCGGCGACATGTTCAACCATTCGCTCAAGGCGAAGGTCGAGCAGCTTTGCGAGGATCTCGCGCGATGCGGCGAAGAGCCAAGCTCGGACGACTGGTGGCCGCGTGATCTGGGTCGTCCCTCGTCGGTCGGCAGCCAGAACGACGAGGCCTACGCGTTCTTTCCGGAGCCACGCCGTCTCGCCCTCCGCGACGCCAATGGTGTCCGCCTCTACGAGACCGGCGACCACCGCATCAGCGGCGTCTCGCAACAGCAGGGCAGGAGTCGAGACCTCGTCTTCATCAGCCAGCACGGCATGGTTCGCCCCGCCGATCTCCAGCCCGTCCAAAGACACTTGACCTCGGATCCGGCCCCAGAGCCGCCGCCACGCGTGCCGGACGCTCGCCCACGGCAGAACGCCGAACCCGGTGTCGATGCCGTCGCCTTGATCGAGCGCCTTTACGAGCTCCAGCGGAAAGGCGTGCTGACCGTGGAAGAATTCGCGGCCAAAAAAAGCGAGCTGCTCTCGCGTCTCTGACAAGATGCCGCCGATCGCCTAAAATGCGGATTGCTTCAGGTCGATTGCGAACAGGTTGGTTTCGGCCGCAATGAACAGTCGGCGGCCGTCGGCGCCCCCGAAGCAGCAATTGCCCGCCGTCGACGGTGTCGGGATGAAGCCGAGTCGCTTTCGGTCGGACGCGTAGACGTGGATGCCGTCGCCGGCCGTGCACCACAGCCAGCCGCGGCGGTCCACGGCAAATCCATCGGGCACGCCGTGGTCCGTGCGGCAGAAGAAGCGGCGCCCGCTCAGCGTGCCATCGGCGCCGACATCGAAGGCCAGGACGTCGTGGGTCGGGCCGCCGATCGAACGTGCCGTGTCGGAGATGTAGAGCGTCTTGCCGTCGGGCGAGAAGAACAGGCCGTTGGGCTGCTCGAAATCGGCCATGCGTCGCAATTCCCCTCGTCGCTCGTCGAAGCGATAGACGCTGCGATGGTCGAGTTCCGGCTCGCCGAGGCAGCCTTGGCGCGGGTTGAGCATCCCGAAGGTCGGGTCGGTGAACCAGATCGCTCCGTCGGCCGCCACGGTGATGTCGTTGGGCGTGTTGAGGCGGCGACCTTCGTAATGCGTCACCAGCGGTGTCGCCGGGCTGCCTTTCTGGTCGGAGCGGCTGATGCAGCGACGGCCGTGCTCGCAATGCACGACCCTCCCCCCGTGATCGAGCGCGTTGGCGTTGATGAAGTGCGTGTGGCCGATCTCGACCTCGACGCGACCGTCGTCGGGGTACCAGGTCATGATGCGCTGGATCGGGATGTCCGACCAGATCAAGCGGTTCTCCGCCGGCAGCCACAGCGGACCCTCGCTGTGCGCGGCATGCTCGTAAAGCCGAAGCAGCGGGCTGGTGCGCTCGATCACAGCCTCCAGCCGGTCGTCGTCGATCTGCACGCCGGTGAAGCTCGCCATGGTTTCGGGAGCTCCGGGGCGGCGGAGCAGGCAGGGCTTGTCGCTTGGCATGCCAGCGCAATCTACGCCCGAGACAAAAGTTCGCCGGCCTGGGCCGCCGAACCCCGCCGAACGGTTGGATTGCAAGCCGCGGCGCGTCGTTCTATCTAGCTTCACGTAAACGTCACCTGCTTCTGCTTTACGGAGAGGTGATCGGTCGAGCGGAATGCCATGGACGACCTTGTCACCAGCCGCACCGTAGCGGCGCATCAGCTTCTGGAGCAGGCTGCGACGGCTTACCCGGACGCGCCTGCAATCGATTTCCTCGGTCGCACCTGGAGCTACCGCACGCTCGAGGCCGCGGTGGATCGCGTCTCCGCAGGCCTGCAGGCGATCGGCGTTCGCAGGGGCGACCGCGTCGGCCTTTGCCTGCCCAACACGCCGTTCAGCGTCATCGGCTACTACGCCGCGCTCAAGGCCGGTGCGATCGTTGTCAACTTCAGCCCGCTCTACGTCGGCCGCGAGTTGGAGCAACAGATCCGCGATAGTGGCACCAGCGTCATGCTGACGATCGACGTGGCGGAGATCCACGCCAAGGTTGCGAAAGCCTGCGCGCGTGCGGGCGCCGGCACGGTGGTGCTTTGCTGCCTGGCCGACGCGCTGCCCCGCGCCAAAGCGGCCTTGTATCGCGTGATGAAGCGCAGGAGCATCGCAAGGCTGCCGCAGGACGGGTGCCACGTCGCATTCGGCGCGCTACTCACGGAAACGCGCGCCTTCACGCCCGTCGAAATCGGCGCCGAGGACGTCGCCGTCCTGCAATACACCGGCGGCACCACCGGCACCCCCAAGGGCGCTGTGCTGACCCACGCCAACATCCTGGCCAATGTCGAGCAGAACGTCGCCTTCGACCCGACGCGGCGCATGAGCGAGGAACGCGTCTTCGGCGTGATCCCGCTGTTCCACGTCTTCGCGATGACCGTCGTCATGAACTACGCGGTGCGCATGGCGGCCCAGATGGTGCTGCTGCCGCGCTTCGAGCTCGACGCCGCGTTGAAGGCGATGATGCGCACCAAGCCGACGGTGTTCCCCGGCGTCCCGACGCTGTACGGCGCCATCGCCGGGCGTGCCCAGGCCAAGCGCGCCGATCTTTCCTTCGTACGGCTCTGCATCTCCGGCGGCGCGCCGCTGCCTCAGGAGGTCGGCGCCTTGTTCGAGAAGGTTACCGGCGCCAAGCTGGTGGAAGGCTACGGCCTCACCGAGACGTCGCCCGTGGTTACGTGCAACCCGGCGCACGGCGAGGTCAAACACGGCTCGATCGGCCTGCCGCTGGTCGATACGGTCGTGGAGATACGCGATCCCGTGACCCGCGCGCTGATGCCCGAGGGGGACAAGGGCGAGCTGGTGGTGCGCGGGCCGCAGGTCATGCGCGGCTACTGGAACAAACCGGAGGAGACCGCCGCCGTGCTCGACGAACACGGGCTGCGCACCGGCGACATCGGCTACAAGGATGCCGATGGCTACATCTTCATCGTCGACCGCATCAAGGACATCATTCTGTCCGGCGGCTTCAACGTCTATCCCCGCACGATCGAGGATGCGCTCTACCAGCATCCGGACGTCCGCGAGGCGATCGCGCTCGGCGTGCCCGACGCCTATCGCGGACAATCGGCCAAAGCCTTCGTCGTGCTGCGCGATGGCGCCACGACGACGCCCGCCGACCTTTCGACCTTCTTGGAAGGCTATCTCTCGAAGATCGAGCGGCCGCGAGAGATCGTGATCCGCGGATCTCTGCCGAAGACGGCGGTGGGCAAGCTCTCCCGCAAGGAACTGGTCGCCGAGGAGACGGCGAAGGTGTCGGCATGACACTCGCGCTGAATACGGCCGTCAAGGGCTCGCGCAAGCGCCGGCTGCCGGACGGCGAGGCGCTCGCCACCGTTACGTATCTCGCGGCCGAACTCGGCATCACCGCACGCACATTGCGCTTCTACGAGGACCAGGGACTGATCCAGCCGCGCCGGCTCGGGGCCACCCGCGTCTACTCGAACCGCGAGCGCGCGCGAATGATCCTGATCCTGCGCGGCAAGCGTCTCGGGTTCTCGATCCGCGAGATCAAGGACTACCTCGATCTGTACGATGCTGACCCGCGCCACGAGACCCAGACTCGGGCGCTTCTCGCCAAGATCGCCCAGCGCCGCGTCCAGCTCGAAGAGCAGCGCGTCGCCATCACCGAAGCGCTCGACGGCCTCGCGGCAATGGAGCGCGATGCCGAAGCCCAGCTCGCCCGCCAGGGCCTCCGCCGCAAGATGTCGTAAGGACCAGACCCATGAAGACCATCGTCATCGCCGGCTATGCCCGCTCGCCCTTCACGCTGGCGAAGAAGGGCGCGCTGACCAGGGTGCGGCCCGACGACCTCGTCGCCGACGTCGTGCGTGCGCTGGTGTCGCGCACCGGAGTCGATCCCAACGAGATCGAGGACCTGATCCTGGGTTGCGCGTTTCCCGAGGGCGAGCAGGGCCTCAACATGGCACGGCTCGTGGCGCTGCAGGCCGACCTGCCGCTGTCGGTCGGCGGCGCCACGGTGAACCGCTTCTGCGGCTCCTCCATGCATGCGATCCACATCGCCGCCGGGCAGATCGGAATCGGTGCCGGCGACGCCTTCATCTGCGCCGGGGTCGAGAGCATGACCCGGGTGCCGATGGGCGGCTACAATCCGATGCCAAACCCGACGCTCAACGCCAAGCAGCCCGGCGCCTACATCGGCATGGGCGACACGGCGGAGAACGTCGCGCGGCGCTGGCAGATCACTCGTGCCGCCCAGGAGGAGCTGGCGCTGCGCTCGCACCAGCGTGCCGCCGCCGCTCAGAAGGACGGCAGGTTCGCCGACGAGATCGTGCCGATCCAAACCAACGGCCACGCCGTCGACGCCGACGGCTGCATCCGCGCCGACACATCGAAGGAGGCGCTCGCCGGTCTGAAGCCGGCTTTCGATCAGGAAGGCTCGGTCACCGCCGGTACCTCCTCGCCGGTCACCGACGGCGCCGCCGCCGTGCTGGTCTGCTCGGAGGAGTTCGCGGCGCGGCATGGCCTCGAGCCGCTGGCGCGCCTCGCCTCCGTTGCGGTGTCGGGCTGCGAGCCCGACATCATGGGGATCGGACCCGTCAAGGCGACCCGCAAGGCGCTGGCGCGGGCCGGCATCGACATGGGGCAGATCGACGTCGTCGAGCTGAACGAGGCCTTCGCCGCGCAGGCGTTGGCCTGCATGCGCGAGCTTGGCATTCGCGACGAGACGCTGAACCTCGACGGCGGCGCCCTGGCGCTGGGCCACCCGCTCGGCGCCACCGGCGCCCGCATCACTGGTAAGGCGGCGAGCTTGCTGAAGCGCGAGGGCGGCCGCTACGCGCTCGCTACGCAATGCATCGGTGGCGGCCAAGGCATCGCCACCATCATGGAGCGCCTGTGATGGCGAACGGCGGGATCAAGAAAGTCGCGGTGATCGGCTCGGGCGTCATGGGCTCGGGCATCGCCGCGCAGATCGCCAATGCCGGCGTGCCGGTGCTGCTGCTCGACAT
>CAXTVT010000015.1:0-55218 GCA_964247745.1 uncultured Beijerinckiaceae bacterium
GCCACGATCATCGCCGGCGTCGCGCTGCCGCTGTCGCTCATCGCCACCTTCGGCGCGATGTACTTCTGCGGCTTCAGCCTCGACAATCTCAGCCTGATGGCGCTGACGATCGGCACCGGGTTCGTCGTCGACGATGCCATCGTCATGATCGAGAACATCGTGCGCCACCTCGAGCTGGGCGAGAAGCCGCTCGAGGCGGCACTCTCCGGCGCCCGCGAGATCGGCTTCACCGTTATCTCGCTGACCGTGTCGCTGATTGCGGTGTTCATTCCCCTGCTGTTCATGACCGGCATCGTGGGGCGCATGTTCCGTGAATTCGCGCTGGTGCTGACACTGGCCGTCGTCGCCTCGGCGATCGTGTCGCTGACGCTGACGCCGATGATGTGCGGCCAGCTGCTGCGCCATCGCCGGGAGGACTTGTCGAGGCCGCCTAGCCGGCTGGCGCGGCTCGGCGAGGGCTTCGGGTTGCGCTATCGCCGAAGCCTCGAATGGGTTCTGCGCCACCAGTCGCTGATGCTGTTGGTCACCGCCGGCACGCTGGCGGCGACGGTCGCGCTCTACGTCGAGAGCCCCAAGGGCTTCCTGCCGCCGCAGGACACCGGCCTGATCTCGGCCGTGACCGACGCCGACACCTCCGTGTCCTTCGACAAGATGTCGACGTTGCAGCAGCGGGTCGCCGCTGACATCCGTGCCGATCCCGCCGTGGCCGGCGTCACCTCCGTCGTCGGCGTCGGTACGGTCAATGCCACGCCGAACGCCGGGCGGCTGTCGATCGTGCTGAAGCCGCGCGATGGCGGTCGAGCCGGCGTCAAGGCGATCATCAAACGGCTGCAGGACAAGCTCGCGCTCATTCCGCAGATCACGGTGGCGTTCCAAAGCGTCCAGGACATCCAGATCACCGCGCAATCGTCGCGCGCGCAATATCAGTATACGCTGAACGGTACGAGCACGGAGGAGGTCTCGGACTGGTCGAACAAGCTGGTCGCGCAGATGGCCAAGTCGCCGATGCTTCGCGACGTGACCTCGGAGGCGCAGGACGGCGGCCTCCGGCTCTACGTCGACATCGATCGCGAGCTCGCCGGCCGGCTCGGCATCTCGGTGCAGACAGTCAACGACACGCTGTACGACGCCTTCGGCCAGCGCCAGGTCTCGACGATCTACGGCCAGACCAACCAATATCGCGTGATCCTGGAAGCCGCGCCGCAATACCTCGCCGATGCGGATTCGCTGAAGCACCTCTACGTGTCCTCGACCACGGCGGCGCAGGTGCCGCTGTCGACCTTCACCAAGCTGAAGAACGACACGGCGCCGCTCGCGGTCGAGCACACCGAGCAATTCCCGGCGGTGACCATCTCCTTCAACGTGCCGGAGGGCGAGGCGCTCGGCGACGCGGTCAAGGCGATCGACCAGGCTAGCCGCCTCATCGGCATGCCGGACTCGATCACCGGCAGCTTCGCCGGCGACGCGGCCGAGTTCTCGGCCTCGCTCGCCAACGAGCCCTACCTGATCCTCGCCGCCGCCATCGTCATCTACATCGTGCTCGGCGTGCTGTACGAGAGCGCGATCCATCCGATCACGATCCTCTCGACGCTGCCGTCGGCGGGCGTCGGCGCGTTGCTGGCGCTGAAGCTGTTCGGGCTCGACCTTTCGCTGATCGCGCTGATCGGCATCGTGCTGCTGATGGGCATCGTCAAGAAGAACGCCATCATGATCATCGACTTCGCGCTCGACGCGGAGCGCGAGCAAGGCATGAGCCCCCACGACGCCATCGTCCAGGCCTCGGTGCTGCGCTTCCGCCCGATCATGATGACGACGTTGGCCGCCCTGTTCGGCGCCCTGCCGCTCGCCTTCGCCACGGGCACCGGTTCGGAGCTGCGCAACCCGCTCGGCATCTCGATCGTCGGCGGCCTGCTGCTCAGCCAGCTCATCACGCTGTACACGACCCCGGTGATCTACGTGGCGCTGGAAAACCTTCGCGCCCGCTTCTTCGGCCGCATCACGCTTCAGCTGGAGGCGGCCGAGGAGCCGGAGGAGTTCGAGCACAGGCGCGCGGCGGAATGAGGAGGGCAGCCGAGTGAACGTCTCCGCGCCCTTCATCCATCGGCCGATCGGCACGATCCTGCTGGCGCTCGGCATCTTCATGATCGGCGCGGTGGCCTACTTCCTGCTGCCCGTGGCGGCGCTGCCTTCGGTCGACTTCCCCGCGGTGTTCATCAACACGCAATATCCCGGCGCCGCGCCCGAGGTGATGGCGGCGACGGTGGCGGCGCCGATCGAGCGGCACGTCGGCGAGATTCCGGGGCTGACGGAGCTCACCTCGGTGAGTTCGCTCGGCAACACCGTGATCATCGCGTTGTTCGACATCAATCGAAACGTCGACGGCTCGGCGCGCGACGTGCAGGCCGCCCTCAACGCCGCCGCCGTGGACCTGCCGGCCGGCCTGCCCAACGTGCCGATCTTCCGCAAGGCCAACCCCAACAACGCGCCGGTGCTGATCCTAGCCTTGACCTCGGACGAGATGCCGGCTTCGGCCGTCTACGACGCCGCCGACTCGGTGCTGGTGCAGCGCATCTCGCAGATCGACGGCGTCGCCGAGGTCAGCGTCGCCGGCGCCGACCAGCCGGCGATCCGCATCAGCGCCGATCCGACCAAGCTCTCGGACATGGGCCTCTCCATGGACGATCTGCGCACCACCATCGTCAACGCCAACGCGATCTCGCCGACCGGCATCATCGAGGGCGACAGGTTCGGCCGCGCGATTTCCAGCAACGACCAGCTGAAGACGTTGGCGGACTACCGCAACCTCGTGGTCAAGAACGCCAGCGGCACCAGCGTGATCCTCGGCGACGTCGCCACCGTGGCGCAGGCCACGCGCAACAGCCGTTCGGAGGCCACCTTCAACGGCGTCCCGGCGGTGCTGCTCTACGTCCGCAAGCAGGCCAGCGCCAACGTCATCCAGACGGTCGATGCCATCAAGGCGCTGATCCCGCAGACGGAGCGCTTCCTGCCCGCGGGCCTCAAGGTCTCCGTACTGAACGATCGCACCGCCACCATTCGTTCCAGCGTCGATCACATGATCGGCACCCTCTTCGCCACCATCGTGCTGGTGATGATGGTGGTCTTCGTGTTCCTGCGCCGGCTCGCGGCCACGGCGGCGGCGGGCGTCACCGTGCCGCTGGCACTCGCCGGCACCTGCGCCTGCATGTACGCCGCCGGTTTCTCGATCGACAACATCTCGCTGATGGCGCTCGCCACCTCGGTCGGCTTCGTCGTCGACGATGCGATCGTCATGATCGAGGTGATCGACAAGAACCGAGAGGCCGGCATGAACCCGATGCAGGCCGCTTTGGCCGGCTCGAAGCAGATCGGCTTCACCGTCATCTCGATCTCGATCTCGCTGCTCGCCGCCTTCATCCCGCTGCTGTTGCTCGGCGGTCTCGCCGGACGCCTGTTCCGCGAGTTCTCCATCACGCTGGCCTTCGCCATCGTGATCTCGACGGTGGCCTCGCTGACGATCACACCGATGGTCAGCGCCAACTTCGCCGGGCGCCACAAGGTGCGGAAACCCAACCTGTTCGACCGCGTCGTCGAGGGCGTGCTCGACCGCAACGCCCGCTTCTATGCGGCGACCCTGCGCGTCGTCCTGAGGCATCGCCTGCTGACGCTGCTCACCTTCTTCGGAACCATCGGGCTGACGGTCTACATGTTTGCCGTCACACCGAAGGCGGCCTTCCCCGCCGACGACACCGACCTCATCGTCGCCACGAGCGAGGCGCCGCCGGAGACATCCTACGAGGCGATGGTGCCGCTGCAGGACGCCTTGGCCGCGGCGGCGTTGAAGGACCCGGCGGTACAGAACGTCGGCTCGTCCCTCGGCAACCCGGGGGGCGGGCCCAATTCGACCTCGAGCAACGAGGGCAAGATCTTCATTTCGCTGAAGCCGCTCGACGAGCGCGGCAACATCACCGCCGAGGGCGTGATCGCGCGACTGCGCAAAAGGTTCAAGAGGGTCGTCGGTATCGACGCCTTCATGGTGGCGCAGCAGGACCTTCGCTTCGGCGGCCGCGATTCGAAATCGACAGAGCAATTCACGCTGTCCGACAACGATTATCCCGAGTTGACGCGGCTCTACCCGCAGGTGCTCGAGAAGCTGAAGGCGCTGCCGATGCTGGTCGACGTCACCACCGACCACGAAGCCAGCGGTTTGCAGGCCAACCTCGCCGTCGACCGGACGATCATGTCGCGCCTCGGCGTGACCATGGCCAACGTCGACAATTCCTTGAACGACAGCTTTTCGCAACGCCAGATCTCGACCATCTATTCGCCGCGCAACCAGTACCGCGTCGTGCTCGAGAACAAGACGCGCGAGACGCGCCAGGTCGGCGATCTCCTCAACATCTACGTGCCGGCCGGAGTCAGCCTGCAGAACTCGACCGGCCTGTCCGGCGGCGGCGTGCAGACCGCGCTCAATCCTGGTGTCAGCACTCAAGGGACCACGGCCAGTGGCCAAGCCTCGACCAGTGGTACGAGCACCGGGACGTCCTCGAGCGGCGCCACCTCGAGCGCGAGCACGACGGTGAGCGGTCTCACCGCGGGTGCCGTGATTTCCTCTTCGGCCAATGCACAGAGTTCGACGCAATCGGCGGCTGCGACGGGCGAGGTGCGGCTCGATTCCATGGCCAAGGTCGGCATCGGCTTCGCGCCGCTGACGGTGAACCACCAGGGCCAGTTCCCCGAAGTGACGATCAGCTACAACCTCAAGCCCGGGACCATCAAGGAGGAGGCCAATGCCGCCGTGCTCCAGGCAGTCGCCGACATGCACCTGCCCGATACGCTGCACGCCGAATTCTCAGGCGATACCAAGCTGTTCCAGCAGAGCGCCGGTTCGCAGGCTCTGCTGCTCTACGCGGCGCTGATCTCGGTCTACATCGTGCTGGGCGTGCTCTACGAGAGCCTGGCGCACCCGCTCACGATCATCTCGACGCTGCCCTCGGCCGGTCTCGGGGCGCTTTTCGCGCTGAACATCACCGGCACGGAGCTGTCGCTGATCGCGTTCATCGGCATCGTGCTGCTGATCGGCATCGTCAAGAAGAACGGCATCATGCTGGTCGACTTCGCCTTGCACGCCGAGCGCGACCGCGGCCTGCCGGCGGCCGAAGCGATCTACGAGGCCTGCATCGAGCGCTTCCGTCCGATCCTCATGACGACGCTCGCCGCACTGCTCGGTGCCGTCCCGCTGATCGTCTCGTCCGGCCCCGGCTCCGCGTTTCGCCGCCCACTCGGCATCACCATCGCCGGCGGCCTCATCGTGTCGCAGGTGCTGACGCTCTACACGACGCCGGTGATCTACCTCTACCTCGACAAGCTGCACCATCGGCTCCGCCGGATGCGGTTGCCGCGGCGGCGCCGCGCGGTGGCGGCTCCGGCGGAGTAGCGCAATCCTTCGTGAAGCCGGAGCAAGTCTCGCTCACCCCCGGCGTTTGAGCCTGGCGGCGAAGAAGCCGTCCATTCCGGCGAAGCGCGGTTCGGCATCGGCCATGTGACAGGGCAGCGAGCGCATCTCGCCGTGCGCGTTGAGGATCTCGCCGACGCCGCCGACCTCGTCCGAGCGGATCGGCGAGCGGATCACGTCGGGGTTGCGGCGCAGCAGGGCCGCGATCTGCGCCTCGCCCTCCTCCGGCTCGATCGAGCAGGTGCAGTAGACCAGCGTCCCGCCGGGCCGCAGCAGGTTCACGGCGTTGTCGAGCAGCTTGGTCTGCAGCACCGTCAGTGCCGCGAGGTCGCCCGGCTTCTTGGTCCAGGCGATGTCGGGATGGCGGCGCAGCGTGCCGGTGCCCAGACACGGCGCATCGAGCAGCACGGCGTCGAACGGCGGCAGCTTGAGACTGGTGGCATCGGAGACGAGCAGCTCGGCCTCGAGCCCGAGCCGAGCGAGGTTGGCGGAGAGCCGCTTCAGTCGCTCGGCCGAGCGGTCCACGGCGGTCACGCGAGCCCCGGCGGCTGCGAGCTGAGCCGCCTTGCCGCCGGGCGCCGCGCAGAGATCGGCGACACGCTGACCGGCGGTCACCTGAAGAAAGGTGGCCGGCAGGGCCGCCGCCGCGTCCTGCACCCACCATTCGCCGTCGGCATAACCCGCGAGCGCTTCGATCGCCGTATGAGGCTCCAGCCGCAGCGATCGCGTCGGCAGCACACGGGCGCCGAGCTTGTCCGCCCAGCCGGCCGTGTCGTCCTTCACGGAGAGGTCGAGCGTCGGCTCCTCTCGGATTGCGGCGGCAATGGCCTTGGCCGTGGCCTCGCCGTAGGCCCTTCGCCAGCGCGTCGCGAGCCAGGTCGGCACGTCGTGCTCCAGCGGATCGCTGGCGGCGAGGATTTCGTCGCGCTGGCGGGCGACGTTGCGCAGCACCGCGTTGGCCAGCGCGGCGAAGCCCGCACTCTTGCGATCGAGACGTACCGCCCGCACCGCCAGGTCGACGGCGGCATGATCGGGGACGTCGAGCAACAAAATCTGTGCCGCGCCGACGATCAGCGTCCACTCCAATTCGGGAAGGCCTTTCGGCAGTCCCTTGTCGAGGAAACCGGCGATGGCGTTGCGGATCGTCCCGAGCCGGCGCAGCGCGGCGGTGACGATGGAGCGCGCCAGCGCTCGGTCGCGGTCGTCGAGCGTCGCCAGGCGGCTCGGCACCGCGACATGGGAAAAGCGCTCCTCGAGCAGGTGTCCCTTGGCGACGATGTCCTGCAGGATGAGCGCCGCGGCGACGCGGGTCATCAATCCAGGATGCTTCTCCGCCTCGGCGCGCTCGGCCGCCGCCTGCGCCGCGGCGTTGCCGGCCGAGCCCTGCCGCCTCGCAGCCGGCTTCACGCCGGTTCGCCGCTCGTCCACCAAATCACACCGCCTCCGCCGCGACGCTAGCATAGCCGGTGCGGCCCGGCGAAACCATGACGCGCAAGTCGCAGGTGGCCTGCCGGCGCCTGGAAAACGGGAGGTTCTTTATCGCGATGAGCTTTGCTGGAAGCAGCATAGAGAACCCGCCAAGCTTCGAGCCGGCCGCACCACTGGACGAAGCAAAAAATCCTTTGTTTCGGCTCAGGTTTTGTGTCGTGCGGCCGGCTTGGCAGCCCCAGGCAAAGCTGACACAAGGCGCGCTTTCCCGAATCTGCTTCCCGAAAGGTCCACGCGATGACAGTCTCCGAGAACCCCGCCGAGGTGATCCGCGAGGGCGAGGGCGGCGGCAGGATCATCGATGGCAAGATCGCCGCGGCGCAGGTGCTGCTCGAGGTCACCGCGCGCGCGAAGACGCTCTTGGAAAAGGGCGTGAAGCCCGGCCTCGCCGTGGTTCTGGTGGGCGAAAACCCGGCCTCGCAGGTCTACGTGAAAGCGAAAGGTAAGGCCGCGAAAGAGGCCGGCTTCCACTCCGTGCAGCATGACCTCCCGGCGACCACCTCGGAGGCCGACATCCTCGCACTGGTCGACGCGTTGAACAACGATCCCGCGATCCACGGAATCCTGGTGCAGCTGCCGCTGCCCGAGCACGTGAACTCGACCAAAATTCTCGAGTCGATTGATCCGGAGAAGGATGCGGACGGCTTCCATCCCGTCAACGTCGGCCTGCTGGCAATCGGCTCGATGGAGCGCGCGCTGGTGCCGTGCACCCCCGCCGGCTCGCTGGTGCTGGTGGAAAAGGCCGCGGCCGCCTTGGGCGTGAAGCTCGACGGCATGAACGCCGTCATCGTCGGACGCTCGAATATCGTCGGCAAGCCGATGGTGCAGCTTTTACTCTCGAAGAACATGACGGTGACGGTGGCGCATTCCCGCACCAAGGACCTCGCGGGCGTGGTGCGGGCCGCCGACCTGGTGGTGGCGGCCGTAGGGCGGCCGGAGATGGTGAAGGGCGACTGGATCAAGCCCGGCGCCATCGTCATCGACGTCGGCATCAACCGCATCGCAGGCGAGGGCCTGAATGCTCAGGGCAAACCCAAGACGAAGCTTGTCGGAGACGTCGACTATGCCGGTGCGGCGAAGAACGCCGCCGCGATCACGCCGGTCCCGGGTGGCGTCGGACCGATGACCATCGCCATGCTGATGTCGAACACGCTGCGATCGGCGGAGCGCACGGCCAAATAGCGACGCACATGGCAAAGCTGGCGCCCCAGGGCACCGGCTTTGTAGAACTGTCGCTAGACGAAGGTGCTATGCGCCCGTCGGACGCGCGGGCGCGGCGCCCGGGCGCGGCACGCGCGGCTTGGGGGCCGGCAACAGGCCTTCGCGCTGCATTTGCTTGCGGGCGAGCTTGCGGGCGCGGCGGATGCTCTCGGCATGTTCGCGAGCCTTGCGCTCGGACGGCTTCTCGTAGGCCTTGCGCCGCCGCATCTCGCGGAACACGCCCTCGCGCTGCATCTTCTTCTTCAGGACCTTGAGGGCCTGATCGACGTTGTTGTCGCGGACGAGAACCTGCAAAGCGCTGCTTCCTTTCGAGAGTTGAAACGAGGAAAAGGCCAGATCGCACGATCTGGCCCTTCGACCCGGCCCGGTTTCGTACCGCCTAACGTGCCATTACATCCATGGCTCCGCGCGACGTTGGTCGTAAACCGGCCGTGGCGCGTCAGACCGCCTGAAGATTGTCGGCAGACGCCCGGCCCGTACGACGGTCGTTGACCATCTCGTAGCCGATCTTCTGCCCATCCTGCAGGCCATTGAGGCCGGCGCGCTCGACGGCGCTGATGTGCACGAAGACGTCGTTTCCGCCATCCTCAGGCGCAATGAAGCCGAAGCCCTTCTGCGCATTAAACCACTTGACTGTACCTTGGGCCATGAAGACCTCCACAAAGCGCACCGCGACACCCGACGATGGTCGGGCGGGTCGGAGCTGTCGAATTCGAGGAAGCATCATTAGCAGGCGCGCAAAAGCGCGCGGGGCCAAGCACCGGCCTGATCGATGACCTTGATATAGACGTTTTGGATGGAAGTGCAAGCTTCGCGGTTTTCTCGCCAGGAGGATGCACAACGCGCTCTCCTTGGGAACGTCTTCTGACGCGATGACACGTCGCTGTGGCACCGCCGCTCTGTTCGATAGCCACTTTTTTGCCATAGAACATCTCGGCTCCTGATGTCCGGCAGATCCGATGCGAATCCGCTACGGCTACGACCTCGCGTTCTTCTGCGCAGCGCCTGTGGTCGTCCTGACCCAGCTCGACGCTCATCCGGAGGTGGCGCACCGTGTCGCCACCATGGGTCAGCTCGACATGACACCGGCGATCGAGACCACCACCTTCACCGACGCCTTCGGCAACGACGTGCGCCGCTTCCTCGCGCCGGCCGGGATGACCCGCATGACGCGCGACAGCGTCTACGAATGCGACGGCAGCCCGCAGGCGGTCGCGCACGACGCCGGCGAGGTGCCGCTGGAAACGCTTCCTTGCGCCTATTTCACCTATCTCGTCGGCAGCCGCTATTGCGAGGTCGACCGGCTCTCCGGCGTCGCCTGGCAACTGTTCGGCCACACGCCGCGCGGCTGGCCCCGCGTGCAGGCGATCTGCGATTTCGTCGAGCGCCACATGACGTTCGGCTACGAGTTTGCCCGAAGCACGCGTACGGCCTGCGAGGCCTTCGAGGAGCGTGTCGGCGTCTGTCGCGACTTCGCGCATCTCGCCGTCGCGCTGTGCCGGGCGATGAACATCCCGGCGCGTTACGCCAACGGCTTCATGGGCAACATCGGCCGCCCCTCCGACCCGCTGCACGAGGACTACAACGCCTGGTTCGAGGCCTATCTCGACCATCGCTGGTACATCTTCGACGCCCGCCACAACGTGCCGCGCATCGGCCGGATCACCGTGGCTCGAGGCCGCGATGCGGCGGACATCCCGCTCGTCGCCTCGTTCGGGCCGCACGACCTGACCGACTTCAAGGTTTGGACGGACGAGCTGCTCGAAGCCGCTCTCGAGCCGCGCACGACACTCGTATCCGCCTGAGCCGCATCGTCGAGGTTCGTCGCGCGGTCGGCTCCAGGTGCCGCTTGAGCGGTTGACACCGCCGACCCCGCGGACGACATCGTCGCGCCCAATCCTCGCGACCCGTGTTCGAGCCTCAACCCCATGCCCCACGACCATCTCGCCGAGACCATCGAGGCGGCCTTCCGCGACCGCGCATCGATCGATGGCGGCACTGGCGGCAGCGTGCGTGCGGCCGTCGACGAGGCGCTCGGCTTGCTCGACACCGGCGCGCTGCGCGTGGCCACGCGGTCGCCGACCGGCGAAGGCGCGGCCGCCTGGCACGTCGAGCAATGGCTCAAGAAGGCGGTGCTGCTCTCCTTCCGCCTCAACGAGATGGCGCCGATCGCGGGCGGCCCCGGCGGCTCGACCTGGTGGGACAAGGTGCCCTCCAAGTTCGAGAGCTGGGGTGCGGCGGAATTCGGCCGCGCCGGCTTCCGCGCCGTGCCGAATTGCGTCGTGCGCCGCTCCGCCTATATCGCGCCCAACGTCGTGCTGATGCCGAGCTTCGTGAACCTCGGCGCCTACGTCGATAGCGGCACGATGGTCGACACCTGGTCGACGGTCGGCTCCTGCGCCCAGATCGGCAAGAACGTCCATCTCTCCGGCGGCGTCGGCATCGGCGGCGTGCTCGAGCCGCTGCAGGCCAATCCCACCATCATCGAGGACGACTGCTTCATCGGAGCCCGCTCGGAGGTGGTCGAAGGCGTGGTGGTCGGCCGCGGCGCGGTGATCGCGATGGGCACGTTCATTTCCGCCTCGACCAAGATCGTCGATCGCGAGACTGGCCAGGTCCATACAGGTTACGTGCCGCCCTATTCCGTCGTGGTCTCCGGCAATCTGCCGGGCAAGCCGCTGCCCGACAATACCCCCGGCCCGTCGTTGTACTGCGCGGTCATCGTCAAGACGGTGGACGCCCGCACCCGCGAGAAGACCGCGATCAACGAGCTGCTGCGCACGTGAGCCTCGAGGCGCCGCAGCGTAGGCCGTCGCGCGCGGGCTTTCTGTTCCGCCAGGAGGATGGCCGCATCGATCCCGCCACCTGGCGCATCCACGCCGGCTGGATCGCGGCCGTCGCGATCGCACTGACGATCGGCTGGGCACTGCTGCGACCCTACGCGCATCACGACCTGAAGACCGAAGCCTTCATCCGCTGGATCACCGTGGCCGCCTTCGCCTACGTGATCGTCTACGCCTTCGCGCTGATCCTGCTCGCGATCTGCTACACCATGCTGTCGATCAAGCGGCTCCGCGATCTCGGCCGACCCACGGCTCTCGCCGGTTTGGTGCCGCTCTTCGTCTTCTTCGCGGCGTCGCTGCTCTTCATGCGCGAGCAGACGCCGGACGTGATTCTGCTCCCCTACGTGATCGCGCTCGATGTCGTGCTGGCGATCATCGTGGCGTGGACCGTGGCCGAGCTCGGTTTCCGCGAAGGTCGGTGATGCCAGCGACCCAGAAGGAGCGCATGCTCGCCGGAGCCCTGTATTGCGCCGACGATCCCGAGCTCGCCGCGCTCTCGGCCAAGGCCATCGCGTGGTGCGGGCGCTACAACGCGAGCTTCGCCGCCACGCTGCCGGAGCGCGAGGCGATGTTGCGCGAGATCGCCGGCTCGGTCGGCATGCGGATCAACGTTCGACCGCCGTTCTTCATCGACTACGGGTTCAACCTGACGCTCGGCGACGGCGTGTTCATGAACTTCAATTGCGTGATCCTGGACGTCTGCGCCGTGGCGATCGGTGCATTCACCCAGATCGGCCCCGGCGTGCAGATCCTCGCTGCCGATCATCCCCGCGATCCGGCCCAACGCCGCGCCATGCTCGAAAGCGGCAAGCCCGTCGCCATCGGGGCCAACGTGTGGATCGGCGCCGGCGCGATGATCATGCCCGGCGTGACCGTCGGCGACGACGCTATCGTCGGCGCCGGCAGCATCGTCACGCGCGACGTGCCGCCCGGAGCGACCGTGGTCGGTAGTCCGGCCCGCGTGATCGCGGGGCGGGGCTGAACCCGATGCCGCTCCGCAACCGCGTCACGCCGTTCAATGCGTTGGAGGCGGTATCCGCACGCGGTGCGTTGATGGGCAATCGCGGCATCCTGCACGACGCGGATCGTAAGGTCGGCGCGTCGACGTGGAAGCATAAGCGCTGGGTCGCCTGCGTCCTCTCTTTCAAGGATCGGCGACGGGTGCCGATGAGTCCGGGGCGCTACACCGAGCTGTTCTTCCTGGACGAGGCGGTGTCGCTCGCCGCCGGGCACCGTCCCTGCAAGGAGTGCCGTCGCGCCGACTACCTGGCCTACGCGAGCGCCTGGCGTGAGGCGAACGCCATCGACCCCGCGGCGCCGCTCGGCGCCGACGACATCGACATGGCTCTGCACGCCAGCCGCGTCGCTACGGGGCGGCGTGCGCAGTCGCTGTTTTCGAGCACGCTGGCGCTGCTGCCCGAAGGCACGTTCGTGTCGTGTTCAGATGCCCCCGGCGAGGCATGGCTTGTCTGGGGAAATGCGCTCCATCGTTGGACGCACGACGGCTACGACAGCACGCGACGATGTCATGGTGACGCGACCGTCGATGTCCTGACCCCGCGCCGAACCGTCGAGGTGCTACGCGCCGGCTATGTCGCGCGTGTGCATGCGAGCGCGGGTCAGCGCCGCGGAATCGACGAGGTGACGTCCCAATCGGCAGGTGCGCCTTCGCGCCCGTCGTAGCGGGAGCCGGGAACCGGAGAGTAGGCCGGCGCGCGGCCCGGCCGGGCATCCGCATAGGCCGGCGGCGCACCGGCATCGAGGCCACGGCGGCCTTCGCGATCGGTCGGCACGGCGCTCGAGGCGACGTCCTGCTCCTCTTCGCCTTGCGGCGCCTCGGGCGGCGCGCCGGAAGCCGGCCCCGGACGACTCGCCTCCGGCGTCGGCTTGCAATAGTGACGGCCGCCGCCATGCATCGCCAGGTCGACGTGGATGTGGTTGTAGTGGAAGGCGTTTGAGCCGGGTCCGAGCACGGTCGTGAAGCTCTCGCAGGCACCGGCATGGACGTCGCGCAGGAAAGCCTGGGACTGCTCGTCGCCGCGCGTCCAGTCGTGCACGACGGTGATCCTGCGCCCGTCGGCGAGGCGAAAGCCGCCGACATCGAGCGCATTGCCGAAGGCATGTTCCGAAATCTTGGCGCCGGCCTGCCCGTTCATGCCGCGACAGGAATACGAGCCCATCGTATCCATTTGCACCACGCTCTGGCCGAAGCGCGCCTGCGCGATCGGCTGCACCACCTTGGTGACCCACTCATCGAGCGCCGCGATCATCGGGCAGTCCAGCGTGGCCACGCTGTCCAGCTGGACGCTGTCGCCGGCGAGCGCGCCGACCATGTAGGGTTCGGTCAGGCCGCAGATACCCGGTCCGTCGATGTCCCGGCCGCGCGGCTGGACGTAGTGGGAGAGAGTGACGCGATGCTCGGCGATGCACGCCTTTTCCGCCTGCTCGCGCCACGCCGGGCGTTGCGCCCGCTCGACGGTGGAACAGCCGGCGGCCACGAGGCACGCGAGCAAGGAGAGGGTGGATGGCCAAACGCGACGCGCCATCCCCTGACCGTGCGGGAGCGACGTTACTCGGCATTTAAGAGGTGTGATTAACCGAAGTTTATCTCGACTGTTGTTCCAAGAACACAATCGACAAGGAACCGGTTTTTTCGATGGGCTAGCAGCCGCAGGGCACTTGACTCATGCGGGATGGACAGCCGTCAATCGTTGTAAATATTGTGTGTAGAGCGTGGACGGAGTGAAACGCGATGAGCGGACGAGACCATGAGCCTGTGTCGGCGTTCTTTCCGTCGATCGATCGCAACCTGATTCTCGATTTGGACCGGCACCTGCGCGGCGCGCAGGCACAATCGAAAGCCGGCCTTCCGGCAACGATGGATCCGATCCCGACGCCAGCGCGCTCCGGCCTGCGTCCGGACGTTTCCCACGTCGTCGAAGCTGTCGAACAGGCGGCCAATTCGATCGCGTCGATGACCGCGCGGATCGGAGACCTCGAAGGTCACGTCGTCAACCTCGAAGCAGCCAACGGCAAGCTCGAAGAGAGGCTTTCGTCCTCCCAGCGGCACGTCGTCGACCTCGAAGCTCGGCTCAAGGCCGAAAACGAGCGTGCTGCCCGGATCGAGGCGGTTGCCGCGCAACAAGCCGGGCGGGCCGCTGCGCTGGACCGCGAACTCAACGCGGCCCATGGCGACCTCGCCAGGATCACCGACGCGATCGCCGCCACCCTCGGGTTCCCCCACAAGGGTTGAGCCGGACATTCGACGCTCGAGCATCCCGACAAGCCGGGCAGGTCGACGTCTCGAGATTCATACAATACGGGCCGGCGCGACAGGCGCCGGCCCGTGTTATTTTGCAAACGTAGTTTCGCCGCGCCACAACTGGCCGCAGAGCTATTCCGCGGCGACGGCGCGCTTGCGCCCGCGGGTCTTGGGCGCCTCAGGCTCGGCGGCCGCCGGAGCCGGCGTTTCGGCCGCTTCCGACCGCTGCTGTCCCAGGCCGATGTCCTTGGCGAGCTTCGAACGAATCTCGGAATAGCCCGGCGCCACCATCGGGTAGTCCTTGGGCAGACCCCATTTCGCACGGTATTCGTCCGGCGTCATATTGTAGACAGTGCCCAAATGCCGCTTGAGAGACCGAAACTTCTTGCCGTCCTCCAGGCAGATGATGTGATCCTGGGTCAGCGACTTCTTGATCGGAACGGCGGGCACAGGCGGAGGAGCAGGCGGCGTCTCGACTTGGCCCGCAGCGAGTTGCTGGATCGAAGCGTGGATCGAGACGATGAAGTCGGGCAGGTCCGAGGCACGCATCGAATTGTTGCTGACGTAAGCCGATACGAGATCAGCGACGACCTCGATGTAGTTGCTCGCGGCGGGTTTCGCGGTTTCTGCTGCGTCCACTTGGATGACCTTCAGGTTGATACAGCCGAACGGGCTGACGATTGAATCTGTGGCTCCGCGGAGAACAACCGGGTCACGCACCGACAATGGGAGAACGTCGCCCATCTGGGAGGCGCTCGCCGAAACGTCAAGTAGAGCCATCCACCATTTCGCAAAGACATGCGCCCCGACGGATTGCATTCTGCTTAGAGTGCTCGACTGATTTGCGCCAGCGCAAAAAACCGTTGTCGACCTGCTTTTGTGTGCATGGCCTGCTGGAAAGGCGATGTCACCGGCCAATCGTAGCAGTCAATGTGCAAATCCGGCGCTCGCCCGAATGCCTCGAACCTCGTCGTTCAACAGCACAGCTCGACAGGTTCGACGCTGCAAGGGTGGTGCGGGCTCGATCCTATTACGCGTCTACCGAGAAGTTCGGGCCCAATGCACAGCAGCGAAGCACAACGAGAGCGGCTGGAACGATCGAGCAGGACCGGCACGGATCAGTCGTCGCCGCCGGTGATCCCGCCTATGAGATTGCTGGTCCTCAGCCTGCCGGCGGACGGGGTCCCCCGCAGCGGCGACAGGCGACGTCGCACATCGGCCAACGCCGCATCGCGATCGACGAGCGCCTGTCGCGCCTGCTCGATCGTCTCGGCGACGAACCGGCAGGATTGCCCCGGACGCAATTGCGCCAGCCGGCCTATATCGGCACGAACGACATGGGCGAGTTTCGGATAGCCCCCCGTCGGCTGCCTGTCGGCCATCAAAACCATCGGCTTGCCGTCTCCGGCGACTTGGATCGCCCCCAACGCGACTCCGTCGGAGACGATGTTGAAGTCGCCTGCGTGGTCGAGTGAAGGCCCGTCGAGGGCGTAGGCCATACGGTCCGCAGCCGCCGTCACGATCCAGCGAGCTTCGAGGAAGGTCGCGACGGCTTCGGCGGTGAAATGGTCCTCCTGGGGCCCGAGCACGACGCGCAAAGGCATCGCGGTCGGCCTCAGCCCGATGTCGGGGATCTCCATGTCGTCGACATCGCGGTCGTCGTCAGCGAGAGGCGCGAGCCGGTCGCCCCGGCGGAGCGCACGCCCCTCGAGCCCGCCGAGCCTCGACCTCGTATGGGTCGAACGACTGCCCATGACGAGCGGAACGTCGAGTCCTCCTGGCACCGCAAGATAGCACCATTGACCCCAATCGCCGGATTTCGCGCGCAGCGTTTCACCCGGACGCAGCATCACGCACGCGGCCGGGGGAAGCAGTTGATCGTCGCGTGTCCAACGAAATCCGCCACCGGCGAAGGCGAGGGCCAGGGGCGCATCGCAGGCCAGCTCTATGCCTCCCGGCCCGACCTCGATCGCAGCGACGCCTCGGGCATTGCCGATGGCGAGGTTGGCGCTCGCCAGCGCGAAAGGATCCATCGGCCCGGCGGGCGTGACGCCGAAGCGCAGCACGCCGAACCGGCCGGCATCCTGGATCGTCGCGCCCGGCCCGACGCCGCCGAGCGTGATCGTCGCCGTCATGTCGGGGAGCGCTCCGGCATCAGGAGCGGCTCGCCTCGCCCGGCGGCCTGTGCGAGCACCTCGAACCGCGCCGCATCGATCCGCTCGAACGTGATCTCGTCGCCGACCGCGATGGGGAACATCGGGTCGCTGTTCGGATCGAAGCTTCGCGCCGGCGTGCGGCCGAGCACGTACCAGCCTGTCGGCATCGCCACGGAGGCGATCAACGCCTGGCCGTTGGCGATCGTCAGCGCGCCCGGCTGTGCCGGTGGCCGCGGCCTTCGCCGCCGCGACACGCGCAGCGCGTCGGGCAGACCGGCGAGAAAGACGAAGCCCGGCGCGAACCCGTACATGACGGCGCGATAGGTCGCGCCGGAATGAAGCGCGGCGACCTCTTCCGGGTCTCGACCGAGGAGACCTGCGACCTCGACGAGATCCTCGGCATGGGGATCGCCGTAGCACGCCGGGACGCGCCAACGCCGCGCCGCCGGGCGCTCGGACCTACCGGGATCGAGGCCGGCGACATGCGACGCCAGAGCCTCGTGGGTCAGTACGCGCGGATCGAGATGGATCATCAGCGAACGGTAGGTCGGCACCGTCTCGAGCAAGCCCTCGAGAGGCGACGCCGCCAGCGCCGCATCGAGGGCGAGCACCGCGTCGTGATGGGCCGGCTCGGCCGTGGTGCCATATTCGACGACCATCGCGCTCTCGCCCGCCGGGAGGAAGCGCGGGAGTGCCGGCATCAGGCGGTGGCCCGGCACGACTCCGCGAAGGCGGCGACGACCACGCCGGCGGTCGTCAGCGCGTCGCGCACCGCACGCGCCATCGCGACCGCGCCTGGCGTGTCGCCGTGCACGCAAATCGAGTCGATGCCGACCGGCACGCGGCGGCCGCCGAGCGACGTCACCGCGCCGTCGGCCACCATGCGCACCGCCCGTGCCGCCGCTTCGGCGACGTCGTGCAGCACCGCGCCGAGCGCGCTCCGCGGCGCCAGGTGGCCTGCGTCCGTGTAACCCCGGTCGGCGTAAATCTCCCGGACGGTGCGTAATCCCGCCGCCTCGCCGGCCCGCTCCAAGGCCGTGCCCGCGACCGCGAGAAAGGCCAGATCGGGATCGACCGCGCGGCTCGCCCGCGCGATCGCCGCCGCAAGTCCGGCATCGGCCATGGCGAGGTTGCTCAGCGCGCCGTGCGGCTTGACGTGGGTCAGACGATGACCGGCCTGCGCGGCGAGCGCGGCGGCGGCGCCAATCTGGTAGGCGACAAGCCGTTCGGCCTCGACCTCGCTCACCGGCAGCACGCGACGGCCGAAGCCGGCGCGGTCGGCAAACCCGGGATGGGCGCCGACCGCGACGTTGCGCTCGCGGGCCAAGGCGAAGGTCTCGGCCATGATATCGGGGTCACCCGCGTGAAAGCCGCAAGCGACGTTGCAGCTGGTCACGATGGCGAGCATCGCTCGATCGTCGCCGGCGGCATAGATGCCGAAACCTTCGCCGCAATCACAGTTGAGGTCGACAGCCGGCATGCCTAGAGCATCGAAGGTTGATGGAACATGGCGGCACGACACATCGAGCTTCGTCCTTGATCCTCTGTCCAAGCGGGCGCGTCAACGAATGCGGACGTTGCTCCAACCTAGTGGCGCTCGGTCGTCGGCGTCAGGCGGGGTTCGCGCGGTTTCGGACGGTAACCGAACAGCCTGCGTACCCTGTCGGCGGTCCGCAGGATCACCAGACTAGCCTTGTCCTTGATCGAGGTCGTCGCGCGCCAGATGGCGGTGCGTCTGAACCAGTTCAGGATCGCGTCGCGCAGCGCCATGATCCAGTTGTAGGTCCAGGCGAACCAGGGGATCGTCAGGAGCTGCGCCTTGCCGGCGTGGAGGATGCGCTCGCAGACGAAGATGGACACGACATAGGCGCCGATGAAGATCGTCATGCCGGTTCGAAAATGACCCTCGGCCATCCAGTACACGGCGAAGACCTTGGCGAGTTCGGCGATGATGAAGGGGACCATCATCACGACGAGGATGACGTAGGGAGGCAGCGACTGGATCCAGCGCTCGAGCCGCTGCACCACCCGCAGGCCGGACAGCCAGCGCACCACCGGTCGGAACAGGGCGAACACGATCGAGTCCACGACGACGTAGACCGCGACCACGATCTCGGCGAGCAAGCGGAGCAGCCGCTGGAGCGGATTGAGCTTGTGATCGACCAAGGAGCACCTCGAGCGGCTTGCACGCGAATTTGATGTCGACACCCCGCACCGTCAAGCGCCGAGTCGGCGCGCTTTGGCAGCCAAGCAAGGCGATTTCACGCCGGCGACGGGCGCCCGAAGGTGGGTTGCGCACTATGTCGTGCGCCTCGGAGAACCACGATGCCGCTGCCCGCCCGCATGATGCAGATCCACTACGAAGGGGCCGGAGGCGCGGAGGTCGTCCGCGTCGGCGAGGCCGCGGTTCCGCACCCGAGCGAGGGGCAGGTGCTGATCGAGGTGGTCGCCGCAGGGGTCAACCGTCCCGACCTGATCCAGCGCGCCGGCAAGTACCCGCCGCCCCGCGGCGAGAGCGGCGTTCCCGGTCTCGAAGTCTCGGGCCGCATCGCAGCGCTCGGTGCCGGAGTGAACGGCCTCGCCGAGGGCGACGAGGTCTGCGCGCTGCTCGGCTCGGGCGGCTACGCCGAATACGCGCTGGCCGCCGCGCCGCTTTGCCTGCCGCGGCCCGAAGCGCTCGACCTCGTGGATGCCGGCGGCATCCCGGAGACCTATTTCACGGTTTTCGACAACGTCTTCACGCGCGGCCGTCTCATCGCGGGCGAGCGCTTCCTGGTGCATGGCGGCTCGAGCGGCATCGGCTCGACCGCGATCCAGCTAGCCAAGGCCTTCGGAGCGGAGGTGTTCACAACCGCCGGCACGGCCGAGAAATGCGCCTTCTGCCGAACGCTCGGCGCCGATCATGCGATCGATTACAAGGCGGACGACTTCGTCGCCTTCGTCAGAGAGGCGACCGGCAAGGCGGGCGTCGATCTCATCCTCGACATGGTCGGCGGCGAGTATCTGCCGCGAAACATCGCCTGCCTCGCGACCGAAGGACGGCTCGTGCAGATCGCGTTCCTCGGATCGTCCGTCAGCCGAGAGGTGGATTTCACGGCCGTGATGGTGAAGCGGCTGACGCTCACGGGCTCGACGCTGCGGGCGCGAACGCTCGAGCAGAAAGCCGAAGTCGCGAAGCGGGTGCGCGACACGATATGGCCGCTCCTCGAGTCCGGCCGGGTCAAGCCGGTCGTCCACGCCACCTTTCCGCTGGCCGAGGCCAGGCAGGCTCAGGAGATGATGGAAAGTTCGACCCACCTCGGCAAGATCCTGCTCGTGACGGGCAGGTGATCGAGTCGCGAGGCTGCCTGCGGCTACGGGAAGTTGCGGAACTGCTCGACGAGGGGGTTGTAGTAGAGCGGATAGAGCCCCGCGCTGTAGGTGTAGGCGTCGATCGAGCGGAACGGGAAGCTCAGCGAAGCCCGAGCCTTCACGACGTGCATGGCATGCCCGCTCGGGCCGAGATCCTGGGTCACCTGGATCGGGGTTCCGCGGTTCACGGTGATGCAGCCGGGGAAAGCGTTGAAGGCGAAAGCGTCATGCTGGATCGTCGCCGCCGTATAGGCGGCGAGCTCGCGCGGGCTCGAGCAGAACGGCTGGTGCGCCGACGACGCGACGAGATATTGACCGGCGAGCGAGGGATCGGCACGGCAGGGCGCGGCCACCGCCGAGGTCAGCGCGGCCGTGACCAGGAACATGCTTGCCGTCTTCATCGCACCACCCCGCTCGAGCCGCACTGACGGCGAACGCCGGCACCATAGGCCGGATCGGCTGCCGCGCGAAGCAAGCGCGCGACTCTAGTCGAAATCTCGTGACGAGTGTGTCCCACGGCGCAGTCTGACGTAGAGCGCTCCGGCGCCGCCATGGGGACGCCCGGCCTCCTCATAACCCAGCACCAGGTCGCGGAACTCGGGCAGGCCGAGCCACAGCGGCACCTGTCGGCGCAGCACGCCGGTGGTGCCCTCGCCGAAGCCCCACGCGTCGTCCCGCACCCGGCCACCCTTGCCGGTGACCACCAGGACCACCTTGCTGCCCTGGCGCTGCGCCCGATCGAGGAAGCGCAGCAGAGCGCCATGGGCCTCCCCCTGGCGCAACCCGTGCAGGTCGATCGCGGCGTCGGCGGTCATGCGGCCGCGGGACAGCTTCTGCTTCAATTTTCGCTCGAGCGGCGCGAGCGGCGGCAGGCTCGGACGCGACGGCGGCGGAGCGGGCACGACGGCCGCCGGCCGGAACGTGACGGCCGCCTGAGGCGTCATGATTGCCGCCGGCGGTGGCGGCAGCACGCTGCCTGGTCGTCGCGCCACCGTCGAGGCCACCGTCAACCAAAGCTCGATCTCGTCGTCGGTGAGCCGTCGCAGGCGGGTCGAGCGCGGCTTGGGATCGCTCATCGTCGAACCGTCGCTGTCGCGGGGCGGTCCGGCTCCGGCTGCTCCACCGGATCCTTCGGCCAGAGGACCCACAGCGTGCCGGGATGGCGGATCGGTCCCGCCCGTCGGGCGGCTTCGGACCCCGTGCCGAAGAAGATGTCCGCTCTAGCCGGCCCGACGATGGCGGCGCCGGTGTCCTGCGCCACCATCAGGCGGCGGAACGGCTCCGGCACATCGCTGCGCCACGGCAGAGCGGCATCGACGTAGACCGGAAGACCGTAGGACCAGCGCGTGCGATCGACGGCGAGGGACCGCAACGGGGTGAGGCTGACGCCGGCTGCGCCCACCGGACCGGCCTCCTGCGGCAGGACATCGTCGAAGCGAAAGAAGATGAAGGAGCGGTTCTCGTCCATCAGCGCGCGTCCGGCTTCGCCCTGCCCTTGACCGTGCGCCTCGATCCAGCCGCGCAGCTGCGCCATGCCCATCGCGGCTGGTGGCACACCGAGGCGCTGCACCAGAAGCTTGCCGATGGCCGTATAGGGTTGTCCGTTACGGCCGGCATAGGCCACGCGCTTCAGCGTGCCGTCGGGCAGCCGCACCCGGGCGGAACCCTGGATCGCGACGAAGAACGCGTCGACCGGAGACCGCAACCAGACCAGCGGAGGCGCTAACGCGCCGAGTGCGCCGGCCTCGATCGCGGTGCGATCCGGCAGCGGTCCATGCCCTGCCGACGGCATGGTGAGGAGCGGGGCGGTGAACGTCGCAGTGGGCGTGAGCGAACCATCGACCACCGGCTCGTAATAGCCGGTGAGGAACGCCGGCTCCGGCATTCGCCGCGGCGTGAAATGAGCCGCGAAGAACGAGCGTGCGGCGGCCTCGTCGACAGGCTCGGGCAGCAGCACGGCCTGCGAACAGGCACAGCGCAACCCAGGCGGCGGCGGAGACGCGGCGCGGACCGGCTTGAGGCCGTCGATCACCGCGAGGCAGGAGGCGTGGAACGCCGCGAAGGCCGCGGCGAGATCGTCGGTTGCGAAACCCGGAAGCGTGTCGAACGCAACCTCTTGGCCCGATGCGGCAGGATCAGGCCCGGTTGCACGCGTCGGCAGGGATCCGGCGGATAGCAGCGCCAGCGCCAGAAGAACCCGCGCCGCGCGCATCAATCGCCGGATTGCGTCGCGACCAACTTCCAATTCGGGTCGCGCGACGCCGTATCGCGAGCGAAGGTCCAGATGTCGTTCACGTCGACGACGTGATCGGGACTGCCGCCGGCGAGCTGCCCTTCGGCACCGTGGGTCGCGGAGATTTGCTTCGAACGGAAGCGAACTCCGATCCGAGCGGTGCGTCCTTCGAGCGAAGCGGCGCCGACCTTGGCGTCCGCGATCGAGACGAAGGTGGTCGCAAGGGTCTCGCGCCGCTTCTCGCGATCGCGAAGGGCCGTGTCGAACCCGTCGTAGACGTCGCGCGCGAGAAGGGATTGCAGGGTGCGTCGCTCGCCGGCCGCGAAAGCGGTGATGATCGCCTCGTAGGCGGTGCGCGCACCATCGAGGAAAGGCGCGGCGGAGAAGCTGGAGTCGACGGCGGCGACCGCGTCGAGCCCATCGGCCGCGCCGGCCTCGGCGGCGGCATCGAGGCTTGCCTTCCAGCGCTCGGGATCGTGCGGCACGGGGTCGGTCGCCACCAGGCCCGGCAGACGCACCACGTTGTCGTTGCGCGGTGCCGGCTTGGGACGCGCGGGATCGCGCGCTTTGACGCGAGGTCCCTGGAAGCCGGTGTTCCGGCCGAGTACCGAATTGAGCTTCCAGATCACGAGCACCGCCACCAGGGCGAAGACGATCGTCAGGGGATCCAAGGGCTTCTCATTCGCCGGCACGAGGAAGCGCGTTGCAAAGGTGGAGCGCGCGCCACATCTTCCCAGATGGGCCGGCACGGCGCAATGCGCCAGACTTCGGCATCCTACGTGTCACGGTTCCGGACTCGACCATGCTGATCCTCCGGTTGCTTTCGCCCCGCCTCAAATGGCTGGCCACGATCTGGACCGTGGTCGAAGTGTTGGTCTTTCTCCTCGTGGTGCATCTGGTCGGGCTCGGCTGGACGCTGCTCGCCGGCATCGCCACCACGCTGATGGGTGCGTCGCTTCTGCGGCGGGCGGGCGCGGCGGCGATGATGCGATTGCGCGGCACGCTCCAGGGGCGCCGCGACGGCGCGCCGCACGACGCGCTCGAGGGAACGCTGGTGGCGGTTGCCGCGGCGGCGCTGATCCTTCCGGGCTTCCTGTCGGATGCGTTCGGCTTGGCGCTCGCGGTGCCGGTCGTGCGGGCCCGGGCGGCAGGCTGGATACGTGCGGGCGGCCTCGGCGTCCGTTTCGAGAAGGGCCATGGCCGCACGGGGCCGCAGGTCATCGATCTCGACCGGGACGAGTGGAGCCGCACGCGGCCGCCGAGCGAGGGCGGCGAGCTGCTGCGCTAGGTCTGGTTCTTTCTCCTCGTCGCCTTGTGGCACGCTGCCCGGCATGTTAGCCGGGCCGCGATGCGGGGTTGTGCGAAGGATCGGGACGATGGCTGAGGCGAACGGCAACGGAGTGGGACAGATGGCGTCCCCGGAGGGGCAGCCCTCGCTCAACGCGCTCGTTCAATTCACCAAGGATTTCTCGTTCGAGAACCCCAACGCGCCGCGCTCGCTCGGGCCGCAGGACAAGGCGCCGAACATCTCGATCAACGTCAACGTCAATGCGAAGCAACTCGCGGAGTCGGAATTCGAGGTGAACATCATGCTCGAAGGCTCGGCCGGCGAGGGCGCCAATACGCTGTTCAAGTTCGAACTGGACTACGCCGGCATCTTCCGCCTGCAGAACGTCCCCGAGGAGCAGAAGCATCCGATCGTGATGATCGAGTGCCCGCGCCTGCTGTTCCCGTTCGCGCGCCAGATCATCGCCGAGGCGGTGCGCGGGGGAGGCTTTCCCCCCTTGTACGTCGATCCGATCGATTTCGCCGCTCTGTACCAGGCGCGCATGGCGGAGATCGCCAAGAACGGCGATGTCGCTGGGCAGCAGCCTTCCTGATCATGGTCCGCGCGGCTCTGATCACCGCGCTGATACTCGCCAACAGCACGGCCTCGGCCGACGATGCCTGCGTCCGCGTCCTGCAAGGGCGCATCAAGACCTGTGCCGATGCGTGCATCGCGCGAGCCAAGGCGGCCGTGGATCCCGAGATCCGCGACCGCATCAAGGGCTACGGATGCGTCAACAATTGTACCAAGCTCGAGATGTTCAACGGGCACGATTGTCCGGCCCGGCCGTAGCGCTCATGTTCGTCCGTAGACGCTGAGATCCTGCGCCGGCGATGCCGGTCGCTGTGCCGGAGGCTGGTACATCCCGCCATCCTTCATCTTGTAGGTGTCCTGATTGGCGGTGTCGCCGCCGTCCGCCGGCTTGGCTTCACCGCCGGACGCCGGCTTGGCGTCGGCGGGCGGACTCGGCGACTGTGCCTGCGCGGCGATGGTCAGCGCCGCGAGAGCGGCGAGAGAGATCAGCATCTTCGACATCGACTTTCCTCCATGTCACGCAATGAGCGGGCCTTCGGCGGGTTGCTGTCGAGCTCGGCTTTTCGCGCGCCGCGTCACCTTCGCGCTGGCTCATCCGGCACTTTCGTGACAAGTCGCGCGGCCGTTCCACCTGAGACCGCCGGTGCCCGAAGGCCATTCCATCCACCGCCAGGCGCTCGATCAGACGCCCATGCTCAAGCGCCAGGTGCTGCAGGTCTCCTCGCCCCAGGGGCGCTTCATGGAGGGTGCGGCGCTGCTCGACGGCCGGCGCTGCATGGGCATCGAGGCCTGCGGCAAGCACTTGTTCTATCGCTTCGCCGGCGGCGACACGCTGCACATCCACTTGGGCCTCTTCGGCAAATTTCGCAGCGTCGCGCTTCCGGCCCCCGAGCCGCGGGGGCTGGTCCGGATTCGTCTCGAGAGCCCCACCCATTGCGTCGATTGCAATGGGCCCAACCAGTGCGAGGTTTTGAGCCCGACCGAGGTCGCGACACTGATGGGCCGCATCGGTCCCGACGTGCTTCGCGACGACGCCGAGCCGGACCGCGCCTGGATCAAGATCGCGAGGAGCCGCGCGCCGATCGGTCAGCTCGTCATGGACCAGGCCGTCATGAGCGGTCTCGGCAACATCTACCGGACCGAGATCCTGTGGCGGCAGAGCATCCACCCGCTCACGCCGGGCAAAAGCCTCAAGCGCGAGCAGTTCGACGCGTTCTGGGCCGATTCCGCCGCGCTGCTGCGCATCGGCGTGGCCGAGCGCGCGATCATCACGGTGGAGGGCGCGAAGGACGGGATGAAGCGCGGCAAAGGCCGCTACGGTGCGCGCACCAACATCTTCAAGAAGAAGTCCTGCCCGCGCTGCGGAGGGTCGATCCGGCAATTCGAACTGGCGACGCGCAAGGTGTTCTGCTGCGATGAGTGCCAAGTGCGGGTCGATTAGCGCTATTTCTTCTCGGGCGAGGGCATCGCGCGCTCGGCGGCCGCTGGAGCCGGGGCGGCATCCTTGCCCTTGTCGGGCATGGCGCGTTCGCTTTTCGCGTCGGCGGGTGCGGTCTTGACGTCCGGCATGCCGCGCTCGGACTTGTCTGTACCCGTGCCTTGCGCCGAGGCGGCAAGTGGAGCGAGGGAAACAGCGGCCAGAACGGCGATCTTCACGATGGCGGCGGACATACGTGGCTCCGTCGTTGTCTAAGAGATGCGCATTCGGTGCAAACAGCGCGCCGGTTGTCTGCTGGACGGTCTAGCCGGCGCCACCGTCGACTTCCTTGCCGGAGCGATGTGCGTGGCTCGGCAGGGCGCCGGCGCCGGGGGTGGCGTCTTCGTTCACGAGGTGACTGGCAGCGTGGGCCCCGGCTGCCGGCGAACTCTGGTGCGGCGCGGAGTTGGGCTTGGCTGGCGTGACGGCTCTCGTCTCGTTCGACCGCTCGCGAGGAGCGCGCACTACGCTGTCGGTGGTCATGGCGATCCCTCCCAATGGATTGGAGGAGAGACTACGCGCGCAAAACCCGGCGCACAATTGCCGCCGAGAGACCAGCTTGACGGCAGCAAACACCGAAATCTTGGTTCGGCCCGCCGTTGAGCGAAGCAGCAAGGACGCAAAACAGGAGAGAATGGAAAGCACGAGCCGCCAACGCCGCGAGCTGGCTGAAGGCAGATCAGCTGACTGTCTTGCGGACCTTCGCCGGACGCAGCCGCACCACCACGTCGATCGCGGCGATCTCCATGCCCTCGGGCAGGTCTGGCACGACGCTGCGATCGATCGACAAGGCGGGAATGTCGATCAGCTGATTGGTGCCTTCCAGCAGGAAGTGGTGATGATCGCTGACGTTAGTGTCGTAATACACCTTGGTTCCGTCGACGGCCACCTCGCGCAGCAGGCCAGCTTCGGTGAACACGTGCAGACCGTTGTAGACGGTCGCGAGCGACACGGGCACGCGCAGTTCCTGCGCCTCTTCGTAGAGTTTCTCGGCCGTGAGGTGCCGATCGCCCTTGGCGAACAACAGCAGCCCGAGAGCCATGCGCTGGCGTGTCGGACGCAGACCGGCATCCTTCAACTTGCCGCGGAGCGCATGCACGGGACAGCCGGCCATGAAGGCATCGATGCGCTTTTCGGCCCCTCGCTCGCTCTTCGGAAACTCGGTCATTACATCCTTCTTCGAGCACGTAACGGCCCGGCCGCGGTCGCGACGGGGACCGCCCATCGCTCGGTCGACTATCCTTGTACAGGACCGAGGACTGATCCGACAAGAGTGGTCGGCGCACGACGATTGCACGCCGTTCACCCTTCGCCTACCAGACCGCTCCTCCTCAACACAATCACAAGACGATAGCCATGACCGAAATTCCTCCCGATCGCCTCGCCTCCAACCCGAAGAGCCCGTTCTACGACGAGGCCATGCTGGAGCGCGGCATCGGCGTGCGCTTCGCCGGCGCCGAGAAGACCAATGTCGAGGAATATTGCGTGAGCGAGGGCTGGGTGCGGCTCGCCGCCGGCAATGCCAAGACGCGCAAGGGCGAGCAGATGACGATCAAACTCAAAGGCAAGGTCGAGCCTTACTTTCGCGATGCGACGAGCGCGGAGCAAGCCACAGTCGCACCCAAACCATAACGCAATACTATATCGTAACGCGCAAGTCGGTATTCCATCCGGATCGGATCTTTGATTTTACGCGACACGATTTTGTGCGATGCGTCCTCGCGGCGACTGCGGCATGACGGTCGCAGACTTGAGGAGTACCCATGAAAATCTTCACCATGGTTTTCGCCGCCATTGTCGTTTCGGGCTCGGCGGCCTACGCCGCAGGTCCCTCGGCGCAGGACAAGACCTTCGTCGACACCGTCGGTCCGGGCGGCATGTACGAGGTGATGCTCGGCAAGCTCGCCGAGACCAAGGGCTCGACGCAAGACATCAAGGACCAGGGCAACACCGAGGCGCACGATCACGCCCTCGTCGGCGACAAGCTTGCCGCCGCGGCCAAGGATGCCGGTATCCCCGTTCCGGACAAGCTGACGCCGGAGTTCCAGGCGCAATACGACAAGATCGGCACGCTGTCGGGCGCCGCCTTCGACGCCAAATACCTGTCCGACATGAAAAAGGTTCACGCCGGCGACGGCGCCGCGTTTCTGAAGGAAGCGAAGGAGGGCTCGAATCCGATGCTCAAGGCATTCGCCGGCGAGACCTTCAAGATCGTCCAGCGTCACATCGGCGAGCTCGACGCCAAGACCTCGCTCAAGTAGGCGCGTCTACTTCACTGCCAGCACGACCTTGAAGCCGCTCGCCTCCGCGAGCGGCGTGACGCGTTTGAACGCCGCCTCGAGGACGGCCTCGTAGGGCAGGTGCTTGTTGGCCACCATCCAGAGGCGCCCGCCTGTCCGCAGGCCGGCGGCCGCCTTGCGGATGAAGGCCGCCCCGAGGCCTTTGTCCTCCTCGCCGGCGTCGTGGAACGGCGGGTTCATCACCACGAAATCCAGCCGCTCGAGGGCGACGGAACGCGCATCCGCCCAGGCGTGCCGGGCGCGCGGGTCGGCGGCGTTGCGGCGGGCGGCCTCGACCGCACGGCGATCGATGTCGATCAGCGCGAGCTCCGTCACCGCGTCCGAGGCGAGCACCGGATGCGCCAGCACGCCGATCCCGCAGCCGAGGTCGGCACCCCTGCCGGAGAGCCGCGGCAAGGCCTCCATCAGCAGAGACGTCCCTGGATCGAGCCTGTCCCAACTGAACACGCCCGGCTGCGTCCACAGGCCGAGATCGGGATGGAGGCGCGGCGCGCCGGCGGCGATCGCCTCCTCGATCGTCCGGAGCGTCTCCGGCCGCGCACCGCGACAGATCCGATGATGCGCCTTGGGCCGGTCCTCGACGGTGCAGCCGAAACCTTCGAGCTCGGCGGCGAGACGGGAGCCGCCGCCGGCCTTCGGGGCGAGTATGGTGAACGGCGCGTCCGGCGCCAGGGCTCGCAGCGCCAGCGCGAGATCGTGGCGTCGTTCGATCGTGCCGGGCACGGCGAGCATGACGAGGCCCGCCAGCGCGCCGGGCTCGATGTCGCCGAGCGCGGTGGAGCCCGGCACCAGCGGCGACAATTGCATCGCATCCGCCGGAAGCTCGACGAGGGCAGCGGGCGGATGGCCGAAGACGGCGGAAATCGAGTTCATGGCCGCGCCATAGCACGGCCCATCCTCACATGAAGAAGACGATCGCGCCGAGCCAGATCGCACCTGAAATCAGGAAGGTCACGGCCGTGTAGCCCATCACCCGCTGGATGCCGATGCCGGCGATCGCCACGACCGGCAAGGCGAAGAACGGCTGCAGCATGTAGGCGACGTTCTCGCCGGCGGCGACGGCCATCGCGGTCGAGGCCGGCGCGGCGCCGAGTTGGACCGCCGCGGGAATGACGAAGGGTCCCTGCACCGCCCAGTGGCCGCCGCCGGACGGCACCAGGAAGGTGATGAAGAGCGAGCAGACGAAGGACCAGATCGGCAGGGTGTGGGCGTTGGCCACGACCACGAACGCCTTGGAGATGACTCCCGCGAGTCCGGTGCCATTCAGGATTCCCATGATGCCGCCGTAGATCGGATAAAGCAGGATCATCGAGCCGACCTGCTTGGCGGCTTCGTTGACCGCGCCGTAATAGGCCACGGCAGAGCCGTGCAGGCCGACGCCGAGCATGAGGAACACCCAGATGACGGTGTTGACGTCGATCGTCGGGCCCTTGGCGATCCAGGCGGCGGCGAGCGTCGCCAGGCCGGCGAGGCTGAAAGCCCAGGCCCAGAGCGGCCAGCGCTCGAGTCGGCGCGCGGGCGCATTGGCGGCGCCGCGGGTCACCTTGGCCGCGACCGCGGTCTCCGGCGGCGGTTCGTAGGCGATGGCATCCTCGTCGCGCGGGCGGATCAGGACGAAGGCGATCGGCACGGCCACGACGATCAGGAGGGTGGCGACGAGATTGTAGGGCTGGAACACCATGTCGCCGAACGGCGTCACCTTGCCCGTCACCTTCTCGATGATGTTGAGCTTGTTGCCTTTGGACGCCTGAGTCAGCGCGATCGAGGAGGAGAAGCCCGTCGCCCACACCACCCAGCCGGAATAGGCGGCGGCGACGATCCAGCCGAAGTCGACCTTCATGCGGCGCGCGACCTCGCGCGAAAGGATCGCGGCGACGACGAGCCCGAAACCCCAGTTCAGGAACGACGCCAGCGCGCAGACGAGGAAGGTGAGCACTACCGCCTGGTTGGCGGTCTTGGCGACCGACACCAGGCCGCGCAGGCCGCGCAGCACCGGCGGCGCGCTGGCCAGGGCGTGGCCGGTGACCAGGATCAAGACCATCTGGAAGGCGAAGGCGAGGATGTCGAAGGTGCCGGCATACCACGAGGCGACGATCACGTCGGGCCGGCCGGTCGGTGCCAGCGCCCAGGCGGCGAGCCCGGTGGCGAAGGTGAGCGCGATCGCGATCACGAACGGATCGGGCATCCAACGCTCGAACAGCGAGACCGAAAGCGCCACGAACCCGCGGCGCGGCCTGTCTTGAGTCGTGATGGCGGTCATCGTCTAAGCCCCGTGCGTTCCACCACGGATCAGGGTCTTGCCGCGATTTCAAGCTTCCGAATGACCGATGTCTTCGTCCGCCCGATCGTCGCCGGCGTGCGAGCGTGAACAAAGCCGGATGGCGCCCGCGGCGCCGATTCGGCCAGGGTTCGTTCCAGGGTCGTTCCAAGCATGAAGATCGCAGGGTGGCATGTGCCGATCCGGCACGATCGCGAGCGCATCCGCGCGGCTCGGCTCGTCACAGCAGCGCCTCGACGGTGCCGGCCAGCGTTTGCGGCTTGGTCGTCGGCGCGTATCTCGCGACCACTTCGCCTTTCCGATCGATCAGGAATTTGGTGAAGTTCCACTTGATGCCGGACAGGCCGAGCAGGCCGGACTTCTGCTGCTTCAGCCAGGCGAACAGCGGGTGCGTGCCGGCGCCGTTGACCTCCACCTTGGCGAACATCGGGAACGTGACGCCGTAGTTCCATTGGCAGAAGCCACCGATCGCCGCCGGGTCGCCGGGCTCCTGATTGCCGAATTGGTTGCAGGGGAAGCCGAGCACGGTGAACCCGCGCGACGAGAAGCGCTGCTGCAGCGCTTCGAGGCCTTCGTATTGCGGGGTGAAGCCGCATCGGCTGGCGGTGTTGACGACGAGCAGCACCTGGCCATCGAAAGCGGAGAGCGGCTGCTCGACCCCGTCGAGACGCGGCGCCGAGAAGTCGGTGAGTCTGGGCATGGCTTTCATCCGCTTCATGGCTTGGCGTCGCAGGCGGGCTTGGTGCCGGAGGGAGCGATCGGCAGGGTGATGCGCCGCGCGCCGTGGGCATCGCTGAGCAGGCCCTCGAGTTCACCGTCCCCGGCACGGCCCTGGAACTCGATCAGCTCGGTTGCGGTGCGCAGCTTGAAGAAGAAGCGCCGCGACACGAAGGCGAGATTGTCGTCGCCGCTGTCGAGCGGTCCGAGATCCGTCCGCTCGAAGGTCACCACCGGCCCCTTGGGAGAGTCCTTGATCGTGATCGCGCTCGGGTCGCCCGGCGGCGGGCACGCCGAGGCGTAATGCAGCGGCAAGCTCGCGCGCGGCTTGGTGCTCTCCGCCAAAGTCGGCGGCACGAATGCGACGAGGAGCGCCATCGCGCAGCAGATTGCCTTCATTGTTCCTCCCGGCGCGCATGGCTACAAAGCCGCATGACGCGCGCCAAAGCCTCCGGCAAACCTCCAAGCGACGTTTCCGCCGCCTACCGCGTGCTCGTCGCCGAGATCGCCGAGCACGACAGGCGCTATCATACCGAGGATGCCCCGACGATCTCGGATGGCGACTACGACGCCTTGCGCCGCAAGCTCGTCGGGATGGAGGCCGAACACCCGGAATTCGTCGAGGACAGTTCGCCCTCCGGACACGTCGGCGCCAGGCCTAGCGAGAAATTCGCCAAGGTGCGGCACGGCGTCGGCATGCTGTCGCTCGGCAACGTCTTCGCCGACGACGAGGTCGAGGAGTTCTGCGCCCGCGTGCGTCGCTTCCTCGGCATGAAGCCGGAGGAGCCGCTGGCCTTCACCGCCGAGCCCAAGATCGACGGGCTCTCCTGCTCGCTGCGCTACGAGGATGGCGATCTGGTGCAGGCCTCGACCCGCGGCGACGGCCAGGAGGGCGAGGACGTCACGGCCAATGTCCGCACGATGGGCGAGATCCCGCACGCGCTGAAGGGCAAGCCGCCCGGCGTGCTCGACGTGCGCGGCGAGGTCTACATGACCAAAGGCGGCTTTGCCGGCATCAACGCGCGCCAGGCCGAGGCCGGCAAGCCGCTCTACGCCAACCCGCGCAACTCGGCCGCCGGCTCGCTGCGCCAGCTCGATCCGAGTATCACCGCGGCACGGCCGCTGCGCTTCTTCGCCTATGCCTGGGGCGAGGCCAGTCATCCGCCGGCCGACACGCAGATGGGCATGGTCGAGGCCTTCGCGCGCTTCGGCCTGCCGGTGAACCCGCTCTCGGTCCTGTGCCACTCGGCCGAGGCGCTGCTGGCGCAGTACCGCCGCATCGAGGCCGAGCGCGCGGCGCTGCCCTACGACATCGACGGCGTCGTCTACAAGGTGAACGACGTGGCACTGCAGGCGCGGCTGGGCTTCGTCTCGCGCACGCCGCGCTGGGCGGTGGCGCACAAGTTCCCGGCCGAGCGCGCCACCACCGTGCTGCGGCGAATCGAGATCCAGGTCGGGCGCACCGGCTCGCTGACGCCCGTCGCGCGGCTCGATCCCGTCACCGTCGGCGGCGTGGTGGTCACGAACGCCACCCTGCACAACGAGGACGAGATCGCGCGCAAGGACGTGCGCGAGGGCGACACGGTGCTGCTGCAGCGTGCCGGCGACGTCATCCCGCAGATCCTCTCATCGGTGCTGGAGAAGCGGCCGGCGGACTCGAAGCCGTACGTCTTTCCGGAGACATGTCCGTCCTGCGGCGCGCCCGCCGTGCGCGAGGTGGACGCGAAGACCGGTCGCGTCGACGTCAGGCGCCGGTGCAGCAACGGACTGCTCTGCCCGGCCCAGGCGATCGAGCGGCTGCGCCACTTCGCGTCGCGCGAAGCGATGGACATCGAGGGCCTCGGCGACCGCCAGCTCGAGCAGTTCTACCACGACGGCCTGGTCATGACCCCCGCCGACATCTTCACGCTGGAGGCGCGCGACCGGCGCAGCCTGAAGAAGCTGAAGGATCGCGAGGGCTACGGCGCGTCCTCGGTGAAGAACCTCTTTTCTTCGATCGACGAGCGCCGTTCGGTGACGGTGAACCGGCTGCTGTATTCCCTCGGCATCCGCTTCGTCGGCCGCACCAACTCGCGCCGGCTGGCGCGGCGCTACGGCACGTTCGCGGCGATCCGCGCGATGGCCAAGGCCGCCGCCGACCCCGGCTCTGAGGCCCACGCCGAGCTGGTCGACATCGAGGGCATGGGCGCGGCCGCCACCGACTCGCTCGTCGCCTTCTTCGCGCGAGAGGAGAACGATCGTCTCGTCGACGACCTCGTCGCCCAAGTCGCCGACGTGCCGATGGAGGCCGTGGCCGACACGAGCCCGGTGTCGGGCAAGACGGTGGTGTTCACCGGCACGCTGGAGAAGCTGACGCGCGACGAGGCCAAGGCCCAGGCCGAGCGCCTCGGTGCCAAGGTCGCCGGCTCGGTTTCCAAGGCCACCGACATCGTCGTCGCCGGTGCCAAGGCGGGGTCCAAGCTGAAGAAGGCGGCGGAGCTGGGGATCGAGACGCTGACCGAGGACGAGTGGATCGCGCGGGTCGCAGGTGACGCGTCGAGCGCTGTCGCCGAAGCCGATGACGAAGATGAAGCCATCAAGAAGGGGTGAAGAGCGATCGGCTCTTCAGCGTTCGTTCGTGCGATGGTTCAGCCAACGCACCGCCGCCGCGCCCGCAGACCGGCCGGTGGCGAAGCAGGCGGTGAGCAGGTAGCCGCCGGTCGGCGCCTCCCAATCCAGCATCTCGCCGGCGACGAAGGTGCCGGGCCGCGACGCCAGCATGAGGCCTGGGTCGAGCGCGTCGAACCGCACGCCGCCGGCCGTCGAGATCGCGCCCGACATCGGCATCGTCGCGATGGCGCGAAGCGGGACGGCGTTGATCAGCGCGGCGAGCGCGACCGCATCGAGCGAGGAGACCGGCGGCTCGCCGCCGCGCTCCGCCTCGCGCAGCAAGGCCACTGCGGCCGGCGCCAGCCCAAGCGCCTTGCGCAGCCCGTTGCTGAAGCTTTCCTTGGGCCGCCGTCTCGCCAAGCGGTCGACGAGCGCGTCCCGCTCGAGGTCCGGCCGCAGCGACACACGAAACGGCGCCGTTCCATCCCGCTCGATCGCGGCGCGCAGCGTCGGCGTCAGCGCATAGATCGGGCCGCCTTCCACGCCGGCGCGCGTGATCTGCAGGTCGCCGCGAACACGCGCGCCGCCCGCCTCGAGCGCGACGTTCTTGAGGGGCTGCCCCTCGAAGCGGTCGCGAAAACCGTCCGTCCACGGCACGACGAAGCCGCAGTTCGCCGGACGAAGCGGCGCGGTCGCCACATCGGCGGCCTCGACGACCGGCATCCATGCCCCGTCCGATCCGAGCTGCGGCCAGGTCGCGCCGCCGAGCGCCAACACCGTGGCATCGACCTCCGCGACGACCTCGCCGGAGGGCGTGGCGAACCGCAGGCGTCCGCCTGCGTCCCACCCAAGCCAGCGATGACGCGGCAGAAGGCTCACGCCGACGTCGAGCCGGCGGAGCCACGCGCGCAGCAGCGGCGACGTCTTGAACGAGCTCGGGAAGACGCGCCCGCTCGAGCCGACGAACGTGTCGATGCCGAGATCGGCGCACCAGCGCCGCAACGCTTCGGGGCCGAACGCGGCGAGCGCGGGTGCGAGAGGCTCGGCGGCCGCGCCATAGCGGGTGCGGAACGCGTCGTCCGGCTCGCTATGGGTGAGGTTGAGGCCGCCGCGCCCGGCGAGCAGCAGCTTGCGGCCGGGCGATGGCATGCGCTCGTAGATCGTGACGCTTGCACCGGCCGCCGCCGCGACTTCGGCCGCCATCAGCCCGGCCGGTCCGGCGCCGATGACCGCGATGCGCTTATGGTTCGTCATGAGCGGGGTTTGGCGCGGGCTGGATGCGTCGCCGGGCCTACAGCATGCTCGCCAGCACCCGGTCGGGCGGCCGGTGGCCGTCCCAGAAGGTGCGGACGTTGACGATGACCTTCTCGCCCATGTCGAGCCGGCCCTCGGTCGTGGCCGAGCCCATATGCGGCAGGAGCGTCACCTTGCCGCTTTTCGCGAGCTTGATGAGACTCGGCGACACCGAGGGCTCGTGCTCGAACACGTCGAGCCCGGCACCGGCGAGCTCGCCGACCTCGAGCATGCGGGTCAGCGCGTTTTCGTCGATCACCTCGCCCCGCGATGTGTTGATGAGGAAGGCCTCGGGCCGCAGATACTTGAGCCGCCGCGCCGACAGCAGGTGGTAGGTCGCCGGCGTGTGCGGGCAGTTCACCGAGACGATGTCCATGCGCGCCAGCATCTGGTCGAGCGAATCCCAGTAGGTCGCGTCGAGCTTCTCCTCGACCAGCGTCGAGAGGCGGCGGCGGTTGTGGTAGTGGATCTGTAGGCCGAATGCCCGGGCCCGCCGCGCCACCGCCGAGCCGATGCGCCCCATGCCGACGATGCCGAGACGTTTGCCGGTGATGCGGCGCCCCAGCATCCAGGTCGGCGCCCACCCCGACCAATCGTTGGCGGGGATGGCGCCGGCGCCTTCCACGATGCGGCGGGCCACGGCGAGGATCAGCGCCATCGTCATGTCCGCCGTATCGTCGGTCAGCACGCCCGGCGTGTTGGTGACGGTCATGCCGCGCTCGATCGCGGCGCCGATCGCGATGTTGTCGACGCCATTGCCGAAATTGGCGATGAGCTTGAGGTTGGGTCCGGCTTCGCGCATCAGGTCGGCGTCGAGCCGGTCGGTCACGGTCGGCACCAGCACGTCGGCTTGTTGCATAGCCTCGGTGAGCTGGGCGCGGGTCATCGCCACGTCCTCGATGTTGAGGCGCGTGTCGAACAGCTCGCACATCCGCGTCTCGATGCGATCCGGCAGCCGTCGCGTGACGATGACGAGAGGTTTCTTCTTGGCCATGGACCCGCGGTTCTCGTGGCAAACCGCAGTCTGGCCGCCGTCGCGACAGGCAGCGAGGCACCCGCGTCTCGACGCCGCCGAGCCCTGGCCGGACTGCCCGCTTCCTGAGCGGCCTCCATACCAGATGACGACCCGAAGGCAAGGCGCGGAAGCCGGCATTGCCGCGTGTGGCAGGCCTCCTTCCAAGGGAGTGAAGATCCCCTAATCCATCCAGAGCCCATGCCGACGATGCCAATCCTCGATGCTCTCGTCGGGGTATTGCGGGAACATCCTGTCCTCGGGCGCGGCCTGGAGCGGAACCCAGGCCGGCTTGTCGTCGAGCATGAGGTGCGTCAGCACCGGGGCTTCGGGGAGGTCCGTGTCGATCGCCGAGGCGAACGGGTGCAGCAGGTCCGGCCATTCCGGATCGTAGAGCCACAGCGCCGCGGCGCAGCGCGTGCAGAAGTTGCGCTCGCCGGTGCTGACCTCGCAATGACCGGCATCGTCGGTGATCTCGGCGCGATAGACGCCCAGTGCCTCGCGTCCCTCGACCTCGAGCGTCGCGGCGACGGCGCTGAGATTGATCGCATAGCCGCCCCCGCCCGCCGTCTTGCAGCAGATCGTGCAGTAGCAGAGCTGGTAGGGCACCGGCGCGTGGCTATCGCAGGTGAATTGTACCGCCCCGCAGCGGCACGAGCCTTCGAGATGCATCATGCGTGGTCTCCCCGATGTGACGGCGTGACGGGATCAGACGGCGACGACCGCACGGGCCACACGCGAGAGCCGCGCCTCCGCCTCCGCCACGAGACGTTCCACCAGCTCGCCCGCCGGCGGCAGATCCCGAACGAGGCCGATCGCTTCTCCGACGGTCACGTTGGAGACCTCGAAGTCGCCGCTGCGGTCGGCGGCTTCCACAGCCTCACGCGTCTCACCGGCCATCGTGCGCAGCTCGTCCTCTCGGCCCTGCCAGGTGTCGACGAAAGCGTTGCGCATGAGCCGCCCCGTGTAGGCGCTGGGCCAGTCGCGGTTGCGGACGATGTCGTAGACCGAAGTGCGCACCGTCTCGTCGCCGCTGGCGGCGACCACGCGCGCCTTGGCCGCCGGGTGGATCAGTGCTTCCTGCGTTGCCCAGAAGCGAGTGCCGATCAGGGCGCCGTCCGCACCGAGCATCAGCGCGGCAGCAATGCCACGGCCATCGGCGATGCCGCCGGCTGCCAGCACCAGCACCTCCGGCCGCTCGCCGGCGACGAGATCCGCGACGTCGGGCACGAGGGTCATCGTGCCCCGAACCCGCATGCCGTGGCCGCCGGCATCGGTCCCTTGCGCGACGAGAACGTCCGCGCCGGCTCCGAGCGCGCGGCGCGCATGCTCCAGGTTGTGCACCTGACAGATCAGGGGAACTCCGGCCGCGCGGATCGTCGCGGCGAACGGCGCCGGGTCCGCGAAGGAGAGCATCATGGCCGCCGGTTCGTGCGCCAGGGCCAGATCCAAAAGCGCCGGGTCCCTGGCCATCGACCAGGTGATGAACCCGCAGCCGACGCGCTGATTGCCGGCCCTGGCGAACTCGGTTTCCAGGCTCGCCCGGTCGCCGTAACCGCCGCCGATCAGGCCGAGACCGCCGGCGGCGCTCACCGCGGCGGCCAACGCGCCGCCGGACGCGGGATCCATCGGTGCCAGCACGATAGGGTGCCTGATCCCGAAACGGTGCGTCAGTCGCGTTCGCAGTGCCATGCGCCCCGTTATCTCACGCCTTCGTGCGACCGGCGACCGGCAGGCCAGGCTTGTACCCGCGACAAACCGAAGTCCTGGTCGCATGCTGCTCCGGAAAGGCTCGCTAAGCGAACAGCTCCATCTGCCGCGGCGGCGCGATGCGCGCCTTGAGGTCGGCCGTATCGGTCAGGGCGCCCGGGGACCAATCGGCGCAGACGATCCACGGCATCATCGTCTTCACCGAGTGACAGAGCCGTGTCAGGTCCTCGAGCCGGAGCGCGTGGAAGCGACGGGCGGAGAGGATCTTGGCGATCGCCTTCACGCCGAGGCCGGGCACCCGCAGCAGGCTCTCCTTCGCCGCCTTGTTGAGGTCGACGGGGAAATACTCGCGATGCAACAGCGCCCATGCGGTCTTGGGGTCGACGTGGAGGTCGAGCATGCCGCCCTCGCTGGCGCCGACGATCTCCTCGACGCCGAAGCCGTAGAAGCGCAGCAGCCAGTCGGCCTGGTAGAGCCGGTGCTCGCGCATCAGCGGCGGCTTGACCAGCGGGAGGATGCGGCTCGCGTCGGGGATCGGCGAGAACGCGGAATAGTACACGCGGCGCAGACCGTAGCTCGCGTAGAGCGTCGAGGATTGCCGCAGGATGGCGCCGTCGTCCGACGGGTCGGCGCCGATGATCATCTGCGTGGATTGCCCGGCTGGCGCGAAACGCGGCGGCTTCGCCCCGCCCGGACGCGACGCCTTGCGCTCGGCCTTGGCATCGTCGATGCGCAAGCGCATGCCGCCCATCGCCTTGCGGATGCGCCCGGCGTCTTTCTCCGGCGCCAGCCGCTGCAGGCTCGCCTGCGACGGCAGCTCGATGTTGATCGAGAGCCGGTCGGCCCAACGCCCGGCCTCGGCCAGCAGGTCGGGATCGGCATCGGGGATCGTCTTGAGGTGGATGTAGCCGGAAAACTTGTGCTCGACCCGCAGCTTGCGGGCGACATCCACCACCTGCTCCATCGTGTAGTCCGGCGACTGGATGATGCCGGACGACAGGAACAGTCCCTCGATGAAGTTGCGCTTGTAGAAGCCGATGGTGAGATCGACCACCTCGTCCACGGTGAAGCGCGCGCGGCGCACGTTCGACGAGACGCGATTGACGCAATAATGGCAGTCGAACCGGCAATAGTTCGTCAGCAGGATCTTCAGAAGCGAGATGCAGCGGCCATCGGGCGCGTAGGCGTGACAGATGCCCATGCCCTCGGTCGAGCCGATGCCGCCCGACTTCAGAGAGGACTTCCGGTCCGTGCCGCTCGACGCGCAAGAGGCGTCGTACTTCGCCGCGTCGGCGAGGATCTCCAGCTTCTCGAGCGTCGTCTGCATCGTTGCCAATCTGTTCATTGCAGCCGGCGTGGCAAGAGCGGCCGCGACAATGACCTGTGATTTGGACCCGTGATGTGTCGATGCGCCCATGTCGCGACACGGCTCAGCTCGGTGGCGTGCCGTTCTCGGCCAGCACCGCGCCGGCGAGATAGAGGCTGCCGCAGACCAGCAGGCGCGGCGCGGTCGGCCAGTCGCGCGCGCCGAGATACGCCAGGGCGTCGGCGACGCTGGCGCAGGCGGCCGCCGGCAGGCCGGCCATCGCGGCGCAGGCGGCGACGTCGCGCGCCGGTCGCCCGGCATGTTCGCCTTCGATGGGAATGGCGATCACCTCCTGCGCGAGACCGGCGAAGGCACGCAGGAACGCCGTGGTGTCCTTGGTGGTCAGCGTGCCGCAGATCACGATCAGCGGCCGCGGCGCCTTGTCCTCGAGGTCGGCCATGGCCTGGCCCAGCACCCGGCCGCCGTCCTCGTTGTGGCCACCGTCGAGCCACAACTCGGCACCCGCGGGGAGACTGTCGGCAAGCGCACCTTTGGCGAGGCGCTGAAGGCGGCCGGGCCAATCCGCGGTGGCGATGCCGCGCTCGATCGCGGCGGCTTCGATCTCCGGCATGACGGCCCGCAAGGTCGCCACGGCGAGGGCGGCATTGGCGTGCTGGTGACGCCCGGCGAGCCGCGGGAGCGGCAGGTCGAGCAGGCCGTCCTCGTCCTCGAACAGCAGCCGGCCATGCTCCTCCCGAACGGTGAAGTCGCGCTCGGCGGCACGCAGAACTGCTCCGGCGCGGCGCGCCTCCCGCTGGAGGACGTCGAGCGCCGCGTCTCCCTGCACGCCGAGAAAGGCGGGTCGATCGCGCTTGAAGATGCCGGCCTTCTCGCGCGCGATCTTCTCGACGGTGTCTCCGAGGAATTCGACATGGTCCATCGAAACCGGCGTCACCACGCTGGCGAGAGGCTGCGCCACCACGTTGGTGGCGTCGAAACGGCCGCCGAGACCGACCTCCAGCAGCAGCACGTCGGCCGGCCGCTCGGCGAACAGATGGAACGCGGCGGCGGTTGTCATCTCGAAGAAGGTGATCGGTGCGCCGTCGTTGATACGCTCGCAATGCTCGAGCGTGGCAGCCAGGTCGGCCTCGTCGACGAAGCGGCCCCCACCGGCGGCGCCGAGCCGGATGCGTTCGTGGAAGCGCACGAGATGCGGCGAGGTGTAGACGTGGACGCGCCGGCCGGCCGCCTCCAGGATCGCGCGGAGGAAGGCGATGGTGGAGCCCTTGCCGTTGGTCCCCCCGACATGGATCACCGGCGGCAAGCGATCCTGCGGCCGTCCGAGACGATCCAGCAGCACCTCGACGCGGTCCAGCGAAAGGTCGATCTTCTTCGGATGGAGCGCGGTCAGCCGCTCGAGGACGATGTCGGAGGGCGCGGCGGGTTTCAGCTTCACGCGGGGCCCGCGAGCCCGCGCTTCTTCAGCAGCGCCTCGGGCGACGGCGGCCGCCCGCGGAACGCGAGGTACGCGGCTTCGGGGTCCGCGGTGTTGCCGGCGGCGTAGACGTGATCCCGCAGGCGCTTGGCGGTCGCGGGATCGAAGATGTCTCCGGCCTCCGTGAAGGCGTCGAACCCGTCGGCGTCGAGAACCTCGGACCAGAGGTAGCTGTAGTAGGCGGCGGAATAGCCGTCCCCGGAGAAGACGTGCTGGAAGTGCGGCGTCCGGTGCCGCATCGTGATGCCGTGCGGCATGCCGAGGCGATCCAGCGTGGCGCGCTCGAAGGCGCCGACGTCGACCGGGCTCTCGCCGGCGCTGACGTGCAGGTCGAGATCGACCAGCGCGGACGCCGTGTACTCCACCGAAGCGAAGCCCTGGTTGTAGTTGCGCGCCGCCAGCAGCCGCGACAGCAGCGCCTCGGGTATCGCCTCGCCGGTGTCCTTGTGGACGGCGAAGCGGCGCAGCAGCTCGGGCTGTTCCAGCCAATGCTCGTAGAGCTGCGAGGGGAACTCGACGAAGTCGCGGCTGACGCTGGTGCCCGACAGCGTCGGGTAGGTCACGTCCGACAGCATGCCGTGCAAGCCGTGGCCGAACTCGTGGAACAGCGTGCGGGCGTCGTCGAACGAGAGCAGGCTCGCCTCGCCGTTCGGCGCCTTGGCGAAATTCATGACGTTGACGACGATCGGGCGGACCACGCCGTCGAGCTTCTTCTGGTCGCGAAAGCCGGACATCCAGGCGCCGGACCGCTTCGACGGCCGGGCGAAATAATCGCCGATGAAGACGGCGAGCGTGACACCGGCCGCATCCTTGACCTCCCACGCGCGGGCGTCGGGATGGTAGAGCGGCACGTCCGGGCGAGGCGTGAAGGTCACCCCGAAGAGCTTCCCGGCCGTGAAGAAGGCCGCCTCGATCATCGTCTCCAGCTGGAAATACGGCTTGATCTCGCCCTCGTCGAGGTCGAACTCGGCGACGCGGCGCTTCTCCTGAAGGTAGCGCCAATCCCACGGCTCGACGACGTCGTTGCCGCCGGCCGCGGCGGCCAACGCCTGCAATTCGTGCTCCTCGCGCGCCGCCCGCGCTTTGGCCGGCTCCCACACCGAATGCAGCAGCTCGCGCGCCCGAGCCGGCGTCTTGGCCATCGAATCGGCGAGCCGATAGGCGGCGAAATTGTCGAAGCCGAGCAGCCGCGCCTTCTCGGCGCGCAGCGCCACGGTCTCGGCGGCGATGGCGCGATTGTCGGTGGCGCAGCCGTTCTCGCCGCGCATCGACCAGGCCTGGAAAGCGCGTTCGCGCAGGTCGCGCCGCGCCGAGAACTGCAGGAACGGCTCGACCGAGGAGCGCGACAAGGTGATGACGTGCATGCCGGCATGGCCACGCGCCTCGGCGGCGCCGGAGGCGGCGTCGACCAGGGCCTGGGGCAGCCCGGCGAGATCGTCGGGGCCGGCGAGCAGCAGCTCCCAGCCCTTCTCGTCGGCGAGGACGTTCTGTCCAAATTGCGTCCCGAGCGTCGCGAGGCGCTCGTTGATGGCGGCGAGGCGTGTCTTGGCCTCCGGCATGAGCGCACCGCCGGCACGGACGAAACGGATGTAAGTGCGCTCCAGCACGCGGGCCTGCTCGGCCGTCAGGCCGAGGTCGCCGCGCCGCTGCCAGAGGCTGTCCACGCGAGCGAACAGCTTCGGATCGAGGGTGATCGCCGAGTTGTGACGCGACAGCACGGGGGCGATGGCCATCTCGATGGCCTCGAGCTCATCGGTCGTGTCGGTGCCGGCCAGGTTGAAGAAGACCGAGCACACGCGATCCAGGCTCTCGCCCGAGCGCTCCATCATCTCGATCGTGTTGGAGAAGCTCGGCGCGTCGGGGTTTTCCGCGATCGCCGCGATCTCAGCTTCGTTCTCCGCCAAGGCGGCCTCGAAGGCCGGGCGATAATGGTCGGCTTGGACCATTGCGAACGGTGGCGCTTCGAACGGGCCGACCCAAGGCGCAAGCAGCGGGTTCGTTGAAACGGACATGATGATCCCGGTGATCCTTGTGGCCGACGACCCGACCTCGCCCGATCGAGGCGACGCGACATACAGAAAGGGCGCCGGACACAAGTCCGACGCCCTCGCAATCCTCGAGCCTACGCCGAAACCTCAGCGCTTGACGGCGTCGGCAACGTTGCGGCCCGCGTCTTTGACGTCGCCGACGGCCTGCCGTCCGGAGCCTTCGACCTTGTCCGCCTTGCCTTCGGCTTGCAACTTCTCGTTGCCCGTCAACTTGCCGACGGCGTCCTTGATCGTGCCTTCGACCTTCTTGGCGAAACCCTTGGCGTGCTGCTCGTCGGCCATCGTGTTCTCCGTGGTTTGCACGAGACAAACATCCGATAATCGGCACGAGTTCCACCCCGTGCTTTTGTCACAGTCGTAATGCTTCTATTGCACTGCGGCAGAGGTCGCGTTGACGACGGTCGAGCGACCTGTCTATCTCCCGCCGCATCCCAACGATATCCGGCGTCGACGCCGATCGAGGTTCACTTCAAAAGTCAGATGGATCTTCTCGTCCCCCTGCAGCGTGCCTGGCATTTTCGCGAGTTGATCCGCGCCGTGGTGCGTCGCGAGCTCGCGGCGCGTTTCCGCGGTTCGGTTCTGGGCTGGACGTGGGCCATCTTCGGTCCGCTCGTCATGCTGACCTTCTACACCCTCATCTTCTCCAACGCCGTCGGCATGCCGAAATCGGCCCACGGCGGCGGCGCGAATTACGCGCTGTCGATCTTCACCGGCCTGATCGTCTTCAATCTCTTCTCCGAGCTGATGTACCGCTCGCCGGGCCTGCTCCACGAGCACGTCAACTTCATCAAGAAGTCGATCTTTCCATCCGAGACGCTGGCCTGGACCGCCTCGATCCGCGCGCTGACCTACGCCGCCATCTCCTTCGCGGTGCTGCTCGTCTTCATCGTCGCGGTGACCCATGGCCTGCGGCTGACGACGCTGCTGCTGCCGTTCATCGTCGTCCCGTTCGTCCTGTTCCTGCTCGGCGCCTGCTGGTTCCTGATGGCGCTGGGCTCGTTCACCCGCGACGTCGCGCACCTCATGATCTCGATCGTCCCGGTGTTCATGTTCGCCACGCCGATCTTCTACCAGATCACCGACGTCCCGGAGCGGCTGCGCTGGATCGTCCACCTCAACATCATCGGCGACTACGTCGAGATGATTCGCGACGTGCTGATCGGAGGCGTCGCGCCGAACGGGCTGCTCTACGTCGGGTCGCTCGGCGTCTCGCTCTTCGTGTTCCGCTTCGGCTATCGGTTCTTCATGCGCTACAAGTCGGTCTTCGTCGATGTCATCTAGCGCGATCCTGACCGAGACGGTGATCCGCTGCGACGGCGTCGGCAAGGCCTTCCAGCTCTACATGCACCGCAACGACCAGCTCAAGCAGACGCTGTTCGGCCACTGGAAGAACTTCTACAAGGAGCATTGGGTGCTCCGCGACGTCAGCTTCGCCGTCTCCAAAGGCGAGTGCGTCGGCATCATCGGGCGCAACGGCGCCGGCAAGACCACGCTGCTGCAGATCCTCTGCGGCATCACCACCCAGACCCACGGCACCACGACGATCGAAGGGCGCCTCGCGCCGATCCTGGCGCTCGGCGCCGGCTTCGATCTCGAGTTGACCGGCCGCGAGAACGCGCTGATCGGCGGCGCGATCCTCGGGCTGAAGAAGGCGCGGATCGTCGCCCGCATGGACTCGATCGCCGCCTTCGCCGACATCGGCGACTTCTTCTACCAGCCCTTGAAGATGTACTCCTCCGGCATGCTGTCGCGCCTCGCCTTCGCGATCTGCGCCCATGCCGACGCCGACATCCTGATCGTCGACGAGGCGCTGTCGGTCGGCGACGCCGCCTTCGGCGCCAAGTGCGACGCCTACATCAAGAACTTCGCCCACCACGGCACCATCCTCGTGGTGTCCCACGACCTGCCCACGCTGGAGCTGCTGTGCGACCGCGTCGTCTGGATCGACGACGGGGCGGTCCGCGCCGTCGGCACCCCGGCGGAGATCATTCCGGATTATCGCGCGGCGATGACGCACCCTTGAGCCGAGCGTTCCGTCTTCTCCAGGTCGATCACACCGGCATCACCGTCCGCGATCTCGACGCGTCGTTGGCGTTCTGGTGCGACGTGATGGGGTTTGCGCTGCTGTACCGCGCGCATCGGACCGGCGTGTTCGCCGCAGGGGTGGTCGGCGTGCCGGGCGCGGAGATCCTGATCGCCGTCGTCGAGGGCTTCGGCCACAAGCTCGAGCTGCTGCAATATCTGGCGCCGGCGGATCGGGCCGCCTACGCCCCGCGTCCCTGCGACCTCGGCTCGCTGCACCTCTGCTTCGTCGTCGACGACCTCGACGCCGCCCAGGACGCTCTCGCGGCGCGTTCGTGGACCGTTGAGGGCGCACCGCAGATCATGGACGGTGGAAGCCGCCCGGGCGCGCGGCTGGTCTACCTTCGCGACCCCGACGGCACGACAATTGAGCTCGTGCAGACGGCGACCGCCTGACGCCGCTTCGCGCTGCGCCGGCGGCAGCCGAAATCGCTCGACGCGAGTTGTCGCCTCGAGCGAGGAGACGCCATGACCCAGACCGCCACCGAAGACGCCCGTCTGGCCTTGCTCGCCATGGATGTGGACGACCTCGCCGTGATCTCCGCCAACCTGCAGGACGCGCGCGTCGCCGTGGCCGACCTCGCCTATTTGCCGGCGGAGAAGCGCTTCGCGCTGGTCGGCAAGCGCTTCGACTGGATCAAGGCCGCGGCGGGTGGCTGCGAGCGCGCGGCGATGGGCCTGCACTTCGAGCGCGTGCTCGCGGTGGCACGGACAGGTCTCGCGCAAGAGGACCGCGAGCGCGTGCTCAACCTGCTCGCGATCGACTACGAGGCGATCGACGAACCGGCGGCGCGCGTGACGCTGGTCTTCTCCGACGGTGCCGCGGTTCGGCTCGACGTCGAGTGCATCGAGGCCCAGATGATGGATCTGGGCCCGCGGTTTCCGTGCGGCAACAAGCCCGCGCACCCGGTGGAGGCGACTATTCCGCCGCCACCGTTTGATCGGTCAACGTAAAAAGACCGGCCGCGCCGGCCTTTACGGACAGACGGCGGGCATGTTGATCAGCGAGGCTCTCGCGGTGACCAATCGAAATCACGGTCGTGCCCGGTAGATACGTGGCTATACTCTTGTAGATCCGACGCTCAAGATCGACGTCCATCGAGGCCGTCGCTTCGTCGAGCAACAACCATGTCGGCTTGGCCAGCATGGCGCGGGCAATGGCGATGCGCTGCTGCTCGCCGCCGGATAGGCGTTGCGTCCAATGGTCGTCGATGTCGAGCAGTCCCTTGAGCTGGCCGAGTTCCACAGCATCGAGAATCGCCATGAGTTCGGTCTCGGGATAAGCGCCCGCTTCGCGCGGGTAGCAGATCACGCCGTTCAGGGTGCCGACCGGAAGATAAGGCTTTTGCGGCAGTACCATGATCGACGCGTCGGACGGGACCTCCACCGTGCCGTCGACGTAGGGCCAGACACCAGAAATGGCGCGAAAAAGAGTGGACTTGCCGGTGCCCGACGGTCCCGTCAGGAGCACGTTTTCGTTAGCTGCGAAGCGTACGTCGATCGGATCGGACAATAGCTTCCCGTCGGGAAGACGAACCTGCATGTGGGACAGCACGAAGTCGCCGGGTGCGACTGACGGCGAACGAACCAGCGGGACCGCTGGTGGGACGGCAGCGAGAGCAGCATCGAAAGTCGTAAGACGATCGAGCACAGACTTGAATTCGGCAAGAGACGAATAGTAATTCACGAAAAACGTCAAAGACGAATTGACTTGCCCAAATGCAATTCTTGCCTGCGTTAGCATACCGAGCGTAACCACTCGCGTGAAGTAGAATGGCGCCATAATGATGTAGGGTATGAATTCATTGATGTAGGAAAAAAATGTAATAAATAATTCTAGAAATGCTTTGACAAACATGATCGAGTAAAAATTACGGATGATCGAGGTAAACTGCTTCGCTAGGATCGATCTCTCCGTCATCTCCCCGTATAAGAGTGCAATCTGTTCGGAATATTCGCGTAGCCGCGCGAGACCGAAGCGAAAATTAGCTTCGAAATGCTGACGAGCGAAGGCGAGCTGGGCCAGCGGCCTTCCGATCACCGCCGTGAGGCCTGTGCCCAAGACGGCGTATATGATCGCGCTCCAAAGCAGGAGACCGGGTATATGGAATGAGGTTCCGGGTATCGTCAGCTTGCTCGACAAGGCCCAGAGAATGATGGCGAACGACACGAGCGAGGACAGCTGCGCGATCAGCTGGATCGAAAAAGAGTAGACGCCAAGGTTGCCGAACTGCCCACCGTTGATGAACCGTGGGATGTCTTCCTGAATACGTTGATCCGGATTATCGGTGCCGATACCCGCCAACATCATGCCGTAGTGGTTGTGACGATCGAGCCATCGGCTCGAATAGTCCTCGGTAAGCCAGCGCCGCCAGCGTATGAACAGCCAGTTGGCTGCGAGAAACTCGATGATGTTCGCGATGAGCAGAGGCGTCAAATAAAGAGGAACTTCGACGAGCAACGCATGCCAGAACGCCTTCGCATCGTAATTCTGGATCGCGTTCGAGATGTCGGACGAGGCGTAGGAGAACAGCACGACGAACCAGACCTCGAGCTGGTTGAGGAGGATGATGAACATGATCGTCGCTGCGGCCAGCGTGCGCTCACGAAGCCGTAAACCATCGACGCCGAGCGGGACCACCACCGGGTCGTCTGCACGAAAATAGCGATCGGTGATCGCCAGCGTCTTGCGGGCGACGGCCATATGGGAGGTCAGGTAAGAGATGATCGAGAAAAGGGCGACGGTCATCGCAACCGTGGAAGGCACGTGGACTTCGTCGAGTGCCGGCGGCCAAAGCCTCAGAGCATTGAGGCACACGCAGATGCCGAGCACGATCGTCTCGACTGAAAAATAAGCGATCAGCACCTGGAGGAAGGTCGAGATGCCGACCGAACGAAAGGTCGTCAGCGCCGCCAGCAACGTGAACGCGGCGAGTAGGAAAACGGGCGGTTGATGACTCGCGATACCGACGCCTATCTCGACGAGACCGAAGAGCGCGACAGCAATCCCGAGCGGCTTCATTAACTAGGCTCCGGTGCGACCGATCGCACCCCGGGCGCTATAGACCGACACTGCGGCGCAAAACAGACCCCGCCTCGCACCGTTGACAGAGCGTGTCAGGCCCTGAGGATCGGCGTCACGCTGTTCACCTCGTCCAGCAGCACGGGCGAGGGCTTGAAGGTCAGCACGCGGCGGGGCGTGATCGGCACCTCGGCGCCGGTGCGCGGGTTGCGACCGACGCGCTCGCGCTTGGCCCGCACACTGAACAGGCCGAACGAGCGCAGCTTCACCGGCTCGCCGCGCGCCAGCGAACCGGCCACCTCTTCCAGCGCCATCTCGAAGACGGCGCGCGCTTCGCTGCGCGAAAGCGAAGGACATTTGGCGGCGACGGCATCGAGCAGGTCCGCCCGGGTCGCCGTGCGGCGAAACTCGCGACGCCGCTCCGGGTCGGACGTGGAATGGCCCACGCCCGCATCGTGCGGAAGAAAGTCGAACGAATTCGTCATGTTCCGTCCCTTGAGCCGCTTGTGACCCTCAGTACGGAAGCGGGGCCTCGATGGTTTCGAGGCCCCGCTTGGTCGTGCAGCGAAGAGGCTGCGGCTAGAAGTCCATGCCGCCCATGCCGCCCATGCCGCCGCCGCCGCCCATCGGCATCGCGGCATCCTTCTTCGGAGCCTCGGTGATGGTGGCCTCGGTGGTGATCAACAGGCCGGCGACCGAGGCCGCGTCCTGCAGGGCGGTACGCACGACCTTGGTCGGGTCGATGATGCCGGCGGCGACCAGATCGACGTACTCGCCGGACTGGGCGTTGTAGCCGTAGCCGTAGCTGTCGTTCTCAAGCAGCTTGCCGACCACGACGGCGCCGTCGCCGCCGGAATTGTCGACGATCTGGCGCGCCGGGGTCTGGATCGCCTTACGGACGATGTCGATGCCGGTCTTCTGGTCGGGATTGTCGACCACGATGCCGTCGAGCGCCTTGATGGCGCGCAGCAGCGCCACGCCGCCGCCGGGCGACACGCCTTCCTCGACCGCCGCGCGGGTGGCGTTGAGGGCGTCGTCGACGCGATCCTTCTTCTCCTTCACCTCGACCTCGCTCGCGCCGCCGACGCGGATGACCGCGACGCCGCCGGCGAGCTTGGCGAGACGCTCCTGGAGCTTCTCCTTGTCGTAGTCCGACGTCGTCTCGGCGATCTGAGCCTTGATCTGGCCGATGCGGGCCTCGATCTCGGTCTTGGCGCCGGCGCCGTCGATGATCGTGGTGTTCTCCTTGTCGATGCGGATGCGCTTGGCGCGGCCGAGCATCTGCACGGTCACGTTCTCGAGCTTGATGCCGAGATCCTCGGAGATCATCTGGCCCTGGGTCAGGATCGCGATGTCCTCGAGCATCGCCTTGCGGCGATCACCGAAGCCCGGCGCCTTGACGGCGGCGACCTTGAGGCCACCGCGCAGCTTGTTGACGACCAGGGTCGCGAGAGCCTCGCCCTCGATGTCCTCGGCGACGATGACCAGCGGCTTGCCGGTCTGCACGACCGCCTCGAGCACCGGGAGCATGGCCTGGAGCGACGAGAGCTTCTTCTCGTGGATGAGGATGTAGGGCTCCTCGAGTTCCGCGATCATCTTCTCGGGGTTGGTGATGAAGTAGGGGCTGAGATAGCCGCGGTCGAACTGCATGCCCTCGACGACGTCGAGCTCGGTCTCGGCGGTCTTGGCCTCCTCGACGGTGATGACGCCCTCGTTGCCGACCTTCTGCATCGCGTGCGAGATCATCTCGCCGACCGACTTGTCGCCGTTCGACGAGATGGTGCCGACCTGGGCGATCTCGTCGTTGGAGGTGACCTTCTTGGAGTTCTTCTTGAGATCGGCGACGATGGCCTCGACGGCCTTGTCGACGCCGCGCTTGAGATCCATCGGGTTGAGACCGGCGGCCACGGCCTTGGTGCCCTCGCGTACGATCGAGGCGGCGAGGATGGTGGCGGTGGTGGTGCCGTCACCGGCGTGGTCGTTCTGCTTGGAGGCGACCTCGCGGATCATCTGGGCGCCGAGGTTCTCGAACTTGTCCGAGAGCTCGATCTCCTTGGCGACGGTGACGCCGTCCTTGGTGATGCGCGGCGCGCCGAAGCTCTTCTCGATGACGACGTTGCGGCCCTTGGGGCCGAGCGTCACCTTGACGGCGTTGGCGAGGATGTCGATGCCGCGCATCATGCGATCGCGGGCATCGGACGAAAAGCGGACGTCTTTGGCTGCCATGTTGATTCAGGCTCCTGATGTTTCGGGGGTTCTGGCGGGAGGCGCTTAGGCGGCGACGACGCCCATGATGTCGCTCTCCTTCATGATGAGGAGCTCCTGGCCGTCGATCTTGACCTCGGTGCCGGACCACTTGCCGAAGAGGATCTTGTCGCCGGTCTTGACGTCGAGAGGGGTCAGCTTGCCGGCTTCGTCACGGCCGCCGGGCCCGACGGCGATGATCTCGCCTTCCTGGGGCTTCTCCTTGGCGGTGTCGGGGATGATGATCCCGCCTTTGGTCTTCTCTTCGCCTTCGAGGCGCTTCACCAAAACGCGGTCGTGGAGGGGACGGAACTGCATGATTGTTGCTCCTGGCTTCAGCCGGATCTCGGCGCAGTCGGCGGCGAGAGGGGCCTGGCACTCTCATCAAGCGAGTGCCAAAGGCAGAACCTTCGAATAGCGGAGGCTGCGGCAGGATGTCAATGGCAGACCGACGCGTGGAGTGCCAATCGACGAAGGTTCGGGCATCGCTCCCGTTTTGTGCCTAAGACAAGGGCAATTCGTCGTTCACGGCAGCCCTCGAGGGCAACAAGCCGCGCCAGAAACGAGAAAGCTCGCGCGTGGAAGGTGAAAGCGGACGACGATCGCGGGGCCGTCGACGCCTAGGCGTCGATCATTTCACTGGGACGGCGACGAAGCGAACCTCGCCTTGCGCGTTGGCGATGAGGAGCAGGGCCGACGTCTTTCCGGCGCTCTTCAACGTCTTGAGCTTCTCGGCGGCATCGGACGGCTGCTTCACCGGCTCCTGGTTGATCTCCACCACGACGTCGCCGGCCTGCAGGCGCTTGTCGGCAGCCGGCGACGACGGCTCGACGACGGAGATCACGACGCCGGCCGACACGCTGTCGTTGATCGTGAAGCGACGACGGGTTTCCTGGGTGAGACCGCTGAACGTCATGCCGAGCGCCGTGATGGCGGCCGGTGACGGCTGGATCGAGGGGCGGGCATCGCTGCGGCTGCTCTTCTCCAGCGCGGCGTGCTTCTCGCCGTCCTCGAGCAGGCCGAGCTTCACCGTCTTGGACAACTCCTTGCCCTTGCGCACGACCACCACGTCGACGTCCTTGCCGACCGGCGCCTGCGCGACGATCTTGGGAAGATCGCGGGATTCCTTGATGTCCTGGCCGTCGAACTTGACGATGACGTCGCCCGTCTCGATGCCGCCCGCGCTCGCCGGACCTTTGGGGTCGGTGCCCGACACGAAGGCGCCGCGGGTCTTGCCGAGATCGAGGCTGTCGGCGATCTGGTCGTCGACGTTCTGGATGCGCACGCCGAGCCAGCCGCGGCGGGTCTCGCCGAACCTCTGCAACTGGTCGATGATCGGGGTCACGGTGGCGGCAGGTGTGGCGAAGCCGATGCCGATCGAGCCGCCGGAGGGCGAGAGGATCGCCGTGTTGATCCCGATGACCTCGCCGGCCATGTTGAACAGCGGGCCGCCGGAATTGCCCTTGTTGATCGCCGCGTCGGTCTGGATGTAATTGTCGTAGGGACCGCTGTCGATGTTGCGGTGGCGCGCCGAGACAATGCCGGCCGTGACCGTGCCGCCGAGCCCGAACGGGTTGCCGACGGCCATGACCCAGTCGCCGACGCGCATCTTCTCGCTGTCGCCGAACTTGACGCTCTTCAACGGCGCCGCCGGGTCCACCTTCAGCACGGCGACGTCGACCTTCGGATCCTTGCCGATGACCTTGGCGCGCAGCTTCTGACCATCGGTGAAGATCACCGTGATCTCGTTGGCATCGGCGATCACGTGGTTGTTGGTGATGATGATGCCGGAGGGATCGATGACGAACCCCGAGCCGAGCGAGTTGGAGCGATGGGGGCCGCCTTCATCGTCGCTGCCGCCCTGGCCGCGCTTGCTCTGCTGACGGCGCTTGAAGAATTCCTCGAACAGATCGTCGAATGGCGTGCCCTGCTGCAGCTCGGGCGGGTCGCCCCCGTCGTTCTTGACCTGCCGCTCCTCGATCTGGGTCGCGGAGATGTTGACGACGGCGTCGCTGACCGCCGCCGCCTCGTCGGCCAGCGAATCGGGACCGTGGGTCGCGAAGGCCGGCGCCACAGGCACCACCGCGAGGGCGATGGCGACGATCAGGACCCGAGCGCGGCGCGGGCCGAACGAAGAAGCGAAAAGCGGGCGCGACCCCATCGGGTTTCTCCAGGCCTCCCGTGTCGGCGACGCTCCAGCCGCTCGACACACACGCGCCGGACGACGCGAAACGCGTGTCGAGCGCCGACCGATTCAAGCGATTTCGTGCGGCGGCGCAAGACAATCTTGTGTCACGCCGCGCGCGGGTCGTCGCAGTCACTCGCCGCCGCCCTCACAAGGCTCGACACGAGAGGCGATCACATCGCGATCGCCTTTCCGACGATGCGTCGCCGTCGCGGCGGATTCGCGCCGACTATTCTTCCTTGTAGCCGAGCTGCTGGTTGTTGCCGGTCGCGCCGTAATATTTGTAGGGCAGGAACTTGCCCGACATGCCGATCTTGACGCGGTCGCCCTTGGGGTCGGCCAGGCGCTCCATCGTCATGTCGAGGTCGATCGCCGACATGATGCCGTCGCCGAACTCCTCCTCGATCAAGGCCTTCCATGCCGGCCCGTTGATCATCACCAGCTCGTAGAAGCGGTAGATCAGCGGATCGGTCGGCGGCATCGGCATGCCCCGCATCGGGACCTCGTTCAGCAGCGTCTTCTCGCTGGCGGAGAGCCCGAACATCTCGGCGGCCTTCTCGCAGAGCGGCTTGGTCAGCTTCATCTGGCCGAGCAACGCGCCTACGACGAGCACCTCCGACATGCCGCCGATCTCGGTGGTGATGTGCTTCCAGGTCCAGCCCTTCTCCCGCTTGATGTCGAGGATCTTCTCGGTCAGGTCGCTGCGCTTCATGGGACACCGTTGCTGATGGACGACAAACGAGCGCGGATGCCGACCCGCGCTCGAACATTGAATTGCGTGCAATCGTGATGCCAGCGACCCCTTGCGAACCTACGGCGGAGCAGCCGCGCCGGCCGCCTCCGGCGCCTTGGGCTGAGGCTCGGGCGTCTTGGCCGAAGCCTGCTGCGGCTTCGCCGGACTCGACGGCGACGGGGCCGCATCGCTCGGCGACGCACCGTTCGGCGACTTGAAGAAGCGGAAGAAGTCGCTGACCGGGCTCACCACCAGCCGCGTGTCGCGGCTCGCGAAGGCGGTGTCGTAGGCGCTCATCGAGCGGTAGAAGGCGAAGAAGTCGGGATCCTTGCCGTAGGCGTCGGCGAAGACCTTGTTGCGCAGGGCATCGCCCTCGCCGCGATCGGTGTCGGCCTTCTGCTGCGCTTCGCCGACGAGCACCACCACGTCGCGGTCGGCCTTGGCCTGGATCGTCTGCTTCTCCTGCGAACCCTTGGCGCGATATTCCGCCGCCTCGCGGGCGCGCTCCGAGTTCATCCGGGCGAAGACCTGTTCGGAAATCTGTCGCGGCAGGTCGGCGCGGCGGATGCGGACGTCGACCGCCTCGATGCCGAGGCGCTGCGTCTCGGTGTTCACCTGGTCGCGGATCTCCGCCATCAGCCTGGCGCGGTCGTCGCGCACGATCTGCGTCAGGTCTGCCTCGCCGAGCACGCGGCGGATGGCCGAGTTCATGATGTAGCCGAGCTGGCTGTCGGCCTGCCGCGTGGTCTGCACCGTCTGGTAGAACTCGAGCGGGTCGACGATCCTGTAGCGCAGGAACGCGTCGACCTGGATCCGCGTGTTGTCGGAGGCCAGCACTTCCTGGTTCGGCGTCTCGAGGTTGAGGATGCGTTTGTCGATGTCGATGACGTGCTCGATCAGCGGCACCTTGAAGTGCAGCCCGGGCTGGGTGACGAGCCCGCGGCCGGCGACCGGCTCGCCGAAGCGCAGCAGCAGCGCTTGTTCCGTCTGCGTCACGATGAACGTGCCGGAGAAGACGACGACGAGCAGCGCCACGACGATCACGGCGAGGAGGAACGTGCCGTACTGGCGCATCATGGCTGCGCTCCGGTGCTGGTGGCCTGCGGCTTGGCGATCTCGGGCAGCGGCAGGTAGGGCACCACGCCCCTGCCCTGCGGATCGTCGATGACGACCTTCTGCGCGCGCCCCAGCACCTTCTCCATCGTCTCGAGATAGATGCGCTCGCGGGTCACAGCCGGCGCATTCTTGTATTGCGCGTAGATCTGGTCGAAGCGCGAGGCCTCGCCCTTCGCCTGCGCCACGGTCTGGGTGCGGTAGCCTTCGGCCGCCTGGACGATCGCCGCCGCTTGGCCCCTGGCCTCAGGCACCTTGGTGTTGGCGTAGGCCTCGCCCTGGTTGCGGAACCGGGCCTCGTCCTGCTGCGCCGCGGTGACATCGCGGAACGAGGCGATGACCTCGTCCGGCGGATCCACCGATTGCAGCTGCACCTGCAGCACCAGCACGCCCGCCTTGTAGCTCGTCAGGATCTTCTGCATCAGCTGCTGGGCGGCCGGCTCGATCACCTTGCGCTCGGCGGTGAGCAGCTTCTGGATTTGCGAGCGGCCGACGATCTCGCGCATGGCGCTCTCGGCCACGGCCTTCACCGTATCCTTGGGGTCGGCGACGTTGAAGGCGTAATATTCGGGGTGCGACGGGTCGATCTGCCAGAACACCACGAACTTGACGTCGGCGATGTTCTCGTCGCCGGTCAGCATCAGGCTTTCCTGCGGCACGTCGATCGTCTCGATCGAATTGACCCTGGAATAGTCCGGCTGCGTCGTGAAGCCGACGTTGAAGGCGTTGCGGTCGGTCACGTTGAGCTTGTCGACGCCGCCTACGGGATAGGGCCAATTGTAGTTCAGGCCCGGCGAGGTCTTGCCGGCATAGGCGCCCCAGACGAGGTTGAGCCCGACCTGGTTGGGACCCACGGTGTAGAAGCCCGACAGCAGCCACAGACCGACCGCGACGGCGACGAGGACCAGCACGCCCGGCGCGCCGAGGCCGCCGCCGAAGAACGAGCCGCCGCCGGAGCCGCCACCGCCGCCCCCACCGCCGAAGCGGTCGCGCAGGCGCTGGAAGATCTCGCCGAGGTCGGGCTGACCCGCACCGCCGCCCGAGCCGGTTCCCCACGGACCCGGGTTGCGCGGCCCCTGCCCCCATGGGCCGGGATTGCCAGGCTTGAATGGGCCGCCGCCGCCGTTGCCGTTGCCCGAATTACCGCCTGTGCCCCAGGGCATGTCCGCTCCGCATACACCAGGGCACGGGGCCCGGTGCCGCTCCATACAGGAGGCGGCAGGGCGGGACAAATGCCGTGGCGCGCGTGCCGGCCTTGAGCCAATGAGACGAGCTGACAAGCCGCCGACGTCCCAGATCTTGCGGCTGTTTGGAAAATCTACCGAAAGACGTTGACGCAAGCGACGTTGACTGTATTTTTACCTTATGCATGGCCTTGCGATCACCGTGCAGGGTCCGGCCGGTGGCAGGTCTGCGTTCCGATAATCCCGCGCAAAAGCGTGAGACTTCGAGGAAGAGCCGGACCGGTCACCACGACGAGTGCCGAAGGTCGCCTCGCGGCTTTCGGGCTTTCAATGATCCGACGCTTCGGCCTCCCTAGGGCCGTGCGAGCTGTTTGACATCGTGAATCAGACAACAGCCGTCCGGCGAGGATCGGCGTGTCAGGCGTCGCGCCGATACTCGACGAAGACGCACCCGGCTTCGTCGTTCTCGTGCCGCGGCGGTCGGTCGCGTCCGACCTCGCGCCACGCGTAGGGATCGATCGGCGGGAAGAACGTATCGGCGTCGGGCCGCAGGTCGACGAAGG
>CAXTVT010000016.1:0-55209 GCA_964247745.1 uncultured Beijerinckiaceae bacterium
CATCGGCAAGGTGCCGGTCATCGACCTGTTCGACAAGCCGCTCGCCGAGTGGGACGTCGTGCTGAAGACGGTGTTCGACCGCCTCGTCGGCACGCTCGCCCTGATCGCGTTCGCCCCGGTCATGCTGATGGTCGCGCTCGCCGTGAAGCTCGACTCCAAGGGACCGGCGCTGTTCCGTCAAAAACGCTACGGCTTCAACAACGAGCTGATCGAGGTGTTCAAGTTCCGCTCGATGTACACCGAGCAGCTCGACATCAAGGCCGACAAGCTCGTCACCAAGAACGATCCGCGCGTGACCCGCGTCGGCCGCTTCATCCGCAAGACCTCGCTCGACGAGCTGCCGCAGCTCTTCAACGTCGTCTTCAAGGGCAACCTGTCGCTGGTCGGCCCGCGCCCGCACGCGGTCAACGCCAAGGCCGCCGCCGCGCTCTACGACGAGGTCGTCGACGGCTATTTCGCCCGCCACCGCGTGCGTCCCGGCATCACTGGCTGGGCGCAGATCAACGGCTGGCGCGGCGAGACAGACACGTCCGAGAAGATCCAGAAGCGCGTCGAATGCGACCTCTTCTACATCGAGAACTGGTCGATCTTCCTCGACATGTACGTGCTGGCCGCGACCCCGATCTCGCTGGTCAAGACCAAGAACGCCTATTGAGGTGGCGACCTTCGTCATGCCGGGACGGCAGCGCCGAACCCGGCACCCGTTGCGCTCTCCGGTGAGAGCCTTTCCGGCCAGTGCAATGGGTTCCGGATCTGCGCTGCGCTCCGTCCGGAATGACAGAGGCGCGCGCATCATCGTCTCGATACTCGTCGCGTGCCTCCCGCTCGGCGCCCACGCCGCCGACCTGACGCTCGCGCTCGTCGGCACCCCGACCATCGTCTTCGATTCCGCGCACGATGGTTGCACGGCCGACGATTTCCCCGATTTAAACGCGCGCGCGTTCCGCGACGCCGCCGGGCGCACGATGGTGTTCACGCTGCACGACGGCAACCGGCCGCTCGTCGGCCCCGACCTCGCGCATCTCAAGCCCGACTGCCACGCCGCCCTCGCCTCGCCCGCCGACCCGGACCCGGCGCATCACGCCGACCGCAACTTCCTCGCCGCCACCTGGACCGACGACGGGCGCAGCGTCGGTGGACTCGTGCACGAGGAGTATCACGCGGACCAGTTCGGCCGTTGCGCGGCGCAAGGTGACATCGCCTGCTGGTACAACACGATCCTGGCCTATCGCTCCGGGAACGGCGGCCTCGATTTCTTGCGCGTGCCGCACCCGATCGTCGCGTCGGCGCCATTCCGCCAGGACGTCGAGCAAGGCCGCCACCGCGGCTTCTTCAATCCGTCGAACATCGTCGCCGGCGACGGCAGGGACTCGCGCTACCGCTACGCCTTGATCTCCACGACGGGCTGGGACGGCCAGCCCTACGGCAATTGCCTGTTTCGCTCGGCCGATCCGGCGGCGGGCGACTGGCGCGCCTACGACGGCCGCGGCTTCACGATCCGCTACGACGATCCCTACAGGCCCGGCTTCAAGCCGCCGGCCTCCTGCCAAGCGATCCAACCCTTCACCTTCCCGGTCGGATCGGTGGTGCTGCACAAGCCGACCCACACCTTCGTGGCGATGTTCGCGGCCAAGGTAGGCGGCGTGTTTCCGGTGGCCGGGTTCTACGCCGCCACCAGCCGCGACCTGCTGCACTGGAGCGACCCGCGCCTCGTCCTCGCCTCGCCCACGCTCTACGACGATCTCTGCCGCGCCGGCCCCTCGATCGTGGCCTATCCCGCCCTGCTCGATCCCGCCTCGCCCGCGCGCAACTACGACACGATCGGCGAGGCGCCCGAGTTGGTCTTCACCCGGATCGCGATCGAGGGATGCGCCACCGGGCGCCGCCTGCTGCTGCGGCAACGGCTCGCCGTGCGGACGGGCGCACCCTCGTGAGCCTCGTCGTACCCTTCACGAGCGGTGCCGGGCTCGACTACCAGAAGGTCGTCGAAGCGGTGTTCGCCGCCTTCATCTTCTTCGGCATGCTGTCGCTGATCGAGCCCTCGCCCTACGACTTCCTCGCGCTGCTCGCGATCCCGCTTTGGTTCGTCGGCGGCTTCCGCGTCCACAAGGCGCTGATCCCGATCCTGGCGCTGTGGGCGGTGTTCGAGGCGGCGGGCTTTCTTTCGCTGATGCCGTACTGGGACGAGCACGACGCGCGGCTCTACCAGCTGCAGTCGCTCTACCTCTTCGTCACGACGGTGTTCTTCACGATCTTCTTCTCCGAGCGCAGCGAACGGCGCGCCGAACTATGCCTCGCGGCCTTCACCGCCGGCTCGATCGTCTCGGCGATCGTCGGCTTCATGGGCTACCTCGACCTGTTCGGCCTGGGGCCGTGGCTCACCACCTACGAGGGACGCGTTTCCGGCACGTTCAAGGATCCCAACGTCTTCGGCTCCTACCTCGTGCTGTCGGCCGCCTACCTGCTGCAGATGATCCTGCTCGGCACAACCCGGCGTCCGCTCGCGGCCATCGTCGGCCTCGCAACCGTGATGCTCGGCATCTTCGTGTCGTTCTCACGCGGATCGTGGGGCGCCGCGCTCGGCGCCATGGTGCTCGTGACGGCCGCGGCCTTCCTCACCGCGGAAACGCATCGCCTGCGCCAGCGCATCGTCAGGATGACGCTCGCGGCTGGACTGCTCGGCGCGATCGTCCTCGGCGGCATGCTGTCGGTGCCCTCGGTGCGCGACTTCTTCCTGCAGCGCGCCGCGGTGGCGCAGGACTACGACGAGGGCGTCACCGGCCGCTTCGGCAACCAGGTCCGGTCCCTGCCGATGCTGGTCGAGCGACCGCTCGGCTTCGGGCCCCTGCGCTTCCGCCTGACCTTTGGGCTGGAGCCGCACAATTCCTACGTCGGCGGCTTCGCCAACGACGGCTGGATCGGCGGTTTCGCCTGGATCGCCATCGTGCTGGTGTCGCTCTACGTCGGCTTCCGGCAGATGTTCGTGCGCTCGCCGTACCGCCGCCTCGCGCAGGTCTACGTGCCGACGATGGTGGTGCTGGTGATCCAGGGGCTGCAGATCGACGTCGACCATTGGCGCCAGCTTTTCCTGTGCTTCGGCGCGGTCTGGGGTATGGAGGCGGCACGCCTGCGCCGTCCCGCCGCCGCGCCTGTCACGAAGGGCGAGGACGGTTTCGCGCGGGCCTGAGGGCTCGCATGCGATCTTGGATCATCCTCGTCTCGGCGCTGGCCGGGCTCTACGGCGCCGCCGGCGTGGCGCTGGCCGCGGCAGGCGCCCATCGCAGCGGCAATCCCAACGTCGTCACCGCCGCCTACTTCCTGCTGTTCCACGCCGCGGCGCTCGTCGGCCTTTGCACGGCGGCGGCCGTCGCGCAGCGCGCCGTCCCGGCGATGGTCGCGGCCTCGCTGATCGCGTGCGGCACCCTGCTCTTCTCCGGCCACCTCGCGCTGCACGCGTTGGCCGGTCTCGTGCCGATCCCGTTCGCCGCGCCGGTCGGCGGCTCGCTGACGATCCTCGGCTGGCTGGTCGCGGCCGTCGCGCTGCCGCTCGCGCTGGATCGCACGTGGCGCTCGGACCGGGTCGATCCATGAGCCTAGACCGATGAAAGCGCGACGGTTTCGTCATGCGGCAACGCTTCCGCCCATCTTGGGCTAGACTTTGCGGCGCCGCGAGGGCAACGTCCGCCGCGTTACGAGGCAACACGTTTCACTCGATCGGAATCAATGAGCAACGGGGGCGAGAAGTCTTTGATCCTGATCGTCGAGGACGAGCCGTTCATCGCCCTGACGCTGGAGGACATGCTGGACGAGCTCGGCTTCGCGCACGCCGGCACCGTCGGGCAGGTGTCCGAGGCGCTCGAGCTGATCGGCCGTGCGCCGGTGGATTGCGCCTTGCTCGACGTGAACCTCGGCTCGGACAAGATCGACCCCGTCGCCGACCTGTTGGCCTCGCGCGGCTGTCCGTTCATCTTCACGACGGGCTATGGCCGCTCCGGCATCCCGAGCGGCCACGCCGAGCGCCCTGTGCTGCAGAAGCCGTTCCGCATGGACGATCTCGCCAGCATCCTGAAGACCACGCTGAACGGCGGCTGAGCCGCCCGGACGTCTTGCCGCACCCCGCCTGATCTGCGATCTGCGGGCGCCCGATCGATCGGTTGCCAGGAGCCGCCATGACCGCCAAGATCCGCAAGGCCGTCTTTCCCGTGGCCGGGCTCGGCACGCGTTTCCTGCCCGCCACCAAGGCGGTACCCAAGGAGATGCTGACCGTCGTCGACGCTCCGGTGCTGCAGCACGTCGTCGACGAGGCGATCGAGGCCGGCATCGAGCACTTCATCTTCGTGACCGGGCGCGGCAAGGCGGTCATCGAGGACTATTTCGACATTGCCTACGAGCTCGAGGCCTTGCTGAAGGAGCGCAACAAGGCGCCGCAGCAGGCGCTCCTAAAGAAGCAGCTGCCGGCCGCCGGCGCCACCTCCTTCACCCGCCAGCAGGCGCCGTTGGGGCTGGGCCACGCCGTGTGGTGTGCGCGCGAGCTGGTCGGCGACGAGCCTTTCGCGGTGGTGCTGCCCGACATGATCACCCTGCCCGGCGCCAAGGGCAGCCGCTGCCTCAAGCAATGCGTCGAGGCCTACGCGGCCACCGGCGGCGCCAACATCATCGCCGCCGAGGAGGTGCCCGAGAGCGAGACGCACAAGTACGGCGTGCTCTCGATCGGCGAGGACAAGGGCGACACCTTCGCGATCTCGGGCATGGTGGAGAAGCCGCCGAAGGGCGAGGCGCCCTCGACCTCGATCATCTCCGGGCGCTACGTGCTGGGCCCCGAGATCTTCGAGATCCTCGGCAAGGTCGGCAAGGGGGCCGGCGGCGAGATCCAGCTCACCGACGGCATGAAGCAGCTCGCCGAAACGGCGTCGTTCCACGGCGTGCGCTTCGACGGCAAGACCCACGACACCGGCTCCAAGCTCGGCTTCCTGCTCGCCAACGTCGCCTTCGCGCTGGCGGACGACGAGGTGGCCGAGGAGTTCCGCCGCGAGGCGCGGGCGCTGCTCGGCGGCTGACTTACGCCTCGGTTCGCACGAAGCTTGCCTGTCGACCGCCGGGCGGGCGGCGGGGACGAACGACATGAGCGAGGTCCGAGGCGGCTACGGCGGCGCGATCGACCGGTTTTTCGCGCTCCGGGCCAGCGGCACGACCGTGCGCACCGAGCTCGCCGCCGGTCTCACCACCTTCCTGACGATGGCCTATATCGTCGCCGTCAACCCGGCGATCCTGGGCGATGCCGGCATGGACAAGGGCGCGGTCTTCGTCGCCACCTGCCTCGCCGCGGCGCTCGGCTCGGCGATCATGGGGCTCGCCGCCAACTACCCCGTCGCCCTGGCACCGGGCATGGGGCTCAACGCCTATTTCGCCTACGTCATCGTCGGCCAGCAGCACTTCACCTGGCAGGCGGCGCTCGGCGCCATGTTCCTCTCGGGGCTCGGCTTCCTCCTGCTGACCCTGGTCGGCCTGCGCGAGAAACTCGTCGCGGGCATCCCGGCGTCGCTGCGCGTCGGCATCACCGCCGGCATCGGCTTCTTCCTCGCCTTCATCGCGCTGAAGAGCGCCGGCCTGGTGGTCGCCGACCCGGCGACGCTGGTCACGCTCGGCGATCTCCATCGCGGCCCCGCCCTCCTCGCGCTGCTGGGCTTCCTCGTCATCGCGACGCTCGCCGCGCGGCGCGTGACCGGAGCGCTCGTCCTCGGCATCGCGCTGGTGACCGCGCTCGGACCGCTGACGCTCGGCACGAAGGCGACCGGCCTTCTCGCGACGCCGCCCTCGCTGGCGCCGACGTTGCTCGCGCTCGACCTGCGCGGTGCGCTGTCTCACGGCCTCGCCGAGATCGTCCTCGTGCTCTTTCTCGTCGAGCTGCTCGACGCCACCGGCACCTTGGTCGGCGTCGCCGGGGAGGCCGGCCTGCTCGCGATCGAGGGCGCCGACCGCCGGCTCGGCCGCGCGCTGTTCGCCGATTCGCTCGCCATCGTCGCCGGCGCGCTGCTCGGCACGTCGAGCACCACGGCCTATCTCGAGAGCGCGGCCGGGGTCGCCGCCGACGGTCGCACCGGACTGACCGCGCTGACCGTCGCCGCGCTCTTCCTGCTGACGCTGGTGTTCGCCCCGCTCGTCATGGCCGTGCCGTCCTGCGCCACGGCGCCGGCGCTGTTCTTCGTCGCCTGCCTGATGATGCGCGGCCTGCGCGCCCTGCCCTTCGACGACCTCACCGAGGCGGTGCCGGCGCTGATCACCGCGATCGCGATGCCGCTGACCTTCTCGATCGCCAACGGCATCGCCTTCGGCCTCATCGCCCACGTCGCGATCAAGCTCGCCACGGGGCGCGTGCGCAACGTGTCGCTGGCGTCGGCCATCCTCGCCGCGCTGTTCGTGCTGCGCTACGCCGTGATAGCGCGCTAGAACTCCATCTCGAGTTCCTCGATCTCGACCGGCTCGGCCAGCGCGGCGGCGGTCCACTCGATCATCTCGGGCAGCGCCAGGATCGTGTCGCAATAGGCCTGACAGGCCTCGTCGACGCTCACGTGGTAGGTCTTGAAGCGGGTGCACACCGGCGCAAACATCGCGTCGGCCATGGTGCGCCCGGCACCCATCAGGAACGGGCCGCCGTAGGCGTCGAGGCACTCGCGCCAGATCGTGGCGATGCGCTCGATATCGGATTGCGCCCGCGACCAGACGCGGAAGCTGGGATAGTCGCCGCGCAGGTTCATCGGCAGCGCCGAGCGCATCGAGGCGAAGCCGGAATGCATCTCGCCGCAGATCGAGCGGCACCGCGTGCGCCGCCCGAGGTCGGCCGGCAGCAGCCCCGCCTGCGGCCGGATCTCCGCGAGATATTCGCCGATCGCGAGGTTGTTCCAGATCGTATGGCCGTCATGGCGCAGGCACGGCACCAGCATCGAGGGCGACAGGATCAGCAATTCGGCCCGCGCCTCGACGTCGGTGACCGGCAGCACCGCCTCCATGAAATCCAGGCCCGAGAATTTGACCAGCAGCCAGCCGCGCAGCGACCATGACGAATAGTTCTTGCTGCTGATCGTGAGCGTCGCCTCGGCCAAACGCACCTCCCCTAGAGCCACGAACTGCCTGCACGTTGCATGCCGAGGGCGACCTGCCGCCGCGCGCGACGGCGCCGCGGATCCGCTCTACACCGGGCAGCGATGCGGACGGAGCTCGCGGCCCCCGAAGGTCGATCTGGTTCGTTTTCCCGCCGACGATCGGGGTCGTGATCACCTGGCGGGACTGGGCCTCAAGACGAGATAGTCCGGCCGCCAAGCTCGATCTTCGGACAGCGGTCCATCACGACGGCAAGGCCCACCGCCTCCGCCCGCGCCTTCGCGGCCTCGTCGATCACCCCCAGCTGCATCCAGACCACGCGCGGCGGCACCGGCAGGGCCAGGGCCTCGTCGACGATGCCGCCGACATGCGCGGAGGCACGGAAGAGGTCGACCATGTCGACGGCATGCGGCAGATCGGAGAGGCGCGCGACGACCGCGATGCCGGCGACGCGACGGCCGGCCAGGCCGGGGTTGACGCCGATGCAATCGTAGCCGCGACGCATCAGGAAGGTGGCGACGTCGTGGGATGGCCGGTGCGGATCGGCCGAGAGCCCGACGATGGCGATCGTGCGCACCGAGGCGAGAAGCACCCGCGGGTCGAGACTCACGAGCGTGGTATCCTGTTACCCTGCATGCTAAGATGCTGTCGCAGCGGCATCAAATCGCGCTTTCTACCTTGACTTCGGAGGCTCCGCGCGGCGATAAGCGCCGCCAATCCTCCATAAGAGACTCTCATGTTCGGCAAGACCTACTCGACCAAGACGGCCGAGATCGAGAAGAAGTGGGTATTGATCGACGCCGAAGGCCTCGTGGTCGGTCGGCTCGCCTCGATCATCGCCATGCGCCTGCGCGGCAAGCACAAGGTGACCTACACGCCTCATATGGATGACGGCGACCACATCATCGTCATCAATGCCGACAAGGTGGTGTTCACCGGCAAGAAGCGCGAAGACAAGGTGTACTATCACTACACGGGCTTCCAGGGCGGCATCAAGGAGCGCACCGCACGCTTCGTGCTCGAGGGGCGTTTCCCCGAGCGCGTCGTCGAAAAGGCCGTCGAGCGCATGGTCCCGCGTGGTCCTCTCGGTCGCAAGCAGATGGGCAACCTGCGCGTCTATGCCGGCAGCGAGCATCCGCACGAGGCCCAGCAGCCGGTGAAGCTCGACGTCGGCGCGATGAATTCCAAGAACAAGAAGGCTGCCTGACATGGCCGAGACGCTCTCCTCCCTGCAGGATCTCCGCGGCGCCACCGGCGAAGGCCAGGCGCCTGCCCCCGTCCATGTGCAGAAGCTCGACAAGTTCGGTCGCGCCTATGCCACCGGCAAGCGCAAGGATGCCGTCGCCCGCGTCTGGATCAAGCCCGGCTCCGGCAAGATCGTCGTCAACGACAAGCCGTTCGAGGAATATTTCGCGCGTCCCGTGCTGCGCATGATCCTGCAGCAGCCGCTCGGCCTGACGTCGCGCGTCGGACAATACGATCTGATGGTCAATGTCTGCGGTGGTGGTCTGTCCGGCCAGGCCGGCGCGGTGCGTCACGGCCTGTCCAAGGCGCTGACCTATTTTGAGCCGGAGCTTCGCCCCGTGCTCAAGAAGGAGGGGTTCCTCACCCGCGACAGCCGCGTGGTCGAGCGCAAGAAGTACGGCAAGAAGAAAGCCCGCCGCAGCTTCCAGTTCTCGAAGCGCTGAGGCTTCAGCTTACAAATTAAATCTCGAAAGGCGGCTCTCGAGCCGCCTTTTTTTGTCGTAGATCGCTTTTTACATCGAGAGCCGCGGTGTCGCGTTCGAGGGTGCCACGATGCCGCGCCAAAGCAAACCGCGAGAGAGTGCAGATCCACGCGGCGTCAAACCGGCCCTGGAACACGCACTCGCGTCGAAGAAGGTGGTGACGATCCGATATCATGGCGGCAGCACGCCCGGCGCCTATCGCGAAATCCTGCCACTGCGCTTCACGCTGTCCGGCAAGCTCCAGGCGCTTTGCATGCAAACCCGGGCGGTCAAACTGTTCGTATTCGCCAACATCGAGATCACCGAACGTCGGGACGCCGGCGAAGCCCTACCTGCGACAGGCGTAACCTAGGCACTCAAGCTCCGCGGTCCCTTCGCCGCCACGTCGCGCCCGAGCGTGTCCAGCACCTTGGCCACGATGCCCTTGGCGTCGAGGCCGGCCTCCACGTAGAGCTTCTCGGGCTTGTCGTGCTCGATGAACGTGTCGGGCAACACCATCGAGCGGAACTTGAGCCGGCCGGCGTCGAAGGCGCCCTCCTCGCTGAGCGCCTGCTGCACGAACGAGCCGAACCCGCCGACCGAGCCCTCCTCGATCGTGATCAGCACGTCGTGGGTCGCGGCGAGCTTGCGGATCATCACGAGGTCGAGGGGCTTGGCGAACCGGGCGTCGGCGACCGTCGCCGAGATGCCGTGCTTCTCCAGGTCCTCGGCCGCCAGCAGCGCCTCCTTGAGACGGGTGCCCAGCGAGAGGATCGCGACCTGCTTGCCCTCGCGCACGAGGCGGCCCTTGCCGATCTCGAGCACGCTGCCCTTCTTCGGCAGTTCGATGCCCACGCCTTCGCCGCGCGGGTAACGGAAGGCGATCGGCCCCTTGTCGTAGGCTACGGCGGTGGCGACCATGTGCACCAATTCGGCTTCGTCGGCCGCCGCCATCACGACCATGTTGGGCAGAATGCCGAGGTAGGACGTATCGAACGAGCCGGCGTGCGTGGCGCCGTCGGCGCCGACCAGGCCGGCACGATCGATCGCGAAACGCACCGGCAGGTTCTGGATGGCGACGTCGTGCACGATCTGATCGTAGGCGCGCTGCAGGAAGGTCGAGTAGATCGCGCAGAACGGCTTGTAGCCCTCGGTCGCCAGGCCGGCGGCGAAGGTCACGGCATGCTGCTCGGCGATGCCGACGTCGAAGGTCCGCTCGGGAAAGGTCTTGGCGAAGAGATCGAGGCCGGTGCCGTTGGGCATGGCGGCGGTGATCGCGACGACTTTGTCGTCGGCCTTGGCCTCGGCGATCAGCGCGTCGGCGAAGACCTTGGTGTAGCTCGGCGCGTTGGCCTTGGGCTTGTTCTGCGTGCCGGTGATCACGTCGAAGGGCACGACGGCGTGACCCTTCTCGTAGCTCTCCTCGGCCGGCGCGTAGCCTTTGCCCTTCTTGGTCACGACATGGACCAGGATCGGCCCCGTCTCGGCGTCGCGGACGTTCTTCAGCACCGGCAGCAGGTGGTCGAGGTTGTGGCCGTCGATCGGGCCGACGTAGTAGAAGCCGAGTTCCTCGAACATGGTGCCGCCCGACCAGAAGTTGCGGGCGAACTCCTCGGTCTTGCGGGCGCGGTCGTAGACGAACTTCGGCAGGTGGCGCCCCAGCTGCTTGGCGGCCTCGCGCACGGTGCGGTAGGCGCCGCCCGAGGCGAGACGCGCGAGATAGGCGGACAGCGCGCCGGCCGGCGGCGCGATCGACATCTCGTTGTCGTTGAGGATGACGATGAGACGCGCGTGCATCGCGCCGGCGTTGTTCATCGCCTCGTAGGCCATGCCGGCCGACATCGCGCCGTCGCCGATCACGGCGATGACGTTGGCCTTGTCCTTGTGGCTCAGCGAATTGGCGACGGCCATGCCGAGGCCGGCCGAGATCGAGGTGGAGGAGTGACCGGCGCCGAAGGGGTCGTACTCGCTCTCGCCACGGTTGGTGAAACCGGAGAGGCCGCCCCCTTTGCGCAGCGTGCGGATGCGGTCGCGACGCCCGGTCAGGATCTTGTGGGGGTAGGCTTGGTGGCCGACGTCCCAGATGATCCGGTCGTCGGGCGTGTCGAAGACGTGGTGCAACGCGACCGTCAGCTCGACGACGCCGAGCCCGGCGCCGAGATGGCCGCCGGTGATCGAGACGGCGTCGATCGTCTCCGTGCGCAGCTCGTCGGCGATCTGGCGCAGGTCGCTCTCGGGAAACTTGCGGAGGTCGGCCGGAGTGACGATAGTGTCGAGGAGGGGCGTCTTCGAGGATGTCGTCACGTTCGCCTCTTTCGCTCGAACCGCTCGAGAGCGGACCGGGATCGCCGCAGCGGACGATCGTCAGGTGAAGAACTCTCGGGTCGTCGTCGGCCGACGACCATCGGGTTAGATAGCGACAATCGTCCGAAGCGGCAACGCGACCCCGAGGGCGCCAGCGGCTTGCGACAAATTCATCACAGACTTTGACAGGCCGAATGCCGAAGCGCTCCGCTACGAGCGGCGCGCACTGCCACGCCCTATCTACGTCGAGCCGCACCGCCGCGCAACAAACGAGACTGGCCCATGCCGTCGACCCTGCCCGACCCTTCCGCCACTCGCCGCCTGGCGCTCGGTTCCGCCATGGAGAAGCTGCGCCATCGCTGGGGGCTGTTCGTCGGCCTCGGCATTCTCGCCGTGGTGCTCGGCATCGTCGCGTTGGGGCTGGTCGTCACCGCCACCGTGACGACGGTGTACATCGTCGCCCTCTTCATGGTCATCAAAGGCGGCAGCGAGATCTCGATGGGGCTGAACTCCAAGACCTGGGGCCGCGAGATCCTCTTCATCCTCGCCGGCCTCTTCTACATCGTGGCGGCCGCCTTCGCGTTTGCGCAGCCGCTGTCGGCTGCCGCGATCCTCACGTTGATGCTCGGCGGCGCGTTGCTCGTCGCCGGCGGCATGCGCACGTGGATCGGCGCGCACATGCATTCTCACGCGCGCACGATGGTGATCGCGGGTGGGATCGTCACGGCCCTGATCGGGCTGCTGGTGATCGTCGGCTGGCCGACCAACAGTCTCGTCATCCTCGGCACCCTGCTCGGCGTCGATCTCGTCTTCACCGGCGTGATGTGGGTCGGCTTTGGATTGAGATTGCGCGGTCACGCGTGATATCGCACCGCGGCAAAGGGGCGGCGCAGCGATGACGAAGTGGGTTTACGGTTTCGGCGACGGCGGGGCCGACGGCACCTCGGAGATGCGCAATCTCCTCGGAGGCAAGGGCGCCAACCTCGCGGAGATGGCCAACCTCGACCTGCCGGTGCCGCCGGGTTTCACCATCACGACCGAGGTCTGCACCTGGTTCTACGACCATGGCCGCAGCTATCCCGACGGCCTGGAGGCCGAGGTCGAGGCCGGCCTCGCGGCGATGGGCGAGATCGTCGGTCACGTCTTCGGCGATCCCGAGGATCCCCTGCTCGTGTCGGTCCGCTCGGGCGCCCGCGCCTCGATGCCGGGCATGATGGACACGGTGCTGAACCTCGGCCTCACCGACACCACGGTCGAGGCGCTGGCGGCGCGCACCGGCAACGAGCGATTCGCTTACGATTCCTATCGCCGCTTCATCCAGATGTATTCCAACGTGGTGCTTGGCATCGATCACCACGAGTTCGAGGAGATCCTCGAGGACTTCAAGGATCGCAGCGGCTTCTCGCTCGACACGGAATTGTCGGCGCAGGATTGGAAGGGCCTGATCAAGCTCTACAAGGCCAAGGTCGAGACGGTCGGCGGCCAGCCCTTCCCGCAGGATCCGCGCGAGCAGCTGTGGGGCGCCGTCGGCGCGGTGTTCGGATCCTGGATGAACCCGCGCGCCGAGACCTATCGGCGGCTGCAGAGCATTCCGGCCTCCTGGGGCACGGCGGTCAACGTGCAGTCGATGGTGTTCGGCAACATGGGCGACACCTCCGCCACCGGCGTCGCCTTTACCCGCAATCCCTCGACCGGCGACAACGCGCTCTACGGCGAGTTCCTGATCAACGCCCAGGGCGAGGACGTGGTCGCCGGCATCCGCACGCCGCAGAACATCACCGAGGTCGCGCGGATCGAGGCCGGCTCCGACAAGCCGTCGATGGAGACGGCGATGCCGGCGGTCTTCAAGCAGTTCGAGGCGACGACGGCCAAGCTCGAGCGGCACTTCCGCGAGATGCAAGACATCGAGTTCACCGTCGAGGACGGCAAGCTCTGGATGCTCCAGACCCGCACCGGCAAGCGCACGGCGAAGGCCTCGCTGCGCATCGCCGTGGACATGGCCAACGAGGGGCTCATCTCGCGCGATCAGGCCATCCTGCGCGTCGACCCCGCCGCGCTCGACCAGCTGCTGCATCCCACGATCGACCCCAAGGCCGAGCGCAAGATCGTGGCCACCGGGTTGCCGGCCTCGCCCGGCGCCGCCTCGGGCGAGATCGTCTTCAACTCGGACGATGCCGAGGAGGCCAAGGCCTCCGGGCGCAAGGTCATCCTGGTGCGCGTCGAGACGAGCCCCGACGACATCTCCGGCATGCACGTCTCGGAAGGCATCCTCACCACGCGCGGTGGAATGACCTCCCACGCCGCGGTGGTGGCCCGCGGCATGGGCAAGCCGTGCGTGTCGGGGGCCGGCACGGTCCGCGTCGACTACAAGAAGGGCACGATGACGGCGATGGGCGTCTCCTTCAAGAAGGGCGACGTCATCACCATCGACGGATCGCTCGGCCAGGTGATGGCCGGCGAGATCGCCATGCTGCAGCCCGAGCTATCCGGCGAGTTCGCCGAGCTGATGGAATGGGCCGATGCCGCCCGCCGCATGGCGGTTCGCGCCAACGCCGAGACGCCGCAGGACGCCCGCGCCGCCCGCAAGTTCGGCGCCCAGGGGATCGGCCTGTGCCGCACCGAGCACATGTTCTTCGACGAGCAGCGCATCGTCGCGATGCGCGAGATGATCCTCGCCGAGGACGAGAAGGGCCGCCGCAAGGCGCTCGACAAGCTGCTGCCCTATCAGCGCTCCGACTTCGCCGAGCTGTTCGAGATCATGGCCGGCCTGCCCGTCACCATCCGCCTGCTCGATCCGCCGCTGCACGAGTTTCTGCCGCACACCGACGAGGAGATCGACGAGGTGGCCCGCGCGATGGGCGTGCCGGCCGAGCGGCTCAGGCGGCGCGCCCACGAGCTGCGCGAGGAGAACCCGATGCTGGGCTTCCGCGGCTGCCGCCTCGCCATCGCCTTCCCGGAGATCGCCGAGATGCAGGCCCGGGCGATCTTCGAGGGCGCGCTGCTCGCCAAGCGCCGCACCGGCCAGGCGGTCGAGCCCGAGATCATGGTGCCGCTGGTGTTCGGCCGAACCGAACTCGACCTTGTCAAGCAGTCCATCGACGCGATGGCCGAGGCCGTCGCCAAGGAGAAGGGCGAACGCGTGCCCTACATCGTCGGCACGATGATCGAGCTGCCGCGCGCCTGCCTGCGGGCCGCCGAGATCGCGGAGAGCGCGGAGTTCTTCTCCTTCGGCACCAACGACCTGACCCAGACCGGGCTCGGCATCTCGCGGGACGACGCCGCATCGTTCCTCGGCCCCTACACCGCCAAGGGCATCCTCGCGCACGACCCCTTCGTCACCATCGACCAGCAGGGCGTCGGCGAGCTCGTCGAGATCGGCGCCGAACGCGGCCGCCGCACCCGGCCCGACATCAAGATGGGCATTTGCGGGGAGCACGGCGGCGACCCCCGGTCCATCGACTTCTGCGAGCGCGTCGGCCTCGCCTACGTCTCCTGCTCACCGTTCCGCGTCCCGATCGCCCGGCTCGCCGCGGCGCAGGCGGCGCTGGGCTTCAAGTGAGGTCCAAAACGCTCTTGCCAGAAGAATTCTACTTCGGTATGAAAACCTAAGTCAAGTCCTTGGTCCGGCTTCGATACCGTAATCGGGCCATGCCGCGAGCCCTGACAAAACGCCCTGCCAAAGTCGCGGTACCCTGACGAAACACCGGGCCCATGTCAGCGTACCGCGACATGCAGCCCTGCCATCGTCGCGTCCGCCGACATCGGCTGTCGTCGCGTCGGCGTACGCCGACACGCGCGCATGCCGGCCTATCGCGACGCGCGCTGATAGACCAGGGCGACGCGATCGATCATGGGCCGCGGTGCTTCGGGCGAGGGCCGCGTTCCAGCGAAGTTGTCTCTGCGCTCCGCGAGCTTCCGGAAGCCCATGATGCTCATGTACTCGTCATAGAGGGCGATCGAATACGTCCAGAACGTGTAAGTGTGTTGGGGCAGAGCGGCGCGACCGTTGAACACGGCCGCCGGTATCGCGGTATCGAAGAAATCGGTGTTGATCACGAGGATGTCGTCCGTCACGCTCGCGACCTCCCGCAGGGCGGACAAAGGATCGATAAGGTGCTCGAGGATGGCACCGAGCAGGACCACGTCGAAGCGCCCGAGATCGGCCGGCAGGCGATAGACGTCGCCGTAGCGCGCCGTGACGTTGGACTTGTAGAGCCGGTGGGCGAGCCAATACGATCGCTGCCATGTCTTGAAGTTGGCAGTCTGCTTGCGGCACCAGCTCGCGTGATCCTCGACGTATTCGCTTCCATGGAAAGGCAGCAGATGCTGGCGCTCGGCCGTGTCCAGGTCGAACGACGTGACCTCGGCTGCGCCGCTCCGTTCCGCCTCGAACGACAGGAAGCCGGAAGCGGCGCCGACGTCGAGGAAGCGCTTTCCGCGGAGATCGACGTGTCCGATGTAGTCCTCGAAGCGGCCCCTGAGATCCCAGCCTCCCTCCACGGTGCCGTGCTCCGGCAGGTCGAGCGTGTGATAGAAGTAGCAGCCCGCGGGCCCCTCGACATAGCGTTCGCCGACATAGGCGGTGGGCAGGGGCTTGCTGGAATGGACGTCGACCTTCGGCATGGCACGGTCTCCTCGGACCGTTCCGATTTCCCATGGATGACCTAGCGGCAGGCAAGCTCGCTGCGCCCGTCGGCCGGCTCCTTCGGCGGATTTCCCCCGCGGCGTTAATGGACCCTCTACGGTCTTGCCGAGAAGGAGGGCGCGACGGTCACGAGATGGAAGCCTACATCCCGGAATAGTTCGGCCCACCGCCGCCCTCGGGCGGCACCCAGGTGATGTTCTGCGCCGGATCCTTGATGTCGCACGTCTTGCAGTGCACGCAATTCTGCGCGTTGATCACGAAGCGGGGGTCGGTCTTGGCCGCCTCGTCGGCATAGGCGACCTCGTAGACGCCGGCCGGACAGTAGAGGCGGGCGGGTTCGCCGTAGACCGGCAGGTTGCGCGCGATCGGGATCGACGGATCGGCCAGCACCAGGTGCGGCGGCTGGTTGTCCTCGTGTTGCGTGCCCGAGAGATAGACCGACGATGCCTTGTCGAAGGCGAGCTTGCCGTCGGGTCGGGCGTAGGTCAGCGCCTGCACCTGCGCCAGGGGCTTCGTCGTCTGCCAGTCCGCCTGGCCGTGCTTCAAGGTCCCGAACAGCGAGACCTTCGCCAGCGCATTCGTCCACATGTCGAGCCCGCCCAGCACCACGCCGCCCAGCGTGCCGTAGCGCGACCACAGCGGCTTGACGTTGCGCACCGGCTCCAGGTCACGGCCGATCGGCGAGGCGCGCCACCCCTCGGCGTAGGTCGCCAGGACGTCGTGCGAGCGACCTGCCCCGAGCGCATCGGCCAGCGCCTCGGCCGCCTGCATGCCCGACCAGATCGCATTGTGCGAGCCCTTGATGCGGGGCACGTTCACGAAGCCGGCGGCGCAGCCGATCAGCGCCGCGCCGGGCACGGCGAGGCGCGGCACCGACTGCCAGCCGCCCTCGGTGATGGCGCGGGCGCCGTAGACCAGCCGCTCGCCGCCCTCCAGCATCGGCGCGATCGCCGGATGGGTCTTGAAGCGCTGGAACTCGTCGTAGGGCGACAGCGTCGGGTTCTTGTAGTTGAGGTGCACGACGAAGCCGATCGACGCCCGGTCCTCGCCGAAATGATAGATGAAGGAGCCGCCTCCCGTCGCATTGTCGAGCGGCCAGCCGAACGTGTGCTGCATCAGGCCCGGCTTGTGCTTGCCGGGCGCCAACCGCCACAGCTCCTTGAGGCCGATGCCGTATTTCTGCGGCTCGCCCTCGTAGAGGTCGTGATCCTTGGCGAGCTGCTTGGTCAGCGAGCCGCGCGCGCCTTCGGCGAACAGCGTGTAGCGGCCGCGCAGCTCCATGCCGCGGGTGAAATTGCCCGTCGGCATGCCGTTCTTGCCGATGCCCATGTCGCCGGTGGCGACGCCCTCGACCGCGCCGTTCCCACCCCGGAGGATCTCGGTGGCGGCGAAGCCGGGATAGATGTCGACGCCGAGCGCCTCGGCCTTCGCGCCGAGGTACTTGGCGACGTCCGAGAGCGATCCGATGAAGTTGCCGTGGTTCGACAGCAGTTTGGGCATGAGCACGCCGGGCAGCGGCAGCTTGCCCTTCTCCGTGAGGTAGAGGAACGTGTCGCTGGTCGTCTGCGTCCTGAGCGGGCGCGACTCGTCCTCGCGCCAATCCGGCAGCAGCGCGTCGAGCGCGCAAGGATCCATGACCAGCCCCGAGAGGATGTGCGCGCCGACTTCCGCGGCCTTCTCGATCACCACCACCGACACGTCGGGCGCGAGCTGCTTCAGCCGGATCGCCGCGGCGAGGCCGGCCGGCCCGGCGCCGACGATCACCACGTCGAAATCCATGCTCTCGCGCGGCTCTTGCGCCGCCTCGTGTCCGCTCATCGCCGACGATCTCTTTCAGAACCATTCCGATGTGACCGACCTAACCCGGACGGGCGGCCCGGGGCAAACCCGCCGAACCGCTTCCGCGGCGCCGCGCGGCGCTGTAGGCATCGCGAATGGACTTGAGCGACGAGCCGCCGGACGGACAGCAAGCGGACGCGCTCGAGGGTCTGTTGCGCTGGTATGCCGCCATGGGCGCCGATGCGGCGATCGACGAGGCCGCCCACGACCGCTTCGTCGCGCCTCCCCCTCCGCCCGCCGCGCGGCCCGGGCCGACGCAGGCCGCCGCGACGCCGATCCGGCAGGCGCCCGGTCCGATCGCCGCGCAGCGCCCCGCCGAGGCGCTGGTGGCGGAAGCCGAAGCGCTGGCCGCAGGCGCGGCCGATCTCGCCGACCTGCATGCGCGCTGGGCGACCGTGCCGGGCTGCACGCTGGCCGCCAGCTCGCGGATGATCACCGCACACCTGCCCGCCGGCGCCACGCTGATGCTCGTGGCCGGCGCGCCCGGTGACGACGACGAGCGCGCCGGCACGATCTTCTCCGGCAAGCCCGGCCTGCTGCTCGACGCCATGCTCCGGGCGATCGGCCTCGCCCGTGCCGACGTCGCCCTGGCCCATGTCGTGCCCTGGCGGCCGCCGGGGGGCCGCTTGCCCTCCGCCCTGGAACTCGCGCTGTGCCTGCCGTTCGCCCGGCGACAGATCGCGCTGGTGGCGCCACGGGTGCTGCTCTGCCTCGGCGAGCGGGCGGCGCAGCCGCTGCTCGCCACCCGCGAGACGGTCACCCGGCTTCGCGGGCGCTGGCTCGCCCATGAAGGCGAGGCCGACACGGTGAAGACGATGACGACCTTCGCGCCCGAGTTCCTGCTGAAGCAGCCCCTGATGAAGCGCCGAGCCTGGGCCGACCTGCTGATGCTGGAAAGCGAGCTCGAGACGCTCGGGCGCCACGAGCTTGGCCGACGCGAGCCATGACAGGCTTCGCCGGCTCGGGTTAGAAGGCGGAGCCGACCCCAAGCCGCATCGCCGGAGCTGACGCCACCATGGAATGGGACAACTTCCGCCGCTCGGACAACATCGAGGATCGCCGCGACGATTCCGGCGGCGGCGGCTTCGATGGCGGCGGCGGCGGCATGATCCCCGGAGGGGCCGGCGGCCTCGGCCTCGGCACCATCGTGGTGCTCGGCCTCGTCGGCTACTTCCTCGGGATCAACCCGCTGGTGCTGATCAACGGCGCCGAGCAGGTCAACAACATCCGCAACGGCGGCCAGTACCAGCCGTCGCAGGGCTACGGCGGCTCGCAGGGCTACGGCGGCTCGCAGGGTCGGCCGCAGCGCCAGACCGAGGCCGGCACGCCCAAGGATCAGATGGGCCAGTTCGCCGCCGCGATCCTCGGCGAGACCGAGGATACCTGGTCGCGCGTGCTGCCCGAGCAGGCCGGCATCAAGTACCAGCCCGTCCACCTCGTGCTCTACGCGGGCCAGACCCGCTCGGCCTGCGGCGGCGCCCGCTCGGCGATGGGTCCGTTCTACTGCCCGATCGACAAGAAGGTGTATCTCGACCTGTCGTTCTTCGCCGAGATGAAGAAGAAGCTCGGCGGCGGCGGCGACTTCGCCTATGCCTACGTCATCGCCCACGAGATCGGCCACCACGTCCAGGACCAGATCGGCACGCTGACCAAGATGCAGGGGCAGGAGCAGCGCGCCTCCGGAGCGCAGCGCAATGCCATCTCGGTCAAGATCGAGCTGCAGGCCGACTGCTTCGCCGGGGTCTGGGCGGCCAATTCCGACCAGAAGGACCATTTTCTCCAACCCGGCGACGTGGAGAAGGCGGTCTCGACCGCGAAGGCGATCGGCGACGACACGTTGCAGGAGGCCGCGCAGGGCCGGATCGTGCCCGACAGCTTCACCCACGGCTCCTCGGCGCAGCGCGTGCACTGGCTGAAGGCGGGGCTGTCGTCGGGCAAGATCGCGGCCTGCGACACGTTCGGCAGCGGCGGCGACCAGGCCGACGACGCGCCGTAGAACGGCTACAGCACCGGAACCAGCCGGGTCCTGAGGCGGAGCCCGCCGCTCCGCGCCAGCGTCTTGAACGAGGCGGCAGCGGCGAGCCGCTCGCGCGGCAGCAGCACGCCGATCACCGGCGCGCGATCGGGAAATATTCTCTGGAGCGCCGTTGCGGGCGCCTCCAGCAGCAACGCCGACCGATTCGACCTGCCTTTCCCCAGCACGAGGCGTGGCAGCGCCGCGTCGATCTCGGCGATGAGCGGACCCACCGGCTGAAAGCCCAGCCGCAGCACGAGCACCTGCTCGCATTTGGCGAGCGCGACGGCGGCGGCGAGCCGCTCGGCCTCCGCTCCCGCCGTCACCAGCGCGCAGCCGGCGTGCTCCATCACGTCCGCGATAGGCCAGGACGAGGGACACGCGGCGGTGACGTCGCGCACTACGCCGGCCACCACGGCGGAGACCAGCCAGGCCAACGAGCGGACGGCGAGTTCGCGCGCGCGCTCGGGAGGCTCGCCGGTCGCGAGGACGATGGCGGAGATCATCGACGCGGTTCGGCTATCTCGCGTTTCGCGGCTGGGAAGAATCGGAGTGACGCCGTTGCCTGCGGTTTTCGCGACTGACAAGACTTCCGTACAGTTATCCACAGCACGGACTCGACAACTGCTCTTTTGTTCTGGTATTGTTCCTTTCTGTGGAAGGGAATTCGCGGATGGTTTCTCAGGCTGTCGATCGACGTACATCGTTCGTTCCACAGATGATGTCGCGGGTCGGACTCTCCGATGCGACGGCGCCGGTTCCGCGCAAAGGCCGTGGCGCGCTCACCAATCTCTCCGGCCGCTACGAGGCGGAGCGGCGGGTCGCCGAACCGGATGGCTGGGACGAGCCGGAGCTCGGCGCCTTCGACACCGAGGTGGTGCTCGAGCGCGCGCGCAGCATCATCACCCGCAACGATTCGCCCGACATCTCCTTCGATCGCTCGGTCAATCCCTACCGCGGCTGCGAGCACGGCTGCTCGTATTGCTTCGCGCGGCCGAGCCACGCCAACATGGGGCTCTCGCCCGGGCTCGATTTCGAGACGAAGCTCTTCGCCAAGACCAACGCCGCCGTGTTGCTCGAGAAGGAACTCGCCGCGCCCGGCTACGAAGCGAAGACGATCGCGATGGGCACCAACACCGATCCCTACCAGCCGATCGAGCGCGACCGGAAGATCACGCGCTCCGTGCTGGAGGTGCTGGCGCGCGCCGACCATCCCGTCGGCATCGTCACCAAGTCGGCGCTGGTGTTGCGCGACCTCGACATCCTGGCGCCGATGGCACGCAAGGGTCTCGTCAAGGTGGCGCTCTCGATCACCACGCTCGATCCCGACCTCGCCCGGCGGCTCGAGCCGCGCGCGAGCGCACCGGCGCGGCGGCTCGCGGCGATCGAGGCGCTGGCGCGGGCCGGCGTGCCGGCGACCGTGATGGTGGCGCCGATCATCCCCGCCATCAACGACCACGAGATCGAGACGATCCTCACCCGCGCCGCCGCGATGGGCGCGCGCGAGGCCGGCTACGTGATGCTGCGCCTGCCGCTCGAGCTGCGCGACCTGTTCGAGGAATGGCTCGCCGCCAATTACCCGGACAAGCTGCGCCACGTCATGACGCTGGTCGCCTCGATGCGGAAGGGCAAGGCCTACGATTCGACATGGGGCGAGCGGCAGACCGGGACCGGCCCGTTCGCCTGGATGATCGGCCGGCGCTTCGAGGCCGCGGCGGCGCGCAACGATTTCTCGCGCGAGCGGCTGAAGCTGCGCACCGACCTGTTCCGCAGGCCGGTGCTGGCGGGCGAGCAGCTGTCGCTGCTGTGATGTCTGCCGCTGTCCCGGGCGGTTGTCTCAGGGCTTCGGCGGTCGGTCCATCTGGAACGGCGCGTCGGCGACGACGTAGTCCTTGTAGCCGCAGCGCGCGATCGGCGCCATCGCCGCCATGTCGAGGAGGCCGTCCTTGACGTAGGCTGGATCGAGATGCACCCCGACCACCTCGCCGATGGTCAGCCAGAAATCGAGCTCGGTGCCGTGGCGGTCGGCGAGGCGCTTCACCTCGACGAGCTTGCACTCCAGCGCGGCCGGGCTCTTGGCGACCCGCGGCGGCGCCACCATCCGACATGATGCCATCTCGAGCCCCGCGAAGTCCGGCTCGCTGCGCCCGCGTTCCAGCTCGGCGGCCGTCGCGTTCATGGCGTCGCGCAATGCGTAGGTCGGCATGTTCCAGACGAACTCGCCCGTCTCCTCGATGAAGGCCACCGAATCCTTGTAGCCCTGCGACGAGAACGCGAGCAGCGGCGGACGGTCGGCGATGGCATTGAAGAACGAATACGGCGCCAGGTTGATCTCGCCCTTCCTCGACATCGTCGTCACCCAGCCGATCGGGCGCGGCGCGACGATCGCCTTGAACGGATCGTGCGGCAGCACGCTGCGGTCGCGTGCGCGAGGCTCGTAGAACAGCATCGGCTCAGGCCGCGAAATGGGTGACGAGGTCGGCGAGCACCGGCCGCTCGCGATCCTCGCGCGGCCCCGGCGCCGTGCCGACGTGGATGAAGCCGGCGATCTTCTCGTCCGGCCCGAGCCCGAAACGCTCTAGCACGGCGCGGTCGTAGGCGTACCACTCGGTGAGCCAGCAGGTGGCGAAGCCCATCGCGGCGGCGGCCACGGTCAGGTTCATGCACACCGCGCCGGCCGACAGCAGCTGCTCCCATTCCGGGACCTTGCCGTGCGGTGCGGCGCGCGACACGACGGCGACCACCAGCGGCGCCGAGAAACGCCGCCGCTCGATCTCGAGCCGGCGCGCGTCGGCACCGGGCTGGGCCGTGGCGAAGACATCGGCGATGACGGCGCCGGCCTCGGCGCGCGAAGCCCCCGAGAAGACGATGAAGCGCCACGGCGCCAGCTTGCCGTGGTCGGGCACGCGCGTCGCGACCGCCAGCATCGCGTCGAGCGTCTCGGGCGACGGCCCCGGCTCCGTCAGCATCGGCACCTTGGCGGAACGCCGGGTCTTCAAAAGCGCGATCGTGTCGTTCATTGAGGTGTCCGGGCTTCTCGTCTATCCCGCGGGGGATCGTCGGCCGGCAGCCGGCCGGATGGCCGTAAGATCGGCAGCGTCGCGCGCGATGCAAGCGCGCGCAGAACCTGGGCGTCGCGAACCTCGAGTCGTTCCAACACCGATCGGGGACGCGCCGGCGCCATGATCTTCGTTATGATCGCTAAGCCAAGATGACCCTCATCGACACGTCGGACCAGTGCCTCGCCGCCGCGCCGCGCCCGATCGCATCGGCGGGCCGGCGTACCGTGCCGTGGACACGTCGCGCGACGGTGCTGACGGTGACCGCGCTGATCGCGGTCGCCGCCGCCTTCGCCGCGCGCTGGCCGCTCGCCGGCGACGTCGTGCCTTGGGATTCCAAGAACCAGTTCTACGCCATGTTCCGCTTCCTCGGCGATTCGCTGCACCACGGCACGCTGCCCTTGTGGAACCCCTACCAATACGCCGGCTACCCCGCGGTGGCCGATCCGCAATCGCTCGTCTCGACGCCGACGATGCTGCTGTTCGCCCTGCTCGTGCCGAACGCCTCGATGAGGGTCTTCGACGCCATGGTGTTCAGCCATCTTTTCCTCGGCGCGCTGGGCGTGCTCGGGCTGGGGCGGCGCTGGGCATGGCACCCGCTTGCGGCCCTGCTGGCGGCGCTGGTCTTCGCCTTCGGGGGCGCCGCCGCCGGCCGGCTCCAGCACACCGGCATGATCGTCTCCTACGGCTTCTTCCCGCCGGCGCTTTGGGCGCTGCAGGCGGCGCTCGATCGCCGTTCGCTCGCGCTTGGCGTCGCGGCGGGTCTGCTCGCCGCGCTGATGGCCCTTGGCCGCGACCAGGTCGCCTTCCTCCTCTGCCTCGTGCTGGCCGGCGCCGTGCTGCGCGAGATCCTGCGGGAAGGCACCCCGCTGGCCAGCTTGCGCGCGCGCCTGCCGGCGCTGGTCGCCGCCGGCGTCACGGTGGTGGCGGTGATGGCGGTCCCGATCCTGCTGACGATGCAGTTCCTGCACGCCTCGAACCGGCCCGGCATCTCCTACGGCGTGGCGCTGCAAGGCTCGCTCGACCCCGCGAACCTGCTCACGCTCTTCGCGCCGAACCTGTTCGGCTCGCTCGACTGGCCTTACGATTACTGGGGTCCGGGCACGACCACGATCTTCGGCGAGAACTACACCGACCGCTCCACCAACTACCTCTTCGCCGGCACGCTGCCGCTGGTGCTGGTGCTCTGGCACGGCCTGGCCGGGCGGCGCCTCGCCGAGCGCGGCGTGCGCGCCCTCGCCGCGATGGGCGCCGCCGCCATCCTGTTCGCGCTGGGACGCTACACGCCGGTCTTCGGCCTGGCCTTCGACTTCGTGCCGGGCGTGTCGCTGTACCGCCGGCCGGCCGATGCCGCCTTCGTCCTCAACATCGCGCTGGCCTTCGCCTCGGGCGCCCTGCTCCAGCGTTTCCTGGAGGCCGGCTTGCCGAAGCTCCGCTCGGGCCGCCTCGCCGCCGTTCTGCTGGTCGGCGCGCTGGCGCTCGGTTCCGGGCTGGCGATGGCGTCGCAGGCCGGCCGCCTCGAAGGCGCCTTGCTCGGTTCGGCGGCCGCCGCCGCGAGCGCCGCGCTCGCGACGGGCCTCCTGACCTGGGGTCGCCAACCCTCGCGCAGGCCGGTCGTCGCGGCCCTGCTCGTCGTCGCGACGGCGGCCCAGCTCGACTGGCGCAACGCCGATGCCGCGATCAACGCCGAGCCCTCGCGCAACTATTCGGCCTACGAGCTCAACCCGTCGGAGGCCGCGGCGCTCGCCGCCCTGCGCGCCGACATGGCGCCGCGGATCGCCCGCGGCGAGCGTCCGCGCATCGAGCTGCTCGGCCTCGACGGCTCCTGGCAGAACGCCGCGATGGTGCTGAAGCTGGAGGCGACCTCGGGCTACAACCCGTTGCGCCTTGGCGGCTACGGCCGCGCCGTCGGTGTCGGCGAGAACAGCAACGAGCCCGCCAAGCGCGCCTTCCCCGACACGTTCCGGGGCTACAACTCGCGGCTCGCGACGCTGCTCGGCCTCGACTATCTCGTGCTCGACCGCCCGATCGGCGACCTGCCGCGGCAGGTGCCGCGCCCGCGCGCCACCCTGCTCTACTCCGGCGACCACATCGACGTGTACCGGCTCGACAACCCGATCGTACCGCGCGCCAGCTTCGTCACGTCGTGGCGCCCCGTCGACACGGAGAGCGTGATCGACACCGGGACGCTGCCCGACTTCAGGCCCGGCGTCGAGGCGCTGATCTCCGCCGGCGACGCGGCGCGCGTTCCGTTCAGCCCCGCCGCACCCGCGACGGCCACCGGCACCGTCGCGATCACCTCGGCCACGCCCAATGCCGTGACGCTCGACGTCGAGGCCCCGGCGCCCGGCATCCTGGTGCTGCACGATCTCGACTATCCCGGCTGGGACGCGCTGGTGGACGGCGTGTTGGTCCCGGTGCTGCGGGCGGACCTGCTGTTTCGTGGCGTCGTTCTGCAGGCCGGCCATCACACCGTCCAATTCCGCTTCCACCCCTTCTCGCTCGCCAACCTGGCCGCCGCGGCCGGCGGCCTTCTGCACGGGACCGGAGGATGACCGAACCGCGAACGCCGACGAGCCTGGCGCTGGTTCTCGCGGCGGCGCTCACGCTCGCCTCGGTGGCGCCGGTCCTGGCCCAGGAGACGCGATCCGCGACAGGGGTCACGACGCCGCCACTGGTGCCGATCCCCAAAACCGACACGCCGGCTCCCGACAAGAAACGCGGCCAGCTCGTGCTCTCCGCCCTTCTGACGCCGCGCGACACCCAGCCGCTCGGCGGCAAGGTGCCGATCCACTGGCGGCTCTTCACGGAGGCAGTCGATGCCCAGGGCAAGCACAACCTCGTCGCGCAGTCCGACGAGGCCGCGCCGACGTTCACCGTGCCGGAAGGCAGCTACATCGTGCATGCGGCGCTCGACCTGGCATCGGCCCTCCGCCGAGTGACGGTGACCTCCACCGCCTCGAGCGAGCGCCTGGTGCTGAACGCCGGCGCGATGCGGATCGTCGGCATGCTCGGCGACAAGCCGATCAACCCGGCCAAACTGTCGATCTCGATCTTCGTGCCCGAAGCCGGCAATTCCGAAGCGAAACTGGTGCTGGCCGGCGCCAAGGCCGGCGACCTGATCGCCCTGCCAGAGGGCAGCTACCACGTGGTCTCGACCCTTCTCGACACGGCGGGCTATTCCGGCGCGCAGAAATCCGGTGTCGGCAACAAGACGAACTCGGTGGTGGCCGCCGATCTCAAGGTGCAGGCCGGCAAGCTGACCGACGCGACGCTACGGCACCGTTCCGCCGTGATGACATTGAAGCTGGTCAACGATGCCGGCGGCGAGGCCCTCGCCAACACCGCCTTCACGATCCTGACTCCCGGCGGCGACGTGATCCGCGAGCTGATCGGCGCTTTTCCATCGCTGGTGCTCGCCGAGGGCGAATACGTCGCCATCGCCCGGCACGACTCCAAGACCTTCCAGACCACCTTCAAGGTGTCCTCGACGCTCGATCGCGACGTCGAGGTGCTGGCGAAATAATTCGGGTGCGTCGCGAGGCGAGCGCCCGCCCTATGGCGCCGAGGGCACACGCGACGGCTTTGTTGGGTCCGCGGCTGGGCGACCAAGCGGGAACCGGCTAGACTGGCACTCGATCAGGTCGTGCCTCGCTCGCGACCGCCGGAGTTCTCATGCGCCACGCCGCAATCCTCGCCTTCGCCGTCGCTTCAGGTCTAGGCCTGTCGGTCGCGGCCGGCGGCGCCCAAGCCGAATATTTCTGCTCGCCAGGCTTCGAGCCGAGCTACGGTGGGACCTGCGTCGCCGTGCCGGCGCGTGCCGAGATCGAGCTCTTCGTCGACCAGCCGCTGCTGGGGAACGAGGAGACGGTCGTGCGCCATTATCGCCATCATCGCCGCCACCACGGGCTTCGCGAGCGTTTTTGAGGTCCGCATCAGGGAGCGCTGCCGTCGACGAAATCGGCGCGGCATCGCCTCGCGGCAGCTCCGCCCGCCGCTTGTCAGGACCGGCGACCCTCGCCTAAACCGGGCCGAGCCTTTGTGAGGACGCCCGGATGTCCGCCCATGACGGCGCCGCCCACCGCTACCGCAACATCGCCTTCCTGTCGTCCGGCTCTCCCGAGGCCGACCATGCCCGCGACCGGCTCGCCGAGAGCTACGGCAACGCGCCGGAGAACGAGGCCGACGTCGTCGTGGCGCTCGGCGGCGACGGGTTGATGCTGCAGACGCTGCATCGGTTCATGGAGGCGCGCACCCCGATCTTCGGGATGAACCGCGGCCACGTCGGCTTCCTCATGAACGAAACGAGCGACCGGGACCTGCTGGCGCGGCTCGACGAGGCGCAGCCCTCGATCATCCATCCGCTGGTCATGCGCGCGACGTCGGGCTCCGGCGAAGTGTCGGAGGGCCGCGCGATCAACGAGGTGTTCCTATCGCGGCAGACCTACCAGGCGGCCAAGCTGCGCATCACCATCGACGGCAACGAACGCCTGCCCGAACTCGTCGCCGACGGCGTCATGGTGGCGACACCGGCCGGCTCGACCGCCTACAATCTCTCCGTCGGCGGACCGATCCTGCCGCTCAACACCTCGCTGATGGCGCTGACGCCGATCTCCGCCTTCCGGCCGCGGCGATGGCGTGGGGCGTTGCTGCGCGATACGGCCAAGGTCGCGATCGAGGTGCTCGACGGGGCCAAGAGGCCGGTGTCGGCGGTGGCCGATCATTTCGAGGTTCGCAACGTCCGCCATGTCGAGATCGAGATGGATCTCGGCACTGGGCTGGTGCTGCTCCACGACCCCGGCCATTCGCTGGACGAGCGCATCCTGCGCGAACAATTCGACTATTGAGGAGAGCCCGGCAGCGTGGCTGAGACAACCGAGATCATCGCGCGAGACATGCTGTCCAAAGGCTTTGGAACGTTAGAGAAATTCGTCTTTCGTCGGCGTCGTCGCGATGGCGACGTGGCCGAGCTGAAGCGCGAGATTTTCGACTCCGGCGACGGCGCCGCGATCCTGCCCTACGACAAAGAGCGCGGCACGATCATCCTGATCCGCCAGTTCCGCGGCGTCGCCTTCCTGCGGGAGGGCCGCGAGAGCCTCGTCGAGGCCTGCGCCGGCAAGATCGAGGGCGCCGACCCGCTGACCCGGATCCGCAAGGAGACGGAAGAGGAGACCGGCCTTCGGTTGACCACCGAACCCCGCCGGCTGTTCGACGGCTATTCCTCGCCCGCGAGCTTCAGCGAGCGCGTCACCTATTTCGTCGCCCCCTACGAGGCCAAGGATCGGATCTCCGCCGGCGGCGGGCTCGCCAACGAGGGCGAGGACATCGAGGTGCTCGAGATGACCCTCGACGCAGCGCTGGCGATGGTCGCGAGCGGCGAAATCAACGATTCCAAGACGCTGGTGCTGCTGTTCTGGGCGAAGGCGACAGGGCTGCTGGGCTGACGCCTATCCCGCGCCGGTGGACGACGCACGCCGCCGAGAAGCAGGCGACAGGAAGCGTGCCGCCGATGCCGCAGCCTATTCTCGCCCGCCCTGGCGCGCCTGTGCCACGAGCCTGCGGATGCGAGCGGCGACCGCGGGGTCGACCGGATTGTAGACGATCATGCCAAGGTCAGGCCGGCCGTCGACGGCGAAGGCCGAATATTCCAGCTCGATCGCGCCGAGCATGGGATGCTTCAAGACCTTGACGCCCTCGCCATGGGTCCGCACGTCGTGATCGCGCCACAACGTCGCGAATTCCGGGCTCGCACGGCAAAGCTCGTCGACGAGATCGGCGATTTCCGAGGCCGCTCCGGCGCGCAGGGCATCCGCCCGGAACGCTCCCACAACGAAACGGGCCAGCGCCTCCCAATCGTGCTGCACGGCACGAACGTGCGGATTGCAGAACATCATGCGCAGGATGTTGCGCCGCTCGGGCGGCAGCTTGTCGTAGTCGGTCAGCACCACGGTCGCGGCGCAATTCCAGGCGACGACGTCCCATGTCGCCGTCTTCACGATGGCGGGACCGCATTCGAACGCGTCGAGCAGCCGCTGCAGGCGAGGGCTGACGCTGTCGAACGGCTTGTAGCGGACCTGCGGCGGCCGTCCCAGCCCGATGATGAACAGGTGCTCGCGCTCGGCCTCGGTCAGCATGAGGCCGCCGGCGATGCGATTGAGGACATCGGCCGAGGGCGCGCCGCCGCGCCCCTGTTCCAACCAGGTATACCAGGTTGGGCTGATGTTGGCGCGCTGCGCGACCTCCTCGCGCCGCAACCCCGGCGTACGCCGCCGCCCGACCGCGAAGCCCAGCGCCGCCGGGTCGAGACGGCCACGCCGATCCTTCAGGTATTCTCCGAGCGAATGGCACTCGGCGGGAGCCACGATGGCGCGAGCCGCCGACATCGCATCGATCCTGTCAGTCGCCATAATAGAATAAGCTCACGGCTTTAATCGGAAGATGCCATAGCCGATCGTGACGCCTCGAACAAACCTGGAGGTTGGTCATGCGTGTTTTCCTCACCGGCGCCACCGGCTTCATCGGCGCGGCGATCGTGCCCGAACTCATCGCGAACGGCCACGAGGTCGTCGGCCTGACCCGGTCGGACGAAGGCGCCACGGCTTTGCGGGCGGCCGGCGCCGAGCCGCACCGCGGCACGCTCGAGGATTTGGATAGCCTCGAGAGCGGGGCCGCCAAGGCCGACGGCGTCATCCATTGCGCCTTCGACCATGATTTCTCGCGCTTCGCCGAGAATTGCGCGAAGGACAAACGCGCGATCGAGGCGCTCGGCGCCGCGCTCGCCGGCTCGGATCGCCTGCTCGTCGTCACCTCCGGCGTCGGCTTCGGCACCAAGGAGCCCGGCATGCCCGCGACCGAGGATGTCGCGAACTACGACCATGCCATACCTCGCGTGTCCGAGCAGGCGGGCGAGGCGGTGGCTCGACAGGGGGTGAAGGTGGCCGTGGTCCGCCTGCCCCAGGTGCACGACACGCGCAAACAGGGCTTGATCACGCCCCTGATCCAGATGGCGCGGGCGAAGGGCGTCTCCGCCTACCTCGGCGAGGGCGAGAACCGGTGGGCGGCCGCGCATGTGAGCGATGTCGCGCGCCTCTACCGGCTAGCCTTCGAGAAGCAGGAGGCGGTCCGCTACCACGCCGTGGCCGAGGAGGGCCTTGCAGCCAGAGATATCGCGATCGTGGTCGGCCGCGGTCTGAAGCTGCCGGTCACCTCCCTATCGCCGGACCAGGCGGACGACCATTTCGGGTGGATGAGCCGCTTCGTCGGCATGGACCTGTCGGCATCGAGCGCATGGACGCAAGACAGGCTGGATTGGCACCCGAAAGGGGCCGGCCTGATCGCCGATCTGGAGGGGATGGACTACCAGGCCGCCGCCTGACGCCCTACCCCATGACGATGCGGGGGGCCTGCCGCTGCCGCGTGCCCTCCAGCCCGGCCCTGACCTTGTCGGCGATGGCGCGGTAGGCGCGGCCGGCCTCGCTCTCGGGCGAGACGGCGGCGGTAGGGCGCCCGCTGTCCGCCTGCTCGCGGATCTGCAGTTGCAGCGGCACCTCGCCCAGAAACGGCACGCCGAGCCGCTCGGCCTCGATGCGCGCGCCGCCGTGGGCGAAGATCTCGGAGCGGCCGCCGCAATGCGGGCACGAGAAGTAGCTCATGTTCTCCACGACGCCGAGGATCGGCACGCTGGTCTTCTCGAACATGGAGACGCCGCGCCGGGCGTCGATCAGCGCGAGGTCCTGCGGAGTGGAGACGATCACGGCGCCGGCGAGCGGCACGTCCTGCGCCATCGTCAGCTGCGCCTCGCCGGTCCCGGGCGGCATGTCGACGATCAGGCAGTCGAGCTCGCCCCAATCGACCTCGCGCAGCAGCTGCTTGAGCGCCGAGGACACCATCGGGCCGCGCCAGATCATCGCCTCGCGCTCGGCGACCAGGAAGCCGATCGACATCGCCTTGATGCCGAAGGCGTAGAGCGGCTTCAGCCGCTTGCCGTCGACCTCGGGCTTCATGTCCAGGCCGAGCAGGCGCGGCAGCGAGGGGCCGTAGACGTCGGCATCGAGGATGCCGATCTTCCAGCCGCCGGCGGCGAGCGACAGCGCGAGGTTGACCGCCGTGGTCGATTTGCCCACGCCGCCCTTGCCCGAGGCCACGGCGACGATGCGCGTGATGCCCGGCACGGCGATGCTTTGCGGCGGCGTGCGCGGGGCATGGTTGTGGGGGGTCGCCGCCTTCATCGGCGCGGCCGCCGGCGCGACGTTCGGCGAGCCCGGCGTCTTCTCGGCCGTGAGGCTGACCAGCGCGCTGGTCACGCCGGGGATCGCCTTCACCGCCGCCTCGGCCTCCGCGCGCATGAACTCCATGGCCTCGGCGAGCCGCGGATTGGTCGAGAGCGCGAGGAACACCTTGCCCTCGCGGATCGTCAGGCCGGAGATGCCGTTCGAGCGCGAGATCGCGCTGCGCCCGTCCGGACCGACCACCGGCGCCAAGGCCTTCAACACATCCGCTTCGCTGACCATTCCACACCCTTCCGCGCCGTGCGCGCCGCCACCGTCGATCTATATGGGGGTCGCCGGAAATGCACGGCGCCAGCACGACGCGGCGCGGCTTGCCATGGGATGCTCGAGCGGGCACTACGCCGGGCGTGATCGTGCCGCGACCGTTCCGCCCGCTTCGAGACCGGCTCCGCGCGACCGCGTTTGCCGTTTTGGTGTCCGCCGCGTCGTCGGCCGGAGCCGCGCCCTTGCCCGCGCATATCGTCATCGCCAGCGAGGGCGCGCGACCGCCCTACAATTACTTCGAGGGCGACAAGCTCGAAGGCTTCGAGATCGACCTCGGGCGCGAGCTCTGCCGCCACATGGTCATCTCCTGCACCTTCCTCGAGCAGGATTGGGACTCGATGATTCCCGGCCTGATCGAGCGTCGCTACGACGCGATCATGGCGGCAATGGAGGTCACGCCGGCGCGCGAGGCGCGCATCGCCTTCTCCACGCCCTACGTGCGCATGCCCTCGGCCTTCCTGGTGCGCAAGGACGACGCCCTCGATGCATCGAGTCCGGAGGCGCTCGCCGGCAAGACGATCGGCGTGGAAGCCGGCGGAACGCACCAGGCCTTCATCGAGAAGGTCTATCCGCACTCGCGCCTGCGCAAGTTCAACTCGCTCGACGACGCCATCCTCGACCTCGAGGCCGGGCGCATCGACGCGGCGCTCGGCGACAAGGACGCCGTGGTGACCTTCATGGAGACGCGCGGCGACGCCACCTGCTGCCGCATCCTCGCCGACGTGCCGCGCGATCCCGCCTTCTTCGGCGCCGGGATCGGGATCGGCTTGCGCAAGGACGACGTCGCGCTGAAGCAAGCCTTCGACGCCGCGCTGGCCGCCAGCGTCGCGGACGGCAGCTTCGAGCGCATCCGCGCCCGCTACTTCGATTTCCCGATCCGCTGACGGAGCATCACATGGCCAAGGTTTCCTTTCTCGGGCTCGGCATCATGGGTTTTCCCATGGCCGGCCACCTCGCCGCTGCCGGCCACGAGGTCACGGTGTTCAATCGCACCGAGGCCAAGGCGAAGGCGTGGGTGGAGAAGCACGGCGGCGCCTCCGCCCGCACGCCCGCCGAGGCGGCGGACGGCAAGGATTTCGTGTTCTGCTGCGTCGGCAACGACGAGGACCTGCGCGCCGTCACGACCGGCGAAGGCGGCGCTTTTTCGGCGATGAGGACGGGCGCGGTGTTCGTCGACCACACCACCGATTCGGCGGAGGTCGCGCGCGAGCTCGACGCCGCCGCGCAGGCCACCGGCTTCGCCTTCCTCGACGCGCCGGTCTCCGGCGGCCAGGCCGGCGCCGAGGGCGGCAAGCTCACCGTGATGTGCGGGGGGAGCGAGGCCGCCTACGCCGAGGCCGAGCCGCTGATCCAGTCCTACGCCAAGGCCTGCCGGCTGATGGGTCCGGCCGGCTCCGGCCAGCTCACCAAGATGGTCAATCAGCTCTGCATCGCCGGCATCGTGCAGGGCCTGTCGGAGGCGCTGCATTTCGCCATGAAGGCCGGACTCGATCCCGAGGCGGTGATCGCGGTGATCTCCAAGGGCGCGGCGCAATCCTGGCAGATGGAGAACCGCTGGAAGACCATGGTCGCGGGAGAGTTCGACCATGGCTTCGCGGTGAACTGGATGCGCAAGGATCTCGCGATCTGCCTCGACGAGGCGCGCCGCAACGGCGCGGCCCTCCCGCTGGCGGCGCTGGTCGACCAGTTCTACGCCGAGGTCCAGGCGATGGGCGGCGGTCGCTGGGACACCTCCGCCCTGATCGCGCGGCTGCCGAAGGCGTGAGCCGCCCGCCGGTCGCGACGGCATGACGGCCGATCGTTAAAGTCGCGCGATCGGGCTTCAGGCTTTGGCCACCACGATGCCGAGAAAGCCGCGCGGGCAAGGCTGCGTTAACCGGACCTTCCCCGGGTCGATGCTTCGATGCCGGCATCGGAGCTCCCAGACCATGCTTGACACCATCCGCACCCTCGTCGCGCAGAACGGGCGCCTGCCCGTCGCCATCGACACGGTCCGCAACGACCAGGACCTCTACGCCGCCGGCCTCACGTCTTTCGCCGCGGTGCAGCTCATGCTCGCCATCGAAGACGACTTCGACGTCGAGTTTCCCGAGACCATGCTGAACCGGCGCTCGTTCGCCAGCATCGATGCGATCGCCGGCTGCCTGCACAGGCTCGGCGCCCGGGCCGAGGCGGCCTGAGGTGACCACCGCCCTCGATCCGACCACGCCGGGGACCCGGCTCGCCGAACGCGGCGCCGAGGCGGCCGCGGTCGCCGGCCGGCACGCGGGCGCTGTGGACAGGGACGGTCGTTTTCCAAGAGAGGCCGTGGCGGCGATGAAGCAGGGTCGCCTGCTCGGCGCCATGCTGCCGGTCGAATACGGCGGCGAGGGCGCCAGCCTCGCCGACATCGCCGAGATTTGCTCGCTCGTCGGTCAGCAATGCTCCTCGGCCGGCATGGTCTACGCCATGCACCAGATCCAGATCTCCAGCCTAGTACTTCACGCGCAGTCGAGCGACTGGCACCGCGTGTTCCTGCGCCGCATCGCCGACGAACAGCTCCTGCTCGCCTCCGCCACCTCCGAGGCCGGCGTCGGCGGCGACCTGCGCACCTCGCTCTGCGCCGTCGAGCGCGACGGCGACACCTACAGGCTCGAGAAGAACGCCAGCGTCATCTCCTACGGTGCCGACGCCGATGCGATCCTCGCGACCGCGCGGCGCGAGCCCGCTTCGCCGCCTTCCGACCAAGTGCTGGTGGCGGTGATGAAGGAGCATTGCCTGCTGGAGCGCACGTCGGTTTGGGACACGACTGGCATGCGCGGCACCTGCTCCGAGGGCTTCAGGCTCAAGGCCAGCGGTCCCGCGACCCACATCCTGCCCCGGCCCTTCGCCGAGATCGCCGCGCGCTCGATGCTCGCCACGTCGCACCTGCTGTGGGCGGGCCTCTGGTACGGGATCGCGCTCTCGGCCGTGCACAAGGCCCAGGCTTTCGTGCGCGCCGACGCCCGCAAGCGGCCGAGCGAAACCCCGCCCGGCGCGATGCGCGTCGCCGAGGCCGCCAGCCAGTTGCAGATGATGAAGTCTATGACGCGCGACGGGCTCGCCCGCTTCGAACAGGCCCAGGCCACATCCGACGATCTCACCTCCGTCGGCTTCGCCGTCGCCATGAACAACATCAAGGTCGCGACGAGCCAGATCGCCATCGAGATCGTCAACAAGGCGATGATCGTGACCGGCATCGCCGGCTTCAGGAACGACACGCCCTTCTCCATCGGGCGGCAGTACCGCGATATCTTGTCGGCACAGCTGATGATCAACAACGACCGCATCTTCGGCAACACCTCGACGATGCTGCTGGTCCACAAGCTCGACACCGCCCTCGTCGCCTAGCCCCGCCAAAGCGAGTTTCACCCATGTGCATCGTGTGCGGCACGACGTTTCGTGACAGCCTGTTCGACAAGGGCCTTCTGTTCGACACCGGCGTCGACGGCCTCTACGGCCGCTCCGGCGTCTTCGAGGACGTGGTGCAGGGCTTCTCCGCGCTGATCGCGCGTGCCGGCGCCGACGCGAATGCGGAGCTGATCCACTTTCCCCCTGCGATGACCCGGCGCGACCTGGAGAAGAGCGGCTACCTCAAGAACTTCCCGGACATGGCCGGGACGATCCACGCCTTCGCCGGCAAGGACAGGGAGCACGCGACCCTCGTCGAGCGCCTGCACGGCGATCTCGACTGGACCGAGCATCAGGCCGTCACCGCCGTCTCGATGACGCCGGCCGCCTGCTACCCGCTCTACCCCGTGGTCGCGCGCCGCGGCCGATTGCCCGCGGAAGGCGGCACCTACGACATCACCGGCTGGGTGTTCCGCCACGAGCCTTCGCAGGAACCGACCCGCATGCTGACGTTCCGCCAGCGCGAGTACGTGCGGATCGGCACCCAGGCGCAGGTCGTGGCGTTCCGAACGCACTGGCTCGAGAAGGCGCAGGACATCGCCGAGAGGCTGCAGCTGCCCCACGAGGTCGACGTCGCCAACGATCCCTTCTTCGGCCGCGCCGCGCGCATGCTGAAGGCGAGCCAGCGCGACCAGGAGCTCAAGTTCGAGCTGCTGATCCCCGTCAACGACGGCAAGGGCCCGACCGCCTGCATGAGCTTCAACTATCATCAGGATCATTTCGGCGCGGGCTGGGACATCCGCACCCACGACGGGGAGATCGCCCATACCGCCTGCGTCGGCTTCGGGATGGAGCGTGTCGCGCTGGCCCTGTTCAAGCACCACGGCCTCGAGGTCGAGGCCTGGCCGCGCGCCGTGCGCGCGGCGCTCTGGGGATAAGGGCGATGCTCGCCAAGGCGCCCATCGCCGTCCTGCCCTCGCTCACGCCGGAGCGGCACGTCCCGCATGCGCTGCATTCGGGAGCGCGCGATTGGCCGGAGACCAACTGCTACATCGACGTGTGGATCGAGATCCTCAACGCGCTGAACGAAGACGCCACCGCGGCGCTGGGCTTCACCGCGGCGCAGGACTTCGAAGGCGACCACTTCACCTTCTCCAAATTTCCGCTGGACGATCTCTTCCTGCAGTTCGGGCTGGAGGTGCAGGAACTCGCCCTCTACGACACGCTCGAGGCCCATGTCGTGGAACAGGCCAGCCGCGGCCGCATGGTGATCGTCGAGGTCGACGGCTTCTGCCTGCCGGACACGCGCGGCACGACCTACCGCGTCGAACACGCCAAGACAACGATCGCGATCAACCGGATCGATCCCGCGCGACGCGAGCTCGACTATTTCCACGGCGCCGGCTTCTTCGCGCTCTCGGGCGACGACTACGACGCGATGATGCGGAGGCTTAATCCGCTGTTCCCGTACGCCGAGTTCGTCAAGTTCGAGCGTCGCAAGCGGCTCGACGCAGCGACCTCGCTCCTGATCCTGCGCCGCCACATCGAGCGACGCCCTCCCGAAAACCCGGTCGCCGCCTTTCGCGATCGTCTCCGCGATCAAGCGATGGCGGCGGCGGAGAGACCGGTCGGCTTCCTGCATCGATACGCCTTCAACACCGCCCGCCAGCTCGGCATGAACTTCGAGCTGCTGGGACGTCATCTCGTCTGGCTGGACGGCATGGGCGCGGGCTGGGCCAAGCTGCAGCTCTCGATCGAGGGATGTGCGGCGCTGTCGTCCGGCGCGAAGGCCTTCCAGTTCCAGCTGGCGCGGGCCGTCGCCCGACGTCGCTTCGACGGCATCGAGATGCTGGTCGACCCGCTCGTCGAGCAGTACGCGCGGATTTTCGACGGCTTGGTGGCCATCTGATCGGAGCCGCGGCACTCCCGCCCCGGCCTCGAAGCGGCTACACAGCGGCCATGACGTCGTCCGCTCCCACCTCCCTGCCGCACCTCGCCGACTTCCGCCGGCTGGTGATCAAGGTCGGGTCGTCCCTCCTCGTGGGCCCCGACGGCGTTCGCCGCGCTTGGCTCGATTCGCTCGCCGCCGACATCGCCGCTTTGCAGGGGCGCGGCGCGGAGGTGATGGTCGTCTCGTCCGGCTCCATCGCGCTGGGGCGGCGCATCCTCGACCTGCCGCCGGGCGTGCTACGGCTGGAGGACAGCCAGGCGGCCGCCTCGGTCGGCCAGATCGCGCTGGCGCGCACCTGGGCCGAGGCGCTCGGCGCCCTTGGGCTGACAGCGGGGCAGATCCTCGTCACCTTCACCGACACCGAGGAGCGCCGACGCTATCTCAACGCCCGCGCCACGATCGCCCGGCTGTTGGCGATGAAGGCCGTACCGGTGCTGAACGAGAACGACAGCGTCGCCACCGCGGAGATCCGCTTCGGCGACAACGACAGGCTCGCCGCGCGCGTCGCCACCATGGCCTCGGCCGACCTGCTGATCCTGCTCTCCGACGTCGCCGGTCTCTACACCGCGCCGCCGGCCGGCAACCCCGAAGCCAAGCTCATCCCGGTCGTGCCGCGCATCACCGCCGAGATCGAGGCCATGGCCGGGGGCCCGGCGTCGCCGCTGTCGCGCGGCGGCATGCGGACCAAGATCGAGGCCGCCAAGATCGCCACGACGGGCGGCACCTCGATGCTGATCGCCGACGGCCGCATCGCGCACCCGGTCGGGCGGCTGGCCGAAGGCGGCGCCTGCACCTGGTTCCTCTCGCCCTCGAACCCGGTGACGGCGCGCAAGAAGTGGATCGCCGGGCAGGTCGAGCCGCGCGGCACGCTCTGGGTCGATGCGGGCGCGGCGCGCGCGCTCGCCGCCGGCAATTCGCTGCTGCCGGCCGGCGTGAACCGCGTCGAGGGCGACTTCCGGCGCGGCGACTGCGTGCTGATTCGCGCCGCGGGCGGCGAGATCGGCCGCGGGCTCGTCGCCTATTCCGCCGACAAGGCCGAGCTGATCATCGGGCGCCGCTCCGGCGAGATCGAGGCGGTGCTGGGTGCGCCCGGCCGCGCCGAGCTCATCCACCGCGACGACATGGTGCTGGCCGGCGAGCGCGACGCGTCGCTCGCGACCTGAGCCGCGACAGGCGCCAGCGGCGCAAGCGCAGTCGGTCGCTGGCGAACCGAAAGGCGCCTCAACGTCGCGGCAGCGACGCGAGCCATGCCTCGACCTTGTCGAAGACGCCGGGGGCGAGCAGCACGACATGGCCGAGGTTCGGCAGCAGATCGAATGTCTTGGGTTGGGTCGCATGATCGTAGAGCTTGCGAGCCGACGCGAGCGGGATCACGGTATCCCTGGCGCCTTGCAGGAAGAGCTTCGGTGCGCCGACGGCGCCGATGCGTTCCCACGACACGAAGCTGTCCATCATCAGCAGGCGGACCGGAAACATCGGGTATTGCGAGGCGGCGATGTCGGATGCCGACGAGAACGCGCTGTCGAGCACCAGCGCTTGCTCGGAATGTTTGGCTGCTACCGCCACCGCCACCGCGCTGCCCAGCGATTCGCCGATGATGACGATGCGATCGGCCTCATATCCGTCGGCGACGAGCTTGGCATAAGCCGTCTCGCCGTCGATCAGCAGGCCCGCCTCGGTCGGCGATCCGCTCGACCCGCCGTAGCCGCGGTAGTCGATCGCCAGCAGGCCGGAGCCGTCCGCGACCATCCTGCGGAACAGGATCGCGCGATCCGCGAGATTGCCGCCGTTGCCGTGGAAGTAAAGGTAGACGCGGTGATCCGCCTGCGCCGGCCTGTACCAGGCGACGATACGCTGGCCGTCCGACGTGTCGAGCGTCAAGGTCTGCGCGCCCGCCAGCCCCCAAGCCTCGGCCGTGCCTCGCGACGGCGCGGGGAAGTACATCATCTTGCGTTGCCACAGCATCAGGACGAGGAGGGCCACGCAATAGCCCACGACGCAGACCGTCAGCAGGCGCAGACCCCATCTCAACACCACATCGTTCCCTCCGCTCTGCCTGCGCCACCATGACCGCCGGGAGCGAAAAGCCAATCCCCGTCCGACGTGGCTTTGCCCGGCCGCTCGGGGTAAAGGCGTCACCAGCGGAGCCGACCCCCCATGACCGACGATCTCGTCCTCTATTCCCATCCGATGTCGCGCGGGCGGATCGCGCGCTGGATGCTGGAGGAGACCGGCCAGCCCTACCGCGTCGAGATGCTGGATTTCGGCACGACGATGAAGTCGCCGGAGTTCCTGGCGATCAACCCGATGGGCAAGGTTCCGGCCTTGCGCCACGGTGACGTGGTGGTGACCGAGGGCGCCGCGATCTGCGCCTATCTCGCCGACACGTTCCCGGAGGCCGGCCTGGCACCGCCTCCGGGACGTCGCGGCGCGTACTACCGCTGGCTGTTCTTCGGCGCCGGCCCGCTGGAGGCGGCCGCCACCAACAAGGCGCTGAAGGTCGAGGTGCCGGCCGAACGTCGCGGCATGGCCGGCTACGGCTCGATGGACGACGTGCTCGGCACGCTGGAGCAGGTCCTCACGTCGGGCGATTACATCGCCGGCGAGGCCTTCACCGCCGCCGACGTGGTGATCGGGTCGCAGATCGGCTGGGGCATGATGTTCAAGACGATCGGGGAACGCCCCGCTTTCGTGGCCTACTGGAAGCGGCTGTCCGAACGCCCCGCCGCCGTCCGCGGGCGCGCGATCGACGACGCGCTGCTGCCGGCCGACAAACGGATGGGATCGTAACGCGCCTTGACCGCCATCATCGACGTCCAGGGACTGACCAAGACCTATAAATCGGGGTTCCAGGCGCTCAAGGGCGTGGATCTCGCCATCGGCAAAGGCGAGATCTTCGCCCTGCTCGGCCCCAACGGGGCCGGCAAGACCACGCTGATCTCGATCGTCTGCGGCATCGTCAAGGCCAGCGCCGGCCGCGTCACCGTCGACGGCGCCGACGTGGTGCGCGACTATCGCCGCGCGCGATCCAAGATCGGACTGGTGCCGCAGGAGCTGACGCTCGACGTCTTCGAGACGGTGGAGGCGACCGTCGCCTATTCGCGCGGCCTGTTCGGCAAGCCGCGCGATCCGGCCCGCGTCGAGGCCGTGCTGCGCAGCCTGTCGCTCTGGGACAAACGCAAGTCGAACCTGATGGCGCTCTCCGGCGGCATGAAGCGCCGGGTGATGATCGCCAAGGCTCTGGCGCACGACCCGACGATCCTGTTCCTCGACGAGCCGACGGCAGGCGTCGACGTCGATCTGCGCCGGGACATGTGGGCGCTGGTGCGTCGGCTGCGCGAGGGCGGCGTCACGGTGATCCTCACCACGCATTACATCGAGGAGGCGGAGGAAATGGCCGACCGCGTCGGCGTGATCGACAAGGGCCAACTGGTCATCGTCGAGGAGAAGAACGCGCTGATCGCCCGGCTCGGCCGCAAGCGTCTCATCGTCGACGTGCGCGACCCGCTCGCCGCCGTTCCGGCGGCGCTGGACGGCCTCGACGTGGTGCTCGCCGACGACGGCCGCCGCCTTACCTATTCCTTCGACGCCAATTGCGAGGAGAACGGCATCGCCGACCTGATGCACCGTCTCGCCGCCGCCGGGATCGAGATTCGCGATCTCGCCACGCGTCAGACCACGCTCGAGGAGATCTTCGTCGGCCTCGTCGGCCGCGCCGCGCCGGAGCCTGCCCCATGAATTGGCGCGGCTTCTACGCGATCTACCGCTACGAGATGATGCGCTGGTTCCGCACCGTGGCGCAGAGCGTCATCGCCCCGGTGGTCTCGACATCGCTCTACTTCGTCGTGTTCGGCTCGGCGATCGGGTCGCGAATGAACGCCATCGACGGCGTGCCCTACGCCGCCTTCCTGGTGCCGGGTCTCGCGATGCTGTCGATCCTGACGCAGAGCGTCTCCAACGCCGCCTTCGGGATCTATTTCACCAAATGGTCGGGCACGATCTTCGAGCTGCTGTCGGCGCCGGTGTCCTGGGCCGAGGCAGCCTGCGGCTATGTTGGCGCCGCCGCCACCAAGTCGATCATCCTGGGCGCGATCATCATCGTGACGGCACGGCTCTTCGTGTCGTTCTCGATCGTGCATCCCGTCTGGATGGTCGCCTTCCTGCTGCTGACCGCGGTCACCTTCAGCCTGCTCGGCTTCATCATCGGCATCTGGGCCAAGAGCTTCGAGCAGCTCCAGATCGTGCCGCTGCTGGTGGTGACGCCGCTGACCTTCCTCGGTGGCAGCTTCTACTCCGTAACGATGCTGCCGCCGGTCTGGCAGCACGTCTCGATGGTGAACCCGGTGCTCTATCTGCTGAGCGGTTTCCGCTGGAGCTTCTACGGCACCGCCGATGTCGGGGTCGGCCTGAGCCTCGCCATGACACTGGTGTTCCTCGTGCTCTGCCTCGCCGCGGTCTGGTGCATCTTCCGCACAGGCTACAAGCTGAAGAACTGAGGATCGGACAGGAAAAGGGCGCCGGCCCTCGCCGACGCCCCGATCGTCTCCATGGCGAGCCGCTTACGCGGCTTCGCCGATCCCGCCCTCGTCGGACTCGTCGGCCTCGGCATCCTCCGCCTCGTCGGCTTTGCCGCGACGCGGGCCCTTCTGCAGCTGATCGTCGATGATCTTCAGCGCCTCGGTGTCAGTCAGCTTCTGGACGACGCCAAGTTCACGCGCCATCCGATCGAGCGCCGCCTCGTAGAGCTGGCGCTCCGAGTACGACTGCTCCGGCTGCGCGTCGGATCGGTAGAGGTCGCGAACCACCTCGGCGATGGCGATGAGGTCGCCGGAGTTGATCTTCGCCTCGTATTCCTGGGCTCGGCGCGACCACATGGTCCGCTTGACCCGGGCGCGGCCGGTCAGCGTGTCGAGCGCCCGCTTCATCACCGGCGGCTCGGCGAGCTTGCGCATGCCGACGCTGGAGATCTTGGGCAGCGGCACCTTCAGGATCATCTTGTCCTTGACGAAGGAGATCACGAAGAGTTCGAGCTTGTAGCCGGCGACCTCCTGGGACTCGACCGCCGTGATCTGGCCGACGCCGTGCGCCGGATAGACGATGAACTCGCCGGTCTTGAACGTCTGGCCCTTGGCCGAGGGCGCGGGACGCGGCTTCATCGCGGCCGGCCCGCGCTGGACCGCCGAAAACGGCCGCTGCGGCATGACTGGAACGGGCGCCACGGCGACAGGCGCCGGAGCGGCGGTTTCCGGCGCCGAGTTGTCGAGGGTGGTTTTGCCGACGATGTTGTCCGACACTGATACCGTACCTTTCGACGCATCGCTGCTGTTGACGGGAGACACGGGCGTGGCCGCCGGTGCCATCTTCCTGCGCGCGGCAACGAAAGCCGCTGCAGCCTTCCGCGACGCCGCGGGATCGATCCGCTGCGGATCTGTGGCCTTCGTCGTCTCGGGGTCGTCGACGCTGGTCGAGGCGATAGAAACCATGCGCTTGCCGGCTCCCTTCGGAGCCACGCCGGCCGTGGCCTGCGCCTCCGCCACCTGGGGCGATTTAAGCTTGGCTTCGCCGGCGGCCGGCTTTAAAGGATCACGGGCGGCACGGATCGTCGTCGCCGTCTTCCGCCCGGCACCCTTGGCAGGCGGCTCGGTGATCTTTGCATCGCTGGCGTTGCCTGTGGCAGACCGGGTCTTTGTCGGCATCGGTCGAACCGCTCCTTTCTGGCCCGCGCTGAGCGCGCGGACACCCATCGGGACCGCATCTCGCAGCCTCGATAAGGCACTTGGCCGCTGTGCTGCGGCAGATCCAGATTGCGAGACCAAGACGACTGTTTCCGCCCGACCGAGCTCCGGGCGGCAACGGACGACAGCGAAGGTCTGCGAACTGTTAATGTTCACCTACCACGCGAAAGCCAGAAAATCAATGAAACCGGGAGCTTGTTGCCTCGCGCGCACAGCTGCTTGGTTAACGATGCCCTGCCCGATCTCGTAGAAGCGAACCGATCGGTTCAGTCGCCCTCACCGGGGTTGGCGGAGAACTCGGCGAGCTTGCCCTCCTTGCCATCCATCTCCTTGGCCTCCGGCAGCGCATCGCGCTTCTTGGTCAAGTTGGGCCAGCTCTTGGCCATGTCGGCATTGAGCTTGAGCCAGGACTCCAGGCCCTTGCCGGTGTCGGGCTTGATCGCCTCGGCCGGGCACTCGGGTTCACAGACGCCGCAGTCGATGCATTCGTCGGGGTGGATGACGAGCATGTTCTCGCCCTCGTAGAAACAATCCACCGGGCAGACCTCGACGCAGTCGGTGTATTTGCACTTGATGCAGTTCTCGACGACGACGTAGGTCATATCCGCTCCCTGGCGGCGTTGCGTCCGCCGCCCGCGCCCCTCTTGAGAGGCCGCTGCCTAGTCGCTTCGCGACGGCAAGGCAAGCGCTAGGGGGTCGCTCCCGACGCAACGTCGCCGCCCGGTCCTGCGAGGTCCTCGAAAAGACGCGACGCCTCGGTGAACGGTCCGCGCCTCTCGCCGTCGGCGACGACGCGCAAGACGCGCACGTGCCGCTCGAGTGCGACAGTGAGCACGTCGCCGGGACGCAAGGCCTTGGCCGCGTTGTCCGAGCGTACGCCGTTGATGCGCACGTGCCCTCCTTCCACCAGTCGGGCGGCAAGCGAGCGCGACTTCACGACACGGGCGAACCAGAGCCACTTATCGATGCGCTGCGCCGAAACAGCCTCCAGGTCGCGGGGCCAACAACGCATGGATATTGGCGCCCGAACGAGCGCTTTTCAACGCCGCCGAACGGCGCGCCTTCACCGATCGTCGAGCGCAACCGCCGCGAAGCGCTGAAAGGCGCGGGCGCGATGCGACAGCGCCCGCGATCCGTCGGCGGGGACGCCGTGCTTCTCGTTCGCCGCCATTTCGCCGAACGTGCGGACGTGGCCGTCCGGCTTGAAGATCGCATCGTAACCGAAACCGAGCGCCCCCCGCGGCGGGAACACCAGCGTGCCGTCGACCCGATCCTCGACTCCGAGCACCGGCTCGGATGGCCGCGCCAGCGCCAGCGCGGAGACGAAATAGGCACGGTGCGGCGGCGGCGCACGACGGTCCTGCAGCCGGCGGCGTAGCGCCTCCATCGCCGCGGCAAAGCTGCCGGCATCTTGGGCGAAACGGGCGGAATGGATGCCGGGTTCGCCATCCAGCGCCTCGACGCAGAGGCCGGAATCATCGGCGAAGGCCGGGAGACCGGTGGCGCGGCACGCGGCCTCCGCCTTGATCGCGGCGTTGGCCGCGAAGGTTGCGCCGGTCTCCTCCGGCTCGGCGAGCGCCAGCTCGGCGGCCGGGATCGCCTCGATCCCATAAGGGGCCAGCAGCTCGCGCATCTCGCGCAGCTTGCCGGCATTGTGGGTGGCGACGACGAGCCCACCGGTGATCAGGCGAGGCATTGCGCGGGTCTCAGGCGAGCGCCTGTTTCTGCAGCGCCACGAGGTCGGCGATGCCGGCCTTCGCCAGCGCCATCATGCTCGCGAGCTCGGCCTCGGAGAACACGGCGCCCTCCGCGGAGGCTTGGACCTCGACCAGCATGCCGGCACCCGACATGACGAAGTTGGCGTCGGTCTGCGCTTCGGAATCCTCGGCGTAGTCGAGGTCCAGCACCGGCTCGCCCTGGTAGATGCCGCAGGACACCGCGGCGACGTGATCGCGCAGCGGGTTCTCCTTGACGATGGAGCGCGAACGCATCCAGTCGAGACAATCGTGCAAGGCCACCCACGCGCCGGTGATGGACGCCGTTCGGGTGCCCCCATCGGCCTGCAGCACGTCGCAATCGACCGTGATCTGGCGTTCGCCCATGCCCTGCAGGTTGGTCACGGCGCGCAGGCTGCGGCCGATCAGACGCTGGATCTCCTGGGTGCGCCCGGAGGGCTTGCCGGAGGTCGATTCGCGGCGCGTACGGGTGTGGGTCGCGCGCGGCAGCATGGCGTATTCGGCCGTCACCCAGCCCCTGCCCTGCCCGCGAAGCCACGGCGGCGGCTTGTCCTCGAGCGAGGCCGTGCAGAGCACATGCGTACCGCCGAATTTGACGAGGCAGGAGCCTTCCGCATACCGCGCCACCTTGCGCTCGAGCGTTACCGCTCGCAGGTCCGCGGGCGCGCGTTTGGATGGTCTCATGAAGGCTCCGTGTCGAACAAGGCGATCTCGTAGGGGCGGAGGTACGGCGAGGCAACCATCCTTCGAGGGAGGGCTGCCCAGGGATCGATCTGCCCGTTCGAGCATTGTGCTCACGACAACGCAGGGATGTCCGATGACCGCACTGGTTTCCCGCTTCGCGCTTCGTGGCCGTTCGACGCCGAGCGCCGACTACAAGGCTTTGCTCATCAGCGCCGTAAAAACGGGTCGACGCGCCCCTCGCCAAAGCGAGTCCGGGCGTTGGACCGGGACATCCGAGGCCGTTGAAAAGCCGGCGCGGTTCGCGGCTTAATTTCGGCATCGATCCGTCTGTGTCGGGGTCTCGGAACGATCACTCGCCGGGAACACACTGGGCATCGGCAACGTCGCGAGCGGGGCCGTCGAGTTGCCGCTCCTCCATCAGCAGCATCGCCACGAAGGCGCCTCCGGCGCCCACGGCGACGAGAGTGAAGACGATCCTGAACTTGGCAAGCAGCGCGGCCTGATCGTGAAGCGACGGCGTAACGGCCGCCTGGCCGTGCGTGCCGAGCAGGACGGCGCCGAAGATCCCGACGGCCACCGCCCCGCCGAGCTGGCGGCAGAGATTGGCCGTCGCGGTTGCCGTCCCCAGCTGGTGGAGAGCGACGGCGTTCTGGATCGACACGAGAGATCGGCAGCAGGGTTCCGAGCGCGATCGAGACGAGCGCCAAGACGAGGCTCACTCCCCAGACCGGCATCGTTCCCGCGGTCGCCGCGAGCACCAGCGCCGCGACGACCGCGCAGGGCATGGCCGCGAGCGGCAGCCGCTTGTAATGTTGGCGGGTCGCCATGGCCCTGCCCGACATCAAGGTGCCGGCGACGGTGCCGACCGTCAGCGGCAGCAGAGCGACGCCCGACGCCGACGCACTGAGCCCGCGAAGGGTCTCGAACAGGATCGGTGCGTAGATGGCCAGCCCGAGGAACAGCCCCACGCTGAGCGCGGCGGCGGTGGTGGCGAACAGGACCACCTTGTTGGACAGGATGTCGAGGGGGATCAACGGCTCGGCGGAATGCTTCAGACGGATGGAGAAGCCGGTGAAGAGCAGCCCGCTCGCCGCGAGCACCGTGACGGTCCGTGGATCGAGCCAGCCGAAGCGGGCTCCGGCCCAAGACAGCGCGACCAGCAGCGTCGACGTCGAGGCGACGAGCAGAAACGCTCCGAGGAGATCGAGCTTGTGGGGCCGCTCGTGACGCGGCAGCCGCTTCAGCGGCGCGGCGGTCATGAGGTAGGCGGCCGCGCTCAGGGGCACGTTGATCCAGAAGATCATCTGCCACGCCAGGTGCTGGGCGAAAAAGCCGCCGAGCACCGGGCCCGCGACGCTGGCGGTGGTGAACGCGGTCGCAAAATAGACTTGCCAGCCGGCGCGTTCGCGGGGTGTCAGCATGTCGCCCACGATGGTCTGGGACAGCGCCAGCAGACCGCCGCCGCCGATCCCCTGCACGAAGCGGGCGGCGACGAGCGCGGCCATGTCCGGCGCGAGCGCGCAGAGGATTGAGCCGATCGCGAAAATGGCGATGGCGGCGAGCAGCACCACGCGGCGCCCGTGGATGTCCGACAGCTTCCCGTAGATCGGCACGGCCGAGGTCGCGGCCAGCAGGTAGGCGGTGACGACCCAGGGCAGGTGCGCGGCACCGCCGAGGTCGCGGCCGATGGTGGGCAGCGCGGTGGCGACGATCGTCTGGTCGAGCGCGCCGAGCAGCATCGCCATCATCAGCCCGTAGATGATGCGGCGGATCTCATGGGCGGCGAGCGGCGCCGAGAGACTCTGCGGGACGGTTGTGGAGGAAACCATATTCGGCATGTCGGGCCCATGCTGCAGCGCGACAAGGGTCCCGGCCGCGCCGCTGCCTTGCGGCTCGCGCATCCGGGCGCCGCTACGCCGAGACCGGCGTCCGGCAGGCGGCGACGATCGCGAGGAAATCCGCGGCCTTGAGGCTGGCGCCGCCGACGAGCGCGCCGTCGACGTTCTCCACCGCCATCAGCTCACGCGCGTTCGAGGGTTTCACCGAGCCGCCGTAGAGCAGACGGATGCTCTCGCCGCCGTCGGGCATGAGCCGCGAGATCTCCCCGCGCATGAAGGCGTGCATCTCGCGTATGTCGTCGGGTGTCGGTGTGACGCCGGTGCCGATCGCCCAGATCGGCTCGTAGGCCAGCACGAGGCGCGACGCATCGGTGCCGGTCGGCAGCGAGCCCGACATCTGGCGCTCCACCACGGCAAGAGCGCGGTTCTCGTCGCGATCCTCCTTGGTCTCGCCGACGCAGATGATGACGTCGAGCCCGGCGCCGATCGCGGCGATCGCCTTGCGGCGCACGGCGACGTTGCTCTCGCCGTGGTCCGCCCGACGCTCGGAATGGCCGAGGATCACATAGGTGGCGCCGGCATCGACCAGCATGGCCGCGGCGATGTCGCCGGTGTGCGCACCATGTTCGGCACGATGGCAGTTCTGGGCGCCGACGGCGAGCGTCGTCCCTTCCGCGATGACGCACGCATCGCGCAGCAGCGTCGCCGGCGGGCAGACCAGCACCTCGACGTCACCGGCCTCGCCGTCGCGGACCGCATCGCGGATCGCCTCGATCTGCGGCAGGTCGGCGCGCAGCCCGTTCATCTTCCAGTTCCCGGCAACGAGCGGTCGGGGTGGTCGCGCCATCGGCGGCAGGCTCCCAGAAGTCTTTGAAACCAAAGCCGGCGGGGTCGTCCGTTCGGCGCGAGCCGTCTAGCATCGGCGCCGGTGTTGGGCAAAGGTTGCCAAGGCGCGGCGGTTGAGGCACCACTTCGCGCTCCCAGCAGGCCTCACGGCGCCGGCGAACGCGACGGACACCCCTTCATGCTGACGCAGATGCGTGCCCTTTCCCAGAACGTCTTCGGACGCGCGATCCTGGGCGTGGTGCTCGTCCTGATCATCGGCTCCTTCGCGATCTGGGGCATCGGCGACCGCTTCACCGGTTACGACGCCAGCGAGATCGCTCGCGTCGGTTCGGGCAAGATCACGATCGATCAGTACCGCAACGCCTTCCAGACCGAGCTGCAACGGCAGCAGCAGGAACAGAAGCGCGGCATCACCGGTGACGAGGCCAAGCGCACCGGCATCGACCGCAAGGTGCTGGCGCGCCTGCTCACCGACACCTTGCTCGACCAGCAGGCGACGAAGCTCGGCCTCGCCGTCGGCGACGACGAGATCGTGCGCCTCATCGAACGCGACCCGACGTTCGTCAATCCTGCCAACGGGACCTTCGACCAGAGCCGCTTCAAGGCGATCCTGCGCGAGAACGGCTATTCGGAGATGAGCTACGCCACGGCGCAGCGCCGGCTGATCCTGCGCCAGGAGGTGTCGGCATCCGTTGCCGGCGGGCTCCAGCTCCCGGCGATCATCACCGACGCGGTCCACCGCTTCCAGGCGGAGGTCCGCGACGCCGACTTCTTCATCCTGCCGCCGGCTGCGGCCGGCGCGGTCGCGGCGCCGAGCGAGGCGGATCTGAAGAGCTACTACGACGCGCACACCTTTACCTACACCGCGCCGGAGTTCCGCAAGCTCGACGTGCTGGCCATCGTGCCCGTGAACCTGGTGAAGCCGGACGCGGTCACCTCGGACGAAGTCCAGAAGCGCTACGACGAACAGAAGGCGGCGCGCTTCGAGCACGAGCGGCGGATCGTGGAACAGCTGGTGTTCCCCGACGCGGCGGCGGCGCAGGCGGCCGACGCCAAGATCAAGGGCGGCGAAGCGTTCGACAAGGTGGTCGCCGACGAGAAGAAGACGCCGGCCGACGTGTCGCTGGGCACCGTCGGCAAGCCGGACATCGCCGACCCGGCGATCTCGGCCGCCGCCTTCGCCCTCAAGGAAGGCGAGACGAGCGCGCCGGTGAAGGGGCGGTTCGGCATGGTGCTGGTGCACGTCTCCAAGATCATCGCCGGCTCGACGCAATCCTTGATGGAGGTGTCGGCCGAACTGAAGGACGAGATCGCCATCATCAAGGCGCGGCAGCTGGCGACGGAGGACACGGAAAAGGTCGAGGACGCGCGGGCTGCCGGCAAGTCGCTGGCCGAAGCCGCCGCGAGCGCCGGCCTGAAGATACGCACGATCGATGCGATCGATGCGCAGGGGCGCGACAAGGACGGCAAGCCGGTGGCAGGGCTCATCGCCGGTCCTCAATTGCTCAAGGCGGCGTTCGCCGCCGAGCTGAACAGTGATTCCGACGTCATCCGCACGGATCAGGGCGGGTCCGAGTGGTTCGCGGTGACGCAGATCGACACCGCGCATCAGCTGCCCTTGGCCGAGGTCAAGGCGAAGGTCGAGACGGCCTGGCGGATGGAGGAGGTCGTGCGCAAGCTCGCGGCCGAGGGCGACCGGATCGTCAAGGCCATCGACGGCGGCGAGACGCTGGCTGCCGCCGCAGCCTCGGCCAAGCAGCCGGTCATGCAGGCGCGCAACGTCACGCGCGGCGGCGCGCCCGAGCTCCCGTCCGTGGAGGCCAGCGCCTTGTTCGATCATCCCGTCGGCAAGGCCGGCTCCGTGTCCGCGCAGGGTCGCGGCCGGATCGTCTTCAGGGTCGAGGCGGCCCGCGTGTCCCCGGTCGACCCGAACAATCCCGAGTTCAAGAAGCTCATCGATCAGGTGAAGAACGGCTTCGAGGAGGACGTCACGCAACAATATCTCGGCAAGGTCCAAGCCGAAGTCGGCGTCACCATCAACCAGAAGGCGCTCGCCACGGCGCTGGGTAACGAACCCGGCAGCTGATGATGTTTCCATCGTTCGAGGCTTTCAGGCCGCGGCACGCCGCGGGCGAACCGCAACTCGTCGCCACCACCCTGATCGCCGATCTCGAGACCCCGGTCTCGGCCTTCCTGAAGCTGTCGGCGAGCCGTGCCGGGCGTTGCTTCCTGCTGGAATCCGTGGAGGGCGGCGTCGTGCGCGGCCGCTACTCGATGATCGGGCTCGATCCCGACGTCGTGTTTCGCGCCAGCGGCGGCCGCGCCGAGATCGCGCGAGAGGCGATGGTGGAACCCGAGGGTTTCGCGCCCTGCCCGGAGCCGCCGCTCGTCGCGCTGCGGGCCTTGATCGCCGCATCGCGCATCGCCTCCGCCGAAGCGGACGAACTGCCGCCGATGGCAGCCGGCATCTTCGGCTATCTCGGCTACGACATGGTGCGCGAGATGGAGCGGCTGGCGCCGGCCAAGCCCGACCCGATCGGCGTGCCCGACTCGATCTTCCTGCGGCCCACGCTGATGGTGGTCTTCGACACGGTGCGCGACGAGATTTCGGTCGTGACCCCGGTGCGGCCCAAGCCGAACGAGGACGCGCGCGACGCCTATGTTCGCGCGCAGACGCGGCTCGGCGCCGTCGTCGCGATCCTCGAAGGGCCGCTGTCGCATGGCGCAGCCAAGGCTTTGCGCGCGCCGCTCCCCGCGATCGCGCCCGCCAGCAACACGCCGCCGGAGCGCTTCCTCGCCATGGTCGACAAGGCCAAGGAATACATCCGCGCCGGCGACGTCTTCCAGGTGGTGCTGTCGCAACGCTTCTCGACGCCGTTCGTCCTGCCGGCGTTCTCGCTCTACCGCGCGCTGAGGCGGGTCAATCCGGCGCCGTTCCTGTGCTTCCTCGACTTCGGGACGCATCAGGTGGTGGGATCCTCTCCCGAGATCCTGGTGCGCGTGCGTGACGGAACGGTCACGATCCGCCCGATCGCCGGCACGCGTCCACGGGGCAAGACGCGCGCCGAGGACGACGCGCTCGCCACCGACCTGCTCGCGGACGAGAAGGAATGCGCGGAACACCTGATGCTGCTCGACCTCGGCCGCAACGACGTGGGTCGCGTGGCGGCGACGGGCACGGTCAACGTGACCGGGCGCTTCGCCATCGAGCGCTACAGCCACGTCATGCATATCGTCTCCAACGTCGAGGGGCGGCTCGACCCGGCGCACGATACGATCGACGCGTTGGCCGCCGGCTTCCCCGCCGGCACGGTCTCGGGCGCGCCCAAGGTGCGGGCCATGCAGATCATCGACGAGCTCGAGACCGACAAGCGCGGGATCTACGCCGGCTGCATCGGCTATTTCGGAGCCTCGGGCGAGATGGACACCTGCATCGTGCTGCGCACCGCCGTGGTGAAGGACGCCACTATGCACGTTCAGGCCGGCGCGGGAATCGTCTACGATTCCGACCCGGAGAGCGAAGCGCGCGAATGCCGCAACAAGGCCCAGGCGCTGTTCCGCGCCGCGGAGGAAGCCGGGCGCTTCGCCGGCTGACGACATCGGTCGAAAGCGCACCTGCATGACACGGACCCACCGTTGGTCGAGACGCCTGGCTCATCATGCCGAGGCGGTGTGCGGGCTGCGGCCTGGACCGCTGCCGACATCGGCCATGCTGCGCAGCGGCCTGTCGATTGCTTCGGGCTTCGCTCTGTTCCTTCTGATCGGCCGGCTCGAGGCTGCCGTCCTCTGCGCCTTCTTCACCAACTTCCTTTGCCTCGCGGACCGCTCCGTGACCCTCGCAAACCGCGCGAAGGTCCAGGCGGTCGGCGGTCTCCTGTTCGCCGTGCTCGGCGGTCTCGGCCTCGCCTTGGCCGGCCACGTCGGCCTGATCATCGCGGTCGTGTTCGCCGTCGCCCTGGTGGCCGGGTTCGTCCACGGCTCCGCGCCGGGGCTGGAGGCCCTGCCGCGCTTCGGGCTGTGCTGCCTCGTGGTGACCGCCTTCCTGCCGATCGACATCGGGCCGAGCTTCGCTGCGGCTGTGGTCGGGACGGCGGTCGGGAGCGCCAGCGTGCTGATCGACGATCGGCTCAGCCGGGGTGGTCGCAGCATCGCCGTCGCCAGGACGAACGCCGCGGCCGGACGTCCCGGGCCGCGCTTCAGCCTGATCTACAGCTGCGCCGCGGCGACCGGCCTGTTGGTCGGCGTGGCCTGGGGCGGGCTGCGGCCGTATTGGGTCACCGTCACCGTCCTGCTCGTCATGCAGCCCGACCGCCGCGCCAACACGGTCCGCGTCGTCCAGCGCTTCCTCGGCACCATCGCCGGCGTGCTCGCGGCCTTCGTCGCGGTGCGCGCGCTTCCCGCTCCGGCGCGGCCGGGCGGATTGCTCGCGCTCGTGCTCGCGCTGCCGTTCGTCTGGCCGTTGGGCTACGAACGCAACTACGGGCTCGGCACCGCGGTGCTCTCGGCCTGGGTGCTGATCCTCATCGACACGGCGCTGCCCAGCGCCGACCTTGTGGCAGCGCTGTTTCGCGCTCGCCTGTCGGATACCGCGATCGGCTGCGCCATCGCGCTCGCCGGCAGCTTCGCGTTCTTCGAGGTGCGGGAGGCCACGCCGGTGGATTGAGCGCCGTCGTGCGCTCGTGGCTGACGTCGAGCAAGCCAAGGTGTGGGAGGACGACCCGGCCTTCTGCCCCGTGTCTCAAGAAACCGACACCCGCCGCAAGCCTGGAAAAACTACCTTTTGAAGCTTGCAGATTGCTCCATTTGAGGTATCTGTACCATCTCGACGACAGGTTGGTCGGAAAGAAACGGACGCTTCTCTCACCGCCTGGCGCGCTTGCGCTGGGCGAACGACGAGACGAGCAAAAGACCACCCTGTCGAACCCTCCGCATCGCGGAGAGCGAGACCGGTCTCGACGACCCGCTGTTTGACATCGTGAAAAACTTCGCCGCCGCGACATCGGGCCAGTGGATTGTTCCCTGGTCGGCGAAGCGATCGGGATGCGTGCGCTTGTCCATCGATCTGGACTCTACGCCGCCTTGTCGAGCCCGTAGAGCGTGTGGAGCGTGCGCACCGCGAGCTCGGTATAGGCCGCATCGATCAGCACGGAAAACTTGATCTCCGACGTCGTGATCGCCCGGATGTTGATGCCTTTGCCGGAGAGCGCCTCGAAGGCCTTGGCGGCCACGCCGGCGTGCGACCGCATGCCGACGCCGATCGCCGACACCTTGACCACGTCGGTCGAGCCGTCGATCTGCTCGAAGCCGATATCCGCCTTCTTGGCTTCCAGCAGCGCGCAGGCGCGACCGTAATCGGCCGTCGTCGTGGTGAAGGTCATGTCGGTGTGGCGGGCATCGCCCGACGCGACCTGGATGATCATGTCGACGTTGATGCCGGCATCGGCCAACGGCCCGAAGATGCCGGCGGCAACCCCCGGCGAATCCTTGAGGTGTCGCAGCGTGATCTGCGCCTCGTCGCGCGAGAAGGCGATGCCGGTCACGACCTGCTGTTCCACGATGTCGTCCTCTTCACAAATCAGGGTGCCTGGCGATGGCGCCGTGGGATCGTCGAAGGACGAACGCACGAAGGTCTTGACGCGATGCACCATGGCGAGCTCGACCGAGCGTACCTGCAGCACCTTGGCCCCGAGCGACGCCATCTCCAGCATCTCCTCGAACGCGACGCGGTCGAGCCGGCGTGCCTTGGGCACGACGCGCGGATCGGTCGTGTAGACGCCGTCGACGTCGGTGTAGATGTCGCAACGATCGGCCTTGATCGCGGCCGCCACCGCGACCGCCGAAGTGTCCGAGCCACCGCGCCCCAGCGTCGCGATACGCCCGGTGCCCTCGTGCACGCCCTGGAAGCCGGCGACCACGGCCACCTCGCCCCTGGCGAAGCCGGCGGCGATGTTGGTGTCGTCGATCGCCTCGATGCGGGCGACGCCGTGGGCGTCGGAGGTTCGGATCGGGATCTGCCAGCCTTGCCAGGAGCGCGCCGGCAGGCCCATCTGCTGCAGGACGATGGCGAGGAGGCCGGCGGTGACCTGTTCGCCGGAGGCGACCACGGCATCGTACTCGCGTGCATCATACAGGGACGATGCGTCCTTGACCCAGCCGACAAGTTCGTTGGTCCTGCCCGACATGGCCGAGACCACCACGGCGACCTCATGGCCCGCCTCGACCTCGCGTTTCACATGGCGAGCCACGTTGCGGATACGGTCGAGGTCGGCGACGGACGTGCCGCCGAACTTCATCACGAGACGAGACATGGAAAAGCGGTGGGCTCTCTGAAGGCGCAAGGCGCGCCTACATGAAGACCACGCGCTCCCGCGTCAATCGACTGTCACGAGCCTAGAGCCGCCGGCCGTAGCCGCCGGTGCCGAAACCCACAAGACGCAGGATGAACAGCAGGATCACGGCGCCGATCACGGCGTTGATGATCAGGCCGACGATGCCAGACGCCAAGTGGACGTGGAAATAGTTCAGCACGTAGTCGCCGATGAAGGCACCGATGATGCCGACGATGAAATCGCCAATGATGCCGAACCCGCCGCCCGACACGATGAGCCCAGCGATCCAGCCGGCAACGATGCCGACGACGAGAATGACGATGATACCTTGGCCGGACAGGTGCATGCGAGCCTCCATTGCATGACCGGCAAAGCTGTCGGCGCCCCTGCCCGTTCCATCGAGTCCCGGGCTTCGTGGTTGCAGACAGGCGAACAACCCATCTTCGGTGGACCGCGGTCCACGCGTTTGCGGCTAGCACGATAGTTGCCACGCGAGCCCGTCACCGCCCCGGAGCCTCCATGTCCGCACCCAACGCCGGCTCTCCGCAGCGCTGGTTCCAGTTGCTCCTCGGCCTCATCGTCATGATGGCGATCTCCAGTCCGCAATACGTCTGGACGCTCTTCACCGGACCGTTCGGCAAGGCCACGGGCGCCGACCTCGCCAGCGTGCAGGTCACCTTCTCGATCCTTGTCATCCTGCAGACCTGGGCGGCGCCGGGCCAGGGCTGGCTGATCGACCGCTTCGGGCCGCGTCTGCTGGTCGCGCTCGGCGCCGCGCTGAGCGGGCTCGGATGGGTGCTGGCGAGCGGGGTCACCTCGCTGACGATGCTGTACCTGACCTACGGTCTATTCTGCGGCATCGGCACCGGCTTCGTCTACATCGGCGCGATCGGCTTGATGGTGCGCTGGTTTCCCGATCGGCGCGGCTTCGCCGTCGGCGTGGTGGCGGCCGGCTACGGCTTCGGCGCGCTGGCGACGACCTTCCCCATCGACACGATGATCAAGGCCGACGGCTTCCGGCACACGCTGCTGGTGTTCGGACTGATTCTCGGCGCGGTCGGCTTCGTCGCCGGCCTTCTGCTGCGCGAGCCGCTCTCGGCCGAGGTGCGCTCCAGCCGGGAGCTGCACACCGGCGCGACGCCCGGCGCCATGCTGCGCTCGCCGATCTTCTGGCTGATGTTCGTGATGATGACCATGATGTCGACCGGCGGCCTCATGGTGGTGTCGAACTTCAAGAGCTTCGCCGTCGATTTCGGTCACAGCAACGCGCTGGTCTTCGGCGCCGCAGCGGTGCCGCTCGCCCTCTCGATCGACCGCGTCTGCAACGGCCTGACCCGGCCCTTCTTCGGCTGGGTGTCGGATCACATCGGCCGCGAAGAGACGATGGCGCTGGCCTTCACGCTGGAGGCCGTCGCCATCGCCGTCCTGATCGCATTGCGGCACGATCCGATCGTGTTCGTGCTGATGTCAGGCGTGGTGTTCTTCGGCTGGGGCGAGATCTTCT